>NZ_CP035282.1:1836000-2448000 GCF_004103715.1 Acidilutibacter cellobiosedens | reverse complement strand
TGCTGATGTTTAAATCTCTTGACCTTATTCCCTCTACGAAACTTACCTTTACAATTCTGGCAGTTATGGCATTTACCTCTGTGGGAATCATTATATATCTGTATAAGAAATGGGAGGAGTGCTGATATGAGAAGCATTATAAAAACGGAACTTTATAAAATGAAACACTACTCCATACCGTTCATTGGAGTGGCCTTGATGTTATTATCCGTATTGTTGACAATATTCACTTCTATGGCAAATGATGGTTCTGTTTGGGATTTTACCTACTTTACGGAACAGGTCATTAAAAACAACATGACGACATTTTTTCCAGCATGCATTACATTAATTATGGGGTATCTCATTACCCGAGAACAAAGAGACGATACTCTGAAAAGCATTTTAACAGTGCCGGTGAGCTTTCGAAAGCTGCTGACAGGAAAACTGATTGTAGGATCGATTTTGTCGCTGACCTTTGGGATCGTATGTACGGTATTCACGATTATTTTCAATTTTATTGCGGGTTTCCCGGGATTCACTTTGCAACTGGCGTTGCGGGGACTTATTCAAACCACCATTGTGAATTTGCTGCTTTATATTGCGGTTATGCCCATTATTATCGTTACCAGCAAAGCCCAGAGCGGTTTCCTTGTAGGTGTTATTTTTGCTTTTGCTTATGGGTACGGAGGTATGTTTGCTGCCGGAAGTGAATTTTTGTATAACATGTACCCCATTACAGCGGCGCTGGGCATAGTACGGTATAGAGCCTATGATCCTTCCGTTAGATGGAATACTCCTTTATGTATTTTCAGTCTGGGACTTACACTTTTATTGTCCGTAATTTTGATATTAGCAACGGATAATAAGATGGAACTTAAAAAACCTGCTAAAAAACATGTGAAAGCAGTTCCTAAAAAAGGATGGTAACGAAAGCTATAAAAAATCATTCCCTTGATGTTATCTGTTTCTGCGTATATACTGAGATTAAGATATTCGCATAATGGACAGACGTACACAACCAATACCATTGTCTGCCCATTGGCAATATTAAAATATTTCAGGAGCCTCAAAACGGTATGCCGAAAGAAAACAGAAAAAAGGAGTGATGTAATCCATGTATAAAATAATGATTATTGAAGACGACCCTGTAATTCGGGAAGAATTATCTGTTCTTTTGAGAGGCAGCGGTTATTCCGTTAATATCCCGATGAATTTTTCAAACATTATCAATGATATAAAAAATTGTAACCCTCATTTGATTTTACTGGATATAAATCTGCCTGTACAGGATGGTTTTAAAATATGCTCTAACATTCGTACCTTTTCAAATGTGCCTATTATTTTCGTAACAAGCCGAGATACGGATATGGACGAATTGAACAGTATTATGTTAGGTGGGGATGATTTTATCACGAAACCTTATAATACCTCCATCTTGTTAGCTCGTATTGCTTCTCTGCTGAAACGTGCCTATGCCTCGGGACAGGTAGATTTAATGACCTATCATGAAATAACCCTGCATTTGGAAAGCAGTAAGGTAGAATATCAAAATAACTTTGCTGAACTCACAAAAAACGAATTAAAGATTTTGGTTTTTCTTTTTAAGAATGCCGGGAAAATTGTTCCTCGTGCAGATTTAGTGGAATATCTTTGGGATAATCAGCTTTATATAGATGATAATGCTTTGAGTGTGAATATAACAAGGCTTAGGGATAAGCTCAGGCAAATAGGAGTGGCGGATTTGATCCAAACCAAACACCGTCAGGGGTATATGATATGAGCTGCAGGGATTATTTAAAGGATCAGATTCCTTGCATCATTACTCATATTCTTTCCATGGTAGGTTTTACTGTTTTCATGTCTGCAGTAAACATTGATAAAGATATCATCTGTATTCTTCTTATCTCATGGGCTTTGATTGTAATTTTTTATATAGGCATATGTTACTGTTTTCGATACAGATATTTTAAACAAATTCTTTTACAGCTTGACAGTTTGGATAAAAAGTATCTGATTGCTGAAGTGATGGATATGCCGACACGAGAGGATGACAAAATATATTATAATATTTTGAGGACATCTAATAAATCCATGATAGAAGAGGTATCTCGCTCTAAGCGGGAACGGGGAGAATATAAGGAATATATCGAACAATGGATACATGATGTAAAAACACCTATCGCCGCTATGCAGCTTGTATGTGAAAACAATAAATCCGATACTACAAGAAAGGTAATGGCAGAGTTAGAGAAAATCAGCCATTTTGTAGATCAGGCGCTCTACTATGCCCGCAGCGAAAATGTGGAAAAGGATTATCTGATTAAAGAAGTCGTTTTATCGGATATGGTTCATGCCGCCATTGGGGAAAACAAACAACTTCTTCTTCAAAACCATATTTCCGTCCGGGTAGAGAATTGTGAATATACCGTTTATACCGACGAGAAATGGATTGGTTTTATTTTAAATCAGCTTATTGTCAACGGGGTAAAATACAGAAGCGATCATCCTCTTTTGATTTTTGAGTCTTGTTCTGAGCAGAGCAAGGTTAAGCTCCTTATTCGAGACAATGGCATCGGAATTTCCGCAAGCGATTTGCCGCGAATTTTTGATAAAGGCTTTACCGGCAAAAACGGAAGAACCGGCAGAAATTCTACAGGCATCGGTTTGTACTTATGCAAACGGCTGTGTGACAAATTAGGTATCGGCATTTCAGCCCATTCAAAGCAAGGGCAGGGGACGACAATAGAACTTAGTTTTCCAAAAGGTGACTTTGTTAAAGTTCGGGGGTGAAATTTCTGTACTTCTTACATTTTTGTAAGAACTGTGTAAGAAAAGTCGATACACTTTAATTTCTCTATTCCTTAAAATGAATATGAGGTGAAATAAATGGAACAAATTTTAAGGATCGAACATATTGAAAAATATTATGGGAACAAGGGAAATATCACCAAAGCTATTGACGATATCAGCTTTGAAGTTAGCAACGGTGAGTTTATTGCCATTATGGGAGCTTCCGGTTCCGGGAAAACAACACTTTTAAACTGTATTTCCACTATTGATACGGTCAGTGCCGGCCATATTTTTTTGGATAATACCGATATTACGGAAATCAAGGAAAAGAACTTGGCTCGTTTCCGCAGGGAAAATTTGGGCTTTGTTTTTCAGGATTTTAACCTTCTGGATACCCTGACTATAGGTGAAAACATTGCCATGGCTTTGACTATCAATAAAGTACCTGAGAATGATATAGACCGGCGTGTGGAGGAAATGGCCGAAAAGCTTGACATTCTCTCCATTCTGAATAAGTTTCCCTATCAGGTTTCCGGCGGACAAAAGCAACGATGTGCCTGTGCCAGGGCAATGATCAATAATCCCAAACTGATTTTGGCTGACGAGCCGACTGGAGCCCTGGACAGCCATTCCGCACAAATGCTTCTTACCACTATTCAAACCATGAATCAAGAGCTTAATGCAACTATCCTTATAGTTACTCATGATGCTTTTACTGCCAGCTATTCCAGGAGGGTTCTGTTTCTGAAGGATGGGCGAATTTTCACAGAAATACAGAGGGGCGAACAATCCCGTAAACAATTGTTTGGAAAAATCCTTGATGTGATGACACTGCTGGGAGGTGACCTGTCCGATGTACGTTAAATTAGCTCTGAGAAATGTAAAACGTTCCGCAAAGGATTATTTAATTTATCTGCTGACCATGGTTCTTTCTGTGGGTTTGTTTTATGGATTTCTTTCCATTACTAGTCCGTTTTATAACAGCAGGTTACCTATTCAAATGAATCTGGATTATTTTTCTGGCAAGATGAAAATTATTATACCGCTGATTGCCATGCTGCTTGTTTTTTTGATTTCTTACGTAAATCGCTATACGATTAAGCGAAGGAAGAAAGAATTTGCACTACAAATTATTATGGGTATGGAGCAGCGAACAGTTGCCTATATGTTTTTTATAGAAATGCTCTTAATGGGACTGATTGCCGTTGTTATGGGAATTCTCTTTGGGACATTACTATCGCAAATTGTAAGCGCTATTATCATGGCTTCCTTTGGAGAATCTTATCATTTTTATTTTTCGATATTTCCGGACACGATTTTATGGACACTGACGTTTTTTACCGCATTGTTTATTATCATCGGATTTGGAAACGTTCATGTAATCCGTAAGCAGAAAGTAATTGACATGCTTCATGACAGCTATAATACGGAAAGCACGGTTACCATAAAGGATATGCTTTTTTCAAGTGTGATATTATCTTCTGCTTTAGCTATCTGTATCTTGCTCCTTTGTTTTATAAAGATCATTCCCTTTTGGAATCAATTCGGCCAAAGAGCAATGAAGCTGGTTGCTGCCTGTACATTCGGCACGATAATTTTTTTGATTTGTGCCGCTATCTTTGTTGTTACGACTTGTAAAATGAAAAGAGAGGGAAGTCTGGTTGCTGCTCTGCTTTCCGTCACCGGATTGGCAACAGGTATTTTCTTGTTACAAATGCAAGGACTTATTGATGATATGCTGAGAATGGGTATGATCAGCGGAGGAATTTATAATTTCGTTCCCCCGGTGCTTTCAATGGGAATGGTTATATTTAGTCTTGTTGCCTTTTTTTGCTGTATTTCATGGATGGTGGTTCTTGCAAAAAAGAAATCAAAAAAATTCCGGTTTCAGAATCTGTTTTTGTTGGGGCAAATTATTTCAAAATTAAAAACAAATTCAAAAACTATGGCAATTTTGACCTGCGTTTTTATGAGTTCACTTGTTTTACTTGGATGGATGCCTACCTATACTGCACAGGCAGACGGATATTTGAAAGTGCGTTCTATCTACGACGTACAAATCTTTTCAGCATATACAAGAGTGGATAATATTAATGATTTACCAAAGGCAGAAATGGATTATTCATACATTGATACTTATTTGGCGAAGGGAGGTTATGAAGTTGCTGGTACCGCAAATGTGGAAACATATTTTCTAAAAGACAGCGATTTTAATATAAGAATAGAAAATTATATGCCTGTTCTTGGCATTTCATTAAGCGATTACAACTCTCTGCTTAGGCTATCGGGACATGAGGAAATATCCCTGCCCAAAAACAGTTTTGCCGTCGCTTGGTCTAATACAGCATTATCTGATGAAATAAGGCAATTCAATAAACTGCATACACAAATACGGGCTGGGGAATGCACACTTACGAAGGCCAAGGGAGCAGATTATCAGATAAATGTGGGTATGGGGATTTTTACAAGCCGTATGAAGGCGGTTTATATCTTGCCTGATTCTGTGTGTAATACACTCACCCTTGGAACCACCTATTATGCTGCAAATACCACGGAGCCTCTTTCTTATGATTTCGCAGTAAATATGGATAATGAAGTAAGCCATTGGCTAAACGATACTGGTATTATTCCAAAAGACAGTGGATATGTGAGACTTAAAACGTTACAGCTTAACGAGGGAATATCCAACTCTCTTATGCTTCGTCTTGGGGGAACTTATACAAGCTTGGTGTTAATTGTCATATGTCTCACTATTTTAGCATTGCAGCAGCTTACAGATGCAACAGAACATAAAAAGCGCTTTGAAATTATAGGAAAACTGGGAGTGGATAAAAAACAAATCAGTCGTTATATCCGGCAACAAATGTCCGTATGGTTTGGTATTCCCATTTTAGTGGCGTTTTGCGGTTCAGGAGCAGTTTTTGCCTACTTATCAAAGGCAAACTATCGGGAATATATCCCTTATGTTACAGAGCATCAGGTATTTACAAATATTTTAAACATCTATGGAATTTTTATTTTAGTATTTATCTGTTATTTATCAGTTACCTATACTCTGTTTAAACGGAATGTAATATCATGAAATTTATTTTTAATGGAGTTTATGATAATCCTTTATTTATGATATAATTTGAATTAAGATAAAATAAATTAACTATATAATTTTCACTTATGATGGTAAATATGGCAGGGAGGTGTAATATTGAAAATTAAAGAAATAAAGGAAATTTTAAATGCAGAAATCTTAACGGGAGAAGAATATCTCGACAGAGAGGTGAAGTATGCATTTAGTTCTGATTTGATGAGTGATATACTTGCTTGTGTGAATTCGGAAACTATACTTTTAACAGGACTTAATAATCCTCAAATAATGAAGGCGGCGGAGATGGTTGACCTATCGGCAATTGTATTTGTTAGAGGGAAAAGGCCTGCAAGCACAATAATTGAGATAGCGAAAAAGAAGAACTTTGTTATAATGTTTACTGAAGAGACAATGTATACTGCATCTGGAAAATTATATAAGGAGAATTTAGAGGGACTTACTATTAAAAAGGAAGTTGGCAACCAATGAGCAATAATTTAATCAATATGGAGTATGAAGTAGCCAGAAATGATTTTGCTACTGCAGGGGATGCATCAAGCAATATAAAAAAGATTCTTGTTCAACTGGGAATTAATCCCCAAATAGTACGAAGGACAGCTATAGTTACTTATGAGGCGGAAATGAATTTAGTGATTCATTCTATTGGAGGGAAAATATTTGTAAATATTTCTCCAAAGGAAATAGAAATTATAGCTGAAGATAAAGGCCCAGGAATTGAAGATATTGATTTAGTTATGCAGGAAGGATATTCAACCGCATCTAATGATATAAGAGAACTTGGCTTTGGTGCAGGAATGGGACTTCCTAATATGAAAAAATTTTGTGATAAATTTGATATTGCTTCAGAAATTAATAAGGGAACAACTGTAAATATGAAAATATATATTAGCTAATAAAATTGGATTAGGTGGTATGAAAAATGAGAGAATATTTTCATTCCGTAGTATTGAATGATGAGAAATGCATAGGGTGTACAAATTGCATGCGACGATGCCCTACAGAAGCTATAAGGGTCAGAAATAAAAAGGCTGTTATTACAAAGGAAAGATGTATTGATTGCGGAGAATGTATAAGAGTATGCCCAAGTCATGCACAGAATTCTGTTACAGATGACTTAAGCAGATTAAAGGAGTTTAAATTCAATATAGCTATTCCAAGCATATCTTTATATGGACAATTTAACAGCAGCGTAGATATGGACAGGGTATATGAGGGAATTCGGGAAATAGGTTTTGATTGTGTTTTTGACGAAGGAATAGCAGCTGATATATTGACTAATGTTATTAAGCATATGATTAACAGGAAAGATATTCGCAAACCTATTATATCTTCTATGTGCCCGGCAATATTAAGGCTTATACAAGTTAAATTTCCTTCTCTTATAGAAAATATAGTTAATGTCGAATCTCCGATGGAAATAGCGGGAAGATTGGCAAGAGAAGCTGCAGAGAGACAATATGGTTATAAGTCAGAAGAAATAGGAGTATTTTGTTTGGCATCATGTCCTGCAAAGGTTACCAGCATCATGAAACCCATAGGAATAGAGAAGTCTTCATTAAACGGAGCTATTGCAATAAATAAGATATATGGCCCAGTTGTTGAAAAGATGAAGAGGATTGAGTCCTGTAATCATTATGAAAAAGGGACTGTAAATGGGATAAGCTGGGCAACGGTAGGGGGGCAGAGTAAATCCATTGGAATAGATAATTATATTGCAGTAGACGGAATTGAAAATGTAATAGGAGTATTGGAGAAGATGGAACTTGGAAAGCTTGATAGTGTAGTGTACTTTGAAGGGTTAGCTTGTATGGGAGGATGTGTAGGAGGACCTTTAAATGTGGAAAATCCCTTTATAGCTAAAAGTATTATTGAAAGGTTATCTTACTATACAGGATATAATGTAACCGCTACTAAATATACTGATGAAGATTATATTAAGAAGATATTAGAAAATGGAATTATAAATTGGACAAATAAAATTGAACAGAAGGGAATATTGAATTTAGATGAGGATATAAATAGGGCGATGGAAAAATTGGCAAGAATGAAAAGAATAGAAAACGCATTACCGGGACTTGACTGCGGTTCTTGCGGAGCTCCAACTTGTCATGCTTTGGCGGAAGATACCATAAGGGGTTTTGCCCAAGTAAAAGATTGCATATTTATAAAGGATTTGAAAAAATTAAATGATGATGGAGGAGAAATATGAAACTTAAAGATATAGCTGAAAATTTAAAATTGGAAGCAATAGGGGGATTTGATGAAAACAGGGAAGTCGACGGAGCATATATAGGAGATTTGTTAAGTGTTGTGATGGCCAATGGAAAAGAAAACAATATTTGGATTACCATTCAGACTCATATTAATATTATTGCAGTTGCTGTTTTAGTAAATATGTCCGGCATAATCATAGCTGAAGATATGGAAATTGATAAAAATACTGTTGAAAAAGCTAAAGAGGAAAAAGTAGCTTTATTTAAATCTAAACTTACCAGTTATGAAATTGCCTGTCAATTAAATAATTTGGGTATTTAATATGAAATATTCTTTTGATATGCATATACATTCGTCTTTATCTCCATGTGCATCTGATGATATGACGCCTAACAATATTGTGAATATGGCATATATAAAAAAGCTCAATATTATTTCCATAACGGATCATAATTCAATGATAAATGTAAGTTCAGCAGAAAAAATTGCATATAAAAGAGGAATACTATTGATACCGGGAATGGAAGTAAATACGAAAGAAGAGGTTCATATTCTCTGTTATTTTAGGAATATTGAAGAAGGATTGGAATTTGGGAAACTGATATATGATAGTATTCCTGACATAAAAAATGCAGAAAAATTTTTTGGACAACAGCTGGCATTAGATGAAGAGGATTCTGTAATATATAGGGAAGAGAAGCTTCTTACCAGTGCCAGCAGCTATTCTATAGATGAAATAGATAAATTAGTTAAGAAATATAACGGAATAATTGTTCCTGCCCATATAGACAGGAAATCTTACAGTATACTGTCTGTCCTCGGATTTATTCCAAAAAATTTAGACATATCCACTGTGGAAATTTCTTCTGAATGCAATGAAGAAATGATAGAAAAAATGAACATAAAGGGCATTTATAATATCATTACGAATTCGGATGCCCATGATCTATGGCAAATAAACGAAGCCGAAAATTTTATGGAATTGAGCAGTTTGAATTTAAATGAAGTTTTTAGGTATCTAAGAAATAAGGAGAAACGGATAAAATGAAAGAACTGTCACTTCATGTTTTAGATTTGGGCATAAATTCTATAGATGCTGAAGCAAATAAAATAACTATAGTAATAAATGAAGATACGAAAAATGATATCTTATCTGTTGAGATAGATGATGACGGTAAGGGAATGGATGAATATACTGCCAATAATGCGGTTAACCCTTTTGTAACAACGAGAAAGACAAGAAAAGTAGGACTGGGAATTCCATTAACCGAGCAGGCGGCTAAACAGTGTGGCGGAGATTTTAATATTGAATCTGTGAAAGGCAAGGGAACAAGGATAAAATTTTCTTTCAAATATTTTCACATAGACAGGGAACCCCTTGGAAACATGGGACAGACAATAATGACTTTAATCAACACAAATAAAGACGTAGATATTTATTATAAACATATTTATGACAAAAATGAGTTTATCTTCGATACGATACAAATAAAGAAAATTCTTGGTTCTGTTGATATAAACAGTCCCGATATATTGCTATGGATAAGGGATTACATTAACGATAATATAGCTGAAATTAAGAAAAAGATGTATTAATGATTCCATGGAAAACTTTTTTATACAATTGTCCTTTGATTTTGTGGATTTTATAAATACCCTATGAAGTAGTTAGGGTATTTTTTGTTTATATATTTTTACATAAAATTGTAGCTTGTAAATGAAAAATATAAATGGTAAACTAATTATGTATAATACCTAATTCATTTATAATGGAAAGGTGTTTCTATTGACAAAAGGAGATAAATATTTAATAATCATTATTATAATCATAAGCCTAATTTCTATTATATATGTGGAAAGAGATGCAACATCGTATAATTCAAAATATATTAGTATTCAAGTGAATGGGAAGGAGTACAAAAAAATTACTTTTAATCCGAAAATGGTAGGAAAAACCATACCAATTAAAACGAAATACGGTTATAATTTAATAGAAATAGGGGATGAAAAAGTTAGAGTAATTGAGGCAGATTGTCCTGATAAATTAGATGTGAAGCAGCGATATATTTCTAAGCCTGGAGAAACGATAGTTTGCTTGCCGAATAGACTAATAATTGAAATCAAAGGAGAAAATGGTGAAAATGAAATAGATTATCTTAGCTATTAAGAAAGCGGGGTATTTGTGAGAAATATAAGGAGTATGTTGTTTTTGGCATTGCTGGTTTCTATGGGATTGGCATTAAGTATTATAGAATCCTTTATTCCTGTCCCTTTTATTATACCTGGAGCTAAACTGGGACTTTCCAATATTGTCATATTGATAACTTTAGTATTATTTGGCTTTAAAGAAGCATTAATTGTAGGAATATTGAAGAGTATAGCTTTTGTGTTAAGCACAGGAAGTGTTTCCAGTTTAATATATAGTTTATTAGGTTCGGTTTTTAGTTGCCTAATTATGTATTTTGTCTATAAATACTTTTCCAATATATTTAGTCTTATTGGAGTAAGTATATTTGGGGCAGTAGCTCATAATGTTTCTCAAGTGGCAGTGGCAAGTCTGATAATGAATAATTTTAAGGTATTTTCTTATTTACCCCCATTGCTTCCCGTAAGTCTTCTTACAGGATATTTTGTTGGTCTTTCTTCAATTTATATTAATAAAAATTTAGAAAAAAATTTAAAAAAAATAGGAATTAATAGAGATTAGGTGGTATTATATATGAGAAAAGTAATATTGGCATCCTCTTCTTCAAGGAGAAAGGATATTCTTTCTAAATATAAGATTGACTTAGAAATATATCCCAGTTTTATAAATGAAAAAGTAAGGGGAAATTTTAGTCCGGAAGAAACGGTTATGTCATTATCATTCGAGAAAGCCAAAAGTGTTGAAAAGTATTTTAAAAATCACGAAATAATAATCGGAGCTGATACTGTTGTTTATATAGATAATATGATATTGGGAAAACCTAAAGATGAGTGGGATTCCTTTAATATGATAAAACTGTTGAGTGGGAGAGAACATAATGTAGTAACTGGAATATCAATTATAGAGGCAGATTCAAATATTAAAATTATAGATTATGAGAAAACAAAGGTAGTGTTTAGAAAATTAAGTGATGATAAAATCAAAAATTATATAGAAACCAATGAATATGAGGATAAAGCTGGAGGGTACGGAATACAAGGATATGGAGAAATATTAGTTGAAAGAATTGAGGGATGTTATTCTAATGTAGTAGGTATGCCGGTTTTTAAACTTGATTATCTTTTAGAAAAATATTTTAATATAAGTTTATTATGAAAAAACATTATTTTCAAGGAGAGTAGAAAATCCTATGGAGAAAAAAGATGTAACCTTAGGGAATTATACGATTAAAAGCTGGCCTGTTTCAGAGAGACCAAGGGAAAAGCTTCAAAGGCATGGTGTAGGTTTTTTATCTAATTCGGAGCTTTTGGCCATAATCATAAGAACCGGGCATAAAGATGATACCGCTATGGACTTGGCTCAGAAGATATTATCCATGGATCAAAACGGAATCGGATATTTGTCTGATGTTAAACAGGAAGAGTTAACCCAAATCAAGGGAATCGGATATTGTAAAGCAGCACAGATAGTCGCTGCAGTCGAACTGGGAAAGAGAATTTCATCTCAATATAATTATAATATGGAAAAAATCCAGGTAAGTTCTCCTGAGGTTTTAGTAAATCTGCTCATGGAGGAGATGAGATATTTAAAAAAGGAATATTTTAAAATAGCGATATTAAATACAAAGAATAATATAATAAGTATTGAAACAATTTCTGTTGGAAATTTGAATTCTTCCATTGTGCATCCTCGGGAAGTTTTTAATTTGGCTATTAGAAAGAGTGCAAATTCCATTATTTTAATACATAATCACCCAAGTGGAGATCCAAATCCCAGTCCTGAAGATATCAATATTACTAATAGACTAATAGAAGCGGGTAATATTGTCGGGATTACGGTGTTAGACCATATAATAATTGGTGATAATAGATATGTAAGTTTTAAGGAAAGAAGTATAATTTAAGGAGAAGAAAGGAAGGAACAATATATGGGCTTATTCAGTAGTTTTACGAAAGATATGGGTATAGATTTAGGAACAGCAAATACTTTGGTATATATGAAAGGAAAAGGAATAGTATTGAGAGAGCCTTCTGTAGTAGCAATTCAGACAAATACAAAGCAGGTTTTAGCAGTAGGCGAAGAGGCAAAGAAAATGATAGGCAGGACTCCGGGACATATAGTAGCTATAAGACCTTTAAAGGACGGAGTTATTGCTGATTTTGATATAACGCAGAATATGCTTAAATATTTTATAAGAAAAGCAATTCAGAAGAAAACAATATTTCAGCCGAGAGTGGTAATATGTGTTCCATCAGGTGTTACCGAGGTGGAAAAGAGAGCTGTAGAAGAAGCTACTATTCATGCAGGAGCAAGAGAGGCTTATTTAATAGAAGAGCCTATGGCCGCAGCAATAGGAGCAGGTCTTCCTGTTCACGAAGCAACCGGAAGCATGATCGTAGATATAGGAGGAGGTACAGCGGAAGTTGCAGTCATATCTTTGGGAGGAATAGTTACCAGCCGTTCTATAAGAATTGCCGGAGATGAATTAGATGAATCTATCGTATATTATATTAAGAAGGAATATAATTTGATGATTGGTGAAAGAACAGCGGAAGAAGTGAAAATTTCCATTGGTTCGGCTGATATTAAGGAAAAAGAAACGAAGATGAGTATACGAGGAAGGGATCTGATAAGCGGACTTCCGAATACTATAGAGATAAGTTCTTCAGAGATATATGAAGCAATGAAGGAGCCGGTTAATAATATAGTAGAGGCTATAAAATTTACTCTTGAGAAGACTCCTCCGGAACTTGCATCTGATATAATGGAGCAGGGAATAACATTAAGCGGAGGCGGAGCTTTACTTGATGGGATTGATAGGCTTATAAGCCGAGAAACGGGAATGCCTGTATATATAGCGGAAAACCCCTTAGATTGTGTGGCTTTGGGGGCGGGGAAAACTTTAGGCAGCATAGATGTGCTTAAAAGGACGTCGTCCAATAATAATAGAATTGGTTAGTGGTGATAATTATGTCATTTCTAAAAAAATATGGAGATAGAATGATAGTTATTTCAATTACTATCATTCTAATAGCCATCATCGGGTTAACGGGTTCTGAAAGAATGCAGTTGACTTCCGTGGAGAGAATAATAGGAAATATTTTTTCTCCGGTGGAAAAAGTTTTTTCTGCTGCAAGTAATAAGGTTGTTAATGGAATAGATTCTGTAAAGAATGTTTTTCGTTTAAAGGAGGAAAATGAAAACCTCAGAAAAAAAGTAGCAGAATTAGAAAATAAAAATAGGGAATATGAAAATATTATTTCTAAAGCAGATTATCTTCAGAAAGAAGAACAGCTATTAAATAATACAAAATATAATTTGGTAGGTGCTAATATCATTGCAAAAGAACCTGGAAATTGGTTTGACAGATTTGTTATAGATAAAGGACTAAAAGATGGAATAAAAAAGGGTGACACAGTTGTTCAGGGAATAGAAATTGAAAATAATGTTGTGCAAGAAGGATTGGTAGGAAGAGTTTCAGATGTAGGAGATAATTGGGCAAAGGTTATATCTATAATAGATGAAAATAGTGATATTTCTTATAAGATAATAAGAACTCAAGACGGAGGGATTTTATCGGGAAGTGTTGATGGAAAGTTGTCAGGATATTTATTTGACAGTGATGCAGATATAGTTAAAGGAGACAAGCTTTTTACTTCCGGACTTGGAGAAGGTTTTGTGAAAGATTTATATGTCGGAGAAGTGACCGAAGTAGAAAAAGATGAAAAAAATTTGATGAAAAGTATTTTAGTGGACCCGGCCATAAATTTTAAAAAGATATATAAAGTATATATAATTATTAATAAATAATGAGGGGTAGAAATTTGCGCTGGTTAATTATTTTATGCATTGTTATTTTCAACTTCATATTGCAGAGTACGATTATTCCACATATAGCAGTATTAGGGGTTGTTCCTAATACTGCCTTGATAATTGTAGTATCCCTAGCTATTTTGAACGGAAAAAGGGAGGGAGCTGTGGTAGGGATAATCGCAGGATTTCTTCAGGACATTTTTTTTAGTCCTGTACTTGGGGTAAATGCTCTTATATATTTTTTAATAGGATATTTTATTGGAATTATGGAAACTAAAATATATAAGGATAGCTTAATCGCACCTTTTATTTTTATTTCCCTGGGAACGGTTATATATCATCTCCTGTATTTTATAATAATGTATTTTCTATCAATGAATTCTTATTTTTATGATCTTATAAGAAATGTTATAATTATTGAAATAATATATAATGTTATTTTATCAATTCCATTATATAAATGGTTATTGAAGAAATTTACTGTTTCTTCCATTAAATTTGGAGGAAAATAGAGGTGAGTTCTGTGAAACTTATTGATAAATTAAAGGACAGATATAACATACTGATGATTTTTATCTTTGCAGTATTTTTTGTTCTTTTTTTTCAATTGGCAAGATTAACAATAGTTCAGGGAGATTATTATAGGGATATATCCGATAATAAAAGACTGAAAGAAATTTCCATTACCGCACCGAGAGGAGAAATCAGGGACAGGTATGGACGGCTGTTGGCAGGGAACAAGCCAAGTTTTACTGTTCAGATTTTAAAAGATGAATTGAATTTAAAGGATAAAAAAGAAAGAAATAAAACAGTATTAAATTTGTCAAGACTTTTAGAGGAGGATGGCGTTAATTATATAGATGAATTTCCTATAGAAATGAATGTTTTTAAATACAAAAATGAAGACTCATATAATAATGAGAACCAAGATCCGGAAGAAAAAATCATTGATATAATAATTAATAATAATTTTCTTCATCAAATATTAAATACATTTTATGTTGATAACGAAAATTTTAAGTTCTTAACAGGGAATAAAGCTATTCATGCTCTGCAGAGCAAAGGAATAGACATGCCTATAGAAATTTCTCTTGCTGACGGAGGGGTTGTTTTTAATTTTGAGGAGGGGAAAGACATAGATGAATGGAAGACGGAGAACAAACTGCCTCTTAAATCGTCTCCCGAGGAATGTATACTTAGCCTTATAGGTAATGACAGAAACATTATAAGAAAAATAATAGATCATCCTATATCCAGACAATTAACTTATGATTTATTAAAAAGTAAAGGATATGTAGACGATATTGAAATTCAGCCTTTTGATTTAACATTTGACGAGGAATATGAGAGTCAGAAAAGATCTCTCATGAAGAAATATAATAATATAACGATGAAGAGTAGTGCAAAAGATGATTTCGTGAATATAGTAATGCAGACTTCCGTTAATAATTTATTGGAAAAGGTAGTAGAGGAAAAAGATGATAAGGGCAAAGTTACGGAGACTATAATTCCGGGTAAAATATTAATTTCCAAGATCGAAGAGAAGAATGTTAAATGTCCCGTTACTTATGAGTTGAATGAGGAAAAGACGGGCTTGATTTACAAATTCAAAGACAATAGTTCTTCAGGCTCTGATACACCTATAAACGTTTTAATAGAGCTGGGTAAAAAAACAGGTGCGTTAAAAGAAACCATATTGGATAAGAAAGTTAAAAATATTGCTCAGGAAGTTTTGCTGAATAATGGTGTTAATCCCAAGATATCCGTTTCAAATTTACAATATGTAAGTATAAATAATAAAAATAATTGGTTTAGCCAATTTAATATTCCAAAAAAAAGCAGTGCGGAAGAAGCTTTTTACTTTTTGAGAGATAAATTTGAAATAGATAAAAAACTTAGCGAATATGAAGTAAGACCTATGCTTTTAATATTGGATCAGTTGAACAGCCAAGGCTATAGAGCTTATCAACCGATTAATATCGCATATGGGATAAAGGATTCAACTGTAGCAAAATTGGAAGAGGGAAAAATGGATATGTCAGGTGTTCAGGTTTCTATTGAACCGATAAGATATTATCCCCTCGGGAATACTGCATCTCATATATTAGGATACTTAGGAAAGATATCTCAATCTAATGAAATAAAAAAATACGTTGAAGAAAACGGCTATTCTCCCAATGATATAATAGGAAAAACGGGAATAGAAGAAAAGTATGAAGATCAGATGAAAGGAAAAGAAGGCAAAAAAATTGTGGAGGTTGATGCCTTTGGAAATACAATTAATACAATCAGTCAGGAAGATCCCACACCGGGAGATAATTTATATCTTACTATCGATGCGAAGCTACAAGAGGTAGCAGAAGCCGCTCTTAAAAAGGGCATAGAAGCAATTCAAAAAGGCGGAGTTTACGAAAGCAAGTGGGGAAATTATAAATTTGGAACCAATAAGAAAAAAGGACGACCTTATGTCAATGCAACAAGCGGAGCTTTGGTTGCCACAGATGTAAAAACCGGAGAAATATTGACCTTAGCCAATTATCCGGACTATGATCCAAATATGTTTTCCACAGGAATATCAAATTCAGATTGGGAAAGCCTCTTTCCCGAAAACGAGGAGGACACTTTAGCACCAAGGCCTTTATACAATGTTGCTTTACAAACGGCTATTCAGCCTGGGTCCACTTTTAAGATGGTTACCGCTATGGCGGCTTTGGAGAAAGGTATGGATCCTAATAAGACCATCAGAGATATGGGTTATGTAGATATAGGCAATAAGAGATTTACATGCCTGATATGGAAAAATGGCAGAGGAAGTCATGGAAATGAAAATGTATATAATGCTATAAGAGATTCCTGTAACTATTACTTTTATACCTTAGCTCTCGGAAAAAATCAAAGGACAGGAGAAAGTATTGGAATTAAGCTGGATATTGAGGATATCACCAATATGGCTAAAAAATTTGGGTTGAATGATAAAACGGGAATAGAAATAGATGTTCCGGCGGAAGCTCATGGTGGAGTTCCTGATCCAAGTAAAAAGATTGCAAGTACTAAGGGCATTTTAAAAAGATATCTTAAAGAAAACATAAATAAATATGTAAAAGATGGCGTAAAATTAGACGATAAGGATTTAGAAGAAGTAATAAATGAAATAATCAGTTGGGTAGGAAATGAAGAGCTTTTATCCAGAACGGAAGTAATAAAAAGATTGGATAAAATGGGAATAGATCCTGAAAAAAGGCTTGAGGGAGAAAGAGAAGGGTTAGCCGATAAAATTAAATATACTTATTTAAATCAGGCAGGTTGGAATATAGCCGATACTCTTAATATTACTATTGGACAAGGGCAAAATTCTTATACTCCAATACAGATGGCAAATTATATAGCCACTTTGTCAAACGGAGGATATCTTCATAAGATGTCAGTGGTTGACTCAATAAAAAATTATGATAATTCTGCAGTGGAATATAAAAGAGAAGATTCGGGTCACAAGATAAAGCTTAACGATTATGAGAATTTGGAACGTGTTAAATATGCGATGAGAAAGGTTGCCGTAGAAGGTACGGCAAAGAGCATATTTTCTAAATTCCCAGTGAAAGTGGCTGCTAAAACGGGAACGGCACAAAAAAGCGGTATTAATCCCGTTACATTGGATACCTATGATGATTATGCATGGTTTGTGGCCTTTGCACCATACGATGACCCTCAGATTGCCATATCGGTAGTAATATTTCAAGGAGGAAGCGGAGGTTATGCCGGCCCAATAGCAAGAGATGTTATAGCTGAATATCTTGGTCTAAATGAAGAGGAAGAACAAAAAGAAGTGTTACCAATAGAAAATGAATTGTCAAGGTAGTCCACCTTCCAATTCATTTTTTAATAAAGAAGGAATTACAAATTAAATGAAGAATATTAATAGTGTTATTTGTTGGAGGTCTGCAGATGAGCAATGAGTTGGTTTCTTTTAAGGGAACAAGAAATGGAATATGTATATATATAAAGGATGGGAATTTTTCTTTAATAAAAAATGAGTTAGATAGGAAGCTGAAAAGGTCGAATTCATTTTTCAAAGGAGGGAGAATATCTGATATTAAGGGAAAAGCTTTAACAGAAGAAGAAAAAAGTGAAATTAAGGAATTAATAAATGATAAATATAAATTGGACATCAATGAAAATGCTTTAGCTTCGGAAAACTTAGAGGAAGGTTTTCTGAGGGATGAAAGTGAAGGAATGACAAAATTTATTACTACCACTGTGAGATCTGGACAAACTATAGAGTATTCTGGCAATTTAGTAATACTGGGAGATATAAATCCGGGAGGGATGATATCGGCTAAAGGCAACATTGTAGTACTTGGACATTTGAGAGGAATTGCTCATGCCGGAGTAGATGGAAACAAAAAAGTTTTTGTTGCCGCTTACGAGTTAAACCCTACCCAACTTAGAATAGCTGATATTATTGCAAGAAAACCCGATGGGGAAGTGAATATTTCAAAATGGCCTGAAATAGCCAGAGTATGTGATGGAGAAGTGGTAATAGAGCCTTATTTACTTAAGAATAAATAGTAGAGGAGGAGAAAGTATGGGCAAAGTTATTGTTGTGACATCTGGTAAAGGAGGAGTAGGTAAAACTACTACCACAGCAAATATAGGTACTGGATTAGCATTACTTGAAAAGAAAGTAGTAGTAGTGGATTCAGATATAGGACTGAGGAATCTTGACGTAGTAATGGGATTGGAGAATAGAATTGTTTATGATATAGTAGACGTAGTAGAAAAAGTTTGCAGATTAAAGCAAGGGTTAATAAGAGATAAAAGATATGAGGGTTTATATCTTCTTCCTGCTGCTCAAACGAAGGATAAAACCGCAATAAATCCTGAACAAATGTTGGAACTATGTAATAATTTAAAAGAAGAATTTGAATATGTAATAATAGATTCTCCTGCCGGTATCGAACAGGGATTTCAAAATGCAATTGCAGGAGCGGATGAAGCTATTGTTGTAACTACACCGGAAATATCAGCGGTAAGAGATGCAGATAGAGTAATAGGTTTGTTGGAATCAAAGGGCTTACATAATCCAAGGCTTATAGTTAACAGAATTCGCCAAGATATGGTTAAAAAGGGAGATATGATGAATATTGATGATATAATAGACATTTTGGCAATTGAGCTTTTAGGGGTTGTTCCAGATGACGAAGCCATAGTTATTTCTACTAACAAAGGTGAGCCGGTAGTTACTGATCAAAATGCTCGTTCAGGGATGGCCTATAGAAATATTGCAAGAAGAATACTCGGAGAGAAAGTAGATTTTCTTGATTTAAATACCGATGAGGGAAAATTTAATAAAATATTGAAAATTCTTTTTGGAAGGTAAGGGGGGATTTTTTTGGATTTATTAAGATTTTTTAGTAAAAGTAGCTCGAACAGTAAAAACATTGCTAAAGAGAGATTAAAACTTGTTTTAGTACATGATAGAGGAGATTTGTCGCCTAAATTTCTTGAAATGATTAAAGGAGATATAATAAGGGTAATCTCTGAATATGTAGAAATTGATAAGGACGGATTGGATATCAAGATGACAAGAACCAGGAGGGAAACTGATAATATGCCTATTCCGGCATTGGTAGCCAACATTCCCATATTAAAGATTAAAAATAAATCATAATAGTGTTTGTAAGCCCTAACTGCGGAGGTTAGGGTTTTTTTAAGATAAAAAGAAGAATATTATTAGTAATAAAACCTGTCTGTTTAAAATATTCTATTAATATATTGATAGGCAGGTGGATAATATGAATATTAAAAATTTAAACAAAATTTTTAGGATAAATACGCAATTTTATAAGGACAGAAGATTTTATGAAAAACAGATAAAAAGAATGATTATCATTTTAATAATAATCATTATCATTTTAATTTTAAAAAGGATTAATTCTAATTTTTCCAATAATGTTATAAGGATTATAGATAAAGGGGTTAATTATAAATTTGAAATTAAAAAGGACGGTAAAAAGATAATTGATTTTGCTAAAAACAAGATTAAGATACCTGATAAAATTGTAACCGTGTTCAACAGTTTTCAAGGGAAAGAGGAATATATTGTTCCGATGGAGGGAAAAATATATAAATACTTTGGAGAAGGGAAACAAGTAAAAAATAAGGTTTTTAACAACGGAATTGATATAATTCCTGCAAGTGAAGGAGTAGCTTATTCTATCGGCGACGGAACCGTATCAGATATTGAGGACAAAAATAGTTTGGGATATTTTGTTACCGTAGATTATGGAGAAATCAGTGCCGTTTACGGTCAGATGAAAGAAGTTCATGTTGAAAAAGGGGACAAAGTCGCTAAAGGACAAAAGATTGGAAGCCTTGGAAACCTTAAAGAAGGAAATAGATATTTACATTTTGAAATACGAGTGAAGGGGGAACCTGTAAATCCGGAAGAATATATTAATTTTTAAAAGCAAAATCATCTTGATTTTGCTTTTAATCTATTAAAAAAGTATAAAAAGTGGTATTATATTACTTATGAAAAATAGGAAGGTGGAGGATTAATTGATTAATGTGGAGAAATTGGATAAGATTCTTCCTATAGTAGAAAAACCTGCAAGATATATAGGAATGGAATTGAATTCCGTTAAAAAGGATTTAAACAATATAAATGTCAAATTTGCATTTGCTTTTCCAGATGTTTATGAAGTTGGAATGTCTCATTTAGGCCTTCATATTATTTATAATTTATTGAACAAAGAAGATGATATTGCCTGCGAAAGGGTGTTTGCCCCTTGGCCTGATATGGAAAATGGAATGAGGCGAGAAGGGATTCCCCTGTTTACTCTTGAAAACAAGGTTCCTATAAATGAATTTGATTTTGTAGGATTTACCCTTCAATATGAAATGAGCTATACCAATATTATCAATATGCTTGATCTTGGCGGTATTCCTATAATTTCGGAAGACAGGACAGAGGAAGATCCTTTTATTATAGCCGGCGGGCCTTGTGCTTATAACCCGGAACCTTTGTGGGAAATAATGGATTTTTTTGTTATGGGGGAAAGTGAAGAAGCTTTTTTTGAGATAACCGAAAAATTTAAAAAGTGGAAAAAGGAAAGTAAATCAAGAGATGAATTTTTAAGAGAAGTTTGCTTAATAGAGGGAGTATATGTTCCTAAATTCTATGAAGTTTCTTATAATGATAACGGAACAGTAAGAGAATTTATACCTAAGTATAATAATGTTCCTTCTAAAGTTAAAAAAAGAATAATCAAGAATCTTGATAATGTATATTATCCCGATAAGTTGATAGTTCCATATATAGATATAGTACATGACAGAGTACCTGTTGAAATATTTAGAGGCTGCAGCAGAGGCTGCAGGTTTTGTCAGGCAGGAATGATATATAGGCCTGTAAGAGAAAAAAAAGTAGATACTATTGTAAGAACTGCAGAAGAACTAATATTAAAAACCGGATATGATAATGTTTCACTTACTTCCTTGAGTTCCTGTGATTATTCTCAGCTGGAAAATCTGATTAAAATACTTATGAAAAAATTCGAAAAGGATGATGTTGGAGTATCCCTTCCGTCTTTAAGATTGGATTCTTTCCAATTAGATGTAATACAAGAAATCGAAAAAGTAAGGAAAACGGGTTTGACTTTTGCTCCGGAAGCAGGAAGTCAAAGGCTTAGAGATGTAATTAATAAGGGAGTGACAGAAGAAGACCTTATAAGGACATCCACTTATGCTTTTAGTGAGGGCTGGTCATCCATTAAGCTGTATTTTATGATTGGACTTCCCACCGAGACGGATGAGGATATCCTGGGAATAAAGGATTTATCTTATAAAGTAAAGGACTTGTTTTTTGCTACACCTTCCGAAAGGAGAAAAGGAAATTTGAGAATCACTACAAGTGCCGCGTGTTTTGTACCAAAGCCTTTTACACCTTTTCAGTGGGTGGGACAGAATTCCTTAGATGAATTTAACAGAAAAATTTCCTTATTGAGAAATAGTATAAGGGATAAGAAGGTAACATTTAATTATCATGACCCTAAGTTGAGTTATTTAGAAGCAATTCTTGCCAGAGGAGACAGAAAAATAGGTAAGGTCTTAATAAGGGCTTGGGAAAAAGGATGTAAGTTTGATGGTTGGGGTAATTTATTTAAATTTGATAAATGGATGGAAGCCTTTAAAGAAATGAATATAGATGGAGATTTTTATGCATTGAGAGAAAGAAAAACCGATGAGGTGCTTCCTTGGGATTTTATAGATATAGGGGTATCAAAGAAATATCTGATTAGGGAGTATGAAAAATCTCTAAAGGGCGAATTGACAAAAGATTGTAGATTAGCCTGCAACGATTGCGGAATCAAAGAAAGTTTTTCGGGTGGTGTATGTGATTGAATTTAAGAATTAAGTTCACTAAAAAAAATTATTTGAAATATATCTCTCATTTGGATCTGATGAGATTGTTTCAAAGAGCATTTAAAAGGTGTAATATGCCGGTTAAACATACTGAAGGATTTAATCCTCATCTTAAGTTTTCTATAGGGGCACCTTTGTCCTTAGGAATATCAAGTGATGGAGAGTATATGGATGTCGATTTGGAAAGGAAAGTTTCCATAGATGAATTTATAAAATCCATGAATAAAGTATTGCCTGAAGATATTAGAATTATTTGTGGAAAATATGTGGAGGATAAACCGTCTTTGTCCTCCGTTATACAGTGGAGTTATTATAAAATAGAATTTAAAATCAAAGAAGAATTGACAGAAGACGAAATTAAAAAACTTATGAAGGATTATCTAAATTGCGATAGCATTGAATTTGTGAAAGAAAGGAAGAAAAAAGGGAGATTACAGCAAAAGATTGAAAACATAAGACCTCAAGTTGGAAATATCGTCTTAAAAAATAAAGAAGACAGGATAATTGTTTTAGATGTTTTACTTAAAACATCAGAAAATGGAAATTTAAAACCTAAAGATTTTCTTTCCTCGTTTATTGATTTTTATCATTTGTCCTTGGATGATTATTGTGTAAATATTCATAGGATTGATATGTATGGAGAAAAAGAAAATTCCATATTCAACATTATATGAAATGACAGGGGGCATCTTTTTTATGAATTATATCTTAATATATTATAATAACAAAAAAACCGAGGTAGCCATATTGGAAGAGGATAAATTAGTTGAATATTATATAGAAGAAGAACCGGAAGATGAAATTGTGGGAAATATATACAGGGGAAGAGTGAAAAATGTACTTCTGGGTATGGAAGCAGCATTTGTTGATATAGGAATTGGTAAGAATGCTTATTTATATATAAAAGACGTAATTCCCAAACCCATGATTTCTTCCGGTAAAAATGTTTCCATTGGGGAAGCGTTAAAGGCAGGGCAAGAAATAATAGTTCAGGTAGTTAAAGAATCATTTCAAAACAAGGGACCTAAGGTTACAACTCATATTACTATTCCCGGGAAGTATTTGGTCCTTACTCCTTTTAATAATAGAATAAATATATCTAAAAAAATAGAGGACAAAGAGGAAATAAGAAGGCTTTTTAATATAGCTAAGGAGATTAAAGTTGAAGGTATCGGGATGATCTTGAGAACGGCTTCTATGGGAGCTGATAAGGAGGAAATAAAAAAAGAACTGAAATTTCTTATGGGTATATGGAGAAGAATTGAAATGGAAAAAAATTTTCTTCCCTGCCCTAAGTTATTATATAAGGAAATGGATATCACCCAACGAATTGTCAGAGACGTGATACTAAATAATATGGATAATGTTATTGTAAATGACAGGAAAATATATAAAAGCATATCGAAATTAGTGAAATCGGTTTCTGCAGATTTGACAGACAAGATAATATTAGATGAAAATTTGGATATTATGAGTTTTAAAAATGTAGGAGAAGAATTAAGCAGAGCATTAAAAAGGACGGTTAAATTAAAAAGCGGAGGATATATAGTTATTGATGAAACGGAAGCACTGACGGCAATAGATGTAAATACGGGAAAATATACAGGGGATTTAAGTTTGGAAAGTACTGTGTTTAATACTAATATGGAGGCGGCAGAAGAAATAGGTAAGCAGATAAGATTAAGGGATATCGGAGGAATAATAGTCATTGATTTTATTGACATGAGAAACAAAAAGGATATAAATTTAGTTATGGAAAAGATGAAAGAAGTATTGAAAAAAGACAGAACGAAAACAAATTTATATGGAATAACGAATTTGGGCCTTGTTGAAATGACAAGGAAAAAAGCAAGGAATACTCTGTCATCAAAGCTTACTTCCATATGTCCTATGTGTGGAGGAAGAGGAAGAATATAAAAAGTAAAATTTCAAAGATTGTTGACAAAAAAGTTTTATTTTGATACAATTTAATTTCGGAAGTAGCCGCTCGGTGAAGGTATTAAAGCTTAGGCACCTTGCATCGGCGAGACTGGTTAGAGGAGGTGTTTTTTATGTATGCTGTTATTGAAACAGGTGGAAAGCAATACAAGGTTAAAGAAGGAGATATAGTACTTGTTGAAAAAATTGACCTTCAAGAAGGAGAAAAAGTTGAATTTGAAAAAGTACTTTTCATAGCAAAGGATGATGATTCGGTAATCGGGAATCCGTATATAAGCGATGCTAAAGTTGAAGGTACTGTTTTGGAACAAGGCAAGGGCAAGAAAATAATTGTATTCAAATATAAGCCGAAGAAGAATTATAGAAAAAAACAAGGCCATCGTCAACCATATACAAAGGTTAAAGTAGAAAAGATTGTAGGTTAATGCCGTGATTAAAGTTAAAATTTTGAGAAACAGTGAAGGAGGTATAGTAGGATACAATGTTGAAGGTCATTCTGGTTACTCCCGTAAAGGGAGAGATATTGTATGTGCTGCTGTATCGATACTAACTCAAAATTCACTTATAGCTTTACATGAAGTATGTGGTGTCGATGAAGAGAATATTAAATACTATATTGATGATAAAGAAGGAATATTGAAAGTTTTGCTTCAGGGAAATCTGAATGAGGTACAAAGAAATAATGTTTATATAGTTTTAAGCACTATGGAATTGGGAATTAAAAATTTGATGGAAAGTTACCCTGAAAATGTAAGGCTTGAGGATGAGGAGGTGTAATTAATGATAAAATTGAATTTACAATTGTTCGCTCATAAAAAAGGAGTAGGAAGTTCAAGAAATGGAAGAGACAGTGAATCTAAAAGACTCGGAGTAAAAAGAGGAGACGGACAATTTGTTTTGGCCGGAAATATATTGGTACGCCAAAGAGGAACTAAAATTCATCCGGGAATTAATGTAGGAAGAGGCGGAGACGACACATTATTTGCAAAGATAGACGGAGTAGTTAAATTTGAAAGAAAAGGAAAAGATAAAAAGCAGGTAAGCATATATAAAAAAGAAGAGTTGGCCTAAGTTCGCATTTACTTTTTTAACAAGCTTTGTAAAGATTGCGGTGTTTTTTCTGAGACGAGGAGAAATCAGAGAAGATACCGCATAAATTTTTGTTAAAAGAAAACAATAAAAGAGAAATATTTCTATAAATATTGACAGACCATGTAAAATTGATATAATTAAATTACTAAAGAACAAGGCAATATTGAAAATAAAAGTAGGGATGATTATATGTTTATTGATTCAGCCAGTATATTTGTCAAAGCAGGAAAGGGCGGAAACGGAGCAGTTTCTTTCAGAAGAGAAAAGTTCGAGCCCTCAGGCGGCCCTTACGGGGGAGACGGGGGAGATGGAGGAAGTGTAATTATTGAGTCCAGTGAAAGTATCAGAACTTTAATGGATTTTAGATATAAAAGAAGATATATAGCCGAGAATGGAGAAGATGGAAAAACAAAAAAGCAGTATGGGAAAAAAGGAAAAGATCTTCTAATTAAAGTTCCTGCAGGAACTTTAATTAAAGATGGAGAAACAAAGAAAGTAATAGCGGATTTAAAGGAAGCAAATCAAAGGTTTATTATTGCTAAAGGCGGAAAAGGCGGTAAGGGAAATGCCAAATTCGCTACTTCTACCAGACAAGCACCGAGGTTTGCTGAAGCTGGTGAAAAGGGGGATGAAAAAAATATAATACTGGAACTAAAACTTTTGGCTGATGTAGGATTGGTAGGTTTTCCTAATGTAGGCAAATCGACGATTTTATCTATATTGTCATCTGCTAAACCTAAAATTGCGAATTATCCTTTTACTACGTTAGAGCCTAATTTAGGGGTAGTATATATTGGAGAAGGAGAAAGTTTTGTTATGGCAGATATTCCGGGACTAATAGAAGGAGCTGCCGAAGGAGTAGGATTGGGGCATGATTTTCTTCGCCATATAGAAAGAACAAGGCTTATAGTTCATGTATTGGACGGCTCTGCTTCTGAAGGGAGAGACCCTTTGAATGATTTTTATAAAATTAATGATGAGCTGTTTAAATACAATGAAAAATTATCGGATAAATATCAAATTGTAGTTTTAAATAAAATGGATATTCCGGGTGCAATGGAAAGAAGCTTTTCCATTGAAAATGAACTTAAGGAAAAAGGTTTTGAGGTATTTAAAATATCTTCGGTTACTAAGGAAGGAATAGATGCCCTTAAATATAATATATGGAACAGGTTGCTCAAAATAGAAAGGGATTATAAAACTTTTGACGAAGTGTTAGAATTTAGTGGAGAAGAAGGTAATAAAAATAATAAAGATGACATAATAGTTAAAAAGGAAAATGAGAAGTATATTGTAGAAGGAAGTTTTGTTGAAAAACTTTTATACTCAACTAATTTTGATGATATTGATTCACTTAGATATTTTCAGAATACTATGAGAAAGAGGGGAATAGTAGATGAGTTAAAAAGGTTAGGCATACGGGAAAACGAATCGGTATTCATCTGTGATCATGAATTCGAATTTTTTGAATAGATAAAATGGAGGTTAGAAAGGTTTTATGGAATGTATGAATTGTGGAAATTGTAAAGAAAATCAGCCTACCTATTATTGCCTTGCGAAGGGGGAAGTTGTTATAAATAAGAATTATGTACCAGAAGAAAAGTCCAGATCAGGGTGGAAAAAGGGAACTAAAGGTTATGAAATCCATAGAAGAAAAACCAGAAAAGAAGTAGAAGTTTAAAGATAAGAAGGAGTGTTCCTATTGTTAACAGGGAAGCAAAGAAGCTTTTTAAAAGCTATAGCAAATAGTATAGAACCAATTTTTCAAATAGGTAAAAATGGAATTACCGATAATTTTATTAAACAAGTGGATAGTGCATTGGAATCAAGAGAAATAATTAAAATTAAAGTATTGAATAATAGTTTTTTGGAGACAGATGAAATGGCAAAAAAAATTTCAGAGTTAGTAGGAGCAGAATTTGTTCAGAGTATAGGGAATAAATTTATTATTTATAGAGAGTCTAAGGAAAAAAAGAAAATAGAACTTCCATAAAGATTGGCTTTGCCAATCTTTATATGTGTATTGGAGGGATTTATATATGAAGAGCAATAAGATAGGTATTATGGGAGGTACTTTTGACCCTATACATATTGGACATTTAATAATCGCTGAAGAATCGAGGGTTAATTTTGATTTAGATAAGATAATATTTGTTCCTACAGGAGAACCACCCCATAAAAATCTTAAGAATGTAACTTCAGCAAAGCATAGATATGAAATGACTCTTCTTTCCATTATGCACAATCCTTATTTCTATATATCAGATATAGAAATAAAAAGAGAAGGGCTAACTTATACTATAGATACAATTAAATATTTCAAAAAGAGGTATCCGAAATCCGAGATATTTTTTATTATTGGAGCTGATTCTTTAATAAATATAGATAAATGGAAAAATTCAGAAGAACTGTTAAGAGAAAGTAAGTTTATTGTTGCTAAAAGAGTAGGTATAGAATATTCTCTTCTTGAAGAGAGAATAAATGAGATTAATGATAAATATTCTAAAATTGTATTTTCAGTTACAACCCCATATATTGATATTTCTTCCACGGATATAAGAAAAAGAGTAAAAAATGGAGAGAACATAAAGTATTATTTACCCTTGGATGTTGAAGCTTACATAAAGAAAAATAGGTTGTACAGATAATTAAGAGGTGTTAAAATGATAGAAAAATGGATTGAAAAAAGGCTTATAGACGATATAGGCTATAAAAGATATATTCATTCTGTAGGGGTTATGGAAACAAGCGTGAAACTATCGAAGATATATAACTGTAATATGGATAAGGCTCGAATGGCAGGTTTACTTCATGATTGCGGGAAATTGCAGGATAAAAAAAATTATTTGAAAATGATTGATGATTTTGATATAATTTTAGATAATGTTATGGAACATAATATAGACCTTATCCATGGACCCCTTGGGGCTAAAATAGCAGAAAAGGTGTACGATGTTCATGATAAGGAAATATTGAGCGCGATATATTATCATACTACTGGAAAGGAAAATATGTCCTTACTTGAAAAAATAGTATATATAGCAGATTATATTGAACCGAACAGAGATTTTGAAGGAGTAGAACGTGTTAGAGAATTGGCTTTTGTGGATTTAAATGAAAGCTTGATACAATCTATGGATAATACTATAAAGTATATTGTAGACAAGAAAATATTGATTCATCTTGATACAATTAAAGCAAGAAATTATCTTATATTAGAAAAAGATTCGGAGTGAGGTCGAAATGAAGAAAAAATTTTTGAGAACGTTCTTAGTTTCTTTCTTGGCATTTGTATTGATTTATTCAGGGGCTATTTATTATTGGATTAATTTTAAGAAGGATGGTAATGATGAAAATGGAGGTAATTTTTTAACGAGGCTTGCAGATGATCAGGATGAACTTACTTTTTTATTGTTGGGTATAGATTCTAAAGATATTACTAAAAGGGATAAGGAAAGATCCGATACTATGATGCTTTGCAAAGTCGACAAATCAAGTGGTCAAGTATCAATACTTTCGATTCCGAGGGATTCAAGAGTTGTTATAAGAGGAAGAAAAAATGAAGAAAAGATCAACCATGCTCATGCTTATGGAGGACCGGAATTATCCGTGAAAACCGTAAGAGATTTATTGGGTATAGATTTAGATTATTATGTCAGAGTAGATTATAAATTAGTTAAAGATGTTGTTGAGTTAATAGGCGGAGTAGAAATGAATGTCCCTATGGATATGAATTATGACGATCCTACTGCGGATCCTCCTCTTCATATTCATTTGAAGGAAGGAAATCAGGTTCTTGATGGGGACAAGGCTATGGAATTTTTAAGATACAGAAAGGGATATAAAGATCAAGATTTAGGAAGAATAAAAGCACAGCAGGAATTTGTTAAGGCTGCCATAAGCCAGGCTTTAAAGCCCAGTAATATTACAAAAGTTCCAGGGATGATTAAGAGCTATTATTCCAATGTGGATACAAATATTCCTTTTGATTTGTTAACGAAATTTGCTTTGAAGTTTAATAAAATTGATGTTGACAATATACAAACAGCGACTCTTCAAGGCGAACCGAAAACCATAGACGGAGTATCCTATTATGTGTTATATAAAGAGGAGAATGAAGACATAGTTAACAATATGTTCTTAGAACATAAAACTGTAGAAAATCAATCTGAAGATTTGACAGAACCAAATTAATATTTACAGGAGGTATAGTGGTTGGAAGATATTGATAAGAGAATATCTATAATAGTTAAAGCATGTGATGATAAAAAAGCTTTTAATATTAAAACATTGAATATATCAAAATTGACGTCCATTGCTGATTATTTTATAATAGCAAGTGGGAATTCTACTACTCAGGTTGCCGCTATTTCAGATGAAATAGAAGAAAAGATGAGTGATAATGGTTTTAATGTATTTCATAAAGAAGGCTATAAGTCAAGCAGATGGATTCTTTTGGATTTTGGAGATATTGTTGTTCATGTTTTTCACAGGGAGGACAGAGAATTTTATAATTTGGAAAGACTTTGGTCAGATGGAGAGGAAATTGACAACGGTCGTTTTTTAAATGCAATAAAATTGTAGGAGGAGATATTTATGAGTAAATCTTATGTATCAACAAATAAGGCACCTTCGGCAATAGGACCTTATTCTCAGGGGATAGTATCGAATAATGTGATTTTTACATCAGGCCAGTTGCCTATAAATCCTGAGAATGAGAAACTTATAGAAGGTAATATTAAGGAAGCTACAAAACAATGTATTGAAAATATTAAGGCAATACTTGCTGAAGCCGGTTTTACATTAGAGGATATAGTAAAGATAACTATTTTTATAACTGATATGAATAATTTTGGCTTTGTAAACGAAATATATGGAGAATATTTTAATAAGCACAAACCTGCAAGAACTTGTGTTGAGGTAAGCAAATTGCCGAAGAATGCAGAAATTGAAATAGAGGCAACAGCATTTAAATAAAATAGGAAGGACATGACTTTCTTATGGTTAAAAAAATCCCGTTTATCTAACGGGATTTTTTTATTTAGAGGTAATTGTTTCTTCTCCTTTTTCTTCTTTTTCTTTTATTGTATTTTATTATTTTTCTTAATAATAAGATAGAAAATAATACCAATATAAGTATCCATAAATTATGGAATATGAAAGTTGTAAAGATTTTAGTTGTAGGTATTTTTTCAACATTAACAGTGGATACAACATTTACTTTTCCTATGGATTTCCCGCCTAAAAAATATTCTATATTCCCTAAAACCGCTCCTTTTTTTATAGGAGCTTCAATCGTTTTGGGAAGGTTTATCTTTTTTTCTATTTTATCAGAAGAATTCTTAGGAATCAATGTACTTAAATTTTTATCGGTAACTCCCGCAACAAGGTTTAAAGATCCATTGTCTATTTCTATATTTTTGATAAATTCGTTTTTAAAGGAGAGATTGACCTCGTTGAAATTGTCAAAACCGTAGTCCAATAACTTATGGGTATCCGAATATATATTTTTCCCTGTTGACTTCAGTACTACCGAAATTAAATATCTGCCGTTTCTCACGGCAGACGCCACAAGACATTGCTGAGCGGCATTAGTAAAGCCTGTTTTTATACCGATTATACCGTCATATTTAATAGGGACTAATTTGCCGTTTACATCAATTTTTTCATTACTATATAACAATCTGTTATTTGATTGCAGATGCCGTGGCTCATCTTTTTTGTTTGTCTTTGGTATCGTATATGTATAGTTTTTAACGATACTTCTAAAGGTATCGTTTTTCATTGCATATTTAGCCATCATAGCTAAATCATAAGCAGTGGTCTGATGTGATTCATCAGGCAGACCGTTAGGATTATTAAAATGTGTATTTAGTGCTCCCACTTCTTCTGCCTTTTTATTCATCAAATCTGCGAAACTCTCAACGCTTCCTGAAATATATTTGGCAATGGCAACAGCGGAATCGTTGGCGGATTGAATCAAAAGAGCACGAAGAAGATCGTGTAGTGTCAATTGTTCTCCGGGTTCTAAAGCAATATGGGACCCGTCAGTCCTATCCACAACTTCTTCATCAATGGTGATAACGTCTTCGGGATTTCCCAATTCGATAGCTAATATTCCTGTCATTATCTTAGTAGTGCTGGCAGGGTAGAGAAGCTTGTGAGGATCTTTTTCATATAAAATTTGGCCTGTATCCCCATCTATTAGGATAGCGCTCTCTCCAGTAATGGATAAATCATCAGCGAATGTATAGCTATAACTTGTTATTAATAATAGAAATAAAAAAAACGATATTATTTTCTTCAAACTTTCCACCTACCTTTTTTTTGTACTTATTTAAGTATACCAAAAAAAATGTTTTTTTTTAATAGTATGTATAATTTTTTAATATGGACAAATTTTTTTAAAAAAGAGGAAATATGTCTATAAAATAGAATATGGGAATAGGGAATATATTTTAGGGGGTATAAAGATGAGTTCCTTTACAAAGAGAGAACAAATAGTTATACTAATAATAGTTGTATTAATGGTTTTTATAACTATTTTGAAATTTGATAAAAAAGACAATGTCATTTCTTTGTCAGAAGAGAAAACAGTTGATGAAGCGGATGAGAAAGAATATGAAATAGAGGATGATATTACAAAAGATCAAGAAGAAAGTATAATGATCCATATCAGCGGCGAAGTGTACAAACCCGGAGTCTATGAAATGCAAAAGGGAGATCGGGTGAAGGATGCAGTAGATAAGGCAGATGGTTTGAAAAAAGATGCAGATATTGATAAAATAAACCTTGCTAAGAAGCTGGAAGATGAAGAAAAAATCTACATACCTGCAATCGGAGAAGAAATTGAAAATTATTCTGAAGATCAGACTAATGGTGAAAAAAATGATAAAATTGATATTAATAATGCAGATAAAGAAGAGCTGATGACTTTGAACGGTATAGGAGAAGTATTGGCCGATAGAATTATAGAATATAGAGAAAATAATAAATTTAAAACTATTGAAGATTTAAAGAATGTTTCAGGAATTGGAGATAAAAAATTTGAAAGCGTTAAAGAATATATAATCGTTAAATAGAAAAGAGGGATAATATGGTCAGGCTTACTCAATTGACAAAAAAAGCTGGTTGAGCAGCAAAAATGGGGCCGGATGCCTTGGCACAAGTTTTGTGCCAGTTACCACAATCTTATGATAACAATATAATAGTAGGTCTCGATACCTCTGATGATGCCTGTGTATATAGGATAAGCGATGAAGTGGCTGTAATAGAAACTTTGGACTTTTTTACTCCAATTGTTGATGATCCTTATACTTTTGGACAGATAGCGGCAACAAATGCATTAAGTGATGTCTATGCCATGGGTGGGGAACCTAAATTGGCATTAAATATAGTATGTTTTCCAAATTGTTTATCACCGGATATATTGGTTCAAATACTTAAAGGGGGATATGACAAAGTTCACGAGGCAGGAGCAGCTTTAGCAGGAGGCCATACTATAGAAGATGATGAACCGAAATATGGACTTTCTGTAACAGGATTTGTTCATCCTGATAAGATATTTACCAACAGCAATTCAAAATCAGGAGATGTTCTTGTGCTTACAAAGCCTTTAGGTATCGGTATTGTAAATACTGCAATAAAAGGTGAAATGGCAGATGAAAAGTCGTATAACGAAGCAGTTAAAGTTATGACGACATTAAATAAAGAAGCCAAAGATGCGGCAGTTAAAGCGGGAGCCAACAGTGTGACGGATATTACGGGCTTTGGACTCTTAGGTCATACTTTGGAAATGGCACAGGGAAGCAATGTTACAATAAAAATAAATTACAGAAGCTTACCCATAATAAAAAATGTGTTGGAATATGCCCAAATGGGTTTAGTACCTGCAGGGGCTTATTCCAATGAAAAACATGTGGGAGAAAAAGTATTTTTCAAATCTGAAATTCCGAGAGAAATAAAGGACGTCATGTATGATCCTCAGACTTCAGGAGGACTGTTGATTTCTTTGGAGAGGAAAAACTTAGAGGTGTTGTTGAAAGAATTGGAAAGGACTTCCCTTGAGTATAATGTTATTGGAGAAGTATTAAAAAAAGAAAGCCACTCAATTATAGTGGAATAAAAAGAGAGGACAGTTTTTATGGAAAATAAAAACCTATTTAAATTGATTCCTAAAGTTGATGAATTGTTGGAAGATAGCATTATAGAAAAATATATAGATTATGTTCCCAGAAAAATTATAGTAAATTCAATTAGAGATGAAACAGATTTACTGAGGAAAAAAATCAAGGACGGAAGAATTGAAGAAAAGGATTTAGTCAAGAAAATTGAAGAACTTCCTACGGTTATCGGAAAGAGAATTGAAGATAAAAATAAATTTAATTTAAGAAAGGTTATAAATGGAACAGGTGTAGTGCTTCACACCAATTTAGGGCGTTCTATGTTAAGCTCTTATGTCCTGAAAGGGCTTGAAGAAATTTCAACCAATTATTCAAATTTGGAATTCAATTTAAAAACAGGGGAAAGAGGCTCGAGATATAGTCATGTGGAAGAACTTCTTAAGAGCATAGCCGGTTGTGAAAGTGCAATTGTTGTAAACAATAATGCGGCGGCGGTATTGCTTGTTTTAAATACTGTTGCAAAGGAGAAAGAAGTAATTATTTCGAGAGGAGAATTAATTGAAATAGGAGATTCTTTCAGGATACCGGAAGTTATGGAGGAAAGCGGGGCTCATTTATTAGAAGTCGGAACGACAAACAAAACTCATTTATGGGATTATGAAAATGCAATTAATGAGAGAACAGGAGCTTTATTAAAGGTTCATACGAGCAATTACAAAATATTGGGATTTACTTCTTCCGTATCCGTAACGGAACTATGTGGGCTGAAGGATAAATATGGTATACCTGTTATTGAAGATTTAGGAAGCGGAACCCTTATTGATTTTTCTAAATATGGAATGGAATATGAGCCTACGGTACAGGACTCCGTTAAAAACGGAGGGGATATAATTACATTTAGCGGCGATAAACTTCTTGGAGGACCTCAGGCAGGTATAATTGTAGGCAGGAAGACGTATATAGATAAGATGAAAAAGAATCCCCTTACGAGGGCATTTAGAATTGACAAATTAACTTTATGTGCTTTGGAAGAGACATTGAGGCTTTATTTAGATGAAGAAAAAGCGGTAGAGATGATTCCTACTTTAAGCATGTTGACATTAAAATCGAAAGAATTGGAAAATAGGGGAATAAAGTTGTATAATAGAATTAAAGAGTGCATTGATAAAAAATTTGCGGATATAGATTTGGTTGATGATTATTCTGAGGTTGGAGGAGGTTCTTTTCCTATAGGAAAATTTCCGACCAAGTGTATAATGTTATCGTTAAAAAATATCAGGCCGGAGGAATACGAAAAGAGGTTGAGAAATTTCAAAGTGCCTATAATTGCCAGAATATATAAAGATAATATATATTTAGATTTAAGAACCATAATGCCTGATGATTATGATATATTAATAGAAGGACTTTTATATGGCTTAACAGTTGATGAAGGAGTGTAGAGTAAGTTGAAACACATTATCGTTGGTACCGCAGGACATATAGATCATGGCAAGACCACTTTAATAAGAGCAATAACCGGGAGAGATACAGATAGATTAGAAGAAGAAAAACGAAGAGGAATTTCAATTGATTTGGGCTTTACTTATTTTGATTTGCCGAGTGGAAAACGGGCAGGAATAATCGATGTCCCCGGTCATGAAAAATTCATAAAGAATATGCTTGCTGGAGCCATGGGAATGGATGTTGTCATTTTGGTAATAGGAGCAGATGAAGGAATAATGCCTCAGACTAAGGAGCATATGGCTATACTTGATTTACTGGGGACGAAGAAAGGATTTGTTGTATTAACCAAAATTGATTTGGTAGATGATGAATGGAGAAAATTAGTAGTAGAAGATATAAGAAATGAAACAAAAGGAACTTTTCTGGAAAACTGCGATATAATACCTGCGTCTTCAATGACGGGGGAAGGAATAGATAAAGTAATAAGTGCTATCGACAAAGCTGCTGATGAAGTGGAGGAAAGGGATTTCACGGGAACTCCAAGACTACCTGTGGATAGAGTGTTTGTCCTGCCAGGAATCGGAACCATAGTTACAGGGACTCTTCTTTCGGGAACTTTTAAAGTCGGGGATGAAGTTCAGATTTTCCCAGGAAATAAAGTTTGCAGGATAAGATCATTGCAGGTCCATGATGAGGATGTTTCAATAGCTTATGCAGGACAAAGAGTAGCTGCAAATCTTGCAGGAGTCAAAAAAAATGAAATTCAGAGAGGAGACGTATTAGGATATAAGGGTTCCATGAAAAAAACAATGATGATAGACGGTAAAATCAGATTGTTAAAAGATATTTCGAGAAGCATAGAAAACAGAACAAGGCTCCGACTTTATATTGAATCCAAAGAGGTATTATGTCGAATAATATTATTGGATAAGGAATCCTTATATCCGGGAGAAAGTGCATATGTCCAGTTGAGATTGGAAGAAGAAATAGTAGCTAAAAAAGGTGATAAGTTTATACTAAGGTTCTATTCTCCGATGTTTACTATAGGAGGGGGGGAGATAATAGAGGTTAATCCGGAGAAGAAAAAAAGATTTGATGAAAAGATTATAAAAGAGTTGGAATTAAAGGAAAAGGGAGATATTTCTCACATAATCGAAAAGATTATATTTGAAAAAAGCAGATTGTATCCTACAATCAAAGATATATCCATGTATTCCGTCATACCTGAAGAAAAAGTTGAAGAAGAAGTAAAGAAATTGAGCAAAGCAGATAAAATAATCTTATTTCCTCTGACAAAAGATACAGCCGTTATTCATAAGGATTATTTTGAGCGTTTGAAAAACAACATTATTAACGAATTAAATATTTATCATAAAGATAATCCTTTAAAAGCCGGGATTTCAAAGGAGGAATTGAGGAGCAAATATTTGAAGGATACGAAACAAAAGGTAGGGGATTTATTTATAAATTATATGATTGAAAAAGGGTATATTAAACAGGTAAAGGAAAGTATATCCTTAAAAGAATTTGAAATTAAATATAGTGATGTTCAGAAAAAAATCAAAGAGGAAATAGAAAAAGTTTATATGGATTCAGAATTAAATCCTCCTAATAAGGAGGAAATATTAAGAATAATGAAATATGATAAAAAGGAAACTGAAAAGGTATTTGCTGCATTGCTGGATGAGGGAATTATTTTAAAGATTAAAGATGACTTTTTTATTCATAAAGAAATTTATTTAAAAGCACTAAATATTTTAGAGGAATATTTCAAAAATAATGATAAGATATCCGTAGGAAATTATAGAGATTTATTGAATACAAACAGAAAAGCAGCCCTTAACTTACTAGAAAATTTTGATGAAATGAAAATTACAAAAAGAATTGACAATGAAAGAATATATTTAAAATAACGTAAAAGTTGTTTGATGGTTTATGGATACTCAGATTTGTTAAAATACGAGGTGAAATTTTATGGACACCAAGATATTAATAGTTGATGATGAAAAGATATTTGTAAAGGGATTGAAATACAGCCTTGAACAGGATGGTTATACAGTTGATACCGCTTTTGACGGCCATGAAGCTTTGGATAAAACCTTTAAAAGAGATTATGATTTGATAATACTTGATCTTATGCTTCCCGGAATTGATGGCCTTGAAGTTTGTCAGAGGATAAGGCAGGACTCTCAGATCCCGATTATTATGCTTACCGCCAAGGGAGACGATATCGATAAAATATTGGGATTGGAATATGGGGCTGATGATTATCTTACAAAGCCATTTAATATATTGGAATTGAAAGCAAGGATTAAGGCAGTGCTCAGAAGAATTAATATGAAAAATACGAAAATTGTAGATCAGGTAGTTCAAATTGACGATTTTACTATTAATACATTAGGAAGAAAACTTACGGTTAAAGGACGGGAAGTAAATCTTACTGCAAAGGAATTTGATCTGCTTCTCCTTTTGGTGACGAATCCCGGGAAGGTATTTACAAGGGAAGAACTTTTGGAGACTATTTGGGGATACGAATATTTTGGGGATTTAAGGACTGTAGATGTTCATATTAGGAGGTTAAGAGAAAAAATAGAAAAGGATTCCAGCCAAGCAGAATATATTCTCACTAAGTGGGGAGTTGGTTATTATTTTAGGAGTAAAGTTCAATAGGAGAAAATGGTTTTATAGTGTAAGGTGGAAATTAATTTCCACCTATTTGTTGTTACTTATGGTATCTTTATTCATTATTAATGCTGTTACAATCAATTCTATTTTGGAAAATTCCTTAGAAAAGAAAAAAGTTGATACTTTTGCGAAAGCAAACATCATCTCCATCAGAGTTAAAAATTATCTTTTAACCCGTAATATGGATTTAGCTTATATTAAATCAATGGTAAAGGAATATAGTAATGAAATTAAGTCGAGAATTATCATTGTTGATACAAATAATATAGTGCAGGCGGACTCAGGAGATACATTTGTAGGGGAAGTTTTTAAGCATGACGAGATAAATAGTGCTTTAAAAGGGATGGCAACTTCCAACATTCATAATTTTAAGATTATGGGACGAGTTATGTATGTAGCTGTTCCTGTTACTGTTGACAAAAATGTAATCGGGGCTACTCTTATATCTGCTTCTATCAACAGTATTTATGAAGAGGTTCAACATATACAAAACAAGATCATTATAATATCTATTGTAAGTATGCTGGTAAACATCTGCATCAGCTTTCTATTAATGGGTTTGATATTTCAACCTTTAGATGAATTTAAAAGAGTAATAAATAAGGCTTCCCAGGGAAATTTAAAAGAGAAGATAAATATTGAAACAAATGATGAGTTTAGGGATGTAGCAGATGCTTTTAATATGATGATACTTAAATTGGATCAGGCAGATACGGAGCGGAAAGATTTTGTAGCTAATGTTTCTCATGAGCTCAGGACTCCTCTTTCTTCCATAAAGATATTATCAGAATCTCTGCTGAGTGAAAATGAAGAAAATATAGAAATTTACAGGGAGTTTTTACAGGATATAGACAGTGAAGTTGATAGGCTGAATAATATAATCAGCGATCTGCTTTCTTTAACAACTTTGGGAAAGGAAAATATTATTTTAAATTATAGAACCACTTATATCAATTTTTTATTGGAGAAAATAGTTTTAAGTATGAAACCTTTGGCTGAAAAAAAATCCATAAAACTAACATTGATATTGGAAGAAAAGGTTCAGATATCAATAGATCAAGATAAAATTCAACAAGCTGTAATTAATGTTATAGATAATGCTATTAAGTATACTCAACAAAACGGATTAATTGAAATAAAATTATATACTTTAGAACAATATGCAGTAATTGCTATTAAAGATAACGGTATTGGGATACCTGAAGATTGTATCCCTCATATATTTGAAAGGTTTTACAGAGTGGATAAAGCCAGGTCCAGAGAAACAGGAGGGACCGGATTAGGTTTGTCTATTTCTTGGCAGATAGTGTCTCTTCATAAAGGAATAATTGAGGTTGACAGTCAGTACGGAAAGGGAAGTACTTTTTATATAAAATTACCTTTGCAGTAACTTTTATGATTCATTTAATTGGAGGAATATGCATGAAACGAGTAATTTCTATCATAATTACTATGCTCCTTTTAATTTCAATACTTTCTTCTTGTCAGAATTATGATGTAATATATGAAGGAAGTAATAATTATCCTCCCATCAGCCCTCTTCCGGGAGATAAGACCGAAATAGTGCTTTATTATCCTAATAATAAGATGAAATTTTTGCTTCCGGAAATAAGGTTGGTATCGAGAAGCAATGAGGAACTGGCAAATGTGGTGATTCAAGAGTTATTAAAAGGAACTGACAAAAATAAATTAAGAAATATTATTCCACGGGAAGTAAAACTGCTATCGGCGGAAGTTATTGACGATACGGCATATGTAAATTTTTCAAAGGAAATATTAAAAGATTATTCCGAGAAGGAAGAAGCATTTGTAATATATTCTATAGTCAACTCATTGACGAGTATTTCCTCTATAAAAAAGGTTCAAATCCTTATCGATGGGAAAATGAGGAATGTTTTGACAAAATATTACCTAATAAGAGAACCGTTATCATTCAGCTCATTAATTGTTAATAAAGATTACGCGAGTCCTATAGATATAGTGAAACAATATTATGATTATATAACTCAGGAAAATTTGAATGGGCTTTTGAGTATCATGAAAATAGAGGGTAATGATAATATTAATTATAATACGAAGGTAGCCTATTTAAAAAGTAATATAGATTATATAGATCAGTATAATTTAATAGGATATACGATGTCTGGTTATTCCAACAATATTGAAGTACTTACAGGAGTATCCATCAGTACAAAAGAGAAGGTTGAAGAAAAAAAGGTAGTGAATTTTAAAATTGTAAACGAGAAGGGAAACTTTAAAATAACTGAAACGAATTTTTAAAAACAACTTGTAATATGTCGTTTTATATCTTATAATGGTATTTGTTCACATGGGGGTAGATAGGTGCTGGTGTGCCTTCTGGTCTTCAAAATCAGTATAGGGCGTTAATAGCGTCCTGGGTGGGTTCGATTCCCACATGCTCCCGCCATTAATTATATGCGGCTTTGGCTGCTTTTTATATTATCTGAAATTTTTCAAAGAAAACTTACTCAGGTAGGTTCTTTTTTAATGCAATTTTGGAGGTGGCAGCTAAGATAGAAAAAAGAGGTCTTTGTTGGACCTCTTATCTATCTGTTATACCGAGTTGTTTTTTTAAAGCTGATTGTAAAACATAGGAGAAGTTTACGCCTTCACGTTCAGCCATGGTATTTAACCATTGCGGAATTGTAAGAGTTTTTTTAACTGCTTTATTATCGTAAAACATACGGTATTCAAGAGTATCAACTCCGATTATTGCTACAAAGGAGTTATCATCTTTTACAATATCCTTTGGATTGGAAGGTGAGGGAATTGGTTTATTAGTTTCTTCCATATCATATAGACAAAGGCACAATACATCTTCTGCCATTTCATAAGCTTCTTTTAAATTATTTCCTTGAGTATAGCAACCTTCAATATCAGGGAAGTTTACAGAATAACTTCCATTTGATTCAGGGGTAAATATTGCCGGAAATAAATATTTAGACATATGATACACCTCCTTAAGTGTATTATTTTCATTTAGATGCAGGATTATTTCAACCCTGCATCTTTTAAAATGCTTTTGAGAGTGCCGCCGGCAACTTCGGTGTTATGCCTTGGCACCGGGAAGGTCTTATCAGTTATGGGACTATAATAAATATCATGCTTCTTCCCATGACGATAAAGACGAATTCCATTACTTTTAAGTAGTTTTAACAATTCACTTGTTTTCATTATCTTCCCTCACTCTCTATAAATATTATAGCACGTATTAACACGTATGTAAAGAAGAATTTATAAATTATTTAAATTAATTTTGGAGGTGGCAGATTGGAACAGCAGCTTTTCAAATTAGCAGCAGGTAACGGTATTTGGTCTGCATTATTTGTGTTTCTCTTTTTATATGTACTGTATGACAGTAAAAAGAGGGAGAGCAAGTATCAGGAGACCATAAAGGAAAATCAGGATATTATAAAGGAGTTATCTCAGAAATTCGGAATAGTGGAAGACATTCAAAATGATGTTACCTGTATAAAGGATGAATTAAAAAATAAATAAAGGAAAACTAAAGGAATTTTATAATCTTTGATTAAATTAATCTATATTGACTATAAATCGAAAGGGCTTCCATTAAAGCAGAATACGTTAAGGAAGCCTTTTTGAAATTTATTTAAGGCTAAATTTTTATTAAGATAAATTAAATTTTCTTATATTTTATAAAAAAATTTTAAATTAAGAATAGTAAAATTTGATTTTAATATCTATTTATATATTACAGGGTAAAATAATCCTGAAATAAAAAAGACCAGCTAATTAAAGTCAATAGATTTTAGCAAAATAATATTAAATATTTTTTGAAAAATTAATAATAAAAAAATGCACACCTAATAAACCAATGATTATTGGTTTAAAAAACGAAGCTGTTATTTAAAATTGTTCTTTGAAAACTAAACATTAAATACAGATCATTAGGCTACTGAAGACCTAGTAAGAAGTAGTTCCTCATGCTCTTCTGGGGTTCTTAGCTCAAAAGGCTTTTTGTCTCTCATGACGGCGAATATAATATTTACTAATTTTCTCATTACAGCACCTAATGCAACCTTTTTGGGCTTGTTTGTACACTTTTTTTGGTAGAACTCATAGAGCACTGGATTAGTTTTGTCACCATTTCTCTTACTTCGAATATTGGCTAAAGCAGTTGTAAAGATGACCCTACGAAGCAATCTAGAGCCCCTTTTAGACATTTTGTTACGGGTTCCGGTGAATTCACCCGATTGATTAACAGAGGGGTCAATTCCAAAGAAAGCTACAAGTTTATTGGGGCTAGAAAATGCAGAAAAATCACCAACCTCAGCAAGTATCGTGGCAGCAGTTAGTATCCCGATACCAGGAATACTGCATAGCAGATTAATAATAGGTGCCAATACAGGATTATCTTCTAAAGAATCTGCTAAAATAATTTCATTAATTGCGTCAAGTATGTCTTTTTGGGCATCTTGTAAGGTTCTTACCATGGAAATATTAACTTTGAGAATGGCTAGATTTCCAGGGTTATTGATGCTTAAATCTTTAAATTCCTTAGCTTTTAAAACCAAAAGTTCATATTTTTCAGTGGACCACGCTAAACCTTTTTTAGAAGTTTTTTCAATAAGTGATATTAATGTTTGTTTGTTAGCCTTTAGAATTTGCTTAGGTGAAGGATACCTATCAAGTACTGCTAAGGCAGTGTTTGAATATACATTTTGGAAGACATCTGTAAAGTTTAGCATTACTTGATCAATAATGCCAATAAGCCTATTCTTGTAAGTAGTAAGTTCATCACCTAACTTGTAATATTGGCGACAAAGGCTTTTAAGGCAGTCAATAACATCATCAGGAACAACAGTAGTCTTAATAAAAGAAAACCTATAAAGCAATGCAATCTTATGGGCATCAAATTTATCATTTTTTACTTTCCTTATTCCAATATTTTTGATAGAATCAGATTGGATGGGGTTTATGATAGAGACCTCAAATCCAGAATCAGAAAGATAGTGGAAGAGGATTTTGTGATAGTGCCCAGTGGATTCTAAGACTACGACAGGCCTAATTGCAAAATCCTTTTCTGCTTTTTGCAATAGACCTATAGCCTCTTTAATACTGTCAATTGAATCATGATAGATCTTAATACGATGATAAATCTCATTATTAGGGGACAAAATACACATCTCACTAAAATTTTTACCAACATCAATTCCAGCTACAGGTGGATAATCCATAAGAAACCTCCTAAATAAAGTATTTGGATTTAGAAATCCATTCCTTCTCAAATAAGTACACAACCTTGCATGTGACACGAGGAACCAGTGTTAACTGGCCTCAACCAGCCAAATAATGTAATCTTATGAGAATGGATAGATACTCTTTTTTACAGGTAGTCGCATAAAGGCGTCCTAGGAGGAATTGCATCAACCTCCAAATCCATAAATTAATTATACAATATTGTTCATGGTTCAGGCCAAATTAAACTGGCTTTATGGCTAGGGTGAGAAGCCAAAGAAATGTATTTAATGATTAGAAAAGAAGACTATATTATTATTTAAGAAATTGATAATTATTACAGTGGAAAACTGTAATTTGATTATAACTATATTGTACAAGGGGGATTTATTATGGCAAAAGTATTTTTGGATGCAGGTCATGGAGGCAGAGATCCTGGAGCCGGAGGAAACGGAATACAAGAAAAAAATATAACACTGCCGGTGACGTTAAAAATAGGGGATATATTAAAGAATCATGATATAAATGTAGGTTATTCAAGGACTACAGATATATTCGTGGAATTAGAGGATAGAGCTTCGCTGGCAAACAACTTTGGAGCAAATGTATTTGTCTCTGTTCACTGCAATGCTTTTACGGATTCTTCGGCTAAGGGAATGGAAACTTACAGCTATCCTGGAAGTACTTCAGGGGGAAAATTATCGAAAGATGTACACGACAGTATAATTTCAGAAGGGGTATATACTGTGGACAGAGGGATGAAAACAGCCAATTTTGCGGTTCTAAGGCTGACAAATATGCCGGCGACTCTGATAGAAACAGCGTTTATAACAAACGCCCAGGATGCCAATATATTAAAAAACAGACAGGATGAATTGGCATTAGCCATAGCAAAGGGTATACTGAAAAATTTGGGGATACCCTACAGAGGAACGACTCTTTATAAAGTGCAGGTAGGGGCTTTTGCAATAAAATCAAATGCAGATAATCTTGCCGCTGAGCTTCAGGAAAAAGGATACGATGCTATAGTAGTTTATGTGGGAGGATTATATAAAGTACAGGTGGGGGCATTTAACATAAGAGAAAATGCGGATAATTTAGCAGCAGAGTTAAGAAGTAAAGGCTATGATGCTATAGTAGTATCATAAAATGAGTGCTGATTAAGAGCCTATGTTTTAGATTGCAGGAGGGAAATAAATATGTATAATGATTTTATGACTTTAGAGACTTTGGGGACCTTTGCCGGTCTAGTAGCGGCGGTAACTTTAATAGTTCAGTTCTCAAAATCAATAATCAAAAATAAATTTGGAGATGCTTTTGTAAGACTTTATACTTTCTTGATTGCCCTTGTACTTGCCTTTGTATTTGCAAGAACGGGACAGGGGATTCAAGGAGTTGTTCTGACAATAATAAATGCTGTCATTATTTCTGTATCGTCTATGGGAACCTATGAGATTATAACAGATCCGAAATCAGAAAAGACAAGAGTGAAGTAGAATATAAAATTTTAATATAAGAAATAAGTTATATAGCCGAAAGACGAGAAAAATTGGTCAGGATTAATTCCTGGCCTTTTTTTATAACTCATAGGAAAATCATAATTTTCTTAAATGTATTTCCCACAACGTGGGTTTCAAAAAAGGCCTTCTTAATTTATTAAAGGCGGTTTAACATAAAAAATTTATTTAATATTACTTGGAATATGATGTTAACTTAGTATATAATTTGATTGAAGAGTTCGAGGACAGGTATTCGAAGATGCTGATAGAAAATTAAGCTTGTCAGATTTGAGTTTAAATCAAAGGGGGAGAACATGGATATATGAGAGATATTCTATTCGGCGACAAGAAAGGAATTATCAAATTTTTTATCGGAATTGTTTTTTCCGCAGTAACTACGATTCTTTTGCAGTTGATCTTTACCGTCGTACTTTATGCTGTTTCGCCTGCTTCACAATTGAGCTTGAAGGCGGTTCTTTTTATTTTAATCACAATAAGTATTTTGAATCCGATACTTTATCTTATTTCAAGGATTTTCAGGATCGGTTTCATTCGTGATGCGTTAAGTGAAATTCGAAAGAAAATTTTTGAAAGCGTTTTACATAAGAGTTATAAAGAATATTTCGAACATCTAACTTCCGAATACCTGTCAAGGCTTACTAACGACATTTCTCAATTTGAAAGCAATTTTTTTCCCGTGCTGCTTGAAAACATTTCAGCAATTCTTGTTTACATCTTTTCATTCGGAATAATTTTTATAAATAACAGAAAAATCGCATTGGGTTTGTTCTCAGCGAGTATGCTTTTTTTAGTCTTTACCTTCTTCTTAAGAAAATATACAAAAGAATTACAGTTAGGAGTAAATAAGACAAACTCAAAGCTTATGAAAATCTTCTCCGATTTTTTAGGCGGACTTCAGGAATTGAAGATGAATCTTGTTGAGAAAGCTTATGCTGACAGGATTAATTGGAATGTGGAACTTAATGAGAAAGTCAAGTTTAATCAACAATTTCTCTATTCTATCCTAAGGATTGGCAAAGAGTTTTTCAGTATTGTCACTCCGATTATTATATTCTATATTGGGATAATGTATTTTGACTTAGAAATCAGTTCAAAACTTTTGTCTATAGTTTTACCCTTTTCAATTTCAATGTTTTCGTCAATTTCCGAAATAGGTTTTTCATACAACAGAATGAAGGCTGCATATGACATTTTAGACGGATATATTTCAGAAAAAACAGCAGATGATTATGATATCGGAAGGGATTTCAGATTTGAGAAGGAAATTGAAATCAAGGATTTTTCATTTGCTTACGACAGCAGAAAAATATTACAGTCCTCCGATTTTGAAATTGAAAGGGGAAAGAAATACCTTCTTCTGGGGAAAAGCGGTTCGGGGAAATCCACATTTTTAAAGTGCATATCCGGTATGAATAAATCTTTTTCAGGTGAAATCAAGTATGACGGCTGTGATATAAGGAAAATAAGCCTCAAAAAATATTTTGAAAACGTATCCTTTCTCACCCAAGATGTATTTTTATTCAACGATACCGTTGAAAATAATATTAAGCTCTATAAAGCCGAAAGTGAGGAGCTGTATCAGAAAATCATCCGATTGATGGGTATAGAAAAAATCACTTCGGACAATAATCCGTATTTAACCTTATCAGGAGGAGAAAAAGAGAAGGTCTCACTGGCAAGAGAATTGATAAAAGAACCGAAATTGATTCTCCTTGATGAAATGACAAAAGGCCTTGATGAGGAGAACTCAAGAAGAATAGAGGATATTATTCTGTCGGGAGATTTTACCGTAATAAATGCAACCCATAAACTTATAAAGGATATTCACATTAAATATGATTATGTAATTCAAATTGTTGATGGGAAAATACGGCTTATGGATTCGGCTTCATATTGGAGGAATAGAGATGAAAAATAAGAAAAGGATAATTTTATTCCTTGTCATTTATATTATTTTTATTTTAATCCTCAATATAGTTAAATACAAAGCATTACTTTTCATGGGGGATTCCGTTGATTTTTTGATTAGCAGAAGCTCAAGGGTACTCAAGACGGTTAGAAATTTTCTCCTGTTGGAGATTATGTTGCTGATAATTTCCATGGCTGCTGATTACTTCAAGCTGAATGTGAAGAAAAATACAATGAAATTCTTAAAGTCCGGTTATCTGAATATGATCTTAGAATCCGATTCCTTCAGCTTAAAAGAAGCCGGTATAGGAAAGTTTTTATCCAATTTTACAAACGATATGGCTGCCGTAGAATCAGATTTTTGCGGAAATCTTCTTGATATGATTTATCATATTTCAAATTTTGTATTGGGGATTGTAATTCTTATGAAGATTGATTATAGATTTTTGATTGCGATTTTGTTTATATCCGTCGGAATTTCCGTTTATATAATAAAAACAGCATCATTCCTTCAAGAGAAATATGGTGAAAAAAGCGAGATATTTGGCCAATATACCTCTTACGTCAAAGAAATACTTTCAGGTTATACGATCATCAAAAATAACAACTTATTTTCAAGGGTTAAATCCGACTTCGAAACCGTCAATAAAAACGTTCAGGATAAGGGCTATGAAATAGACAAATTCCTAACATACATATCAGCTATACATCAGCTCATATACATTTTGAGCTTTTCAGTACTCCTTGTCATGTCACTTTATATGTATAAGATCGGTTTGATTACAATAGGAACGATTATCATAATTTCGAACTCCTCCGACAAAATCATATCCCCTACGGTAATGGTAACAGTTTCAATTCCGAGATTAAAGGGAGGGTATTCGATTCTAAAGAGAATAATCGCAAAATTCGGAGTAAAAAATGATGTTACTGAAAAGAAAAAACTTAGGGACAGGGTAAAAAGCATTGAATTTAAAAATGTTCAATATGATGCCGGAGGCAAGGAGATAATCAAAAATTTTACCTATACTTTCAATACCTCCTTGAGCTATTTTATCTATGGGCTTTCCGGGTCGGGAAAATCAACAATAGTCAAGCTCTTAATCGGATATATTTCTCCCGATTCAGGGGAAATATTGATTAACGGAGATTCCATTTCGGGTATTCAAACAGATGATTATTACGGCAGGATTCAATATGTCCCTCAGGATATCTTCCTGTTTGAGGATACGGTTTTAAATAATATTACAATGTTTTCTAAGTGTGAACAGGAGAAGCTCAATAAGGCAATTGAATTGTCGGGCCTTAACAAGTTTATTTCCGAATTGCCTGCCGGATTGAATACTGTTATTACGGAAAACGGAACAAATATTTCCGGAGGGGAGAAAAGAAGAATAGGGGTTGCAAGAGCAATTGTAAAAGATCCCGATTTGATTGTTCTCGATGAACCCTTTGCGGATTTGGATTCTGACATTGTTGAAGGGATCGACGGTGCTTTATTGAAGCTGAAGGATTCGGGGTTTATAGTTATCAGTCACATTCGGTCTTCCCATTTCAATTCTTATAATAAAAAAATTGAGATCCTCAACGGTATAATTTCGAAATAAGGTGCTTTTTATAGCTTTAAAAAATAAATTCTAAATATTGGAACAATACTGGTTTTTATGGTACTATGTATATGAATAAGCATAATGTCATATCTGTAAAAAAATTCAAGAATGATTATATAAACTGTGAGGAAAAAAGCAATAAAGCTCTATGAGGATCAAGATCAAGGAATGTATAGAAATAGGGAGGAAATTAGATGAATAAGGTATTGATTGTAGTTGATATGCAAAATGATTTTATAGATGGAGCATTGGGAACGAAAGAGGCAATGGGTATTCTTCCGGATGTAATTCAAAAGATAAAGGATTTCGAGGGCAATATTATATACACCAGAGATACTCATAAAAAAGATTATTTATCCACTCAGGAAGGTAAATATTTGTCCGTAGAGCATTGTATAGAAGGCACATACGGATGGGAGCTGCAAAAAGATATTAAACAATTAATGGAAGATACGAAAAGTACCATATACAACAAAAATACATTTGGTTCAAAAGAACTGGCTCAGCAGTTGGTAAAAATGGATGGAAATGAGTCAATAGAAGAAATAGAATTAATAGGACTTTGTACCGATATTTGTGTGATTTCCAATGCATTAACAATAAAGACATTTCTGCCGGAAGTAAAAATATCGGTAGATGCAAAATGTTGTGCGGGAGTGACTCCGGAAAGCCATCAAAATGCTTTAAATGCAATGAAGATGTGTCAGATTCAAATTATAGATTGATTTTGAAATATATGTAGTTAACGGAGCCGGTTTTCTGACCGGCTCCGTAACTTTGATAACTTTAATTATATGCTTCTATACATTTTTGTTTATCTTTATTTTTGAGAAAATAGTCCACAGAATAATTTAACAATTCCTTTTCGAAGGCTGAAGAAGAATAGCAGTGGTCCGCATTTTCAATTATATGCACTGAACTGTTGGGAAATACCATATTATAGCAGTATGAATTTATCGGCAATACGTCGCAATCTCCGCTTCCTTGAATTATCAAAACCGGATTCTTATAGTTTTTGGCATATTCCAAAGGATTAATATACAATAATTCGTTGAAGAAGTCTTTGCCTACCACATCTCCTAAATAGTCTATATCATTACCCTTAATTCCTTTGAGAAATTCGTCGTGGCTAAGTAGATTATAGAAGTTCCAAAAGGGATTAGACACCGGGGACCATAATACAAGCCCGTCACTATTAACTTTAGATGCCAATATTGAAGCTACACAGCCGCCCATGCTGAATCCTAAGATATATAGTTTTTCTGTATTGAATTCTTTTTTATAATATTCTATAACGTTTATTCCGTCTTCTATTTCTCCGCTTATGGTCATATTTTTGAAATCGCCTTCACTATCCCCTGAACCTACAAAATCGAATCTTACGACGGAGTATCCTATTTTTGATAATCTTTCCGAAAGTTTTTTGTACATCCTATGAGGTTCTATTTTTGTGCCGACAAATCCGTGAATTAAAACTACCAAATTTTTTCCTTTATTTTCATCTTTATCATATTCTAAAATGCTTAATATTTTATATCCTCTGCTTTCAATCCAAGTACTTTCTTGCATAATATGCCTCCTTCATAGATGATTAATATAAATTATATTTACCCTATGTGTCAGGATAGTTGTCATATGAAATAAGACGATAGGCAGGAGGTGGAAATTTTCCACCTCACTGTTCTATTCAATTATCTGTTATTTAATATCTATACTATTTTTGCATCTTCGCGACTAAAATATTCCTTGGTTTGTGCACGTACTACCTTTATTAACAAGAGCACGGAAACCAAATTTACTAAAACGGCGAAACCGTTTGCAGTATCGGTTAGTGCAAATAAGAAATCAGACCCTAACAGTGAGCCTATAAAGCACAATATTAAGCTTACAATTTTGTATGGCAGAATGCCTTTTGTACCTGCCACATATGCCATACCTGTCTGCCCGTACCAGCTTCCTCCGAAAATTGTTTTAACAGCAAATGATGCAATGGTTATGGCTACTATAGCTTCACCCACAAACCCCAAATTTTTAGAAAATGCATGGACAACTAAAGTTACCCCGTCTTCGCCGGTTTTCCAAACACCTGTTACTAATATAACAAGTGCTGTAAAAGTACATACTATATAGGAAACGATAAATACTTCGGATATTCCGTATAGTCCTTGCTCGCAGGGATGTTTTGCCTTTGCTGTAGAGTGAGCCATAGGCGCACTTCCGCAGCCCGCTTCGTTTGCAAGTAAACCTCTTGCTACTCCGTATCTGGTTGCCGCCATAATTGTCGATCCTGCAAAGCCTCCGACAGCAGCTTGTCCGGTTAATCCGGATTTAAATATAAGAGCAATTGCACCAGGTATCTTTGTAATATTTAATATTAGTACAATCAATCCACCTGCAACGAAAAATGTGGTCATTACGGAAACCGACGCATAAGCAGCTTTGCTTAAACGATCCAATCCGCCTAAAATAACCAGAGCCACAATTATTGTTGCAATTATTCCTGTTACTATAGGAGGAATATTGAAGGCTGTTTTTAAAGAACTTGCTGCGGAACCTATTTGAACCATATTTAAACTTATTAATGATACCACCGATATAATAATAGCAAATATATAACCTGCCCACTTAGCGTGTAGTCCGTTTTTATATACATACATCGGACCACCTCGATATATTCCATTTTCATCTTGTTGTCTGTAAACAAGAGAAAGCACTACTTCCGCATACTTTAATCCCATTCCCAATAATCCTGAAATCCACATCCACAGTACGGCACCGGGACCACCCATGGCAATAGCTGTACCGACTCCGACAACGTTACCTACTCCAATGCTTGACGATAAAGCCGTAAATAATGCTTTTACCAGAGATATGTTTCCTGCTACTTCTTTTTGGTCTTTCTCGGCTTTTGTACCTTTAAAATAGGATTTAAAAGTCTTTTTTAATGCTAAACCTAAATATTTTTGGATGCCGCTCGTAGCAAATAATACAATTATACCGGTGCCTAATAATGCTATTAAAACCCATTTACTCCATAATTCGTTGCCCAATGCATAAATAAAATTTTCAAATGCCACAATCATCATCTCCCTAAATTTTTTATAATTTATAGGTCAGTATAATATTTTTTTAAATCTATAGCCGAGGCAAAGATGTAAATTTTAAACTTTGTTTTCAATAATTATTAAAAACGTTTGCTCATGAAAGGATAATTTTTGATATAGACATTACTGTACCGACGAATCATGTCCGCTACAGCAAAGTTTTTGCAAACCATTCTTCAGTTGAATCAAGGAGCTGTTTTTCATGTTCAAGTTTGTCATATGTGTGGCCAGCTCCTTCTATAAAATGAACCGTGCTATTTAAGTTAGTAAAAGATTCCCTGTATCTATATGCGTTTATTGGAGAAATAGCTGTATCGGAAGTGCCCTGAATCAATAGAATAGGGTTTTGATAAGTTTTTATTTCTTCAACAGGGTCAATTTGGGCTAATTCTTTAAAGAAATTTCCCTTTAACGCATCACCGTCGGGTATACAAATCGTTTTCCCATCCAGTCCTTTAAGAAATTCTTCTTCTCCTATATAATTTAACAAGTTCCAGTATAGGTTAGAAACCGGTGACCATAATACCAATGTTTTGATTTCTTTTATTCTTGCGGCCGTACAAGCAGCCACGCAACCTCCTAAACTGTATCCCAGCAATCCTATATCTTTAGCGTTTTTATTATGTTTCAGCCAATCTATACATGTGATTACCTGGTTTATTTCTTCGGAAACAGTTATATCTTCAAAATCACCTTCACTGTCTCCATATCCCAGGAGGTCAATTCTCAAGGAATTTATTCCTTTGTTTGCTAATCGTCTGCCAATTTTTATAAACATTCTATGTTTTTCTGCTTTAGCGTCTCCGATACCTTGAATCATGATAATCCAAGGAGATGTTTTTTTATCGGATGTTTCGTGTAACATTCCTATCATATTTTGATTGTTATGAGTGATAACTACCGGCTTTTCCATATCAACTCTCCTTTATATAAGATTATAATTATGCTGTATCGCATTATTATACATGGATACGTTAAATTCGCACAAACATACTACAACATAGTACGGCATACTGTAATATAGAACGTATATATTAATATAATATTAGCATGCTTATTTCTTAAAATCAATAGTTTTAAAAAAATAAATTTTGTAAAAATTTCGTATATTTTTTAAATTTGTCCTATTGATTAATAATTATATTCATGATATAATTTTGGTACTATATAATAATACGGCGTACTATATAGAAGAACACACTATATATTATTTAAATGGGAGAAACAAAATGAAAAGCAACAGCTGAAAAATTATTTAATCAGCGGGGAGGGTTATGCAGAGAACAAAGAGGAATTGGGTTATATTGTATCGAGTCTATCATCTTTTGTTTCAAGAATGAAAAAGGACTTGGCTGAAGATGGGGAATACTCTTGTAGAACTGACTGATAAAATATCAGAAAAATCTGGGTTTCAGTTAAATTTAGCGTATGGTTATAATAATATATTTTAGGAGGAGAATTAATATGAGTAAGAAAAAAACAATATTAGATTTTTATCAGATGAAGAAAAACGGTGAGAAAGTATCGTGGGTAACTGCCTATGATTTTCCGATGGCATCTTTCGCTGAGCAAGCGGGGATTGATATGATACTTGTGGGGGATTCTTTAGGTATGGTTGTATTAGGATATCAAGGAACTATTCCGGTTACAATGGATGATTGTATTTCTCACTGTCAAGCAGTTAGAAGAGGTGCACCAAATACATTTGTTATAGGAGATATGCCTTTTGGATCTTATCAGATATCAGATGAGGACGCAGTTAATAATGCATGTGGATTTTTAAAGGAAGCGAATGTAGATGCAATTAAATTAGAGGGCGGAAGAAGAGTTATTAGTAGAATTAAAGCGATTTCCGATGCTGGGATTGTCGTGTTCGGTCATATAGGTCTTACACCTCAAAGTTCCGGACAATTGGGAGGATTTAAAGCACAGGGCAGAACAATTGACAGTGCCAGAGAGCTTATTAAAGATGCTTTGGCAATTGAAGAAGCCGGAGCAAGGGCATTATTGTTAGAAGCGGTTCCGCCTGAAGTTACAGAGTATATAAGTAAAAAACTCAGCATACCAGTGTATTCCATAGGAGCCGGAGCTCCATGCGACGGACAATTGCTTATTTGTGGAGACATGTTGGGGATGTTCCAAGCGTTTACACCAAAGTTTGTAAAGAAATATGCAAACGTTGCGGAGATTATAACAGAAGCCTTTAAGGAATATATAAGTGATGTAAAAAATGTGAAATTCCCGGAGGACAAGCATGTATATCATATTAAGGACAGCAAGGAGCAGTTCGAGGCTTTATTCAAAGAATTTGAACAATAAAAGAAACAAAGTTTTATATAAGATTAATCTGCCATTTTACCTATATAGGTAAAATGACAGATTAGTATAGGCAAAGACAATGCACAAATTGGAAAATATAATTGAGGATGGTGAATGAGAATGACAGCTAACATATTTGCAGATAGAGCAGGAAGATTAAAAGGGGAAGCGGCCTTTGAAATTCTTGCTAAAACGAAGGAATTGGAGGCGCAAGGGAAAAATATTATTCATTTTGAAATAGGGGAGCCTGATTTTGATACACCGAAAAACATCGTAGAAAAAGGGAAGGAAGCTTTGAATTTAGGATATACCCATTATGCAACGACGCAAGGATATCTTCCTTTGAGAGAAGCAATTACAAAATATGTAAAAAAACATAAAAATATAGATACAAACCCTAAAGAAATAGTTGTTACACCCGGTGCAAAGCCCGCTATATTTTATACATTTTTAGCCCTTGTAAATCCCGGAGATGAAGTTATTTATCCTGATCCCGGATATCCCACGTACGGCAACCTGATTTATTTTTTGGGAGCTGTTCCCGTTCCTATACAGATAAAAGAAGAAAAAGGATTCAGATTGGATATAGAGGAGCTTAAATCAAAGATAACAAATAAAACAAAACTTATTGTGATTAATTCTCCTGCAAATCCTACAGGAGGAGTCTTGACTCCTGATGACATTGATGAAATTGCCAATGCAATAAAAGGGAAAGGAATATATGTATTATCGGATGAAATATATGACAGGATAGTATATTCGGGCGAAGTAAAATCCATAGCCTCCATACCTGAGTTGAAGGATTGGACAATAGTAGTTGATGGGTTTTCTAAAGCTTATGCCATGACCGGCTGGAGGTTAGGATATGGCATAATGAATGAAGAGTTAGCAGAAAAGATGAGCAAGCTAATGGTTAACAGCAATGCTTGCGTCGCAACCTTTACTCAAGTGGCGGGAGTTGAAGCGCTTTTGGGGCCCCAGGATGAAATAGATAAAATGATTGAAGAATTCAGGAGAAGAAGAGATCTGATAGTAGACGGCTTAAATTCCATAAAAGGATTTAAATGCCTGAAACCTAAGGGAGCATTTTATGTATTTCCTAATATCACGGGAACCGGAAAGAGCAGCAAAGAGCTGGAGAATTATTTATTATATGAAGCAGGGGTTTCTGTGTTGGCAGGAACCGGCTTCGGGGAAGTGGGGGAAGGTTACCTGAGATTGTCCTACGCCAATTCAATTGAAAACATACAGATAGCCTTAGAGCGTATAGATAAGGCAATGAAGTCTATATAATTAATGACTCGACAAAACGGTGAAAATTCAGTAACTTAAATTTAAAAGATATAAAACTTCCTTTTCAGTTTATGTTTATTTAGCTGAAAAGGAAGTTTTATATATAATGGATTTGGATTATGCTGCTTTTATCTAATTTAGTTATAGGGATTGTAGAACAATTGAAAAGAATTTTTCTATAACTTTGATTTTTTGAATATGTTGACATTAAATATTTTTTCATATAAACTATAACTACTAATCAGTTCAAAAGTTAATTTCAAATTTAAAGTATAATAAGGAAACATTTGTAAAGATGGTGGTATGATAAATGTTTAATGAAAAGTTTGTTAATGAATTAAAACATTTCGGCATATTTTTAGTTATATATACTTTAATTTTTATTCTGTTTGTTAAAACAATTTCTTATACTTTTCCTTTTTTTATATCATTTGGAATAGCCTTTTTAATTCAGCCTTTAGTCAGATTTTTTAGAGACAAATTAAAATTGAAAAAAGGGCTGCCCTCTTTTTTAGCATCCCTTATAATATATTCGTTATTTTTTTTAATTGTATATTTATTTTTTTCTAAGGCAATAAACGAATTAAAACTTCTTCTGATAAATATTTCTGCAATAGATATAGATAAAATTTTAAAACCAATACAGGATTTTATTTCAAGAGTAGGTGTATATTTTGAAGATATAGATCCGTCCTTTGTGGAAGAAAACAGCGAAAACATATCCAATATTGTTAAAGGCGGCTTTAATATATTGGGAAAGGGCTTAAACGGCTTAGTGTCCATTGCTATGCGTGTGCCTATGGGAATTACAGCATTATTTGTTATCATTATTTCCACTTATTTCTTTTCAAGGGATATGGATAAAATAAATGAAAAGGTAAAATCTATTTTTTCAGAGAAAGCTAAAATAAAAATGAGCAACATTAAGCATGAAGGAATTGACATGATTACTAAATATGTTAAATCTTATTGTTTAATTTATTTTTTAACCTTTTTGCAAACCCTTATAGGTTTTTCTATATTTAGAATCAAATATGGATTAGTCTTAAGCATTGTCTGTGCAATAGCCGATATTTTGCCGATATTAGGGCCTGGGTTAATATACATACCTTTAGCAATCATATATTTTATTATGAAGGAATATTTTGTTGCATTGGGAATTATAATATTGTATTTGATAATAAGTGTAGTCAGACAAGTGATAGAACCCAAAATCGTGTCTGTTTCTCTTGGGATACATCCAGTTTTAGTATTGGCGATTATGTTTATTGGATTAAAAGCCTACGGATTGTGGGGATTAATTTATTTAACAATGCTTGTTGTTTCTTATAAAGTATTAAAGGCATCCAATGTATTTTAATAAAAATAGAATATAATATTTCTTATGGGAGGGAAGATTATGCAAGAAATATTTAACAGAAGAAGTATCAGGCGATATGAAAATAAGACTGTGACAGATGAACAAATAGAGCAATTGTTAAGAGCAGCGATGTATGCTCCTTCAGCAGGAAATGAGCAGCCATGGCATTTTGTTGTAATAAAAGACAGAGAAACGTTGAATAGAATAATGAAGATTCATCCTTATACTCAGATGTTAAGGGAAGCATCTTTGGCCATAATACCATGTGCAGATACAAGTAAGGTAAAATATAATGGTGTATTTTGGCCTCAGGATATGGCAGCTTCTATACAAAATATTCTTCTTCAGGCAAATGGCATAGGGCTGGGTACCTGCTGGTGCGGAGTATATCCAAGAGAAGAGCTCATGGCTCCCCTATCTGAGATAATAGATTTGCCAAAAGGTGTTAACCCCTTTGCAGTAGTTGCAGTAGGTTATCCTGCAGAAAAGGGGATGGCAGGAGACAGATTTAAGAGAGAAAAAGTACATTATGAAAAGTGGTAATATTTTTGCTGGACGATCTTCATTAATATAGACTAATTTCTATCTTAGTCTATATTTTGTTTATAGGACACGAACTTTAAAAGAGATATTTTATTATAAATGGACATATATTAGTAGAACATTATATTAAAAACGTTTTCAATTTTGAACAGCATATTTTCGTGATAAATGGTATAATAAAAGAGTAAACTCTTTATAAGGGGGATTGATTTTAATGAAGAGCAAGAATGTCATGGTTTGCGTGACTCAGCAAAAAAATTGTGAAAGGCTAATTCTAAGCGGATATAGCATGATCAATAAAGATAAAGATAGGTTATATGTAATACACGTTGTTAATGAAAAAGAAAATTTTTTAGAAAGTCAAAATGATGGAGAAGCCTTAGAATATTTATTTAATGTATCCAAAAAGGTAGGCGCAGATTTGACTGTTTTAAGGTCCAAGGATATCGTAAAGACCATGGCGGAATTTGCTAAAAGAAATGATATTACTCACATATTAATGGGGCCATCCCCGGATATTGATGCGGCTGACAGCCAGAGCATTAATTATAAACTGAGGAGGGCTTTGGATAAAGTAGAGTTTATAATATTATAATTATAAAATGTTATAATATTATTCTTGATTTCTAAACACAAGAAATAAATTAATAGAGTATATATTAGGTTATGGAAAAAGGCCTCTATTAAATATAAATACATATTAAGGAGGCCTTTTTTGTACACTAAGGTAAATCATATTCCTTCCATAATTAAGTCAAATGCCATGTCTAAAATTTCATCTGCTTTTTCAGGAGCAGATCCTCCCTGAACGGTCTGACTGTTTCCTCCTCCCTTAATTTCCGGAATACTATTTTGTATAGCTTTTAGAATTCTTTGCATATTTACTTTAATCAATTTGTTTCTGCTGAATATAAATTGACACTTTTCTTGATTTATAACTGTAAATAGCGTCAGCACATTTTCGTTTTCCTTTAAATAAGAGGATATAAAACTTACCTCCTTAAAATCTGTATCAATAAATATTTTTTTGATTATTCTTACGCCATTTTTTAATTGGCTCTCTTTGAGCAAGTTCTTCGCTTTATATATGAGGAGTTCTTCCCTTAAATCCCTGTTATCTTTTTCTAAATTTTCGTATTCCGTAAATAATTTTTCAAATTTGTGTAGGACATCTTTATCCTTTGTGGACAAAATATTGGAAATTTTGTTGATATAGCTGTTTTTCCATGAATAATCGTTTAATGCTCTAAATCCGCATGAGAACTCTATCCGAATGTTTCTTTTCTGCTTTTCCCACTTTCTTATTTTGACAATCCCTATTTCTCCGGTGGCCTTACAGTGGGTACCGCAACAAGGACAAAAATCAAATCCGTCTATTTCTACAATTCTGATATTTGAATCAACTGTAGGCTTTTGTCTTACAGGTATTTTGCTGACATCATCCTTTAGAATTTCATAAGTTTTTATGGGAAGATTAGAATATATGACTTTATTAGCAAAGGTCTCCACTTTTTTTGCTTCTTCTTCATTGAAATCGGAAATATCTATATCAATATATGAATATTCACTTCCTATATGAAACCCTAAAGTCTTTCCGTTATATAATTTATAGAATACCGCAGAAAGAAGATGTTGTCCGGAGTGTTGTTGCATATAATCGAACCTTAAATTCAGATCGATTTTCAGGTGAACTTTATCGCTATTAATATTTTTTTCTATGACATGAACTATATCTCCGCCCTCTTCAAATACATCGATTACGTCTATATCATTTATTTTTCCTTCGTCCTTAGGTTGTCCTCCCGCCAAATTCGGGTAAAAAATTGTCCTGTTAAGCTTAAGATAAAATTTATTTTTTAAGTATTTTTTCTCTGTTATTCTTGCATCAATTTCACTTAAATATGGATTTTCCAAAAATATTTTTTCAGTCATCGTATTCACCCCTACAGTATTGTTTAAAAACATTTTACCACTATATTTGATATAATAACAATAACAGATAAATTATAATTTCCATTTTAAATATGATATAATATATGAAATATGAATGAAGGGGTAATGATATGGGTAAATCAAACGGATATTATTTTGTTATATTAGGTTTAATACTTATGATATGGGCTTTAAACAGAATTCATAGAGACAGAAAAAAATAATTTTAAATATGGTTTTTAGGGGATCAAAGGATGAAAAGACCATTTGTTTTTATTGCAGTTTCCTTCGCCTGCGGAATAGTATTTTCCTATTTTTTTAATCTTAACTTTACGACATTAAAAATAATATTTGGAATATTGATACTGATACTGCTCTTTTTTATAAAGTTTGATAAGAGGAGTTTAATTATTATTTTCATTTTATTATTTATTGCCGGAGCTTTTAATACATATAACAAGCTGAATAGCAGCTATTTATTAAATTATGTTGGTTCTCAGATAAATATAAGAGGAATTATAAAAGAAGTAACTTTAAGCTCTGATGAAAAAAAGCGATATATTTTAGATACTGAAGAAATAAGGATTAAAGGCCAAAGACATCTTATAAAAGAAAGAATGTCTTTAAACGTCGTCGGTAAAAATGAATTAAGTCCCGGAGATGAAATATATTTTCCATGTGACTTAAAGGAAGTAAAAAGAAATACAAATCCTAAATTATTTAATTATAAGCTTTATATGATGACGCGAGGCATATATGTTACAACTACCGTAAGAGATTATAACTTGGCTGAAACAGGTAAGGAAAAGCTCAACAGGATGGAATACCTATCTTTGAAATTTAAGGATAAAGTGGAAGATACATTCCAAAGAACCCTTTCCCCTTCTAATGGAAACTTAATGAAATCCATATTATTAGGAGAATATGATTATCTGAAGGAAGATGAAATTTTAAAGTACAGGGAATTGGGACTGGCTCATATTTTAGCTGCTTCCGGACAACATATAGGAATTATATCCTTTATAATAATTAAGATTCTTGCTTATTTGGGAGTTGAAAGAAAAATTAATATTTTAATTACGTCTTTTATTGTATGGATGTATGGCATGTTTATAGGGTTTCCTCCGTCCATATTAAGGTCCTTAATAATGTTTTCAATCATTTTGTATTCCCAGATGTCTTTCAGAAGATATGATAATATCAATACGTTGTTTTTTGCTATGCTTGTAATTCTTGGATATAATCCTTTATTCCTGTTTGATATAGGGTTTCAGATGTCATTTATCGCTACCTTATCCTTATTTGTTTTCACATCAGCCATAAGACATAAATTTTACCCTTTCAGCAGAGGGTTGTTATCTTCTTTATCCGCCATTTCAGCAATTCAGGTAGGCATTATCCCCGTTAACTCATATTATTTCAACAATATATCTCTTGTCAGTATCCTTGCAAATTTTATATTACTACCACTGTTTTCACTTATATTAATAGGAGGATTTTTTCTTCTCATTTTTTCTTTCATTAATATGAATATCGCCGTTTACGCAGGGAAGTTACTTGAAGCAGTGATGAATGTTCAAAACTGTATTTCAGATGTTTTGATGGAAGCTTCTCCAAAGCCCTTTAAAGTTTTTTCCCCGAATGTATCGGAGATGATAATATATTATTTTTTATTATTAAGTATTTTTAGGATAATAAGATTAGATGTCTTTGATTTCAGAATAAGAAAGGCAATCTTCTTTTATTCCCTAATTTTAATATTATTTTCTTCTATTCTTGATTTTACAGATAAAAGTATGAGAGTGGAGTTTATAGATGTGGGACAGGGAGATTCCATATTGTTGCGAACAAATAACGGAAATTACTTAATTGACACGGGAGGAAATATCTTTGGGGATTTTGATGTGGGAGAAAGAGTAGTCCTTCCATACCTTGTTAAAGAGGGAATATTTAATTTGTCAGGGGTATTTATTACTCATTTTGACGAGGATCATTGCAAAAGCCTTCCTCTTCTTATGGAAAATATGGACATAGATAAAATTTATATAAGCCATTGTCCGGAGGATAATAAGATATTTAATGATATGAGCAAAAAGGCGGCAGAAAAAAAGATTCCTCTTATAGAGCTTAAGGGAGGAGACAATATTTATATAGATGATAAAATTTATATAAATGTTATCAGCCCTAAAGGGGATTTAAGCAGCAGAACGGATAAGGAAAATAATTTTTCTTTGGTGTTTTTCTTAAATTATTATAATAACAAGATTCTTTTTACGGGTGATATTGAAAAAGAAGTAGAGGAGCTTATAATCGAAGACTGTACTCCTGCAGATTATTTAAAGGTCCCTCATCATGGAAGCATGACTTCCTCTACAGACGAATTTATTAAAAAATTAAGTCCCAAATATGCTTTTATATGCGTAGGGCAGAATTCATACAATCACCCCCATGAGGTAGTATTGGAAAGGTATAAAGAACTGGGAACGAAACTGTACAGAACTGATGAAATGGGACTTATAACTTTAGAAATGGATAGAGCAAATGTAATCATAGATTATTTTTTGAAAGATAAAATGGATCTATGGGAATGTATAATAAAATACGAAAGGGAAATTAATTTTGGTATAATATATATATTATTGGAGTTTATATTCTTAAAGATTTATGTTTCTTTGGAAAAGGAGTTAAAATATTATGAATTATGAAGAGTTGATGACGGATATTAAAAGCAGGAAATTAAAAAGGTCATATATATTTTATGGGGAAGAAGAATATTTGATGGACTATTCCCTGAAATTGCTGAAAAAAGAGTTTGTTGATAAAGACTTGGAATCATTGAATTATGTTGTTATCGAAGGGAAGGAAGCGGATTTTGATATGATATTTAATGCCTGCGAGACCCTTCCATTTATGTCGGAAAAGAAGATTGTGGTAGTTAAGGATTTGAATATTTTTTCACGAAAAAAATCGGATGAGGGTAGAACCGTTAAAAATAGTTCCTTTGCGGAATTAGGAGATTATATTCAAACTTTGGACAATTATGTATGTTTAATATTCATAGAAAAACAAAGTGGAGTTGATAATTCGTTAACTTTGGTAAAAAAAATAAAAAAAGTTGGAGATTCGGTTAACTTCTCACGATTGAAAGGAAAGATTCTCAACGATTTCGTAAAAAAAGTTTTTGAAGAATATGGCAAGGTTATTGATTTATCGAATATCAGATATTTTATAGATTCATCTTCATATTTTGGAATGAATACGGACAAAAATTTATACGATTTAAAAAATGAAATTGGAAAGATATCAGAATATGCCGGGAATAAAAAGAAAATTTTAAAGGAAGATATCGATGTAATAATGAGCAGGACTTTAGAAAACAATATATTTAAGCTTCTTGACAATATTGCTCAAAAAAACACGGATGATTCTCTGAGACTTCTCAATGAAATGTATCTTGCCGGGGAGCCGATACTTAGAATTCTTTATATGATTATAAGACAAATAAGGTTTATGCTTATGTATAAATTGTCGAAGAAAATGGGATATGATAATAAAAAGACTTTGGAAAAGCTTAATATAAAGGAGAGAGAATTTGAAAATATCAGAAAAAAAAGTGAGAATTTTTCTGAAGAACAGCTAAAAAAAGCATTAAATTTTTGTGCTGACGGAGACAGAAACATAAAAACAGGAATAATGGAAGAAAAATTGGCGTTGGAAATGCTGGTAGTTCAATTATGTGTTTATAATCAATAAAACTTCGGATCTTCCGAAGTTTTATCTTTACACTGCTTCATTTACTTTCTCATTTAATCTTCTGCTTAATCTGCTGACTTTTCTTGATGCAGCATTCTTATGAATAGTGTTTTTTATAGCTGCTCTCTTTAACTTTTTATCTATAAGTTTAAGTAATACTCTTGCTTCTTCTATGTTATTATCATTAAGAGCTTTATCAAATTTTTTGATATATGTTTTAATTTCGGATTTTCTGCTTTTATTTATAGCTGTTTTATTTTTAGTGACCTTTATTCTTTTGATTGCGGACTTAATATTTGCCAATGATTTCACCTCCTCTTAATCTAACAAAAAACATTTTACCATGAAGAAGTATAAATTGCAAGGATATTTAACTTTACAATACATAAATATGAAAATTAAACTTAAAATAAGGAGAGGAAAAGATAGGAGGGATTTTGTGTTTCAATTCAGAACAGATTTAGCCGTAGAAGACAGAGAATTTTATAGAGAAGGCAAAGATGGAGAAGTGCCGGGAGTGGAATTTAAACAATACGAGAAGAAAAACTACAGCATAACAAAAGTAAAGATATTGAATTCTCAGGGAGAAGAGAACATGAGAAAACCTAAGGGCAATTATATAACTGTGGAAGTACCCGAACTTAAAAATTCTGATGATGAATTAAAGGAAGAAATCAGTTTTTTAATTTCGAGGGAAATAAAATCTCTTTTTAATATCAATGAATTGACTAAAACTTTAATTGTAGGTCTTGGAAATTGGAACGTAACTCCGGATGCTTTAGGGCCTAAAGTAGTTGAGAAGATAATAGTTACCAGGCAGTATTTTGTAACATATGAAAAGGAAAAGGACGAAGCACTCTCCAACGTATCGGCAATATCTCCCGGAGTTATGGGAACTACGGGAATAGAAACAGGTGAAATAATTAAAGGGATAGTTGAAAAAACAAGGCCTGATTTGGTAATAGCAATTGATGCCTTGGCCTCAAGAAGAATGGAAAGGGTCAGTACCACCATTCAAATATCCGATACCGGAATAAATCCCGGAAGCGGAGTAGGAAATATGAGAATAGGATTAAACAAGGAATATTTAGGTGTACCCGTCATAGCTATAGGAGTGCCGACAGTAGTAGATGCGGCCACTATGGTAAACGATACCATGAATCTGATTATTTCTTCCATGAAAAAGGAAGCAAAGGTGGGAGAAGAGTTTTATAATCTCCTTGAAAATGTTTCAAAGGAGGATAAATATAGTCTTATAAGGGAGGTATTAGAACCTTATATGCCAAATGTTTTGGTTACCCCAAAGGAAATAGATTCTTTAATCACTAATTTGTCCTTTGTTTTGTCTAACGGAATTAATTTGGCTGTTCATCATGGGTTGACCTTTAAGGATTTGAATTCATATATCAGTTAATCTAACTTAATTTCATATATTGAATAAATGGAGAATATAATTTGTTAAGATACTAAAGGAATAAGGGGTGCTTAATTATGAATACCAAAAGGACAAGAACAGATTATATTCTCTATGCTTTTTTTCTTATGCTGATCTTTTTTATTGGGGCGAGTATAATCAATAATTTGTTTGTTATTTCAGATAACAAATCTGAGGAGATTTCTCCTAAAACTGTTAAAACATCTGATCTAATCATAGACCTTTTTTCGAAATCAAATTCATGGTTTAAATATTATTTGGAAAAAGAAAATAAGGAAAGTTCATCCATATATGAATATGTAAGGGGAAAATATTTTAATGTATCCATCGATATAAATAATTTTGTTAAATCTCAGTTTCCAGCACTGTTTTCTTTAGCAAATGATAAATTCACAGTATCCGACAACAAAGGGGAAGATAAAAGTAAAAGCCAGGAAGAAAAAACAAATGCGGAAACATTGGAAGATTTAATTCTCATAGAAGATGAACTGGAAAAAGAAGAAGGAAAACTGATGGAGGAAGACTCCAGTGCCAGTGTGGACGTAAGTAAGATTTCAAAGCCTTCTAACATTAATCCCATAAAAGTAGATAAAAGTAAGCCATACATAGTAATATATCATACTCATGGAACCGAAGGATATTTGCCAATAAAGGAAAATCAGTATCATACAACTGAAAGAAAATATAATATGCTTACTATAGGTGATGTGATGTACGAGACGTTGAATAAAGATGGGTATAATACTATACATATAGATACATACCATGATATTCCGTCTTACGGCCAGTCTTATTCCAGAAGTTTAAAGACCATTACTTCCAAATTGAAGGAAGAACCTAATCTCAAGGTGGTATTTGATGTTCATAGAGACGGAGTTTCTGAAGATGCCTCCTATATTGACAAGGCAAAATCCGAAGCCAAGGTAAAAGTTAATGGTGAAGATGTAGCGACTTTTTCTTTAGTTATAGGGCCTGATTCCCCTAACGTAAAAGAGGTCACGGAATTTGCAAAATATATAAAAAATGTTTCTGATAAAATGTATCCCGGATTATGTAAGGGAATAATAATAAAACCTACAGGAAGATTTAATCAGTTTGTAACGAATTATTACGCTCTAATAGAAGTGGGAAGCAATCTTAATACTATTGATGAAGCCAAGGCATCTTCCAAGCTAATAGCAAAGATAATAGGGGTTGTTATGTCCAACATTATATCGGAATAATTTTTGCTTTTAATAATTTTTAAAAATGATATAATATATAAAGAGAATTGATTGGAGGAATATATGATGGAAGAAGAGAGGAAAAACGATAAAAAGAGTGAAGCCATGGAATGGATAAAAAGCATAGTTTTTGCAGTAGTTATAGCACTGCTTATAAAGTCTTTTGTTTTTAACACTACTTATGTGTTGGGAAGTTCTATGTATCCTACTTTATATGAAAAAGACAGATTATTTACCGATAAAGTCTCTCTGTATTTTAAATCTCCGAGAAGGGGAAATATTATAGTACTTAAAGCTCCGGATGTTGCAAATAAGGATTATATTAAAAGAGTAATCGGAATTGCAGGAGATACGGTTGAAATAAAGGATGGGAAAGTATATTTAAATGGTAAGGTCCTTAAAGAAAATTATATATTAGGAGATTCTTATACTCTTACTTATGATAAGAGTAAGTGGGAAGTGCCAAAAGGGTATGTATTTGTCTTAGGAGATAATAGAGAACAGGGAGCAAGTAAGGACAGCAGATATTTTGGATGTATTCCCGTCGATTCGATAAAGGGAATTGCTAACTTTAGATATTTTCCCTTTGATGATAGGTTCGGAAAATTAAATTAGTATAAAAATTCTAAATTTACCCAATAATAATTTGGGTGATAAATTTGGAAACGAGGATGAGCAGAAGTAAAAGTAAAAAGAAAAATAGATCTTATTTTATTCTAAAGATGAGTCTAATTTTATGTGCTTTTGTATTTTTGTATTTCGGAGTTAAAGCTGTTAATATTTCTTTTTCTCAATTAAGGGGAGAGAAAAGTGATATTTTTTTTATTGGAAAAGAAGAGGAAAAAATTGAAATTCATTTGTTTGGAAAAGAATATTATTTAACATTAAAATGACCAATGAAGTTGGTCATTTTAATTTACATGAATTTAATTCTTTGCTATAATTATTTATGATTATTTCCAAAGATTGAGGAGGAAGTTTATATATGGATAGGCAAAAGAGAATAAGAAATTTTTCAATAATCGCACATATTGATCATGGAAAGTCCACTTTGGCAGATAGGCTTATTGAAACTACAGGACTTTATACTGCAAGGGAAATGCATGATCAAATGCTTGATAGCATGGATTTGGAAAGAGAAAGAGGAATTACAATAAAACTAAAAGCAATAAGACTTATTTATAAAGATAAAAAAGGAGAAGAATATATTCTTAATCTAATAGATACTCCGGGTCATGTGGATTTTAATTATGAGGTATCGAGAAGCCTTGCAGCCTGCGAAGGTGCCGTACTTGTAGTAGATGCAACTCAGGGAATCGAAGCTCAAACTTTGGCAAACGTATATTTGGCTTTAGACCAAGATTTAGATATTATTCCCGTTATAAATAAAATAGATTTGCCAAGTGCAAGGCCCGAAGAAGTTAAAAAGGAAGTGGAAGACGTGATAGGGCTGGATTGCGAAGAAGCCCCGCTGATTTCTGCGAAGGAAGGTATTAATATTGACAAGGTATTAGAACAAATAGTAAAAAATATTTCTCCTCCAAAGGGAGATGAAGATGCTCCTCTGAAAGCTCTTATATTCGATTCTTATTATGACAGCTATAAAGGAGTGGTCGCATATGTAAGAGTATTTGACGGATGCATAGAGTCGGGAATGAATATAAAAATGATGTCTACGGAAAAAACTTTTGAGGTAGCGGAAGTGGGAGTTACCGGTTCGAAACACATTCCTGTTGAAAAACTGAGAGCGGGAGATGTAGGATATGTAACGGCGAGTATTAAAAATGTGAAAGATGCAAGAGTAGGAGATACCATTACGGAAGTTGAAAATCCAACTTTAAAGCCCCTTCCGGGATACAAAAAAGTTGTGCCCATGGTTTATTGCGGGATTTATCCGTCGGAAGGAGAAGATTTCAATACGATAAAAGATGCCTTGGAAAAGCTTCAGGTCAACGATGCAAGCCTGACCTTTGAACCTGAGACTTCCCAAGCTTTAGGCTATGGTTTCAGATGTGGATTTTTAGGGCTTCTTCATATGGAAATAGTCCAAGAGAGGCTTGAGAGGGAATTTAATTTAGGGCTTATAGCTACAGCTCCGAGCGTTATATATAAAATTAAAAAGAGCGACGGAAAGATGTTGACTATCCAGAACCCCACTAATCTTCCCGAACCGTCGGAAATTGAATACATGGAAGAACCCATTGTAGATGCATCCATTATGACTCCCGACGAATATGTGGGAGCAATTATGGAATTGTGCCAGAACAGAAGAGGTATATTTAAAAATATGGAATATATAGAACAAAACAGAGTGGTTATGCATTATGAAATGCCTCTGAACGAAGTAATATATGATTTTTTCGATGCTCTAAAATCAAGAACAAAAGGATACGCTTCTCTTGATTATGAATTGAAAGGATATAAGGAGTCCCAACTGGTTAAATTGGATATATTAATAAATTCGGAACTGGTAGATGCCTTTTCTATTATCGTCAACGAAGATAAAGCATATGAGAGGGCAAGATATATTGTGGAGAGACTTAAAGACGTTATACCGAGGCATCAATTCGCCATACCGATTCAGGCAGCAATCGGTTCTAAAATAATCGCCAGGGAAACGGTAAAGGCTTTGAGAAAAGATGTTTTAGCTAAATGCTACGGAGGAGATATTACAAGGAAGAAAAAACTTCTTGAAAAGCAGAAGGAAGGCAAGAAAAGGATGAGACAAATAGGTTCGGTGGAAATACCTCAGGAGGCCTTTATATCTGTGCTAAAATATGATGAAAAAAAATAAATTTATAATTTTTAAATGGAATGTATGGCTGATACGTTCCATTATTTTCATCAATTTATGCTTTTCGTAAAATGAATTTCAAGAAAGGCTTTCTTACTATAGTTTAAGGGGGTAAATAGATGGATGATTTAGCGTTATATGTACACATTCCCTTTTGTTTAAAGAAATGCAATTATTGTGATTTCATTTCTTTTCCCAATAAATTTGATTATGTTGAAAAATATACAGATGCTTTAGTAAAAGAAATTCGGCTTTATTCCTCTGTTGGCAAAAAGTTTAAGCTAAATACCGTATTTATCGGCGGAGGGACTCCTTCATCAATTAACAGTATATATATTGAAAAAATAATGGATGGCATATATAAATATTTTGATACAAATGAATTAAAGGAAGTTACGATAGAAACCAATCCTAAAACCCTTGATAAAGAAAAATTAGTAAGATATAGGGAATCGGGTATAAATAGGATAAGCATGGGAGTTCAGACTTTAAATGATAATTTGCTGAAAATATTAGGCAGAATTCATAATACAGAAGACTTTTATAAAAATTATGATTTAGTAAGGAATTTAGGTTTTAATAATGTGAATCTGGATTTAATGTTTGGATTGCCCTTTCAGACTTTAGAAGATGTCATATATACTCTGAAGGAAGTAATAAAATTAGAGCCCACTCATTTATCCTTTTACGGACTCATTGTTGAAAAGGGAACGAAATTTTATGATTTGAATAATAGGGGAAAGCTGAATTTGCCGGATGAAGATTTGGAAAGAGCAATGTACCATAAGGGAATGGAGTATCTTGTTTCCAATGGATATGAACACTATGAAATATCCAATTTCGCAAAAAAAGGGTATGAGTGTAAACATAATCTTTTTTATTGGGAATTAAAACCTTATATAGGACTTGGAATAGGAGCTCATTCCAATATTTTTGGAAAAAGATATTGGAATTTTGCTGATATTAAAGAATATATATCTTCTTTGGACAACGGAAGTTTTCCCGTGTCAGGAGAAGAGGTCATAGATAAAGATATGGAGATGGCTGAATATTGCATATTAGGGTTAAGGCTCATTAGAGGAATAGATAAAAAGAATTTTTTGGGCAGATTTGGAATTGATATAAAAGAAATATATGGGAAAATTATTGAAAGACACGTAAAAGGCGGATTATTATACGAAAATGAAAATAGAATTTATCTCACTAAGAGAGGATTGGATTTATCAAATATTGTAGAAGTAGATTTTCTTCCATAAACAACAATAAGTTTTTGAAAACCTATTGACAAAATGTATAAGTAGTGATAATTTTAAATCGTAAGTATTAGCACTCAACAGATAAGAGTGCTAATAAATATTAATATCTTAAAAATATTTGAGGTGGTAAAATGTTAGATGATAGAAAGCTTAAAGTACTTTATGCCATTATTAGCAGCTATATCACTAATGGAGAGCCTATTGGTTCAAGAACGATTTCAAAAAAATATAATCTTGGAGTCAGCTCTGCCACCATCAGGAATGAGATGTCAGACTTAGAAGAACTGGGATATTTGAATAAACCCTATACTTCTGCAGGGAGAATTCCGTCTGATAAGGCTTATAGATTATATGTCGATACTTTGATGAAAAATATAAGATCTGATATTGATTCACGGGAAAAAGCGGAGATCAAAAACAATTTAATGAAGGAAGTTATGGAAATTGATCAACTGATTCAGAATTCGGCAAAAATATTATCTAAAATAACTAACTATACTTCAATTGCTATAACACCTCAGATCAATCAAAGCACTTTAAAGCATATTCAATTAATTCCAATAGATAACAATGAAATACTGATTATAATAGTAAATGATTCTGGGATTGTTAGAAACACTATTTTTAAAATGGAGGAAAATATTTCGGAGGAACAGTTGACAGCTATATCGAATTTTCTGAATTCAAAACTTAAAGGATTAACATTAGATAAAGTTTCAAGGGAAATAGATACTGTTATGCTTAAAGAATTATACGATTTCAGAAATGTGGTGGGAAATATTATACCTATTATAAATCAGTCTTTGGACGAAATTGAAGACGTGGAGATTTTTGCTGATGGTATGATGAATATATTTAATTTTCCGGAATACAAGGACATAGCAAAAGCTAAAACACTTTTGTCTTTTATTGAAGACAAGGACTTGATGGTGGGTATATTGTTGAAAGATTTCTATAACGATATTGAAATTACAATTGGTGATGAAAATTCTTATGATGAGCTTAAAGACTGCAGCTTGATTACGGCTACTTACAAGTTTGATGGAAATACCGTTGGGAAAATAGGCGTTATAGGGCCGACAAGAATGGATTACATTAATACAATAAATGCTGTAAATCTTTTATCCCTTAATATAAGCGAAATACTCGATAAGTATTTTCAAAAATAATTAAGGAGTTTTTGTATTATTGATATATAGGAAGAGGTGATCTGATGGAAAAAAATGAGAAAGCTAAGGAAGATGAATTAACTCAGAAAGCGGTAAACGAGGATGAAGATAATTTAAAAGAAGAAAAAGCGGAGGAAAAAGGAAAGAAAAAACATGAGGAGAAAGAACAAGGGAAAAAAATATTGCAGGATATGAAAAAGGAAATCGAAGAAAAGGATAAAGGCATTCAAGAAAGGGATAAGAATATTAAAGAGCTTACTGATAAATTTGTCAGACTTCAAGCAGACTTTATGAATTACAAAAAAAGAAGTGAAAAGGAGAAAGAAAGTATAATTTCTTATGCCGCTGAAGATATAATAACGAGTATTCTTCCGGTATTGGATGATTTTGAAAGAGCCTTGGTTACTATAGAAAATAAAGAGGATTCTTTTTATAAAGGAGTTGAAATAATTTATAATGAACTGTTAAAGATTTTGAAAAAAAATGGATTAAAGGAAATTTCCTGTTTAAAGGAAAAATTTGATCCCAATTATCACCATGCAGTTTGTCAAGAAGAAAATGAAAATTATGAAGAAGGAAGCATAATTGAAGTATTTCAAAAGGGATATATGCTAAAGGATAAAGTTTTAAGGCCAAGTATGGTTAAGATAGCTAAATAAACGAAATCAATTTAAGGAGGTAAATAATACATGGGAAAGATAATAGGAATTGACTTAGGAACCACAAATTCATGTGTAGCGGTGATGGAAGGAGGAGAAACAGTAGTAATAGCTAATGCCGAAGGAAACAGAACAACTCCCTCTATAGTTGCATTTACAAAAGACGGAGAAAGATTAATTGGTGAAACAGCTAAAAGACAGGCTATTACAAATCCGGACAGAACCATAATGTCTATAAAGAGAAAAATGGGGAGTGATTATACCGTTAATATCGATGGTAAAAATTATACCCCTCAGGATATATCGGCTATGATTTTACAAAAATTAAAAACAGATGCAGAAAATTATTTGGGTGAGAAGGTAACGGATGCAGTAATTACCGTTCCTGCATATTTTACGGACAGCCAAAGACAGGCAACAAAGGATGCCGGAAGAATTGCAGGATTAAATGTTAAGAGAATTATAAACGAGCCTACGGCTGCAGCTTTGGCTTATGGAATGGATAAAGAATTAGAACACCAGAAGATAATGGTATTTGACTTAGGTGGAGGAACATTTGATGTATCCATATTGGAACTTGGAGATGGAGTGTTTGAAGTTATAGCAACGAGAGGAAATAATCATCTCGGCGGAGACGATTTTGACCAGATTTTAATGGATTATATAGCAGAACAATTTAAAAAGGAACACGGCATTGATTTAAGAAATGACAAAATGGCATTACAAAGATTGAAAGAGGCTGCCGAAAAAGCGAAGAAAGAACTTTCGAGCGTAGTTACTACCAATATTAATCTTCCGTTTATTACTATGTCTCAATCGGGACCTCTTCACCTTACTATGGATATAACGAGAGCTAAATTTGACGAGTTGACCAGAGAATTAGTTGAAAAAACTCTTGAGCCGACAAGATTGGCATTAGAGGATGCTAAATTATCTCCCAATGATATAAATAAAGTTTTATTGGTAGGGGGTTCGTCAAGAACACCTGCTGTTCAGGAAGCAGTTAAAAAGCTTATAGGAAAAGATCCCAGCAAAGGAGTAAATCCTGATGAATGTGTAGCTGTAGGAGCTGCTATACAAGGCGGAGTGTTAAGCGGAGATGTTAAAGACTTGCTTCTTTTGGATGTTACCCCCTTATCCCTTGGAATTGAAACAATGGGAGGAGTATCAACCAAACTTATTGAAAGAAATACAACGATACCTACGAGAAAAAGCCAGGTGTTTACTACGGCCGCAGATGGGCAGACTGCTGTAGATATTCATGTTCTGCAGGGAGAAAGACCTATGGCAGCAGACAATGTTACATTGGGGAGATTCCAATTAAGCGGTATACCTCCGGCACCAAGAGGAGTTCCTCAGATAGAAGTTACTTTTGATATTGATGCTAACGGTATTGTAAATGTCAGCGCAAAGGATTTGGGAACAGGTAAAGAACAGAGAATTACCATTACCGCCTCAACTAATCTTAATGAAGATGAAATAAAGAAGAAAGTAAAAGAAGCGGAAAGGTTTTCGGAAGAGGATAAGAAGAAAAAGGAAGGAATTGAAATTAGAAATAATGCGGATAGCTTAGTGTACCAGACAGAGAAAACCATGAAAGATATGGAAGGAAAGATTTCTCAAGATGAAAAAACAAAAATAGAAGGAAAGTTACAAGAACTTAAAAAAGCCCTTGAAGGAACCGATAATGATGAGATAAAGAAAAAATCAGAAGAATTGACTACCGCATTTTATTCAGTATCTCAGAAGATGTATGAGCAAGCTTCCAAAAACCAAACCAATCAAGGAACACAGAGCAGTAGCGGCGACGGTGAGAAAAAGGATGATGTAGTTGACGCTGATTATGAAGTAGTGGATGATGATGATAAGAAAGATAATAAAAAATAATTTTCAAAAACCAAAGCTAAATGGTATCATTTAGCTTTGGTTTTTGATACAATATTTAAGATAAAGCTGTGAAAGTTGGTGAAGATATTTGGCAAAAAAAGATTATTATGAGATATTGAATGTATCAAAAAATGCTACTCAAGATGAAATAAAGAAATCCTTCAGAATATTGGCAAAAAAATATCATCCTGATTTAAATCCGAATAATAAGGAAGCAGAACAAAAATTTAAAGAGATAAATGAAGCATATGAAGTTTTAAGTGACCCAAACAAAAGAAGCAGATATGATACCTTCGGGGAAGAAGGAGTAAACGGACAACAAACAGGAGGTTTTGGGCAAGGATTTGGAGGATTTGAGGATATATTTGGAGATATATTTGATGCATTTGGAGGAGGATTCACATCTTCTACCAAACGGCAAGGGCCCAGAAAAGGGGCAGATCTTAGATATAATTTGGATTTAGATTTCTTGGAAGCTGTATTTGGGACTGAAAAGGAAGTTAAAATCAGGAAAACCCAAAAGTGTTCCAATTGTAACGGTACAGGTGCCAAACCTGGTACAGGTAAGGAGACCTGCCATAAATGTCACGGAACGGGGGAAGTTAGATTTACTCAAAGTACTCCTTTTGGACAGTTTGTGAGAGTAGCTACCTGTGATGAATGCGGAGGAACGGGAGAAATAATCAGAGAAAAATGTAATGTTTGCGGAGGAACAGGAAAAGAGACAAAGACAAAGAAGATAAAGATAAAAGTCCCTGCAGGTGTAAATACAGGGTCTGTAATTTCCATTAAAGGCGAAGGAGAAGCCGGGGATCGGGGAGGACCTGAAGGAGATCTATATGTTTATTTAAATGTCAGAGAAGATAAGCTTTTTACGAGAGAAGGAAATGATATTTTCTGTGAAATACCGGTATCCTTTGTCCAATCTGCATTGGGAGCAGAAATAGAGGTTCCTACTTTAGAAGGAAAAATTAAATATGTTATCCCGGAAGGCACTCAGACCGGAACTCAGTTTAAGTTGAAAAATAAAGGGGTTCCTAATGTAAGAGGATATGGAAGAGGAGATTTTTATTTTAAAATTAAAGTGGAAGTTCCGAGGAAACTTACGGAAAAACAGAAACAGATTTTAATGGAATTTGCAGAAGAATCAGGAGAAAATATTCGGGGAGAGAAAAAAGGATTTTTCGACAAAGTAAAAGATGCTTTCGGTAATTGAAAACAATATAACCAATTCCAATATAGGGGTTGGTTATATTTAGTTGACGAAAGAGTTAAATATGGATATAATAAGGGAAGATTTATCTGTGATCAAAGGATGTGAGATGATGAAATGGACGGAAGTTCAAATTAAAACTACTACGGAAGCTCAAGAGGCAGTCTCAAATATTTTATACGATTTGGGAGTTGGTGGGCTATCCATTGAAGACCCTCAAGACGTTTTAGATTTCATGAAAAGTGATGAGGACTGGGATTATATTGATCCGTCACTTATAAAAGATGATTTTGAAGGAGTTATTATTAAGGGATATTTTCCTGAAAGTGAAGATTTAATTGATAAAATCGAATTGATAAGACAAAATATTGAGAAAATTCCCCAGTATAATTCAGACAAAATTTTAGGAGAAATGACAGTAACGGAGGTATATGAAAAGGATTGGGAAGATGCATGGAAAAAATATTATAAACCGAAAAAAATAGGTGAGAAAATAGTCATTAAACCAACCTGGGAAGAATATAAGAAACAAGGACATGATATAGTTGTTGAGATGGACCCGGGAATGGCTTTTGGTACAGGGACACACGAGACCACAATTATGTGTGTTAAAATGTTGGAAAAGCATATAAAGAAAGACTGTAAGGTATTTGATATAGGTTGCGGCAGTGGTATTCTTAGTATTGTCAGTGCAAAATTGGGAGCTTCTAAAGTAATCGGAGTAGATTTGGATGAGGTATCCATTGAGTCATCAAATAATAATATTTTACTTAACAATGTGGAAAATATTGTAGAAATAAAAAAAGGAAATCTTTTAGATGGAATAAATGGAAATGCAGATATTATAGTCGCTAATATTGTTGCTGAAGTAGTAGTGACGTTGTCAGAAACAATTAAGGATTACCTGTCTAAAGACGGAATATTCGTTGCATCGGGAATAATAGGCGAAAAAATGGAATATGTAGAGAAAAATTTCAAAAAAAACGGCCTTGAAATCATCGAAACGGAAAAAACAAATGATTGGATTTGCATAGCTGCAAAGATAGGTAAGGATGAGATAATTGAATAGATTTTTTATTAAAAACGAACAGGTATCGAAGGATATTTTATATATTGAGGGAGAAGATGTAAAACATATAAGAGATGTTCTTAGATTAAGAACAGGAGATAAAATAGAAGCGGTATGCGAAGGATTTATTTATATAGGGAAGATACTCCGGATCGAAAAAAATTTAGTTACGGTAAAAATAGCGGAAATATTTAAAGGAAATGGAGAACCTTCTTTTAATATTATTTTATATCAAGGCATACCTAAAGGCGAAAAGATGGATTTTATAATTCAAAAATGTACAGAATTGGGAGTAAAAGAGTTCTTTCCTCTTTTGACCGAGAGAACAGTAGTTAAGGTAAAGGATAAAAACAAAGAGAAATCTAAAATAACAAGATGGACGAAGATTGCCAAAGAAGCTGCACAACAATCAAAAAGAGATTTATTCCCAAAGATTGACGATATTATTTCATTTGACGATATGATTGAACTTATAAAGGGAGAAAATATCATAGTTCCTTATGAAGAAGAAAAAAATAATAGAATTAGAGATGCAATAAAGAGTATAAAAAATGGAAGGGTTAATTTGATTATCGGACCGGAAGGCGGATTTGCACAGAAAGAGATAGAGACTTTAAGAGGGATTGGAGCCAATACGGTGACTTTAGGGCCGAGAATACTTAGAACTGAAACGGCAGGAATTGTAGCAGCATCTATATTGTTATATGAGCTGGGAGATATATAGGAGTGGTTATATGAAGAGAGTGTCCATATTCACTTTAGGTTGTAAAGTAAATCAATACGAAACAGAGGCAATGGAGGAACTTTTTCAGCAAAGGGGATATGATATTGTTGAAAATGGAAAAGAAGCTGAAGTATATGTGATAAACACTTGTACTGTTACTAATTTGGGAGACAGAAAATCCAGGCAGTTTATAAGAAGGGCCAAAAAGCTCAATGAAAATTCGGTAGTAGCAGTAGTAGGTTGTTATGCTCAGATGTCACCGGGAGAAGTAGAGAATATGAAAGATGTAGATGTAGTAATAGGAACTGTAGGAAGGGAAAAAGTGGTGGATCTGTGCGAAGAGGCCATGAAAAATAAAAAAAAGATAAATATAGTGGGAGATATAAAAAATTTTAGAAAATTTGAAGATTTAAATATCGACGAAGTTAAGCTTAGGACAAGAGCATATATTAAGATTCAGGATGGTTGTAACCAGTACTGCAGTTATTGTATTATTCCTTATGCAAGAGGGCCTGTAAGGAGCAGATCCTTAGAGAGTATATTAAAAGAAGCGGAAAGGCTTAGAGATAAGGGATTTAAGGAAATTATCCTTACGGGAATCCATATAGCGAGTTATGGTAAGGATTTGAAAGATGTTGATTTATTAAATGTATTGGAAGAATTAGATCAGATTGAAGGCATAGAAAGAATAAGATTAGGCTCTTTGGAGCCTACTTTAGTGGATGAGAAGTTTATGAATAAAGTTTCTTCAATGAAAAAAATCTGTAATCATTTTCATATTTCTCTTCAAAGCGGAAGTGATTCGGTGCTGAAAAGGATGAATAGAAAATATAGTGTAGAACAGTATAAAAAAATAGTTAATATCATTAGATATTATATGAAGGATGTAGGGATAACTACCGATATAATAGTGGGATTTCCCGGAGAAACGGAAGAGGAATTCAAAGAAACCTGTAATTTTGTTCGGAAAATCGGGTTTTCAAGAATCCACGTGTTTAAGTATTCTCAGAGAGAAGGAACTCCCGCAAGTAAATTTAAAAGCCAAATTGACGGCTATGTTAAACACGAGAGAAGCGAGATACTCATTAAAATAGGAAATGAAATGAGAGAAGATTTTGAAGAAAAATTTATTGGAAAGTCCATGCCTGTCCTTTATGAGGAGGATGCTAAGGATAAAAAGGGCTATGTTGAAGGCTATACGACAAACTATATGAGGGTTATATCAAAAAATAGAAAAAGCTTAAAAGGAAAAATCGTTTCAACTAAAATAATTAAATTGGCCGGAGAAAAATTAATTGGAGAAATAGAGGAATTTTAAGCTGAATGTAGAATATAATTATTATTCAATTTTTTAGGGGAGGTGAACGGGGTGAAAAACTGTATATTTTGTAAAATAGCGAGTGGAGAAGTTCCTTCGGATATTATATATGAAGATGATAAAGTAGTGGCTTTTAATGATTTAAACCCACAATCTCCTGTACACTTTTTAGTTATTCCTAAAGAACATATTTCTTCAATTAAAGATATAAATGAAGAAAATATATCCATAATAAGTCACATTTTTCTTGTTATTAAAAAAATTGCTCATGAAAAATTATTGGATGAAAAAGGATACAGAATAGTTAATAATTGCGGAGAATTTGGAGGTCAGAGTGTCGATCATCTTCATTTTCATGTATTAGGAGGCAGAGAAATGTTATGGCCTCCGGGCTAAAATATTGTTGCAGAAGTATTAAGAATAATGTATAATATATTAGTGCCGAATTCCGCTTATACTTATAAAGTATAAGCACTCTTGGTGTAGCAGAGGGGAGGGAAAAGTAAATGGCAGAGATAAGAGTAGGAGAAAATGAATCATTAGATAATGCCCTAAAAAGGTTTAAAAGGCAATGTGCCCGTTCTGGCGTTTTAGCTGAATACAGAAAAAGAGAACACTATGAAAAACCAAGTGTAAGACGTAAGAAAAAATCAGAAGCGGCTAGAAAGAAGAATAGGGGTAGATTTTAAGAGGGTGATATTTTGTCATTAAAAGAAAAACTTATGGAAGACTTTAAAGATTCCATGAGAAATAGAGATGTTGTAAGAAAAAATACCATTACTATGATTAGGGCAGCTGTTAAGCAAAGAGAAGTAGATGAGAGAATCCAATTGAAAGATGAAGATATAATAGATATAATATCGAAGCAGTTGAAAGAAAAAAAGGAAGCTATAGAAGAGTTTCAAAGAGGTAAAAGGCAAGATTTAGTTGATCTTACAGAAAAAGAAATGAATATTCTTTTGAAATATTTGCCTGCTCAATTGACGGAAGAGGAATTAGAAAAAGTTGTTAAACAAACTATAGATGAAGTTGAAGCAAAATCCATAAAAGATATTGGGAAGGTGATGAAGTCGGTAATGCCTAAGATAAAGGGTAAGGCTGACGGAAAAGAAGTAAATAGAATATGTAAGAAATATTTGGAATAACCCAGGTTTTACCTGGGTTTATTTATGCTCAGATAAAATTTAATATTTTTATTGTATTTTGTTTGGGTAATAATATAATATAAATAACTGGAGGTGATAAATTGAAAAAATGGAAGATGATATTTTTTATAATTATGGCATTATTGATAATAAGTTCTTTTGTTTATGGTGAAGGATATTCAACAAATGTTAATGAAGGATTCAGAGATAAACTTGCTTCAATTATTTCTAATCCGTTTATAAGTACATTATTTTTAACATTGGGATTTGTAGGAATGGTTATAGAAATATTTACTCCGGGGTTTGGAATTGGAGGAGTTATTTCCATTGTTTTTTTCGGATTATTTTTTGGAGGCAATATTATTGCCGGAAATTCCCATTGGGCAAGTTTACTTTTTTTTATAATAGGTCTTATTCTTCTTGTTGTTGAAGCAATGGTTCCGGGGTTTGGATTGCCGGGAATCAGTGGAATAATTATGTTGGCAGTAGGGATAATTATGGCTACCGGAGATATTTCCAGTGCTGTAATGAGTTTAAGTGTAGCTTTAATGGTTACGGTCGTAGTCGCCGTAGTATTTATTAAAATAGGATACAAAAGCCCTTTATTTAATAAAATAGTGCTTGAGACTAAATTTACGAAAGAAAAAGGATATAACAGTTCATCTTTGCAGGAACAACTTTTAGATAAAGAAGGAGTGGCAATTACGGATCTTCGTCCATCTGGAATAATTGAAATTGATGGAACAAGAATAGATGCTCTTTCAGAAGGAAACTATATTGATAGAGGAGCTCAAGTGAAGATATACAAAGTAGAAGGCTCTAAAATATTTGTGAGGAGGTTGTAATATGTCAGGATTTGTTGTTACGTTAAGTATAGCGATTATTATTATTCTTTTTGTTATTTTGTTTTTTACTTTTATACCTGTTGGATTGTGGATAACAGCCTATTTTTCCGGAGTTAAGATAAGTATGGGAACTCTTATAGGAATGAAGTTGAGGAGAGTAGTGCCTTCCAGAATAGTAAATCCTCTTATAAAGGCTACGAAGGCAGGATTAAATTTAGGAGCGGATCAATTGGAAGCTCATTATCTTGCGGGAGGTAACGTGAATACCTTAATAGATGCGTTAATAGCAGCAGAGAGGGCAAATATAGCTCTTGGATTTGAAAGAGGGGCGGCAATAGACCTTGCGGGAAGAAATGTATTGGAAGCCGTACAGGTAAGCGTAAATCCCAAGGTAATAGAAACTCCTCAAATTTCGGCGGTGGCTAAGGATGGAATAGAAGTAATGGTAAAAGCAAGAGTCACGGTTAGGGCTAATATTGAAAGATTGGTAGGAGGATCAGGTGAGGAGACGATAATTGCCAGAGTTGGAGAAGGAATAGTTACTACGGTTGGCAGTTCTGTTTCTCATAAAGATGTACTGGAAAATCCTGATAGCATATCTCAAACTGTTCTTGAGAAAGGGTTGGATTCAGGTACTGCTTTTGAGATACTTTCCATTGATATTGCAGATGTGGATATAGGAAGAAATATAGGTGCCAAGTTGCAGACAGATCAAGCTGAAGCAGACAAGAGAATAGCTCAGGCTAAGGCAGAAGAGAGAAGAGCAATGGCCGTTGCAAGAGAACAGGAAATGAAGGCCGAAGTTCAGTCAATGAAAGCAAAGGTAGTGGAATCGGAAGCGGAAGTACCTTTGGCTCTTGCCAATGCATTAAAAGAAGGCAAATTAGGTGTGATGGATTATTATAATATGAAAAATATATTGGCAGATACGGAAATGAGAAACGCCATATCAAAAATTCAAACGGAAGATAAACCTTCCAACGAATAGGATGTGAGCAAATGGGATTTGAAGCATTGATATTTGCATTTTTTATTTTTATAATTCCCGCATTGCTAAAGAGTTCACAGGAAAAGCAAAAAATCGATAGGGAAAGATTAGATCGTCAAAGAAGGAAAAGAATACCTAACCAGGTTTATAAGAAAGAAACTGATAATTATCAAAAAAGTGTGGAAAATGTGGAAGAGGAAGAAGAATTTCAAAGTAACGATATAGAAGAGTATACTCAAAGTACGGTTGAAATAGAGAAATCCGAAAATGCGGAAGTTATGCAACAGGAAGAGAAAAAACCTAAAATAGAAACAAAAACTGAAAAGTTAAGCAGGAGAAATTTTAAGGAAGATGTCATCCGGGGAATTATATTTTCGGAGATTTTATCTAAACCTAAAAGTTTGAGATAACAAAGAGCAGTCTTAGAAGAGAATCTGAATTCTCTTCTGAGGCTGCTCTTCTTTTGTGTAATACCTTTAAAAAATAGAGCATAAATTTTAGTATGGAGGAGGGTTTAAAAAAATGAAAGAAAAGATTAAAGATATGAAGCTTAACATGTCCGAAGCACTGGAACTACCGAAAGATATCGTCATGGATCTTCCCAAGATTACAGTTATAGGAAATATAGAATTATCCCTGTTAAATCATAAAGGGATAGTGGAATACACTCAAAACGTTATAAGGATTAATACAAACAGCGGAGTAGTTAAAATTACAGGAGAAGAATTGGTAATAAAGACTATATTGACAGAAGAAATAATAGTGACAGGATTAATTGACAATATAGAATTTTTAAGTTAGGGGTGCGGGCATGTTAGCTATTAAGATATGGAATTATTTAAGAGGATATGTTATTATTAGAATTGAAGGGTTGACATTAGAGAAGTTTCTGAACTTGGTCGCTCAAGAAAACATATATATTTGGGATATAAGAAGAATTGATTATACAATAGTAGAAGCGAAGGTAAGCATAGAAGGTTTTAAGTCCTTAAGAAATATTGTAAGAAAAGTGAAATGCAAAGTATATGCCTATGAAAAAAGAGGATTACCTTTTTTAATGGGTAAAATGAAAAAGAGGAAGATGCTGGGAATAGGATTTATAATATTTTTAGGAATTATATTTTTTTTAACCTCCTTTATATGGGAAATTGAAATTTTAGGGAATGAAAAAATTGATGACACGAAAATTAAAAATATACTTAAGGAAGAAAATATATATGAAGGGGTTTTAAGATATAAGATAGATGAGGATAACGCAAAGAATGTTCTTTTGGAAAAGATTAATACATTTTCTTTTGTTTCAATAGATATAGAAGGAACAAAGCTGATTGTTGAGGTGAAGGAACAAGATATTCCACCAGAAAACATAAGCGACGATACACCATGCAATATTGTGGCTGATAAGAAAGGAATAATAAAAAAGGTAATTGCAAAAAATGGCAAAAGCGTAGTCAAGGAAGGGGATGTGGTAAATAAGGGACAAATTTTAATAACAGGAATAATAAAAAATGATAGATTTGAAGGAGAAATGCTTGTTCATGCGGAAGGAGAAGTATATGCAGTTACACGGTATACTCATACCGTAGAAGAACCTATAGAAAAGTCAATTAAGGAAGAAACGGGCAATTCCTATGAACATAGAGAATATAAATTTGGCAAAAAGATAATTAAATTTGGCTCGGCTGATATTCCTTTTAAGGAATATATAGAAGAAGTGGAAGAAAACAATGTTTTTACTATAGAGCCTTTCAATTTTCCTATATCGATTATTACTCATAAATATAAGGAAGTAGAAATTAAAAAAGTCAAACAAAATGTAGATTCCTTAAAAGAATCCTGTCAAGTATTGGCTGTAAAGGAAATAAATAAAGTTTTGCCTGAGGATTCAAAAATAGTCTCAAAAGATGTAAAATATATTGAAAACGAGGATAAACTTACAACCATAGTCATAATAGAGGTAATGGAAAATATTGGTAAAAAACAAATTATAACTTACTAGGGAGGGTAAGATTTGAACAAAGAAATTGTTGAAAAGAGCTTGGCGATAGATAATAATTCTCTTATTCCAGAGTTGTTCGGAAAGTTTGATGAAAATATTAAAGTTATTGAAAAGGAATATAATGTAGAGATTTTATTAAGAGAAGGGCAACTGAAAATAATCGGAGAAAAAATTTCAGTTGATCTTACCGAAAAATTGCTGTTTAAATTAGTCGAGATGTTAAAAAAACAAGGAAAGATTTCCAATCAAGAGTTATCTTATGCCATGCAATTGGTATACGAAGGAAATGAAGATAAAATACAAGAATTGTTAGATGATATTATTTGTGTTACAGCTCAGGGCAAGAGTATAAGGCCTAAAACTTTAGGGCAGAAAAAATATATCGATTCTATAAGAAAAAATGATATTGTATTTGGCATAGGCCCGGCAGGTACGGGTAAAACATATTTGGCCATGGCAACAGCCGTTAATGCTTTTAAGAATGGGGAAGTTAACAGGATAGTCCTTACAAGGCCGGCGGTGGAAGCAGGAGAGAGCCTGGGATTTTTGCCGGGAGATTTACAGGAGAAAGTTGATCCTTATCTAAGGCCTATATATGATGCATTATTTGATATTCTGGGATTTGAAACATACGGTAAGTTTGTGGAAAAAGGCCTTATAGAAGTGGCACCTTTAGCTTATATGAGAGGAAGAACTCTTGATTCTGCTTATGTGATATTAGATGAAGCTCAGAATACTACAAATGAACAGATGAAGATGTTCTTAACAAGATTGGGATTTGGGTCAAAAGCGATAATCACGGGAGATATTACTCAGATAGATCTTCCAAAAGGGAAATCTTCCGGATTAAAGATAGCATCTAAGATACTGACCGACATTAAAGGATTGGAGTTTGTTTATCTCGGTAAAAATGATATTGTACGCCATCCTTTAGTTCAAAAAATTATATCTGCCTATGAAAAATTTGATAAGAGTGAGAACTAAGGTCAACAGGGAGGTATCCCAATGGAAAAGAAAAACATAAAAATTTCGATAAGAAATATATTTTGTAATACACTAAAGAGTAGTAAAATCACATATATTATATTGCTAATGGTATTTACTTTTCCAATGCTTTTAATAATTATAGGGAAAATAGAACCCCAAAAATTAAATATTTCTATAGGGGATGCAGCCCCTTATGATATTAGATCTCCTAAGGATGTTGTAGACGAGCTTACTACGGAAAGGCTGAAGAAGGAAGCTTCGGACAACGTAGAGCCCGTATACAGAGTCAATCCGTCAGTTCAGATGAAGATGAAAAGTGATATACAAGATTTTTTTAATATTATAAGGGATGTTAAGTCCTATGAGAATATAAGTGTAAGCAAGAAAGCAAATTTAGTGAAAGATCAAGGAAATATAGAATTGTCTCAGAGAGAATATTTAACAGCAGTCAGGATGGATAATAAGACATTAAATTCTTTGGAAAATAATATTTATGATATAATCAATCAGATAATGAGTCTTGGAGTAAAAGAAGATGCATTGGATTATGAAAAGCAAAATGTAATTGATGTATTTAAATCTTTGGATATGGGAACAGATGAGATGAATCTGGGGATAGCTATTGTAAATAACACAATGAAACCTAACAAATATTTGGATGCCGAAGAAACTCAGAAGGCAAAAGCTGAAGAGGCTGAAAAAATAGAGCCTATAATAGTTAAAGAAGGGCAGATAATAGTCAGAAAAGGAGAAAAAGTAAGTCAAAATGCCTATAATGTAATTAAAGAGGCAGACCTTTTGAAAGAAGAAGGGAACTTCCAGGTTAGTACTATAATAGGAACTTTGCTTTTAATTCTTCTTATGGAAGGAATAATTGGCATATACCTTTATTATTTTGACAAAGATGTGTTGAATACTTCCAAGGGGTTTATTTTAATATTAATAATAATATTAACAGTAATAATCTCAACGGGAGTCAACAATATCTCCCATTATATTATGCCGGTGGCCACTGCCGCTATGCTTATATCAATAGTTATAAACTCCAGGTTGGCCTTAATAGTTAATTTGCTTCTTTCCTTTCTTATCGGGTTAGTAATGGGAACTGATGAAAGCATAATGTTTATGTTTATGATTGGGGGAAGTGTGGGAGCATTCAGCGCCATGAAACCTGCTCAAAGATATAATATATTTTTAAGCGGATTGATAATAGGTGTAGTTAATATATTAGCAATTGTATCCTTTTCCTTGATTAAGAAAGTTGAAGTTATAGATATTATTATAAGATGCGGCTATGGGCTTTTAAATGGGATTCTTTGCGCGATACTTACGATCGGAACTTTGCCCATATGGGAAAATGTATTTAAGATATTGACACCTCTTAAACTATTGGAACTTTTAAATTTAAATCAGCCTTTATTGAAAAGGCTTCTTATGGAAGCACCTGGGACTTATCATCATAGCATAGTGGTTGGCAATTTAAGCGAAGGGGCTGCGGAAGCTATAGGAGCAAATGGATTGTTAGCAAAAGTAGGAGCTTATTATCATGATGTGGGAAAACTTAAAAGGCCTTATTTTTTTAAGGAGAATCAAATAGGGATGGATAATCCCCATGATAAACTGAATCCCACATTGAGTACCATGATAATAACGAACCATACGAAGGACGGTCTTGCCTTAGCTGAAAAATATAATATTCCTAAGGAAATAAAGGATATTATACTTCAGCATCATGGAGATACTATAGTAGCATATTTTTATTATAAGGCATTAAAAGAAGGAGACCCTAAGAATATAAAGGTTCAGGATTTTAGGTATAAGGGACCGAAACCCCAGACTAAAGAAGCTGCCATTGTGATGCTGGCTGACTCCTGCGAGGCTGCCGTAAGATCCTTAAAGGAACCTAATAAAGGAAAAATTGAAGAGATGGTGAGAAATATAGTAAAAGGGAAATTAGATGATGGGCAGTTAAGAGAATGTGATTTGACATTTAAGGATCTAAACACGATTACTAATACTTTTTGTAACATACTTTTGGGAATTTTTCATGACAGGATAGAATATCCCGATATAAAATTAAAGGATATTAAAGGAGCGGAGTAAATGAAAGTATATATTGATAATAGACAAGATACTCAAGAAATTGATGAAAAAACAATAGATTTATTGAAAGATGTAATTGAAGAATGTTTAGTAGTAGAAGGCAGAGATTTAAATTATGAAATAAGCCTTTCTTTTGTGACTAATGAAGAAATCAAAAATTTAAACAAAGAGTATAGAAATGTGGATGCTGTTACTGATGTTCTTTCTTTTCCCATGGAAGAAGACAGCAACGGATTTTATATTCCTATGCTGGGGGATATAGTAATCTCCACAGACAGGGCATTCCAGCAATCCAAAGAGTACGGACATTCCTTTTCAAGAGAAATATCATATTTAACAGCTCACAGCATGTTTCATCTTATGGGATATGATCATGAAACGGAAGAAGAGAAGAAGATTATGAGAGCTAAAGAAAAAGAAGTAATGAGATCCTTAGGGATATTTAAAGAAACCAAAGAAGAATAAGGTGGATATAATGAAATCAAAGAGTCTGATAAGTAGTTTTAATTATGCTGTTCAAGGTATCATCCATACTTTAAAAACCGAAAGAAATATGAGGATCCATTTTTCTATTGCAATTTTGGTACTATTTATAAGTTTATTTTTAAATATAAGCAGAATGGAAATGATTCTGCTGTTTTTTACCATAGCATTAGTTATAATATGTGAACTGATAAATACTGCCGTTGAAGCAACTGTGGATTTAATCACGAAGGAATATAATTGGCTGGCCAAAATAGCCAAAGATGTGGCTGCAGGTGCAGTGCTTATTTCAGCCATAAATTCCATAGTAGTGGGGTACCTTTTATTTTTTGACAGATTGAATCCTTATTCTCATAAATTGATTTTAAGAATTAAAAATTCTCCTGTACATCTTACTTTTATTGCTTTGGTAATCACAATAATTATAATTGTGGTGATAAAGACAAAGACAGAGACAGGTACGCCGTTTCAAGGAGGAAAAGTCAGCGGACATTCTGCTGTTTCCTTTTTATGCGCAACAGTGATTTCTTTTCTTGGAGATAACGTACTGATTTCCGCTTTGTCTTATTTCATGGCGGTTTTAGTGGGAGAAAGCAGAGTAGAGGGGAAAATACATAGTCCTTATGAAGTAATCTCAGGGGCAATATTGGGGATTTTTATAGGTATAATTATATTTCAAATCACAAAGGGGGATATTTTATGAAAAGAAATTGGTTAATAGCAGTAACGATAATCCTTTTGGTCTTTAATATGATAGGATGTGGCAAAGATGATCCGGAAATTGGGAAAAACAATAAGGATGAACAAACCGAAAAAGACGAATATGTTAAAAATGGAATACCGTCTCCCCTAAGCGGAATATATTCTTCTGAAGAAAAAGTTGACAGGAGACCTGTAGCGGTAATGTTTGACAATCATCCCGGCGCTAGGTGGCAGTCTGGATTGAAGGATGCGGAGATAGTATATGAGATGGTAGTTGAATATCCTTATACGAGATATATGGCAATATACTTGATTAATGATCCTGTTCTTTTAGGGCCTATAAGAAGTTCAAGACCTTGTTTTGTTACAACTCTTTTAGAATATGATCCTTTATATGTAAGGGTGGGAGGAAGTGAACAAGCAAAAAACGATATTAAAAATTTAAAAGTTGCAGATATAGATGGTCTTACAAGTTCTAATGAAGTTTTTTACAGATATTCTAAGACTAATAAAAAATCTCCTCACAATTTATATTCAAATATGGATATAATAAGAAAAACGGGAATAGAAAGAGGATATCGTGAAAAAGGAGATTTTGAAGGATTTAAATTTAATGAGAATGATACAGATTTAAATGGAAGGATTGCTAAAAATATTTTAATAAAATATAATAAGGATAACAGTACGAATTATGTATATGATGAAGGTGAAAAGAATTATATAAGATATAAAGACGGGAAACTTCATGTTGACGAATTTGACAACTCTCCTATTACTGCTAAGAATATTATTATACAAGAGGCTAAAACTAAAACTATAGATGATGCAGGGAGAGTTGAAATAGATTTAGTGGGAAACGGAAAGGGAATTTATATTACAAACGGGGAAACTGTTGATATTACTTGGTCTAAGAAAAACAGAAGTTCCAAAACTTATTTTTATGATGAAAAAGGCCAAGAACTTGTTTTAAATACTGGAGTTACATGGATACAAGTTGTTAATACCAATCCGGATATAACTATAGAATAGGAGTGATTTTTTGATAAAAGAGGAATTAATCAGGCTTGCATTTGAAGCTAAAAAAAATGCTTATGCTCCCTATTCTCATTTTCATGTCGGAGCTGCGGTTCTTACTGAGGACAATAAAATATACACCGGTTGTAATATAGAGTCTGCTTCATATACTCCTACCATATGTGCGGAAAGAACAGCAATATCAAAGGCTGTATCTGACGGTCAAAGGAAAATAAAGATAATAGCTATTGTGGGAGACGCGGGATTTACATATCCCTGTGGGGTATGCAGACAAGTTATTAAAGAGTTCGGAGAAGATGCTATTATTATAGTTGCCAAATCGGAGAAGGAGTACAAGGAATATTCACTGGAAGAACTCCTCCCCTATAGTTTTGGACCGGAAAATTTGTTTAATGATAAAAAGATGGAGTGATGAAATGTATAAATCAGGATTTGTAACAGTTATAGGAAGACCAAATGTCGGTAAGTCAACATTATTGAATACCATCTTGGGTGAAAAAGTATCTATTATTTCTGATAAGCCTCAAACAACAAGAAATAAAATTCAATGCGTTTATACTGAGGAAAACCTGCAGATTGTTTTTTTAGATACCCCGGGAATACACAATCCTAAAAATAAATTGGGAGAATATATGGTTAAGATGTCAAGGAGTACGTTAGAGGAAGTGGATATCATTACATTTATGGTTGATGATAGTAAATATATCGGCTCTCTTGATGATAAAATAATAAAGGATATAAAGGATATTTCTACTCCCAAAATTCTTCTTATAAACAAGATAGATAAAATTAATAAAGAAGAATTAGGGGATATAATCAATACTTATGATAAAATGGGCCTTTTTCAGGAAATAATTCCAATATCGGCTTCTGAAAATTTAAATGTTTCCTCATATCTGGATGCTGTTAAAAAATATTTAAAGGAAGGACCTCAATATTTTCCTGAGGATATGATTACGGATCAACCCGAAAGGCTTATAATTTCTGAACTGATCAGAGAAAAAGTTCTTTATTATTTAGATGAAGAAGTTCCTCATGGAATATTTGTAGCAGTTGATATGATTAATGAAAGAAAGGAAAAGAATTTGATTGATGTTTATGCTACGATATATTGTGAGAAGGAATCACATAAAGGAATAGTAATAGGGAAAAACGGAAGAAAATTGAAGGGTATAGGGAAATCTGCCAGAGAGGATATTGAAAAACTTTTGGGCAGCCAGATCAATCTTCAACTATGGGTAAAGGTAGAAAAGAATTGGCGGGATAAGGAAAATAAAATTAAATATTTTGGATATCAATAGTGTATAGGAAGTGAATAAATGTTTGTAAAATCCGAGGGCATAGTGCTGAAAGAAATCAGGTTCAGAGAAACAAGCAAGATAGTTACTATTTTTTCAAAAGAATACGGAAAAGTACATGGCATGGCCAAGGGAGCCTATAGGCCGAAAAATAATCTTATAAGTATTACTCAGCCTTTCTCCTATAGTGATTTTTCATTTTTTAAGGGAAAAAACTTTTATCATATAAATCAGGGAGATTTAAAAAATTCCTTTTATCCTTTAAGAGAAAATATATATAAGCTCTTTTACGGTTCATATATGTTGGAATTAGCAGATTCTTCAATAGTCGAGGATGAATCAAACGAAAAATTATTTCAGCTTCTTTTAAAAGGCTTGACTGTTCTTTCAGATTTGAAGGGAGATTATTTAAAGTTTATATTGGCTTATGAAATTAAATATATTTCTTTTTTGGGATATAAACCATATTTAGATAAATGTGTACTGTGTGGACAAAAATTGGAAGGAAGGGATATGATATTCAGTATAATTTCCGGCGGGATATTGTGCGGAAATTGTGTTTATGAGGATTTGAACGGTTTTCGTATTAATCTTTCCATGTTAAAGACTTTAAAATTGTTGTTGTACACCCCTCTTGACAAGCTAACGGATTTTAAAATTAACAAAGATATAATGTTTATTTTACATGATATTATGGTAAAATATATACTGTATAGTATTGAAAAAAATAGCTTTAATTCTCTAAATTTATTTAAATCTATTGAAAATAGAGGAGGAAATTAGATGGAAATTACCCTTGAAAAAATCGACTCTGTAGTGGAAAGAACAGGAGTAAGTTTTAAGGAAGCTAAGGAAGCATTGGAATTAAAAGATGGAAATGTAATAGAAGCTGTTATATATCTTGAAAGTAACAAAAAGACCATAGGAGAAGATGTGGCAAGTAAGGGAGAACAGATACTTGACAGGATAAAAGAAGTATTAAAAAAAGGAAATGTAATTAAAATAATTGTCAGGAAAGACGGGAATGTAATTATGAATATCCCCGTTACTGCCGGAGCAGTAGGAACTATTCTTTCGCCTCCTCTTGCAATTTTGGGGGTAAGTGTTGCTTTGCTTTCCAAGTGTACCTTTGAGATTATAAAAGAAGACGGAGAGATCGTAAATATAAATGAAGAAGTAGAAAAGAAAGTAGATAAGGTAAAAGATAATTTAAAAAATAACTGACCTTAGTTTTTTTATTGACAGATTAATGATTTTTTGCTAAATTATTAATCATAGAATATTTTATAAACTACAGGAGTACCTAATTATTTAATAGGTGCCTAATAGTTTACGAAAGGCACTTCTTAGTAATCTATTGTGGGTAAGAGTTATGAGTAACATAGCCGAAAGCCTGCTGCTTTAGCTGTGGATGAAGGCTTATTCTGCTTAGTATCAGAGTGCTGAAGTAACCTTTCGTCTCTAAAAGGGATGTAAAGGTTTTTTTTTGCTCTTTGTTATATGATGAAATTTAAATTTTAAGGAGGTAAACAAAATGTATTTTCAGGATTTAATACTGAAATTACTTGAATATTGGGGGGAAAAAGGTTGTCTTATTTCGCTGCCCTATGATGTAGAGAAGGGCGCGGGGACTATGAATCCCCGTACGTTTCTGAAATCTTTGGGGCCTGAACCTTGGAGAGTCGTGTATGCAGAGCCTTGCAGAAGGCCGGCAGATGCCAGGTATGGAGAAAATCCCAACAGAGTATATCAGCATCACCAATTACAAGTTATATTAAAGCCATCTCCCGAAAACGTTCAGGATTTATACCTGGACAGTTTAAAAGCCATGGGGATAGATGCTCTGAAACATGATATAAGATTTGTAGAAGATAATTGGGAAGCGCCTACTCTTGGAGCATGGGGGTTAGGATGGGAGGTGTGGCTTGATGGAATGGAAATTACTCAATTTACATATTTTCAACAGATAGGAAGCATAGATTGTGAATTGGAGTCCGCAGAATTAACATATGGACTTGAAAGAATTGCTATGTATCTGCAAGATGTGGACAATATATTTGATATTAAATGGAATAAAGACATAAATTATGGGGATTTATTCAGGACTGCAGAATATGAACATTCTGTCTATAGTTTTGAATCCGGTGATGTGGATGCTTTGCTTAACCTATTCAATATATATGAAAAAGAAGCTACTAAAATATTGGAAGAGGGATTGGTTTTGCCAAGTTATGATTATGTATTGAAGTGTTCTCATGTTTTTAATATTCTTGATGCTCGGGGAGCTATAAGTGTTACCGAAAGAACTCATTATATGAGCAGAGTTAGAAATCTTGCCAATTCAGTGGCTTCTCAATATTTAAAACAGAGAAAAGAAATGGGCTTTCCTTTTCTAAATGAAGGAGGAAATTCAAATGAATAATAAATATCTATTGGAAATAGGAGTAGAAGAGCTGCCGGCAAGGTTTGTACAGATAGGACTAAATCAACTTAATGATGAAGTATTGAATATGCTTAAGAATAAGAAGATTGAATTTGAAAAAATTAGTCTTTATTCTACTCCAAGAAGACTATCTTTTGTATTGGAAGGATTAAAGGATAGGCAGGAAGATTCCGTTGAATTGATTAAGGGGCCTTCAAAGAAAATTTCTTTTGATGAGGAGGGAAAACCCACTAAAGCCTTTGAAGGATTTCTTAGAGGACATAAATCCAAGATAGAGGACTCCTTTGTAAGAGAATACAATGGAGAAGAATACATGTATTTGAATAAAAAAAGTGAAGGCAGACCGGTAGAGGAAATACTTATTGAAACTATTCCAAATATAATAAGAGGAATAACTTTTCCCAAGTCCATGAAATGGGGAGGGAAAAATTTGAGATTTGCAAGACCTATAAGGTGGATTTTATCAATTTTTAATGATAATATTCTTTCCTTTGATTTAGAGGGAATTAAAGTTTCCAATATCACAAGAGGTCATAGATTCTTGGGAAGCAGTTCTATAGTTATCAATAACGTAGATGAATATGTTGACAAACTTAATGATAATTATGTAATAGTTGATAGAAATAAGAGAAAAGAGATTATAGAATATGGCTGTGAAAGATTAGCAAGAGAAAAGGGAGGCAATATCCTTCCGGATGAAGGACTATTGGATGAGATTACCGACATAGTGGAATACCCTACTCCTCTGATAGGTAAAATAAAGGAAGAATATTTGAGATTACCAAGAGAAGTTATAGTCACTCCAATGAAGGACCATCAAAGATATTTTCCGGTGGTCGATGACAAAAAAAGATTGCTGCCTTATTTCATTACAGTGAGAAATGGAAATGAAGATTATATAGATGTGGTGACAAAAGGTAATGAGAAAGTTCTTGGAGCCAGACTGGAAGATGCCAAATTCTTTTACCAGGAGGATGTAAAAAAATCTTTAGAAAGTTATGTAGGGGAATTAAAGGGAATAGTTTATCAGGAAAAACTGGGGAATTTATATGATAAAACCTTAAGGATACAGAAGTTAGCCGTAAAAATAGGGGATTATCTGGAAGTGGGAGATGAAACTCAGAAAAATATTGAAAGAGCAGGCTATCTTTCAAAAGCGGATTTGGTAACTAAAATGGTTGGAGAATTTACAGAGCTCCAGGGATTTATGGGAAAAGAATATGCCGCTTCTTCCGGGGAAAACGAGATTATAAGCCTGGCAATATACGAACAATATCTTCCGAGGTTTGCAGGAGACGAACTTCCCACTACTACAGCAGGAGCAGTTTTAAGTATTGCTGATAAACTTGATAATATATCAGGTTGTTTTGCTATAGGAGTTCAGCCCACAAGTTCGCAGGATCCTTACGGCCTGAGAAGACAAGCAATTGGGATTATAAACATTATTTTGGATAAAAAACTTAATTTATCTTTAAAGGAATTAATAGATTTTTCTCTTTATGTATATGTTGAGGAAAATGGATTGGCCTTTGATTATAAAAAAGTTAAAGATGAGATAATAGAATTTTTTAATGGAAGAATTAAAAATATGTTTATCGATATGGGAATTAGATATGATATAGTGGATGCAGTACTGGGCACAGGAATTGACGATGTGTATGATTTAAGAATTAGGGCAGATAAGCTGAATAACTGGATTAAGAAGGATAATTTTGAACAAATGCTATTTGCGTTTAACAGAATTTCTAACTTGGCTGAAAAAGCTGTATCTAAGGATGTAAAAAGAGATTTGTTTACAGATGAGGAAGAAATACAATTATTTGAAAAATTTAATAGCATTGAAGACAATGTTAAGAATTTCTTAAGAAAAAAAGAGTATGACAAAGCTTTGGAACAATTAAGTGTTTTGAGAGAGCCCATTGATAATTTCTTTGATCATACTATGGTTATGGTTGAAGATGAAAAAATAAGGAATAATAGATTGGGTCTGATAAAGCGTATTTCTGATACGATGCTTACTATATGTGATTTATCCAAGATTGTTTATAAATAAATTTCCAAATCGGAAATTTATTTATAAACAATGGGGAAATCGTAATTTATCTTAGTTTATATTTTCCGTAATGGATTTCAAAAAAGGCTACCTTAATTTATTAATATTTTAATAGAAGCCTTTTTTATATATATTAATGGGTGTGTATCTTGATGGGTGGTGGTTTATATCCAATTAAATGAAAGACAAGAAAAGATAATAGATATCGTGAAAACAAGTCAGCCAATAACTGGGGAGGCAATAGCAAAAAGATTAAAGCTTACAAGGTCTACTTTAAGACCTGATTTATCCATACTTACTATGTCAGGAATATTAGATGCACGCCCAAAAGTCGGGTATTTCTATACGGGGAAAACTGCGTTGAATTTTATATCTGAAAGAATAGAAAAGATCAAAGTATCGAAAGTGAAATCCGTTCCTGTGGTAGTTGATGAAAATACAAGTGTATATGATGCTATAGTTACTCTTATGGTTGAAGATGTTGGAACATTATTTGTTACTTCCGACGGATTTTTATCCGGGATAATATCAAGAAAGGATTTTTTAAAAAATGCAATAGGGGGAATTGATTTAAACAGGATACCTGTAGGAATGATAATGACTCGAATGCCTAATATCATAGTGACTTTTTCAAATGATAGCATATTGGAAGCGGCGTCAAATATAATAGAACATGAAATAGACTGTTTACCGGTGGTTGAAGAAGTGAGGACTGAAAAGGGAGAAAAGAAATTTAAGGTTGTGGGAAGAATATCTAAGACAACAATTACAAGGATTTTTGTTGAACTGGGAAAGGATATTTAGGAGGAAAATTAATGGAAAATAATATAGTTCTGTATGTCTTGTCAGATTCCGTAGGAGAGACGGCGGGGCAGGTGGCAAAGGCAAGTATAAGTCAATTTAGTCCGGTAAAATATGAAGTGAGAAGATTTCCATATATAAATGACGAGGATCAAATAAATGAAATAATTGATGAAGCGAAATCAGAAAAAAGTGTTATTATTTTTACTATTGTCATCGAAAGATTAAGAAAATTTGTAATGGAAAAATCGGCTGAAAATAATATTCCTGCAGTGGATCTGATGACCCCTGTTTTGGATTCTATTGAAGATGTATTGGGATACAATCCGAAAAGACAAGCGGGATTAATACGTAGGTTAGATGCAGAATATTTTAAAAAAGTAGAAGCAGTGGAATTTGCAGTCAGATATGATGATGGAAAAGATACCAGAGGAATTAAAAAAGCCGATATAGTACTGATTGGAATTTCGAGGACATCGAAGACTCCTTTAAGTATGTATTTGGCTCATAAAAATTTCAAAGTTGCAAATGTTCCTTTAGTTCCTGAAGTACCTCCACCTGATGAATTATTTGAGAAGGATCCAAGAAGAGTATTTGGACTTATTGCAAATCCGGAAAAATTGAATAAAATTCGCCAGGAAAGATTAAAGACTTTAGGCCTCAATAATAATGCCAATTACGCCAACCTTGAGAGAATAAAAGAAGAACTTGAATATTCTAAGAGGATAATGGGAATGATTCAATGTAAAGTAATAAATGTTTCCGATAAAGCAGTAGAAGAAACATCAGGCTTTATAATTGATATAATGAGAAAAAATTTTGGAGAAGAATTAGAGCAATGAAGTGCTGAAAAAATCAGCACTTCATTGTTTTTTTAAAAAAATTTACATTAAAATGGTATAAATAATAGAGGATTATGGATAATTATGTTGTATATATTTATATAATATAATCTTAAAAATATTTATAAATGAGGTATATAATTTTATGAATATTAGAATGGAAACAGAAAATATTGAAAAGAAAATATTATCTCAATATGCAACTCTTAGCATTAACACAAAAGGAAGAAAATATGAAGAAAAGAAATGTGAGATAAGAACGGATTTTCAAAGGGACAGGGATAGAATTATCCATTCGAAGTCTTTTAGAAGGCTTAAACATAAAACTCAAGTGTTTATAGCACCGGAAGGAGACCATTACAGGACAAGACTTACCCACACTTTAGAAGTTTCCCAAATATCGAGAACTCTTGCCAGAGCGTTAAGATTAAACGAAGATTTGACAGAAGCTATTGCATTGGGTCATGATTTAGGGCATACCCCTTTTGGTCATACAGGAGAGAAAGTGCTGAATTTTCTTCATCCTAAAGGATTTGAACATAACGTCCAAAGCCTCAGAGTGGTAGACTATCTGGAACATGAGGGAAAGAAAATAGGATTAAATTTAACTTTTGAAGTAAGAGATGGGATACTACATCATACGGGAGAAGAATTGCCTATGACTCTTGAAGGAAAGACGGTGAGGTTTGCCGATAGAATTGCTTATATAAATCATGATATTGACGATGCCATAAGGGGAAATATCATATCGGATGAAGATTTACCGAAAGATGTTATTGATGTTCTCGGTAAAACCCATGGAGAAAGAATAAATACTATGATTGTGGATATTATTAATAATAGCATTGGTAAAGATGAGATTTCTATGAGTAAGAATATAGGGGAAGCTACCGAAAAATTGAGAAATTTTATGTTTCAAAGGGTATATTTAAATAAAGATGCTAAATCTGAAGAGAATAAGGTAGAATATATAATTACTCAAATATATAGATATTATTTAAAACATTCGGAAGAACTTCCAGAAGATAAAATGGGAATATACCAGAATAGCCTAAATCCCATAGAGGACAGAGTATGTGATTATATTGCCGGAATGACTGATAAGTATATATTGAATGTGTTTTACAGTATTTTTATACCGAAACCTTGGGAAAAACTTTAAAAAAGAAGGAATATAAATCTTTATGTCGAATATAAATAAGGGTTTTTTGCTTTTCCACGAAAAATCGGAAAATTAGGGTGATAATTATGTCAGATTTCATAAATGAAAATATATTAGAAAAGATAAAAGAAAATAATGATATATTAGATGTGGTTTCTCAATATGTCCATCTAAAAGGGACAGGCTCTAATTATGTAGGACTCTGTCCCTTTCATAGCGAAAAGACTCCATCTTTTACAGTATCTCCATCTAAAGGAATCTTTCACTGTTTTGGGTGTGGGGAAGGGGGAGATGTAATCAGTTTTATAATGAAAATAGAAAATCTGTCTTTTGTTGAAGCGGTAAAATTCTTAGCTGACAAATCAGGAATTTATATTGAAGAAAAAGATAAACCAATGGAGAAGGAAAGGAATAGATTATTTCAAATAAATAGGGAATCTGCTTATTTCTTTTACAGAAATTTAATGAATAACACCGATGCCAGGAAATATTTATATAAAAGATCCATATCTGACACTACTATTAATTTATTTAAGTTAGGCTTTGCTCCTAAAAGCTGGGATAGTTTAGAGAAGTATTTAAAAAGCAAGGGGTATAAGGAATATGAAATTGAAAAATCGGGTTTAATAATTAAAAGAAAAGATAAATCAGGATACTATGATGAATTCAGAAATAGAATAATCTTTCCCATATATGACAGAAAAAATAGGATAATAGGCTTTGGAGGAAGAGTTATCGATGACAGTCAACCTAAATATTTAAATTCTCCGGATTCTTTAATATTTTCCAAAGGACATAATTTATTTGCAGCAAATCTGTTGGAGAAAAAATCACATAATGAAAGGATAGTATTGGTTGAAGGATATATGGATGTTGTTTCTTTATTCAATAAAGGAATTTTTTATGCTGTAGCAAGTTTAGGAACAGCCCTGACGAAAGATCAAGGAAAGCTATTATCTAAACTTGGGGATAATATATATATATGCTACGATGGAGATGAAGCAGGTCTTAAAGCAGCAGATAGGGCTATAGATATATTGAAGCAAGAAGATATAAAGGCAGAAGTAATTGTCCTTGCCGATGGAAAAGATCCAGATGACTACATTAAAAGTTATGGAAAGGAAAAATTTGAATCTTTGTTTGAAAATGCTTTGGACTATATTGAATATAAAATATTTTTTTATGAACGAAAATATAATTTAAATGATACCGAAGAAAAAATAGCTTTTACAAGGGATGTAGGAAAATTTTTAAAGGATGTAAAAAGTCCCATTGAATTGGATGCTTATATGGAAAAAATATCTCAAAGGACCGGTATATTAAAAGAAGCTATTAAAAAAGAAATTTTTGGATACAATTTAAATATTGAGAACAAATCAATTGTTAATAATAGGTATATTAATAAAAAATATAAAAATAATAAGGATAATATTGTTCCTGTTGTAAGTATGCTTCAACCAGCTCGTTTAGAAGCTGAGCGTACTATTGTCAAATTAATGGTTAATAATAGAAAGGTATATGAAAGAGTTAAGAATTTTTTAAAACCGGAAGATTTTGTTGATGAAGATTGCAAAAAATTAACTTTTTTCTTATTTGAAGTTTATGAAAAGGAAAAGGATATAAATACCAAAGAAATTATTAAAAAATTAGAAGGAAAAACGGATGTTCGTATAGAAAATATACAAAAGATAATTCATATGGACCCTAAGATTTTACCTGAAAACATGGGAACGATAGTTGAAGATTTAATTGAAACTATTGTTACTTCTAAATTAAAAATGAGAAGAAGTTATTTAATAGAAAGGATTAGTAAATTGGATTCTAAAAATGATAAAAAAGAAAATGATAAAGAGATAGTGAAAAAATTATGCAAAGAATTATTGGAATTGGACAGGGAATTGAAGCTACATCAATAGTTTTGTTGAAAGGAGGGAATTGCGATGAATCATTTAGAAAAGGAAGAAAACAAAAAAAATGGCTTGGAAGCTGTTAAAAAATTAGTAAGAAAAGGTAAAAAAAATGGGATGCTCACTTATAAGGAAATAATGGATAGTTTAGAAGATATAGATATAGATACGGAGCAAATTGATGAGATATATCAAAGATTAGAAGATATGGGGATAGATATAGTCGGCGATAAAGAAGCAGATTTGCTCTTAGAAAAGGATGATGTAGGAGAAGATGCTGAAGAACTGAAAGAAGAAGATTTATCCCTTCCCAAAGGAGTTAGCGTAGATGACCCTGTGAGAATGTATTTAAAAGAAATAGGTAAAATTCCTCTTTTGACTGCGGAGGAGGAAATAGATTATGCTAAGAGAATGGCAGAAGGAGATGAAGAAGCTAAGAAAAGGCTGGCAGAAGCTAATTTGAGGCTTGTAGTAAGTATAGCCAAGAGATATGTAGGAAGAGGAATGTTGTTCCTTGATTTGATACAAGAAGGCAATCTGGGCTTAATGAAGGCAGTTGAAAAATTTGATTATAGAAAGGGATTTAAATTCAGTACCTATGCGACCTGGTGGATTCGTCAAGCTATAACACGTGCTATTGCCGACCAGGCAAGGACTATCAGGATACCTGTTCATATGGTAGAAACCATAAATAAACTGGTAAGAGTTTCAAGACAGTTGGTTCAGGAATTGGGGAGAGATCCTCTTCCAGAGGAAGTAGCCAAAGAAATGAATATGGATGTGGAAAAGGTAAGAGAAATTATGAAAATTGCTCAAGAACCTGTTTCATTGGAAACTCCTATAGGGGAAGAGGAAGATAGCCATTTAGGCGATTTTATACCGGATGATGAAGCACAAGCACCAGCCGAAGCGGCTACTTATACTCTTTTAAGAGAACAATTGGTAGATGTTTTGGATACTTTGACGCCGAGAGAGCAAAAAGTCTTAAGATTGAGATTTGGGTTAGATGATGGAAGAGCAAGGACTTTAGAAGAAGTGGGAAAAGAATTTGACGTTACAAGAGAGAGAATAAGACAAATTGAAGCCAAAGCTTTAAGAAAATTAAGACATCCCAGCAGAAGCAAAAAATTGAAGGATTTTTTGGAATAATTGAAGATTCGCTATAGCGAATCTTTAATTTTATAACTAGTGAAAGGAGAAAAATATGAAATTATCCCCAAGACTTACTACTATATTAAACTTTGTTCCCCATAATTCAATAGTAGGGGATATAGGCACGGATCATGGATATATACCTGTGTATTTGATTTATAACAGAATAAGTAAGAAGGTGATAGCTACAGATATAAGTAAGGATTCCCTTGATAAGGCCAAAGATTATTCAAAGAAATGCGGACTCGAAAAGGATATTGAGACCAGGGTAGGAGATGGGCTGGAAATATTAAAACCCTTTGAAGTTGATACTTTAATAATAGCAGGTATGGGAGGGCTTCTTATAAATGAGATATTGGATAAGGGAAAGAAGATAACGGATAGTGTAATAAATTTTATATTTCAACCTATGGGTGCTTCTGATGAACTGAGAAAGTATCTGATCAATAACAATTTTAAGATAATAGATGAAAGATTGGCAAGAGAAGGAGATAAATATTACGAAATAATATTTGCGCAAAGAGGCAAATCTTATATTAGCAAAGATATATATTATGAAATAGGAGAAAAGCTTTTTATAAATAAGGATCCCTTGTTAAAAGAATTTATAATAAAAAAAATAGAAGAATATGAAAAGATAATTAAATACTTGAATTTAGGGTCCTCTGAAAAAAGTCGGGAAAGGGAAAAATTTCTTCAAAATAAAATCGAAGATTATAAGGAAGTGATCAATTATTATGAAAGCTTATGAAATAATTAATCTGATGGATGAATGGGCGAAACCTTACTATATTGATAAATGGGACAATACCGGATTTCAAATCGGAGACGGGAATAAAGAAATAAAAAAAATAATTTTATCCTTGAATATAGATGATGTTCTTTTGGAAAAGGCTCAGAGTGCAGGGGCAGACATGATAATAACTCACCATCCGATTATTTTTAAGCCTATAAATAATATAATTTCTTCAGATTATAAAGGAAGATTAATAATGAATATAATTAAATCAGATATAGTTGTATATAATGCTCATTCAAATTTGGATATTTGTAAAAACGGAGTAAATGATAGACTGGCAGGTATTCTTAACTTAAAAAATTCTGAGGTGCTGTCTTCTTTATATCAAGAAAAATTTTATAAATTAGTTGTATTTGTCCCCGAAGGGTGTGAGGAAAAAATAAGGGATGTCTTAGGAAAGGCAGGAGCAGGATGGATAGGGAATTATAGTAATTGCACTTATAATATTGACGGTATGGGAACTTTTTTACCCTTAGAAAATACTCATCCCTTTATAGGTCAGAAAAATGTTTTGGAAAGGGTTAAGGAAAAAAGAATAGAGACAATAGTAAGGGAAAGAGAAGCTGACAGGATAATTGAAGAGATGATTAAAGCACACCCCTATGAGGAAGTTGCTTATGATTTGTATCCTTTAGAAAACAAGGGAGCGGATTATGGTTATGGAAGAGTAGGAGATATAGAAGAGATATCAATGAAGGCGTTAATTGAAGAAATTAAAAGAAAACTGACTGTGAAAAATATCAGAGTATATGGAGGTGAAAATAAGAAAATAAATAGAATTGCAGTATGCGGAGGAAGTGGAGGAGATTTTATCTATGATGCCTATAGAAAAAATGCACAGGTTTATATAACGGGAGATATTAAATATCATGAAGCACAGCTGGCAAAAGAATTGGGATTGATTTTAATAGATAGTAATCATTATGATACTGAAAAAATAATACTCCCCGTTATAAAAGAATATATTTTAGAACATACAAATGAAAAAATAGAAGTTGATATTAGTGATATTAACAGTTATGGTTTTCAAGAGTATTAAATATGGAGGTGAAATGTATGAAACAAATTGAATTTTTGTGGGAATTACAACAGCATGAACATAAATTTAACTCCATAAAGAAGAAATTGGAGGATTTAGCGAGAAAAGGCCATATTAATAATATAATAATTGAACTAAAGGGTATAGAATCAAGCTTAAAGGAAAAGAAAATTACCATATTTGAAAATGAAAAAAGAATTAATAAGAGCAATAATCAGTTAAAAGAGCTGACTTTTAATCAAGATGAAATTGAGAAAAATTTGTATAACGGAACTATTACCGATTTAAAGCAACTTCATTATATGGATATGGAAAGCAAAAGAATAAGGGAAGAAATTAATAAATTGGAAACGGATACTTTGGAAATGATGGAAGCCATCGAAGAATTTAAGCAAGATATAAAGAATATGGAGGACCAATATGCGTCAGTTAAAAAAGACTTTGAAGAAAAGGTTAAGGAATATAATGCTGCGACTGATCAACTAAGAAAAGAAGCTAAAGAAGAAATGGATATTATATATAACATAACATCAAAAATTGAAAAAAATATTTATGATCAATATGCTTTGATAAAGAAAAATAAAAGGTATGCAGTAGCAAAGGTTTCAAAAAATGAATGTAGCGGATGTCATATGATAATCCCCTTTTATATATTAGAAGAACTTAAAGGTGAAATAAACATAGTTTGCTGTGAAAATTGTGGGAGAATACTGTATTATAACGGAATTAACGAGGATATATAAAGAATAAAAAATAAAAATTTCCATATATTATATTTGCATTAAGCATGATTTTGTGCTATAGTGTTAATGCTAATAAATTAAATAATTTGAGTAAGTCAGATAGTCGCGTGTAATTTACATGAGGAAAGTCCGAGCTCCTTAGGGCAGGATGCTGGGCAATACCCAGTGGGGGTGACCCCAAGGAAAGTGCAACAGAAATATACCGCCAGAGCCCTTTTTCGGCAACCATACTGAATTTGTGGTGAGAGCAGTGAAATGTGAGACTGACTGGCAAGGATGGAAAGGCGAGTTAAAAGCTTCACCAGCAATTAGGCGACTAATTGGCTCTGTAAACCCCATCTGGAGCAAGACCAAGTTAAGGATAAATAGAGCAGTGGCCCGCTGCTTTCCTAATGGTAGGTCGCAAGAACCTATTGGCAACAATAGGTCATAGATAGATGGCTATCTAATACAGAACTCGGCTTACAGACTTACTCGAATTATAAAACACAACACAAGGGGACGGTTCTCTTGTGCTATTTTTTTGTTGCAGTAAAGCTAACTTTAATAAATTCTAATTAAAATTGTTATAATAAATGCAGTTTTCAACTTGCAAAAACATGTTTACATTCATCTTATTAATTTTAATTTTTTACTAATATTATTAAAATATATAATATCTTTTTTAATGATAAAAACTTCTTAATTTCAGAATATAAACAATTAATCATTTTATGCCTCCTGTTAGCTCTATATACATCTAAGTCTCCTTTCTATTTTTTATTACAAATTGTAAATTCAGGTATGATTTAATTATATTTAATATTAGGCTATAGTGTAAGTGTTTTAACTATAGCCTAATATTATCAAAAATACTTATTATTTAGAATTCATATCGTAATTAACCCGAATATGTGAATTCAATTTCTTATGAGATGTACCACTCATTCCTTCCACTCCTTGTATAATTTTAAAGAGATACAGCTCCAAGGACTTGAAACAATAACCATTATAATGTTCTAATTATCATGCCACTCATATGGAATTGATTTGTAAATGGCATTTGTCATAGGTACACCTTTATTCTTATTAGAAAGTATGCAATAATACGTAAAATCTCCTCCGCCTGTTTCCACTTCATAACGTCCATTCACATATTCTGCATATACCCTTGGAAAAGAAGTATCATATTCGTAATCATACAAAACCACGGAAAATGGTTGGTCTGCCCATGCTACAAAACTTCCACTGGGGAATGCATAGTTAGTATAAGTAAAATTAACAGTTCCGCTCCAATCCCAGGTATAATTTTCCCATTCAATTTCCGTCGGTTTACTGGTTGCATCAGGAATTATAATCTCAAAATTATCTTCCACCTTTTCAACATCTGTATCACCTTTATATACATTTATAAAATGACCTGTTTTTTTGTCTCTTAACGTATATTTTATCTTTTCTTCTTCCGGACTTCCTGATTTTTCATTTTCATAAACTATTCCCTTATAAACCTTTATGCTTCGCCCTTTATCGTTTGTTAATGTATAAGCCGCTTTTTTTTGTTCACTTTCCGACTTATCATTATTTAGTATATTGGTTGCATTAACAGTGGTAATGGTTGTAAGCAGTAAAGTTAATGCTAATAACAATGATATTTTTTTAACTTTCAAACTATCTCCTCCTATAATATAATAGTAGTGTGTCAAACATAAAAACTTATTTAGGTATCAAACCTTGTTTTGAATCTTTACATAATAATTATCTTATTTAAATTCATGGGGCTTTGCTCTAATATATAACATAATTTTCACCTCCATAATTAGTTTTTGTTTGCAGTTATTTTATAGGTACAAATCATTTATGGCGTGCTTTTATAAATTTTGTAGTATTAGTACTAATACTAATAAGTTATATAATCCGAAGTAACAGCAGGACTTTATAAAACATTACCTTCAGAGCCCTTAATTTCTACTAAGGATTTAAATCTATATTCTATTTCACTTGTTCCAAGACGTGCCATTCGATTCACATGAACTTAATTCTGTAACCGTTTCTTCTCTTTTATTAACTCAAATCTTTAAACTCTACAGCTTTCGGAAGTAGCTACAGCCCTTTCACCATCTACAGTTACTACAACTTTAGTACGGTATCTAACACCCGATGACCCTGTGTAACTCTTCGATAAAAACACGTTACCGGTTCCACTGAAACTCCATGAAGTTACACTTGTCCAACTTCCAGAGCTGTATTTTTCTAAATACATTGTTCCCCTAATTGATCCTGAAGAACTTTTAGCTTCTATGTATACTTCTGGGTAAAGAGTAGTACCATCTACTGAAATGTATGGCGAAATATCACTGATATTGGCCCAAAGTGGAGTAATCACCCGAGAGCTTACACTTGTTAACGTTTGTTCTTGCGGTTCTATTGCATAAGCGGTATTTGCTACACCACTTCCTAATACTAAAATAATGGCTATTGCTATTGTTCCAATTTTTTTTAGTTTCATAAAAAATCCCCCCCATTGTTATTTATTTTTAATTTCTTATCTATATAACGTATGGAGAGGAAAAAAGGGACATGTTTTTTTAATTATTTTGAAATATTTTCTGCAATTTTTAGTATCTCATCTTTATTTAAATTCCCTGAAATGCGGCATTCAATTCTGTCTTGTTGCCATATTAAGTAGGTCATTTTATCAGTTTGCCATGTATATGCTTTAGATTCTTTAAAGTTAAATTCTTCCATTCTAACATTTTCCGTATCATAATACGATTTGCCATAACCGGATGAAGTAAATAATATAGTTAACTTTTGATTATCCTTTGCTGAGTAATTATAAATTAACATTTTTCTTCCTTTTTTAGTATCTTCCAGTTCAAATCCTTTGGGAATATAATTAATCTTAAGTGACGTTAGTTCGACTGAATTATTATCTTCTTCTGCACCTTGATGTGTAAATATGCTGAATTTCGGAAATGTTTCAATTACCCAATCAAAGAATTTTTCACGTGCTTCTGCATTAACTGCCAAAACAGCAGAGAAACTTATGATGCATACCAGTATAAAAATAGCTGCTCTTTTAGCTATTAATCTGAATATTCTGGGAAGACTTTGTGTAATCTTAATATCTTTCAGTTTTCGCCTGAAAGTATTAGAATAGTTAGGTTTGTGTAATATTTCCATATTATCATAGCCTTTCATGTTTTCGGTAAGTGCTAATTGACAAGCCTCTTTCATAGATTTATCATCAACCCATGAATTTTCCAAGCCCATAAAGCGTGATAACATTTTTTGTATATAACGTAATTTGCTTTTAGCATTTTCTATTTCCAGTATCTTATTTGTTTCAGAAGGGGTATTATTAAAACAATATCGAAAGAAAAGAATGCTGCGATATTCAAAGGGCAATAGGCCTATTTTCCGAGCTAACTGATTAATTTGTTCAGCAGATAATGATTGATATACTATTTTGCTAACATCTAATTCGGCTATCTTTTGCAGTTCAACCTGCAAAGATAATTCGCACACATCTTTCATAATATTTTCAGTTGTATTGGGCATTGTTCTCACCTTCCTCATAATATAAACGTAATTTTTTTAAAATACGTTGACCGCGTTTTTTTGCTGCTTCCTCGGTAATATCTAAAAGCTCCGAAATATGTTTAAAACTCATATTATTAACAAAACGTAAGTAAATAAGATTTTTCTCTTCATCAGAAAGCCTATTAACACAAGAAAGTAATTTTTCTTTATTTGCTGTTTTTAAGTATTCTTCTTCGGTATCACAACTTTTATTATTGTGATCAAAATAATCCACATCTTCTACATAAACGGTTTTCTTACGTTTTCTTATAATATTCATGGTTTCATTCTTCAATATTATAACGCAGTAGGGTTCTATTTGGGGACATGGTAAAACAGAAATTTTTTCTATATGATCTGTAATCTTTAAAAATGTTTGTGCTACGGCTTCTTCCGCATCACAATGAGACCTCAATATATTAAAAGAAATATTATACATTTTCACATTCATTTTTGAAAAAATCCTATTGATCAGATCTTTTTCATCGTTTGATATTACACCTAAAAGTATAACTATCAAAATATTTCACCTCCTGTAAAATCAGTCATATACTAATTATTGCCTACCAAACAGTGCTCCATATTTTGGATAATTTTATTGTATCAGAAAATTCTCCTTTTTCAAAGTTTAGGTACTGAATAGTTTGTTACCTACAAAAACTCAGACTGAAAATAAACTTTTTCAACCCGAGTTTTGTTCGTTTTTAACTTTAAAGCCGTTGCATATAGTCAACAAGCCTTATTTGCCTTTTAATCCATTAATTTATTTAAAACATATTATTTTATTAAAACTAATCCATAGCAGTTTTTTTCACCTTCTCTATTTTTTAAAACACCAATCGGAAAGCCGTTCATCTTTACGGTTTCATATACATCTATGCCACAGGATTCCATTGAAGGTCTTGCTTCTGAAGGATGCTTACATTTTTCCATATTACATTTTTCACATAGTTGACAAGGACCTGCGCCGAATCCCAAAGCCTTGTAATATCCCGACAAGAAAAATTTTTTTTCTAATTCCACTATAATTTTGGCTGTGGAAGAGAGATCAGATTTACATTGAACGAGTATTGCCCAATCATAACAATCGACTATTTCTTGCATTTTCTTATAGGTTGGAGTATTTGGGGGACAACAGAGATTTGAATTGTAATTACTGCAGCCGTATTTACATTTCATTATGGTCCATGGAGCAGTTTTTATGGTATTTGTATTGATTACCTTTGCATCATAGGCCCCCAGTTCTTTTGCATCTTCAATATATCGAAATAAGTTTTTTCCCATATAACATGCCTCCTAAAAAAAATAACTACTATCATATTAACATACTAATATTTAATCATGCAAGAAGGGTGTAAAGACAATCTATATTGATACATATTAGGAATTGTGTTATTATTTATATGCTAATAAACTGAAATCATAATAGACGTAAGGAGTTGTAATTATGTTGAATTTGTTTTCCAGAACGGAAATGCTTATAGGAACGGAAGGAATAAAAACACTTAAAAATAGTAAAGTAGCTGTGTTTGGTATAGGAGGAGTCGGTTCCTATACGGTGGAAGCTCTTGCACGATGTGGAGTTGGTAATTTAGTACTTATTGATGATGATGATATTTGTTTAACCAATATAAACAGGCAAATTCATGCAACTATAAAGACGGTAGGAAAAGCAAAAGTAGAAGTTATGAAGGAAAGGGTTCAGGATATAAATCCTAAAGCCAATGTTACGGTTTATAAGGAACTGTATAATAAAGATAGCAATGAAAAACTTCTTAAAGGGGATTATTCCTATGTAGTAGATGCTGTAGATATGGTTTCGTCAAAATTGGATTTGATTGAAAACTGTAAAAAAAAGGGTATAGATATAATAAGCTGTATGGGAGTAGGAAACAAATTAAATCCTACAATGTTAGAGGTCAGTGATATTTATAGTACTTCGATATGTCCTTTGGCAAAAGTAATGAGGCGAGAACTTAGAAGAAGAAATATCGAAAGCTTAAAGGTGGTTTATTCTAAAGAAATTCCTTTAGTTCCCAGAAATGAGGGGGGAAATTGTAAAACGGAATGTATATGTCCCAATAAGAAAAGAACTTGTGCAGCAAGAAGACAAATTCCTGGGAGCATATCTTTTGTTCCGTCGGTAGCAGGACTGATTATTGCTTCCGAAGTGGTAAAAGATATTTTGGGAATAATAAAAGAAGATTAAACAAACTTTATATATAGTGGCAGGGGTGATTTTTTGAATAATAAGGATGAGAATAGAAAGAAATTTGTTTTTAAAGAAATTATAGAAGGTCCTAAGGGGAAACTTTTAAAAGGTTTATTTGCTGTGACAATATTGGTGGTATTGATCTATGAACTTAAGGGAGAAATAAGAAAAATAAATTTTCTTCAAACTCTTAAAATATTAAGGAACCTTGATGATTCGGCGATAATATTAATTTTTTTGTCCGGTGTGGGAGCTATTTGTTTTACGACTTTATACGATTTTATGGTAAATAAATATTTTTCCTTAGGAATAAATTTTAAGAAGATGTTTGAAATAAGTTGGATTTCCAATTCAATAAATTTGTTCATAGGGATGGGCGGATTACCGGGAATGAGCGTAAGAAGCGTATTATATAAAAAAGAAGGTATAGAAACAAAGAAAATTATAAAGTCAAATGCTTATATCCTTATATCTAACATAACGGGACTTTCAGTGTTGATTCTTCTGGGAATTTTCAAAGTTTATGATTTTTCTCAATTTTTAGAGGGAAGAAAGTGGTATTTTTTAATTTTATTAGCCTTTGTAATGTACATACCTTTATATTTTTTTATCGATAAAATTCCTTTTTTAAAGAAAAAAATATTTGAAGATAACGAACCAGTTTCAAATAAATTTAAATTTCTTATGATATGTTCTTCCGTAGTAGATTGGATAGCAGCCACAGTTTTTTTCTGCGGAATTAATATGTATTTTTCAAGAAATATTTCTATGATGAAGATAGTTCCTTTGTATTTAATCGGAATAACCGTAGGACTTATCAGTTTCTTGCCAAGCGGAGTCGGAACATTTGATTTAACGGTACTTGCCGGATTAAAACAGATTGGAGCAAGTCCTGAAAATGCCTTGGCAGCAATATTATTATATAGACTATTTTATTATGTATTGCCCTGGGCTTTTTCCACTTTAGTATTTATAACAAGGATTGTTCCAAATAAAAGAAAGGATAAGAAGAATGGAACAAAAAAAATTGGAGGAGATCTTGGAGTAAAAGCTTTATCGGGTATGGTTATTTTTTCAGGTATGGTTTTGATATTATCTGCGGCAACTCCCGCAGTAATGACCCGATTTAAAATAGTCAGAAGTTTTCTGTCTATGCATGTTCTCAGATTTTCTAAAGAAACATCCGTAACCATCGGCATTATACTTTTAGTACTTTCCAGGGGAATAAAGGATAAAGTGAAAATTTCATATAATCTTACCCTTTCTTTTTTGATATTAGGAGCATTGATGACTTTCATAAAGGGGTTGGATTATGAAGAGGCTACAATATTGATTGTCATAACTGTAATGCTTTATTTGTCCAGAGATTGTTTTTACAGAGAAACTGCTCCGGTAAAATTTAAAGAAGTTCTTGGCTTATTTATCGGAACTGTGGTTGTGAGTTTTATATACGTATTTATAGCCTATTCTTTCCATAGACATCTTCCTTTTATTCATAGAGTATATAAATTCAGAATACTTTTTGAAACAGCAGTCATTCTTTCTGTAGCATGGGTTATATTGGGAATTTATTTACTGACCAGAGTTAAAAGAAGAAAGTTTTATTACCCTACAGAAGAAGACCTGGATAATTTAAAAGAATTTTTAAAAAATCATAAAGGAAATATAATGACTCATTTATTGTTTTTAAAGGATAAATATTTTTATTATACAACAGATAGGGAGATGCTTATACCATTTGCCGCGGCTAAAGATAAGCTGGTAGTGTTGGGAGAACCTATAGGTAATCAGGATAAACTGAAAGAATCCATAGTGGAATTCCGAAAATTTGCGGATACTTACAAATTAGTTCCTACTTTTTATGAAATATCCGATAGAAATTATTCCGTTTATCATGATTTAGGATATGAGTTTTTTAAACTTGGAGAAGAAGCGACTATCGATTTAATTAGCTTCAATCTCTCAGGAAAGAAGAAAAAGGATTTAAGAATTGCTAAAAATAAGGTGGAAAACGGAGAACTGGATTTTCAAGTGATCTATCCTCCATTTTCCCAGGACTTTGTTGAAGAACTAAAAGAAGTATCGGATGAATGGCTTGGCCGTAGAAAAGAGAGAGGGTTTTCTGTGGGATGGTTTGATGAAGAATATTTAAACCGTACTCCTATAAGTATTATAAAACGTGAGGGAAAGATTATAGCTTTTGCTAATATTATGCCTCTTTATGATGATGAGACTATATCCATTGATTTAATGAGATCTAAAAATGATATTCCCTCGGGAACCATGGATGCTTTATTTATATATCTTTTTCAATGGGCTAAAGATAATAATTATAAGAAGTTTAATTTGGGAATGGCTCCATTGTCCGGAGTAGGCACGAATGTATATTCCTTTAATGAGGAAAAACTGGTAGGGCTTCTTTATCAGCATGGAAAGAAATTTTATTCTTTTGAGGGATTAAGAAAATATAAAGAAAAATTTCAGCCAAATTGGGAAAATAGGTATTTAGCTTATCCTAAGGAATTAAATATTACAATATTTCTTCTTGAGCTTGTAAAGTTAACTTCATATGTAAATAAAAATAGAACCAAATAGATAATTTTGCATAATATATATTATGTATTTTTCTTGATATCTTTAAGATTTTGTAATATAATATTTTTAATAAACAAAAATTAAGGATGTGATGCTAATGCAAGGGAAAAGGAATTATCTTTGGATTTTAGTATTAATCGGTATGATTTCTATTTCCAGTTTGGCTGACACAGGGATTTTTGTAAAGGACTTTTTTACGAATGATAATAAAAATAATCCTTTATTTGCTGAGGCTGAAGAAGTAGAAATTAAAGAGGAAAATGAAAGTACATATATAATTGAAAAGAATTCTATAGGTTATGAAATTCCAAGAGAATATATCCTTAAGGTTCCTGTAAATAAAAATTACATAGTTATTGATAATAGTATAAATATAGTGGACAAACCTGACATTAACGGAAAAGTGTTAGTTTCTTTGAAAAAAGGAGATATTGCATATCTTGAAAGAATATCTGGAGATTTTGGATATTTCAGCCTTAATAGCGGTACAAAAGGATTTGCTTTATTAAAAGGGTTTGAATTGTATAATAATGAACAAAAAGCAGATGCCTTATTGGGGATTTCAAAGGTTTCAACAGTGCTAAAGAGCAATAACGTTTATTATGTTCTTGCAAAGGGCGAAGAAGTTTTACTAAGGAAAAACGGAGATAATAGTTTCGTTGTTGTTGATGAATATGGGAATGAATTTAAGGCTCCGGAAGGTTCCGTTGAAATTTCTCAAAAAGCAAATATTTCTTCCAGATCTATGATTTCAAGAAGGAGTTCAAGTTTAAGTAAAATCGTTTCCACTGCATATAGTTTGGTGGGCAGCCCTTATGCCTATTCAGGTACAGGTGAAAGAGGATATGATTGTTCGGGATTTACATATTCGGTATATAAGAAGAGTATAGGAATTGAACTGCCCAGGTCCTCAAGAGATCAGGTAAATATGGGATTATCTGTAAATAAAAGTGATTTGATTCCGGGGGATTTACTATTTTTTAATACTTCAGGAAGTGGTATATCTCATGTAGGATTGTATGTTGGTGACGGGAAGATGATCCATGCATCCAGTGGTGCAAAGAAGGTTCAAGTCACATCAATATCTGAAAGCTATTATGTCAAAAGATATATTTCTGCCAAAAGGATAATAACCAACTGATTTTAGTTATAGGTTATAAAAATTTTTTTAAATAGAGTCAATTATGACTCTATTTTTTATTTTTATACAAAATTAGTCTTTTTTCTTTGAAGGAAAAAAACTGTTTAATATAGAATAAACAAAAGAAAAATGAAAGTCTTGGGAGGGGAGATATTGTGCAGTTATTATTTGATTCCTTTAATGAATTTCTGATAATCAAATTTAAGGGAGAATTAGACCACCATAGCACGGAGGAAGCAAGAAAGATAATAGATGACCATTACTTTAAGGATAATAAAAAAAAGGTAATATTGGATTTAAGGGATGTGGTATTTATGGACAGTTCAGGAATAGGGCTGATAATGGGTAGATATAAATTATTTAAGGAAAGCGGAGGAGAAGTATTTATTGTCAGCTCTAATCCTTATCTGGACAGAATACTTCAGATGTCGGGGATCTTTAAGATAATGAAGATTTATTCGTCCATAGATAGTGCTATAGATAATAATTAGGGGAGTGAGAATATGGAAAGAAAAAACTTTATGAAATTAACTTTTCTTAGCAAATCTACTAATGAAGCTTTTGCGAGGGTATCCGTAGCTTCTTTTGTGGCTCAGTTGGATCCTACCCTTGAAGAGATTTCGGATATAAAAACGGCAGTATCGGAAGCTGTAACAAATGCCATAATACATGGATATGAGAACCAGGAAGGGATAGTTTCTATAGAGACCACTATAGAAGAAAATAAGATCGAAATAGTTGTTGAAGATTATGGGAAAGGAATTGAGGATGTAAAAAAAGCCATGGAACCTTTCTATACTTCAAAACCGGAGCTTGAAAGATCAGGCATGGGTTTTACGGTTATGGAAACATTTATGAATAGCCTGGAAGTATATAGTGAAACCGGAAAGGGTACAAAAGTAATCATGACTAAAGTGCTCAATAATTCTATTAATAAGGAGTAGATATTATGGAAAAGGGTAATAAAGGGAATACTTTGCTTAGTCATGAAGAATCTGTTAATCTTATTAAACTGGCTCAAGCAGGAGATGAAGAAGCAAAATCCATCCTTATAGATAAAAATATTGGGCTTGTAAAGAGTGTATTAAGGGGGTTTACCAATAGAGGATATGATACGGAAGATTTATTTCAAATAGGATGTATCGGACTTCTAAAGGCCGTGAATAAATTTGATTTGTCTTATGATGTGAAGTTTTCAACTTATGCCGTACCAATGATAATAGGAGAAATAAAAAGATTTTTAAGAGATGACGGAATTATAAAGGTCAGTAGATCTTTAAAACAGATTTCCATGAGAGCAAGAATAGCCCAGGAAAAATTATCTAAAGTTTTAGGAAGAGAACCTACAATTCAGGAAATAGCCTGTGAAATTTCTGTAGATAAGGAAGAAATAGTAGAAGCTTTGGATTCTACATATCAACCGGAATATCTCAGTGATGTTATACATGAAAAAGATGGCTCACCTTTGTATTTAATTGACAGAATAAGTGACGATTCTGATGATGAAAAGGAACTAATAGATAAAATAGTATTGAAAGAAGCTCTTAGAGAATTAAAACCAAGAGACAGACAAATAATAATATTAAGGTACTTTAAAGACAAAACTCAGGTAGAAGTAGCTGAAATTTTGGGGATTTCTCAGGTGCAAGTATCGAGGATCGAAAAGAAGATATTAAACAATATGAGAGAGATGTTGGCTAAGGCATAATTTTATGCCTTATTTTTTTTGAATTAAAAAACAAATAATGCAAATAATAAATATTGAAACGGAGTGATGAAAATAATGAAAATAATCTCAAAAAAATTCATATTTATCCTTTTGATAATAATTTTTTCCTTATCTATATTAGGAATTACAATGTATAAGGCAAAGGATTCGGATAAGGGAACTCCTAAAAAAGCTACTTTTGTTAAAAGTGAGGAATATATTTATGGATAAGGAACAGGCATTTATAAAGCTGGAATCAAAATGTACTGTCGATTTAAATACCCATGTTTATTTAAGAGATGTAGCAGAAGTATATTGTAAAAATGCCAGTATCCAAAAATATCTGGAAGGATTAAAAATTTATGATGGAAGAGACAGAGAGGTTTCTGATAGTGTTTCCGCAATTGATATAACTAAAAAGATTATGGAAGGGAAAGATAATATAGATGTAGTTATGTTAGGAGAACCGGATGTGCTGATTAAAATTATAAACAGCAAGACAAATGTCCTGTTAGATTATATAAAAGTCACCATGTTATGTATAATACTTTTTTTAGGAACTGCTTTTACTATAATTAATTTTCAAGAAGACGTTAACATGGATGAAACAATGGAGAAAATATATTATTTTTTAACGGGAAATCATAATGAAAGTCCTCTTATGCTGTTAATTCCCTATTCTTTAGGTACAGGATTAGGAATGGCGGTTTTTTTTAGCAGGATAATCAGCCACAGTAAGAGAAAAAAAGATGAACCGGGGGCCATGGAAGTGGAAATGCATCTGTATGAAAAAGATATAGATGACTATGTTTTAGAAGATATAAAAAATAAAAAGTAATTTAAACTGATGGGGGAATATCGATGCAACTATGCTTACTAATTGTTGTAGGAATTTCTTCAGGTATTGTAGTGGGAGGTGCTTTTGCTGCATTACTCTCTTTGCTTAAGATTATACCGAGGTTTTGCCAACTATCCGGAACGGAAAAACACATAAAATTATATCAATTTATTTTAAGCGTATCTACCGGAATATTTAGTTTTATGTATTTTTTGGAAATTGATTTTAAGTTACATAAATATTCTATTGTCTTTTTTAGTGCTGTATTTGGTATTATATTTGGAATTGTATTGGGAATATTTGTAGGGGCTTTAGCCTCTGCTCTTGCCGAAACATTAAATGTAATTCCTGTTGCAACAAGAAAACTCAGGGTAAAAAATTATATGTTCTATATAATTACCTCAATGGTACTTGGAAAAATATTTGGTTCTTTGATATACTGGTTATTTTTAATATAAAAGGAGAGGAGAATTTTAAAATGGATAAATTAAATAAAAAGGAATATAAAAAATATGTAAAGGAAAAAGTACCGAAACCTACATATGCCAGAAACATATTTTGGGCTTTTATAGTAGGCGGATTAATATGTACATTGGGCCAGGTAATTACAAATTGGTTTTCTCATATGGGTGCTAGTGAGAAAATTGCAGGTTCGGCTACTTCCATAACCCTTATATTTTTGGGAGCTCTTCTTACAGGAATAGGAGTTTATGATAAGATAAGCAAAAAAGCTGGAGCCGGCGCAGCCGTTCCTATTACTGGATTTGCTAATTCCATAGTTGCTCCTGCAATGGAATTTAGAAGGGAGGGTTTAATTTTTGGTGTAGCGGCCAAGATGTTTATTATAGCCGGACCGGTACTTGTATATGGAATAGGAACTTCCGTTGTAGTGGGATTAATATATTTATTACTTACAAAGGGGTTGTAGAAATGGAAAACAAAAGAATGGGGAAACGCACAATCAAACTTGTCAATTCTCCTTCAATTATTAACACTGCTACTATAGTAGGACCTAAAGAAGGAGATGGTCCTTTAAGAGAATATTTTGACATAATATTGGAGGATGATTTGTGGGAACAGGAGTCCTGGGAGAAATGTGAAAAGAAGATGCAAGAGGAAGCAATCAGACTTGTGTTAACTAAAGCAAATCTTACCGAAAATGAAATAGACTATCTTTTTTCCGGTGATCTGTTAAACCAAATCATCTCATCTGCTTATGCTGCCAGACAGATTTCCATACCGTTTTTCGGACTTTATGGTGCATGTTCGACTATGTCCGAATCTTTAAGTTTAGGAGCAATGTTAATAGACGGAGGCTTTGCAAACAATATTATATGTTCTACATCAAGCCATTTTAGTACAGCTGAGAGGCAATATAGATTTCCGCTGGAATATGGATCTCAGAGGCCTTTCTCATCTCAATGGACCGTAACCGGTTGTGGCGCCAGCCTTCTTTCTTCTTCAGGAGAGGGTCCTTATATTAATTATGTTACAACGGGGAAAGTCATAGATCCAGGGATTAATGATGTCAACAATATGGGGGCGGCAATGGCTCCGGCGGCAGTAGACACAATCATGCAACATTTTAAGGATACCGGTTTTAATCCTGATGATTATGATATGATTCTTACCGGAGACCTGGGAGCAGTGGGAAAGAGCGTTTTATTGGATATTATGGATAGCCAAGGCTATGATTTATCAAAGGTATATGATGATTGCGGAATGAAAATATTTGATAATTTAAGACAGGATGTTCATGCCGGAGCCAGTGGATGTGGATGTTCAGCTTCTGTATTTAACGGATATATATATAGTGAATTGAAATCAAGAAACATAGATAAATTACTTCTTGTATCCACAGGGGCTCTTCATTCATCTACCAGTACTCTTCAGGGTGAAACTATCCCGGGAATTGCTCATGCCGTATCTATAAGTAATTTTAAGAATTAGGAGGTTAAATCAAATGGAATATATAAGAGCTTTTATTGTGGGGGGGCTTATATGTGTCGTAGGTCAAATCATATTAGATACAACACGGCTTACAACGGGACATATTCTCGTCATGTTTGTTACGTCGGGGGTAATTTTAACTGCAGTGGGTTTATATGAACCCTTAATGAAGTTTGGAGGAGCCGGTGCTTCTGTTCCTATTACCGGATTCGGTTACTCTTTATGTAAAGGAGTGATGGAAGGAGTGGACAAAAAAGGTTTTATTGGAGCTTTTACAGGAGGAACAGAGGCTACGGCAGGAGGAATAGCAGCCTCTATAATATTTGGGTATATTATGTCTATAATATTTACTCCCAAAACGAAAAGCTAAGGAAAATTAATTTTCCTTAGCTTTTTTTCTTAAGGAGATACATTATTTTGATCGGTATTGCCGTTATTGTTCCCATTATTGCCGTTATTATCATCATCATTCCAATTATTGTTATCGTCATTTCCATTCCCGTTGTTGTTTTCATTATTGCCGTTATTGTTGTTCTCATTACCGTTATTATCATCATTTCCATTATCATTATTGTCGTTTCCGTTATTAAACCAATCATTCAACCAATCATTTACACTGTTTTCCTGATTATGGACATCACATACTTCCGTCGGAGCAGTATATTTATAATCATTAGGAAGAATTCCACCGTGTTCCGCAGGTTTATACGGAGGATTTCTTTTTATGAAAACTCTTTTTTCTACATTTCCGGGAGGACAATATTTGTTAGCAATTTTATTTGTTACGGTATCAATGTCTAACTCTACGTGAACATCGCACTGCTCGGTAGGCACAGTCCCCTTTACGAAAATTTCACTGCGGACGGTACTGCCTCTTGGATCACGGGCACATAAACTTGTGGGCAATTTTCCCGATTGGGTACATATTTGAGCGGTCACTATGCTATCAGGTTTTTCAAAATTCTTTTTTTCCAATCCTTCGTGAACATCGGTCATTATTTTTTGCCACAATGTTGCTGCCATGGAACTTCCCTTTGTTAAAGTTATTTGAGGAGAATCATTTCCGATCCACACCCCCGCCGCATAATAGGGAGTAAAACCTACAAACCAAATATCAGCTTGGTTTTGAGTAGTACCGGTTTTGCCGGCAGTAGGCATATTAGGAATTTGTGCCCTTCCGGCTATTCCGTTAGTAACAGTTGTCCTCAATATATCAGACATTACGAACGCTACACCTTCTGATACTACCTTATTTCTTTGAGGAGTATTTTCTATAAGCACATTGCCGTCCTTATCCAATATTTTAGTAAAAGACAGGGGCTTTGTATAAGTACCTCCGTCTGCAATAGCTCCATAAGCCGCGGTTAGCTCCAAGGGAGTAAGACCTTTCGTCATTCCGCCCAGCCCTAATGCTGATAAATTTTCATCATTATTTTTTTTATTTTCAGCACTTGAAACGAAACTGTCATTTTTAGGATCATCCGAGTTTATAATCCCCAATTTCGTTAAATATTCCATTGAAGTTTTTATTCCTATATCAGACAGTGTTTTTACAGAGTTTACGTTAATAGATTGTTCTACGGAAGCTCTTAAGGTAGTTATTCCTTTATATCCCTTATAGGAATTTCTAGGCCAAATATTCCCGTTATGATCATAATATGGAACATCATCGATAGGAGTAGCCGCAGTATAACCGTTATCTAAAGCAGGAAGATACACTGCAATTGGCTTAATGGAAGAACCGGGCTGTCTTCTGGAAGAAGTAGCTCTGTTTAACAATTTTGCTCCTTCGATATCCCTTCCGCCAACTAAAGCCTTTATTTCTCCTGTCCTATAATCCAATATAACCGTTGCGGATTGAGGCTGTACAACTCCATCGCTGCTTCTGAAAAAGTATTTTGAATTTATTAGAAGGTTTCCTTTTTCATCAATGGAATAAAAATCTTTATTTTCATTTAAAAATTCCTTTGAAATCAGAAATTCTTTATTGTCACCTTTAGTGAGACTTTTTTCAGGTACAGATAAAGCCCCAACATTATGAGTCACGAGATTTTTCTTTTCATTAATATTGTAATAATCAGAGATGGTGATGCTATTGTTGTAAACGGAGAACTTTTTATTATTTATTTTTAACCCTGTATCTCCTAATTCAAAAGTTCCTTTTTCAACTATTAAATCATAATTTTTATTAAATAAATTTTCTTGTTTATAATATATGATGTTATTGTTTTCGCCTAAAATGTTTTTATTTTTATCGAGTTTCCAATCAATAAGTATGGGTGCTTTAGCACTTTTTACATTGAAAAGTTCTTCAGTAAAATTCTTATATATTTCCTCTAATTTATGCTGCATGTCGACATCCATAGTTGAATATATTCGTAATCCTCCGGTAAATAACTCATTCTCGGCGTCTTCCCTTGAATATCCTAATTCATTTACTAATGCATCGATTACCTGGGATTTTACATAATCAGTAAAATATGAAGAGATGCCGGTAATTTTTTTTCTTCCTGGCTTGAGCTCGGTTTTTATGTCCTCCTTTAATGCCTCTTGATATTCTTCTTCACTTATATAGCCTAATTCTTTCATTTTCATGAGGACAATTTTTTGCCTTTCAACTGCGTCTTCGTTATATACGGCAATATATTTCTCGCCTAAAATATCCAATTCTCCAACTTCGTATTGAGTTGAGCTGTCGAAATTTTCCGGCTTTACTGTTTTGTATGGGGGATATTTATAAGGGCTTTTAACTACTCCCGCAATTAATGCACATTGGGCAAGTGTCAGGTCTTCCACATTTTTTGAAAAATATGTTTGGGCAGCCCCCTGAGCACCGTAAGCTCCTTGGCCTAAATATATTCTATTTAAATAAGCCTCCAAGATTTGATCTTTTGTCAGTACTTTCTCAATTTGTAATGCTAAATATGCCTCTTTTATTTTTCTGTCCCATTTAACGTCATTATTTAAGTATAGGTTTCTTGCTAACTGCTGAGTTATAGTACTTGCACCTCTTACGATTGCTCCGGCTCTAATGTTATCTATCGTTGACTTGACAATACCCTTTGGATCTATTCCTATATGTGATCGAAATCTTTCATCTTCGATGGCAATAAAAGCGTTTTGTAAATTTTTTGGTATTTTATCTAAATCTACAACAGTTCTATATTCTTGAGTTTGAATTTTTTCAATCTCATTTCCTTCAGGATCTAAAATAAAAGATGTCTGACTTAAAATTGAATCGATATTTGTAGGATCGATCTTTGGTGCGTCTTTTGCTATTGCTATAACTATACCTCCTACTGCGCCTATGGCAGAAACTATAAGTAAAAATAAAATTAATAAAAATATCTTAAGTTTTTTTCCTTTCTTTTTCTTTTTTTGTGTTCTTTTATTTTCAGCCACGTAAATACCTCCTTAATACGAAAAGGCATATATAATTAGGTTAATTATATCATAGAAATTAATTGTTGTTAATAAATAGTTATATAATGAAAATTTAATAAATACAAATAAAGTCTGATATGTTATATGCATATACTTATAATATAGAGGGGGAAAATATATTGAGATATAATCCTTATTTCAGGAAAAAGCAATGGATACTTTGGCTCATAATAATAATAGGAATAATATTATATATTTTTAATTTCATTGATAAGAACATAAGACCTACGGTTCTTACGCTTTCGGAGATAAAAGCCCGGGCTATAACTACCGAAACTATAAATAAATCCGTTAAGAAAAAAATAGGCAAGGACATTAATTATAACGACCTAATATTTGTAAGGTATGGTACAGACGGAAAAGTTGCATTAATGCAGGCAAATACCATATTGATGAATAATATTGCAGCCGAAGTGGCTCTGGAAGTACAAAAAGAACTTACCGATATATCTGCTTCAAAGATAGAGGTACCATTAAAAAATGTTTTTGATACTCAAATTTTGAGGCTTCCCAGCATTAAGCTAACAATTGTACCTCAGGGTGCTGTTTCCGTGGATTTTGCCACGGAATTTAAGCAATCCGGGATAAACCAAACGAGACATAGAATTTATTTGGTTATAAATACCAGTATACGTATGATAGTACCGCTAATTTCCGATGACATTGAAATCACGACAAACATTCCTATAGCGGAAACCATAATAGTAGGAGACGTACCGGAACAATATATAGAATTACCAAAAGAGGAAGATGCAATAGAAATAGTTGATTAGATAACTATTAAAAAACATGATATAATTAGTAAGAATACTTTTTGAAGAATGAAGGTGATAATTTTGGATATAGAAAATATTTACGAGAAGGAAAGAGTACTTATTGCAGGTATATATTTTGACAAGGAAGAAATTGGCATTAATAACTCTATGGATGAATTACAAGAATTAGTTGAAGAAGCAGGAGGAGAAGTAGTTTTAAGAGTTATTCAAAAAAAGGATCACATTGATTCGGCTTTTTTTGTTGGAAGAGGAAAAGTAGAAGAAATCAGAAATTATTGTGAGGATTTAAAAATAGATACTGTGGCTTTCAATGATGAACTTTCCGGTGCTCAAATAAAGAATTTGGAAGATGCCATTGAGAGAAAAGTCATTGATAGAACAAATTTAATATTGGATATATTTGCCAGAAGGGCTGCAACTAAAGAGGGGAAACTTCAAGTTAAACTTGCCCAACTCCAATATATGCTGCCGAGACTTATAGGAATGAGAGATTATCTTTCCAGAGAAGGCGGAGGAATCGGGACAAGAGGCCCTGGAGAACAAAAACTTGAAACTGATAGAAGGCATGTTTTAAGGGAAATTACAAATATTGAAAAGCAATTGAAGAGTATTGAGAAAATAAGAGAAGTAAAAAGGAAAAAGAGACTTGCTTCTAATCTTCCTATAGTAGCTTTGGTGGGATATACAAATGCGGGAAAATCTACTTTACTTAATAAAATATTGGAGATAAGCGGTGAAAGTTCAGTTAAAGATGTATTTGCTTATGATATGTTGTTTGCCACTTTGGATGTTTCATATAGAAGAGCTAAATTGCCCAAAGGTCAATATTTTCTTATAACGGACACTGTTGGGTTTATAAATAAACTTCCGGTGAAATTGGTCGAAGCGTTTAAGGGGACCCTTGAAGAAATAAAATATGCGGATTTACTTCTTCATGTTGTAGATGTTTCGAATAGGGATGTAGACATTCAGATAAAAACCACTTATAATATACTTAAAGAGATGGGAGTAATTGATAAACCTATAATAACCGTATTGAACAAGATAGATAAGGTCGATATATATAATACTTATTACGATCAGAATATTGTTAAGGAAAAAGTATTTATCTCTGCAGAAAAGAAAATAAATTTAGGTATTCTTATGGACACTATAGAGAAGATGATTCCGCAAAAGTTTTTTTATGTTGCTTTGAAAATTCCTTATGACAAACAAAATCTATTATCCAATATATGTGAAAACTACAATACTGAAAATTTGAAATACGAAGAAGATGGAGTTTACTTAAATGTATCCCTAAATTCAATAGATTTTGAAAGGTATAAGGAATATATTCTGTTTTAAATAAATAGAATGAATTATTCATTCTATTTATTTAAAATATTAATTCATAATTATTATTGATATTTGGATTATTATTGGGTATTAATAATAATAAAGAAGGAATAAAAAAAGTGGAGGTGTTTTATTATGATAGTGAGAAACTGTGCAGGAGGAGTGGTTTTTCATGGACATAAGGTATTTATCCTCAAGAATGACAAAGATGAATGGGTACTTCCAAAAGGTAAAATTCGTAATGGTTTTCTTCCTACGGAAACTGCATTGGAACGTGTGAAATGTGAAAGCGGTATCGTTGATGCCGAGATTATTTCCACTGCAGGGGAAACCAATTACGAATTTTTTTCTTATTCAAGGCAGCAGCCGGTGTTTAATGTGATAATATGGTATATTATGGAGTGTAATGATGAGAAATTTATGATTAATAAAGAAGAGGGATTTACGGGAGGTGGATTCTTTGACATAGATGAAGCCGTTGAAAAAATTACCTATAGTCAGGATAAATCTTTGGTTAGACTGTCTTATAAAAAATATCTGAAATTAAAAGAATTCCCAATAGGCGATATAGAAAAAGAAGAGATGCTTGTTTAGAATAGACATGGATATGAAAATTTATTAAAAAGGAAAAATCAATAAATAATTTCTGTTTAAAATATTTTATTGGCTTTTCCTTTTGTTCTTTGATAACATTGTTTTCGGAGATGATGAGAAAATGGAAGAACGATATAAAACTATACATAAAAAAGGAAAAGATGAAATTACAATAAATAAATCCAGATTTATCGGACATGTTTTGCCGATTTCTTCCGAAGAAGATGCTCTTGATTTTTTAAACGAGATAAAAAGTATCTATAAGGACGCTACTCATAATGTATATGGTTATGTATTTGGGGAAAATAATAATATACAAAGATACAGCGATGACGGAGAACCTCAGGGTACTGCAGGAATACCGATTTTAGAGGTAATAAAGAAGGAAGATTTAAGAAACGTGGCAGTAGTAGTGACAAGATATTTCGGAGGAATAAAACTTGGAGCCGGAGGACTTATAAGAGCATATACAAAAAGTGCTAAAATTGCTATCGAATCGGGAATAATCGTTGAAAAAGTACTTCATCGAAAATTAATAATAAAAATAGATTATAGCATATATGGCAAGGTTGAAAATTTTTTTTTAAGCAGGGGAATAATAATTTCAAATGTAATATTTAATGAAGCCGTTAATATAGAAGTATTTGTAAGTTTTTTTGAAAAGAGTTCTTTTATATCATCTGTTATTGATTTATGTAACGGAAGGGTGGAAATTGAAGAGTTGGGAGAGAAATATCTGTCCTTAAAGGACTGTAAAAAAATCGATTAGCATGATAAAAATCAGATACCAAGGGTATAAATAAAGTGAATATAATGGATTAAAGGCGGTGAAATGATGGAATATCCAAATATGCATAAAGATGAAATGCTTAATAAAAAAATATGGGCGGTAATAGGTGCAAGTTCCAATAAAGAAAAATTTGGATACAAAATATTTAAAAAATTAGAAGAAAAAGGCTACGATGTCTATGGAATAAATCCCAATGTTGATAAAGTCGATGGAAAGAAGATATATAAGACCGTAAAGGATTTGCCCGTAAAGCCTGATGTGGTGGATTTTGTAGTTTCTCCCCAGATTACAGAGGGGATGTTGGAGGATCTAAAAGATATGGGAATAGAAAACCTGTGGTTTCAACCGGGTTCATATAGGCAATCTACAGTGGAAAAAGGAGAAAAATTGGGATTTAAACTGGTTTACAACGATTGTGTATTACGAAGTTTACACTAATGGAAATGGAGCTTTCATACGGTTTACAAAAAAGCAATTAATATTATTGCTTTTTTGTTTTTGAAAAAAGTTCGTAAATCCCTATTATCAATAAGAATATGGAGAAGTATTTGCTTAAGGCTTTAGAATTGATTTTACCTGCAATAAAGGAGCCCAAAACCGCTCCTATAAGACCGTAGCCTATTATTTTTAATGATAATTTATATTTTATGTTTTTATTTTTTAAATGAGTGATCAAGGCCACGATAGCAACGGGTATAAACACTATTAAATTTATTCCTTGAGCTTCCTGCTGAGTCAACTCGGTAAAAATTAATAAAGAAGGGATAAGTATTACTCCGCCGCCTATCCCCATACCGCTGATTATTCCCGAAAACAACCCTATAATAAATAATTTCATTTTATCATCATCCTTATAGCTGCAAATATTATTAAAGAACCGAATATTTTTCTTAATATGTTAATTGGTATCTTATTTAATAATTTGGACCCTATAAAACTGCCTATAACTCCACCGAAAGCTACAAATAATGCTATATTTAAATGGATGGATTTATGTGTATAATAAATTATGGTACTTACTATACTTAAGGGAAGTATTACGGATATTGCGGTAGCATGAGCTTTATAGTCATCAACTCCGAGAAGAAAAACTAAAGCAGGAACTACTATGGTTCCTCCTCCTGAGCCGAATAAACCGTTTAAAAATCCAGAGATAAGACCTATAAGGAGAATTTTTAAGTTTACTTTTTTCACATTATTATGCCACCTATATAATTAATATTAATCACTATATACTTTTTCCTAAAAGAATTTAGTTATTCATGAAGATTAAATATCCAATTGATAAAAAATCCCATGCTATAAAAGCATGGGATTTTGAAGTATAGATTTGCATTACTTTGCAAGTTCGTAAATTGCATGGGCATATATTTTAGCATTAGCGACAAGGTCGTCTATTTCAATATATTCATTAGCCTGATGGTCAAGATCCGGTTTGCCTGGGAATATCGGACCGAATGCAACTATATTTGGCATCTCTTTAGCGTATGTTCCTCCGCCTATTGCAAGAAGGTCAGCCTTTTTCCCGGTTTGCTCTTCATATACCTTCTGCAATACCTTGATAAGCGGATGGCTTGCAGGAAAATAAAGAGGTTTTTGATGTGTCATGTTCTCAATATTTATTCCGGTACCTTCAAGTTTTTTATTAAAAGGATTTATTAGATCTTCAACCTTGTGCGTTACAGGATACCTTACATTAAGAGAGAGCTTTATCCTGTTACCCTTCATTTCAACGCATCCTACGTTAAACGTAAGCTTGCCCGACTCCTTGTCTTCAAGATAAACGCCAAATGATTTTCCGTCTGTTTCTTCCCCTACATATTTATTGAAGAAATCAATATAATCCTTTAGTTCGCAATTGCCAAGAGGAAGAGTAGCAAGAAAAGCGAACATACGCATTACCGCATTCTTTCCGCGTTCCGGAGAACTGCCATGAGCTGCAAAACCGTAAGATTTTACAACAATATCTTTTCCGCTAATTTCTGCTTTTATGTCAAATCCTGTCTTATTTGAGAAATCAACCGCAAGTTTTTTAAGCTCCTCAGCGCTGTCTCCGTCCATGATACATTCGCAATAAGCAGGAACCGCATTAGGTGCTGTACCGCCTTTAATTGATTTTATGTTATAACCCTTTTGGCATCCTTCCTTTAAATCTTTTACAACATCAAATATTGTTATGCCTTTTTCTGCATATATTATCGGGTATTCGGCATCAGGAGTAAAGCCAGAAACAGGGGCTTTTTCCTTCTTCATATAATACTCGACTTCTTTGCTTCCGGTTTCCTCGTTTGTGCCGAATATCACCCTTACTCTTTTTGAAAGGGGCATATTAAGGTCCTTTATTGCCTTGAGCCCGTAAAGTGCCGCCATTATAGGTCCCTTGTCATCCAGAGTTCCCCTTCCGTATATTTTTCCTTCATGTATTTCGGCGGCGTAAGGTGGATATTTCCATCCGTCTCCTTCCGGAACGACATCAAGATGTCCCAGTACAGCAACATAGTCGTCACCATGGCCATATTCTGCATATCCTATATAGCCGTCCATGTTTACTGTTTTGAATCCAAGCTCTTTTGAAATATCTAGTGCGCAATCAAGTACCTTTCTCGGACCTTCACCAAAAGGCATTCCATCTTTTGGCTCTTCTTGAACACTCTTAATTTTGACAACTTTTTCTACAGACTTAATAAGGCTGTCTTTAAGTTCGTCGACTTTTTTATTTAAATCCATCAAAAAACACCTCCCTGATTATTTTAACTCTTTTTTCATCCTGCTGGTATCTAAATTTTTATGAAGATATTGAAAATGATGTACATAGGTGTATATAATTGAACAAATGATAGATAATATTACACATGTGAAATTAAGATAGGCCAGAAAATGAGCCAATGAAAATTATAAAATTCTTTACTCAATAAATTGTATTTGATATAATAGAAATATTATTTAGGAATATATTTAACTGGGAGGGATTATGATGAAAAATGTAGAGCAGGTATGTGATGAAGTAGTAAAATGGTTAAGAAGTAAGGTAGAGCAGGCTAATAAAAAAGGGTTAATTTTTGGTTTAAGTGGAGGAGTGGATTCTTCTGTAGTAGCGGCTCTTTCCAAGAGAGCATTTCCTGAAAACACTTTAGGACTTATAATGCCCTGCCATAGCAATAAAGAAGATGAGAAGTATGCACATTTAATTGCCAAGAAACTTAATATCAATGTTAAGACAGTTGATTTAAGTAGTGTATATGATGAATTTATTTCAAAAATGGATTCGAAAACAGACAATAATTTGGCACAGGCCAATGTAAAGCCCAGATTGAGAATGATAACCCTGTACTATTTTGCTCAATTAAATAATTATCTTGTAGCAGGGTCAGGAAATAAAAGTGAAGCGACAGTAGGGTATTTTACAAAATATGGAGATGGAGGAGTTGACATAGCTCCGATAGGTTCTTTTGTAAAAAGAGAAGTCAGAGAAATGGCAAGATTTTTGGAAGTTCCGGAAGTGATAATTACTAAGCCTCCTACAGCGGGTCTTTGGGAAAATCAAACTGATGAAAAGGAAATGGGATTCAGCTATGATATTTTAGACGATTATATATTGTACGGAAAAGCTCCCGAAAATTTCAAGAACAGAATTGATGAGATGAATAAAAAAAGCGAACATAAAAGAAAGAATCCCGAAGTTTTTACTTTAGACAATAAGTAATATTAAAATATATTGCAATATATTATTTTATGTGGCAGAATAGTAATGGGTATATTTAAAGGAGGTAGAAATAGTATGTCAGGTCATTCTAAATGGTCAAATATTAAGCACAGGAAAGGTAAGGAGGACGCAAGGAAGGGAAAAGTATTCACAAAATTAGCTCGAGCTATAACTGTGGCAGTAAAGGAAGGCGGCTCCGAACCGGAATATAACCCATTGTTAAAAGCTGCTATTGAAAAGGCTAAAATTGAAAATATGCCTAATGATAATATAGATAGATCAATAAAAAAGGCTGCTGGAGATCAAAATGAAAATTTATTTGAAACAATAAATTATGAAGGATATGGTCCTGCAGGAATAGCAGTATTAGTTTCTTGCCTTACTGATAATAGAAACAGAACAGCATCGGATGTAAGACATTCTTTTGACAAATTCGGAGGAAATTTAGGGCAGTCGGGATGTGTTTCTTTTATGTTCGATAAAAGGGGACTTGTTGTTATAAAAAGGGAAGACAATATTGATGAAGAGGAATTGATGCTTAAAGCCATTGATATGGGTGCAGTAGATTTTTCAAGCAATGATGAGGAATTCGAAATATTGACTAATCCTGAAGATTTTAATATTATAAGAGATAAATTGAAAGAAGATGGATATGATTTTGTTACGGCAGAGATATCTTATATTCCTCAGAATACAATAAAATTATCCGAAGAAAAAGATATTAAAAACATGGTAAAAATGATAGAATCCCTTGAAGATAACGATGATGTGCAGGAAGTTTATTACAATTGGGAAATACCTGATGATTTAGAAGTTGAATAATATATAAAAATTTATGTTACCATTTAACTTTTTATGAATAATATGAATAAGATGAAAAGTAATTCCTTATTGAATAAATATAATTTTAAAATCTAATAATACTATTAATAGAGCACTAAGAAAAGGAGAGTATTTATGGCAGAGAATGTAAATTTTGAAGAGATAAAAGAAAAATTTAAAAACGCATCTGTAGACGATAAAATTCATATTTATACTACAGTAAAAGGATTAAGTGTGGAACAGTATAAAGAACTGTTAAAGATGTTTCCCATAAAGTATATAGACAAATTAGAAAAAGCAATGTCATAAAGGGCCCTAATAGGGCCTTTACTTTTATTCAGTATCTTTTTTAAATATTGGATATAGGAGGGAAACTTTTATGAAAAAAAGAATTTGTTCAGCATTACTATTTATTTTTATGCCTTTATTCATACTTCTATTTAGTTTCCAGATAAATGTTTTTAATATTAAATATTTTCTTAAAGAATATGAAAAATATAATATTTCTCAGGAAACCCATATGAATATGGAAGAATTGGAAAAGACAACTGTTGCTCTGATGAAGTATTTGGCTGGGGTTACAAAAGAATTGAAATATTCTGAAAAGTACAGCAATAATGATATTACACATCTTAAAGATGTGAGGGTTTTATTTCAAAGGGGAATTTTTTTAGAAGGGCTATCTTTGTTTATATTATTATGGACAAGATATTTTTTACATAAAAAAGACAAGAAGCTATTAAGAAATACGGTTAAGGTGTCTTCGGCTTTTTCCATTATACTTCTATTATTGTTGATAATATTATCCATTTATGATTTTAATAGGTATTTTACTTATTTTCATTTAATACTCTTTGATAATGATTATTGGCTTTTGGATCCTAAGACAGATTTATTGATTAGAATGTTTCCCGAATCATTTTTTATAGATATTTTCAGAAGAATTGGGATATTATTTATTGCAATTTTGTCAATAATACTGATATATGAAATAAAAAATGAGAGGGCGGGAGATTAATTGGATTTCGATAAAAAAGATATACTAAAAAAATATATAGAAGATTTGAAAAGAAAGAGATATATAAATAATTATTATATAGGCAAAATAAAAAAAGGAAAAAGTACAGAAGCAGATTTTTTGGATGGTTTCTTTTTAAGAATCATTATATTCATAGGAACGATAATCATTTTATATGCAGAAACGGGGTATTTTATTTTCAGCATTGTTGTTTCAGTCCAAATAACTATATTGTTTTCGTTGTTAATTTATAATTTCAAAAACAAGAAAATGAAAAAAAAGATTGCTCAAATAAATGAGGAACTGGTTAAAAAGAAGATATTGAAAGATATAAATAATTTAAGCAGCAATGAATTTAAGGAATATATAAAAGATATTTTAGAAGAATATTATAATACAACTTTTTTTGAATATAGTAACCATTTGGACTATTTATTTACTGTTGATAATGAAATATGGGGAGTTTCATGTTTTAAAAAAAGCCAGGACGATAGGATAGGATTAAAAGATATAAACGGTTTTATGGAGGAACTAAAAAAAACCGAGGCCAGTAGAGGATTAATAGTTACAAATTCATATTTTACCGAAGAATTAAAGGAAAAAGGATATATTCATATAAAGTTAGTTGATTTTGACGAAATCATTGAAATTATTAAAAAAATAGGCAAATTACCTAAAAAAGAGGAAATAGAAGAAATCATAGTGAACAAGAGAAAAGAGAAGTTATCCAAAAGGGTAAATATGAAAGAACAATTTTTTTCTAAACATAATATATTAAGATTTTTCTTTCTTGGGATAATTCTTATTCTGATGTCAAATCTAACAAGATATACAAAATACTATACCGTTGTTGGAGGAATATGTATAGCTTTAAGTATAATTTCAGGGAGCTACAATTTATATTTTTTTATTAAAAATCACGATTTTAATTTACAGAAATGACCTTTTGTTATATAATTAATTAAACAAAACAGAGTAGGTAAAAAGCGTAAAGTGTTAAGGGATGGGAAGTTGCCTTTAAACGAAAGACTATGTCTGCGGTTTTTTACTGCGTCCGCTGTTCCATTAAAGAGGAATTCCTTCTCTTTAGTGAAACAGGTTTCTGTTACTAAAGAAGGGGGAATATATATGAAGAAGGTACAGCCTTTTAGTACTAAGGCATTGGTTTCTGTTAGCCTTTTAACGGCTATGAGTATAATATTTACAAGATTTTTTTCTTTTATCATACCTATTGCAGGCCTTCCGGCATTGAGATTCGGCCTGGGAGAAGCACCTTTGATGATGGCAGGCATGGTATATGGTCCTGCTTTGGGAGGATTAGGTGGCTTAGCTGCAGATCTGATCGGGGTAGTTGTTAACCCTCAGGGAGCGTATTTTCCGGGGTTTACTTTAAGTTCAATGCTCTGGGGCATTTTACCGGGATTATTTTTTTATAAAAGAAATAATAAAAATATTAATATTAAAGGTGTTTTCATTGTAGTTTCAATAACTTATTTTATTGTTTCTATATGTTTAAACACCTACTGGCTTTCAATTATGTTTGGAAAAGGGTTTTTGGTATTGGTCCCGGGCAGACTTTTAAGCAGTGTTGTAGCTATACCTTTAGATTCTGTGATGGTTTCCACCTATCTTAAATATTCAAAAAAATATTATGCGGGATGGTGATGGAATGAGCAAGGTTTTAGCTTTAATGGGAAGTCCGAGAAAAAATAAAAATACAGACAGGGCATTAGAAGCTATGCTTACAGGTATGAGAGAAATAGGTCATGAAGTAAAAAAGATAAATATCATAGATAAAGACATTTCTCCTTGTGTGGGATGCGGATATTGTGAAAAAGAAGGGGAATGTGTTATAAAAGACGATATGGACGAAATATATGAGGGATTTGACAACAGTAATATTTTTGTTATTGCATCTCCTCTTTATTTTAATACGGTCAGCAGTTTTATGAAAAAAGTAATTGACAGATGTCAGAAAGTCTGGGCTTTCAAATGCAATCATAATGATACCAAGTATAAAGGCAAAGATAAAAAAATGGGTATATTTATAGGCGTGGGTGGTGCTGACTTTTATCATGATCAATTTTCCGCAATGGTGACTACTATGGATTTGGTGTTTAAAGTTATTGACGCTAAGTATATAGGAAACTATTTTATTTCCGGAACGGATAAGAAGAATGTTTCCGATAGAAGCGATGTAATGGATGAGCTTTACAACATAGGAAAAAATATAGATAGGCAGGAAAGTTTTTATCTCTACAGATGATACTGGGATTAAAATATTTATGCCGCTACAAAACCAGTTTACTCTATCGGTTTTGTGGCGGCTTTTTTGGAGATAATAATTGTCTAATCTACACTGAATGTAACTTTTTCAGTCAAAGATAATGTTAATGCAGATCCATACGCATCTTCAGGGTGGCCTCTCAAAGTGACGGTACAGTTTTTCTTGTTACTGCTCAATGAGTATGACCCTGAATCGACTTCAAAATGATATCCTGTATAATCGGAAGGCCAACTCGAGCCATAACTGTTGATTGTTTCATAGATGTATGTCCCTGAAGCACCAGTTGCACTAAATACTGTAGAATTAAGAAACATTTGAGAATTATAACTAATAGGAGCGGTTTGCATGATATCTTGTCTTACGTGCATAGGTGAGGTATCCTGCTTTTTTTGGCCGTTTTTCATAGCATAACTTTTTGTATAACTGTTGGGTTCAGATTGGGTAATAAATGGTTTACCGCTGGTAATGTCTTTGTATTCATTTCTAAGCAAATTTTCGACTTCGCTGGGAGACATGTGTTTAACATTATTATAAAATTTTTCCTTGTTCTTGTCCGGAATGTATATATTGGAACCAAGTTCTCCATTAACCTTATCAATAGCATTCTGATAAGGTGCGAGTAATTCATCGATAGTCTTTGTTTCTTCAGCATATGCAGGTATGCATAATCCAAGTATCAATACAAACGATAAAATTATATTTACAATCCTTTTCATAGAAATCACCTCCTTTTATTTTTTTATGTATATAAAGGTTTGACAATGTCAGAATTATTGCCCATATTTACTATAAATAGGATTATCTACATATTATTATAATATTTTTTAATGTATTTTGCAATAATAAAATATAATTATTTATCTATAATAATATTTTGTGAGTGTTGAAGATGCTTCTTTTCATCAATTTTAAATAAAATTAATTTATCAAAATTTGCAGAATACTTCTATTTTTTATAAGTGGGAAATGGATAGCAAATATTTTGAGGAGGTTCGATACCTCTTCAAAATATCCATAAGTTACTTCACTATATATTTTTTACTTATAAATTGATATTTTAATAAAAAATATTATATAATATAAACAAAAATCGAGGTGAAAAAGATGTATTTAACAGTGAAACAGGTATAAACGGAGCATTGAATATACTAAAAAAAGTAACGTTGTGTGCTTAAAAGCACTATACGGTAGTGGTGAAGTGGATATGCCTGTTAGAATAAGGATAGCTTAGACTATCAATCTTTTATACTAAGCCCCTACTTCTATAAGTGGGGTGTAGTTCACAATTGTTTGATTTTCAAATTTTAAAGGAATATAATTAATGTGTTAAATTGTTTATATTATTATTTTATGTAGAGTAGGGAGGAAAAGTTTATGAAAACAAAATTACCAATAGCTATGTCCAACAGGCATATACATTTAACGAAGGATGATTTGAACAAATTGTTCGGAGACGGATACGAATTGACGAAAAAGAAGAATTTGACTCAACCGGGACAATTTGCGGCGGAGGAAAAAGTCGATATTATAGGACCGAAGGGAACTTTAAGGGGAGTAAGAGTTCTTGGCCCTGTCAGAGCAATGACGCAGATTGAAATTTCCGTTTCGGATGCTTTTGTGTTGGGCGTTAAGCCAATGGTTAAAAACTCCGGAGATTTGGTCGGGACTCCGGGAGCTAAAATAGTCGGAACTAAAGGAGAAATTCAGATTGACCAGGGAGTAATAGTTGCAGCCAGACATATTCATATGCACACGGATGAAGCTAAGGAGTATGGACTGGAAGATAAAGATGTGGTAAGAGTTAAAGTCTCAGGTGTAAGGGGACTTGTATTTGAAAATGTACTGGTGAGAGTAGGAGAAAGGCATAAATTAGAAATGCATGTTGATATAGAAGAAGGAAATGCGGCAGGGATTAAAAACGGAGATATAGTAGAAATAATTAAGTAAAGGGGTGTACTATATATTATGATGGATATTGCCCGATTTATAGATCATACTTTACTGAAGCCCGATGCTACAGAGGAAATGATTGAAAATTTATGCAATGAAGCAAAAAAATATAATTTTTATGCGGTATGTATTAATCCTTATTACGTAAAATTAGCAAAAAATATTCTTAGGAACAGCAATGTAAAAATTGCAACGGTTATCGGATTTCCTTTAGGGGCCAATACCGGTAAAATTAAAGCTTTGGAAGCCGAAGAATCAATAAAGGACGGAGCAGACGAATTGGATATGGTCATAAACATAGCTGCTCTGAAGAATAAAGATTACGATAAGGTAAAAGAGGATATTGAAGAAGTGGTTAAAAAAGCAAAAGGTAATGCATTGGTAAAGGTTATTATTGAAACCTGTTTATTGACTGAAGATGAAAAGGTTAGGGCGTGTAATTTATCCTTAGAGGCAGGAGCAAATTTTGTTAAAACATCAACAGGATTTAATGGCAAAGGTGCAACTGTTGAAGATATAAGGCTTATTAAAAGTGTTGTGGGAGATAAGATGAAGATAAAGGCTTCCGGCGGAATAAGAGATTATGAGACAGCTATAAAGATGATAGAAGCGGGAGCGAACAGGATAGGTGCAAGTTCATCTGTAAAGATTGTACAAGATAGTATAAAATAATCTGTATTTTTAAAATAAAGGGGTGTCGCACTAAGCATTTAGTGTGAAGCCCTTTTTATAACCAATAGGAAAATTACATCTTCAATAAAATTGTAGGATTTTACAGCAATACCGCTAACCCTGAAACAGAACCCACAGGGTATGAACTGGGAAGGAATGCGGTGGTTATCCCTTCAGAACCCGTGAAAAACAGCAATGTACATTGTCCATGCTCTACGGTATTCTTATAATTATATCTATAGGATCAGTTATAGGGAGTTTTGCCGGATTTAAGACAGCGGATTTTGTCATGTCGAAATCAACGGACATGGAAACGGAACTGTACAGCACGGCTTTCAGCAACTGGGTAAACAATTCCGATAAGATGGCGAATTCAAGTGAAATCAGTGTATCGGTGAATCCACTGACACCGGTTTTCGTATGTCTTACGGTGATTTTTGTATCACTTATCATTTCACTTATATTTATCAAAAATAACTTAAAAGCGGAACCCCTTGAACTTTTAAGTAAAAGCGAGGAGTAAACCGGCGAAAGAGAATAGATTAGCAAATAGCCCTCATCTTAGAAAGGGAGGGTTATTTGCTGTTTTCATTTTTTATACATTGAATCTGAATACCACCACATCCCCATCCTGCATTACATAATCTTTTCCTTCCGAACGAATGAGGCCTTTTTCCTTAGCGCGAGTATATCCTTCACATTCTAATAAATCCTTATAATTAATGACTTCGGCTCTTATAAATCCCCTTTCCATATCGGAATGGACTTTTCCGGCAGCCTGAGGTGCTTTTGTAGCCTTTTTAATAGTCCAAGCCCTTACTTCTTTAGGTCCGGCTGTAAGAAAACTCATAAGTCCCAACAGATCATAGCTGACCTTTATAAGTTTATCCAATCCGGATTCCTTAATATTTAATTCTTCCAAAAAAGTTTCTTTTTCGGATTTATCCAATTGAGCAATTTCAGATTCTATTTTTGCAGAGATGACCATAACAGATGAATTTTCTTTCTTTGCATATTCCTTTACTTCCTTTACATATGAATTTTCATCGCCCTTTATCAAATCGTCTTCGGAGACATTACATACATATAAAACAGGCTTCAGAGATAATAAATTTAATCCCTTAATGATATTTAGCTCCTCTTCATTAAGATTGAGGTTTTTCAAAGGAAGTTCCTTTTCTATTGTGTTTTTGATTTCCTTTAAAATATTGATTTCCTTTTCGTAGCTTTTATCGCTTTTTAACATTTTTTCTATTTTGGAAAGCCTTTTGTCTACTATATCTAAATCAGCAAGCATTAATTCCAAAGTTATGATTTCAATATCCCTTACAGGATCTATTTTTCCTTCCACATGAGTTACATTTTCATCTTCAAAGCATCTTACGACATGAACGATTGCTTCAACTTCACGAATGTGAGAAAGAAATTTGTTTCCCAATCCTTCTCCTTTACTTGCTCCTTTAACCAATCCCGCTATATCTACAAATTCTACCGTTGCGGGAGTTATTTTTTCCGGTTTCATTAAATGGGCCAATTTGTTTAACCGTTCGTCAGGCACGGGAACAATTCCTACATTTGGCTCTATAGTACAGAAAGGATAATTTTCAGCATCTACTTTTGCTGATGTTAAGGCATTAAACAGTGTGCTTTTTCCTACATTTGGCAGTCCAACTATACCGAGTTTCATTTGAATCTTCCTTTCAAGAATTAATATTATTCATGAAAATAATTATATATCAACTGTTTGATATATTCAATATAGCATATTTAATACAAAATTAATATTGCTTTAACATTCTCGTAACATGATACATGTAATATTATATTGAATTAAATAATATCTATTTGTGTTTCATTCCCCCTCTTAATATATGCCTCTGTAAATCACAGAGGCAAGTTATTTTTATAACCAATAATAAAATCATAATTTCCATTAATTCACACTTGGCCCAAATGGGTTTCAACAAAAGACTTTAATTTACTATTTTCAATTGAAGCCCTTTTTATATAATATTTTTAAGTTTTTATTATAATTTTTGGAGAAAGTGTAAAACTAAAGATGAAGGGAGGAGGATATTATGAAAAAAATACAAAATAGATTTATATTGATGTTTTTGGTGTTAATTATGGCTCTGCCTCTATACGGCTGTAAGGAGAAGGAAGCAGAGGATTTAAAAGAGGATAAAAGCATTAGCAGTCTTTCTGTAGTAAATAATTCTCAACTCATTGAAAGAATTGAGAATTTAGCTGATTGTGTTGTTGATTTATTCGGCATTGATGATGCGGTAGTTCTTATTTACAAGGATAAAGCGGTAGTGGCAGTAGTTCCTGCTGAGGATTTTATCTTTTCGGATGAGCAGGAGAAATTAGTCAAAGATACAAGTCTTTCAAGCGATACTAAATTAAAAGAGGCATTTGTTACAAGTGACAGAAAAAAATTTGACAAAATAGAAGGTATAGTAGATAATATATGCAACGGAGAAAATATTGAAAAATTCAGCAGTGATATTGAAAAGATAATTAATGAGATTGAAAAGGAATAAAAAATCTGGTCTTAGGACTGGATTTTTTCATATAATAAATATTAACAATATTTTTTTGGGTAATTTGGGTATTATAAAAATATATTTGTGTAAAAGGAGGTAGAATAATTGATTTTAATGAAGGAGAGAAAGAATATAGGAAAGGGGATAAATCTAAACCTAATAAGGACGGATAAATTTAAGACCAATTTAATAAGTTTCTATATAATAAGGCCCTTAAACAGAGAAGAGGCCACACAAAATGCTTTATTTCCAATGGTTCTAAGAAGAGGAACAGAGAGATTTGACACTAATTTAAAATTGGAAAGAAAACTTGAAAATATGTATGGAGCAAGTCTAAGCGTTGGGGTCAGAAAAGTGGGAGAAAGGCATATAGAAAGATTCACTGTAGAAAGCCCCGAAGAATCTTATGTGGAAGACAAAGAATATCCTATTGAAGTTATTAAATTATTAAAGGAACTGATATATAACCCCGTAACCGAAAATGGAGTATTTAAGAAAGATTATGTAGAGCAGGAAAAGGAAAATCTGAAAAAAATAATAGAAGGAAAGATAAACGATAAAGGTCAGTATGCAATAGAAAGATGCATAGAAGAGATGTGCAAGAATGAGAAATACAGTACTTATGAATATGGCTATATAGAAGATATTGAGAAGATAAACAGCTCCACTTTATATAAATATTATTTGGATGTATTGAACACGTCATACATAGAGATATTTATGGTGGGAAATTATAAAGAAGATATCGCTGAAGAATTAAAAAAACTTTTTTCTGTAGAAAGAAAGACAATAGTTCCGATTCAGAGAGAAAAAATATTAAATTTTGTTCAGACTAAAAATATGATTCATGAAGAGATGAATGTAAATCAAGGGAAAATTGCGGTAGGCTGCAGAGCAGGTATTCCTTATGAAGATCCCCTTTATAATGGATTGATATTAGCCAGTGACATATTGGGAGGAGGAGCTAATTCCAAATTATTTAGGAATATAAGGGAAAAGGAAAGCCTTGCTTATTATATCAAATCTACGGTTTATAAATTTAAATCCATTATGGTCATTGATGCCGGGATTAACTTCGATGATTTTCAAAGAGTGTTGGAACTTATCAGAAGTGAATTAGACAACATGAAAAAGGGATTATTTACAGAGCAGGATATTGATATATCCAAAAAATCAGTTTCTGCATCAATTAAATCCCTAGTAGACAGTAATTATTTGATTTCCGAGTTTTTCTTAAGTCAAATTCTTGCAAAAGATGAGAGGAACCTTGAAGATATATTAAAGGGTATAGATGATATAAAAAAAGATGAAATAGTGGAAGCCTGCAATAGAATATATTTTGATACCATATATTTTTTAACAAAGAATAATTATTTATAGATGGGAGGAAAGATGCTTGAGTATAAAAACTTATGAAAACATTCATATAAAAGAAAAGGTTCTGTATGATAAAAGTAACAATGGATTAAAGGTATACTATATTCCTAAAGAGGGTTATAGCAAAAAATTTGCTATATTTGCAACTGATTATGGCTCAAATGATAAAATAGGAGAATCACCTGAAGGAGTGGCACATTTTTTAGAACATAAAATGTTTGAGGAACCCGACGAAAACATATTTGATAAATTTTCTTATTTAGGGGCAAATGTTAATGCCTATACTAATTTTAACCAAACAGCTTATCTCTTTTCCTGTACTGATAATTTTTATGAAAATTTGAAACTTCTTATCCATTTTGTACAAGACCCGTATTTTACCGATGAAAACGTCGAGAAGGAAAAAGGAATAATAGAGCAGGAAATAAAAATGTATGAGGACAGCCCTAATTGGAAAGTTTATTTTAATTGCCTTAAGGGAATGTATATTAATCATCCGGTGAAAAATGATATTGCAGGTACAGTGGAAAGCATTAAAAAGATAAATAAAGAAATACTGTATAAATGTTATAATACTTTTTACCATCCTCAGAATATGGTTCTGGTTATTGCCGGGGATCTTTCCTTTGAAAAGATAATGGAAACTGTTAATAAGCGGGAAGCCCAAAAGGGCAGTATTGAAGGAAAAATAGAGAGGGTGCAGGCTAACGAACCGGAAAATATTCAAAAATCCTATATGGAAGAATATCTTCCTATATCCATTCCACTTTTTTCAATAGGATTTAAGGATAATTTTGAATCAGTCAATGAAAGTGGAGAAGAACTGATCCTTAGAGATATATCTACTAATATAATGCTTAATATGATATTTGGAGAAAGCTCTTTGTTATTTCAATCCTTATATAATGAAGGACTTATTGACAACAGTTTTGGGTCATATTATACTGGATATAAGGATTATGGGCATTCTATAATAGTAGGGCAGACTCTTAAACCCAAATTGGTTTTTGAAAGAATAGAATCCCATATAGAGGACCTTAAAAGGAAGGGCCTTTCAAGAGAGGATTTTGAAAGAATTAAGAGAAAATATATTGGAAATTTTTTGACCGGGTTGAATTCCATAGAATATATTGGAAGCAATTTTGTAAACTATTATTTTATTGATTTTATATTTTTAGATTATTTGAATGCTATGAATAAAATTAATTTTAAAGATATAGAAGATAGATTTATATCTCATTTAAGAAAGGATAACTTTACTTTTTCTGTTATAAAACCTGTAAAATAGCGTTGGATGGTGAGGAGGCTTTATGTTGAATCTTGTTGCTTTCGAAATATTTGGATTTCCTATAAGATGGTATGGAATATTTATATCCTGTGCGGTAATAATCGGAGCGTATTTAGCTTTAAAGGAAGGAAAAAGAGTAGGGATTGACGAGGACACCTTGATAGATTTATTTATATTTGCTGTTCCTATTTCTGCAATAGGAGCCAGAATATACTATGTCATTTTTAGCTGGTACTATTATAAGGACCATTTAAGAGAAATATTTAATTTCAGAGGAGGCGGGCTTGCAATACATGGTACAATAATTGCGGCCGTATTGGTTGCAATTATATTTTGCAGAAAAAGAAAATTAAGTTTTTGGAAAATTACAGATATCTGTGCTCCAAGCATCATATTGGGACAATCAATTGGAAGATGGGGAAACTTTGCTAACCAGGAGGCTCACGGAGGGCCTACGAATTTACCATGGGGAATAATAATTAACGGACAAAAGGTACATCCTACATTTTTGTATGAGTCCATATGGGATTTGGCGGTTTTTTTCTTTTTACTTTGGTATAGAAGAAATAAGGAAGAAACGGTAGGAGAAACTTTTCTTTTGTATCTGGCGTTGTATTCGGTAGGCAGGTTCTGGATAGAAGGTTTAAGAACAGACAGTTTAATGTTGGGAAATATAAGAGTTGCCCAGTTGGTAAGTGTGATCACCGTAATCGGAGTGGCTATCATTTTTAGATATAGAAGGAAAAATGTTGATATGAAGTACATGTAAAAGTATTTGGTTCAGGTGTTCTCATATTTCAGTGGCGAAATATGAAGAAAGTTTAATAAATATGTATAAATATAGTACAAAAGGCCTATAAATAATAGGCCTTTTTTTTTACTTCATAGAAGGAATTTAAAAATATATATAGAAGTATATAAATGTGGTTTAAAGTGGATGGAAGTGGGAGAAATATTCCTAAAGTGGAGTGAGTAAAATGTTTATCGGAGAATATAAGCATTCCCTGGATAGTAAGGGAAGATTGATAGTTCCTTCTAAGTTTCGCGATTCTTTGGGAGAAAATTTTATTATGACCAAAGGGCTTGATAGTTGTCTTTTTGTTTATCCTCAGGAGGGCTGGGTTCAATTAGAAAACAAACTTAAATCCCTACCGTTGACAAATAAAGATGCAAGGGCCTTTGTAAGATTTTTCTTTGCCGGGGCCAATGAGTGTACAATCGATAAACAGGGAAGAATACTTATTCCGTTAAGTTTAAGGGAACATGCCAAATTAAATAAGGATGCGGTAATAATAGGAGTATCAACCAGGGTAGAAATATGGAGCAAAGAAGAATGGAATAAATATAATGAAGATGACAGTTTAAGTTATGAAAGAATTGCAGAAAAGATGGCTGAACTGGGAATATAAATGGGAGTTGATATTTTGGATTTCGAACATACCCCTGTATTGTTAAATGAAGTAATAAAAGGATTAAACATAAAAAAAGACGGAATTTATGTTGATGGGACTTTGGGTGGCGCAGGTCATTCTTTGAAAATAATTGAAGGACTTGATAATGGAAAGTTAGTGGGGATAGATCAGGATATGGATGCTATAAATAAAGCAAAAGATGTCCTAAAAGATTATTTAGAAAGAGCAGAAATAATTCATGATAATTTTAAAAATATTCCTCAGATATTATCGAATCTGAATATTGACAAGGTAGATGGAATCTTCCTGGATTTAGGAGTATCTTCCTATCAGTTCGATGAAAGAGAAAGAGGATTTTCCTATCAAAAAGATGCGCCTTTGGATATGAGAATGGATAGAGAAAATAATTTAAGAGCCTGGGATGTAGTCAACAAATACAAGGAAAAAGAGCTTTCCGATATTTTATGGAAATACGGAGATGAAAGGTGGTCAAAGAGAATAGCAAAATTTATAGTTGAGGAAAGAAGAAATAGCCCAATTGATACCACTTTTCAGCTTGTATCAATAATCAAAAAGGCAATTCCAAAAGGGGCCAGAGCGTCAGGACACCACCCTGCAAAAAAGACCTTTCAGGCTATACGAATTGAAGTTAATAAAGAACTGGAAATTTTAAAAAAATCGATTCCTGCATTATGTAATCTTTTAAAACCTAAAGGAAGGATATGCATAATAACATTTCATTCCTTAGAGGACAGAATTGTCAAAGAGAATTTTAAAGAACTCAATACAGGATGCATTTGCCCTAAAGATTTTCCTATATGTGTATGTAATAGGAAAAAGGAAATAGAAATTATCACCAAGAAACCTATTGTTCCAACGGAAGATGAACTGAGTAAAAATCCAAGAGCAAGAAGTGCTAAACTGAGAATCGGCGAGAAAGTTTGATGTTCTAAAAGAAAGGAGGGATGAATAAATTGTTAGTAGCTAAAAAAGAAGAAAAGTATTATTATGGAGAAGATCGCGTTTATGAAAATAAAGTACAAAGAGAAAAGAGAAAAGCTAAAAGAAAAGCTCAGACCAGAAATAAATTGAAATTATTTTTATATGCATTTATTTTTCTTGCGGCCTGTTTGTCCATTTTATTCAGATATACTCAGCTAACTCAAATGAGAGTTGAAATATCTAAATTGGAAAGTGAAAAAAATACATTGGAGAAAGAAAAACAGGAAAAACTTTCTGAATTGGAGGAAGTGAAAAATTCCGCTAAAATAGAAGAAGATGCTACAGCTAAATTGGGGATGAATTATCCCACTGAAGCTCAAATAGTATATTTAGATGTCAATGAAAATAAGTTAAAGGAAGAACAAAAAGAAGATAGTAACGTTGCAGTAAAAAAATACTTTAAGAATATTCTGAGCGCAATAATAAATCTATTTTAAGGGGGTTGGTTTCTATGACAACGCCTAGTTATTCTACTAAGAAAAGGTTAGTCGTAATATTTTTTTCGGTAACAATAATCGTATTTGTTCTTGTTATTAGATTGGGATTTTGGCAGATTGTAAGAGGAGAGGATTTAAAAAAGGAAGCTCTTGAACAATGGACTAAAGGCATTGAAATAAAAGCTAAAAGAGGAGTAATATACGACAAAAATGGTAAAAAATTAGCCATGAGCATTAGTGCTTATACTGTTTGGGCCAGGCCTGCCGATATAAAAGAACCGGAAAAAACGGCCAAATTAGTTGCGGATATATTGAATCTTGATGAAAAAACAGTATATGATAAGATTACCAAAAATCAGAGAACAGAAAAAATTAAACAGTGGATAAGCAATGACGAGGCAACAAAATTACGTCAGAGTTTAGTAAAGGATAAAATTACGGGAATTGAAATTATAGATGATAATAAAAGATATTATCCTTATGGAAATTTTGCAAGTTATATTTTGGGATTTACGAATATTGACAACGACGGACTATATGGAATAGAAAAGACCTATGATAAATTTTTAAAAGGTACTCCTGGTAAATGGGTAAAAACTACTGATGTTGCCGGAAGGCAATTACCCTTTGGAGGAGAAAAAATATTTGATGCTAAAGATGGTTTAAGTGTAGTCCTTACTATAGATGAAACAATACAGCATTTTGCTGAAAAAGCGGCTACGGAAGCTCTTGTGCAGAATAAAGCTAAAAATGTTTCCGTAATAATTATGGAACCTAAAACAGGGGATATATTGGCTATGGCAACAAAACCCGATTATGATCCCAATGAGCCCAGAGAGCCGTTAAATGAGGAAGAAAAAAAAGAATGGGATAATTTGTCACAAGAAGAACTTCAAAAAAAGTGGTATGATATGTGGAGAAACTTTTCTATAAATGATGCTTATGAACCGGGCTCTACCTTTAAGATAATCACATCTGCCATAGCTTTGGAAGAAAATGTGGTAACTCCTGACACTCCTTTTTATTGTAACGGTTTTATAAGAGATATTCCGGGAGTAGTTTTAAAGTGCAGCAGGTGGTATAATCCCCATGGAGCTCAAACATTTGCTGAAGGAGTTCGGAATTCATGCAATGTTGTCTTTGTAAATGTAGGAAGGAAAATTGGAAAAGAAAAGATGCTTGAATACATAAAAGCATTTGGTTTTGGTGAAAATACTGGTGTGGATTTAACAGGAGAACAAGCGGGAATCATACCTAAAAGTGTAAGCAGTATAAAGGAAGTAAATCTTGCCACCATTTCTTATGGGCAAGGAATTGCGGTAACCCCTATGCAACTTATTACTGCCATTTCTTCCGTAGCTAACGGGGGAAATTTAATGAAGCCCAGAATAGTAAAGGAGTTAGTAGATGAGAAGGGTAACGTCCAGCAGGAAATAAAGCCGGAAGTAAAAAGAAAAGTGTTGTCGGAGGAAACGTGTAAAACTTTATTGGGCATATTGGAGTCCGTAGTATCCGAAGGAACCGGGAAAAGTGCTTATATACCCGGATATAGAATCGGAGGCAAGACCGGTACGGCTCAAAAGGTAATTGATGGTAAATATGCTCCGGGGAAATATATTGCTTCTTTTGCGGCAATAGCTCCCACGGATGATCCGAAGATTGCAGTTCTTTTTATAATCGACGAACCGAGTAATGGGGCATATTATGGAGGCGTGGTTGCAGCACCTATTGCTGGTGAACTTGTAGAGGAAACATTAAAATATCTGGGAGTAGAACCTAAATATTCCGAGAAGGAAAAGGAAGAACTTTCTACAAAGGTAGTAGTTCCGGATGTAACGAATAAGACTATTTCGGAGGCAGGAAAGATTTTAAGTAATTTAGGATTTAAATATAATACGGAAGTTGCCGAAGTAACGGAAAATTCCGTTGTAATAGATCAGTTTCCCCTTCCCGGTACCGAAGTGACCAAAGGCTCTATAATTGATATATATTTAAAAGAAAAGAGAAAAGATAATGAAGCGATGATAATGATAGATTTAAAAGGTAAAAGCAGAGACGAAGCAGTCAAAGAGCTTGATGAATTGAATTTGAAATACAGGTTTACCGGTAATGGGATTGTAAAAGATCAAAAACCTAAGGCAGGAGAAGAAATTAATTCGGATACAGTTGTTGAAGTTGAACTTTCAGAAATTAAGGAATGATTTTATTAAAGGGCAGCTGATTAGGTTGCCTTTTAATTGATTGTTTATGATTTTGATTAAAGGCAGGTGTAAATATGAACTTAAGAGATTTAATTAAGGGACTAAGTTGTGAGACTATTACGGGAAGGAAAGATTTAGAAATTGAAGGAATAGATTCTGATTCCAGGAAGATTGGAAGGGGATATTTATTTGTAGCAATAAGTGGATATAGAGATGACGGATGTAATTACATAGATGCTGCATTAGACAAGGGTGCCGTAGCGGTAGTTACGGAAAAAAGCGTGAACTTACCGGATCATGTTACGGTAATAAAGGTAAAGGATAGCAGAACTGCCTTAGCCAAATTAAGCTCCAATTACTATAAAAATCCTTCTCATGATATGCATTTGATTGGGATAACCGGAACAAGCGGAAAAACCACTACTACTTATCTAATCAAAAGTATTATGGAAGAATCGGGTTTAAAGTGTGGAATTATTGGAACTATGGGTAATATTATAAATAAGGAAGTCGTAAAGACAGGCAATACTACTCCGGAATCTTTGATAATTCAAAAATATCTATATGAAATGTTAAAATCAGGGACTGAATACTGTGCCATGGAAGTATCATCTCACTCTATTTTTCTTAAAAGAATAGAATACTGTGAGTTTGAGATAGGATTATTTACTAATTTATCAAGGGACCATCTGGATTTTCACAAAACGATGGATGATTATTTTGAAGTTAAATCAAGACTTTTTTATAAAACAAACAAATACAATATTGTAAATTTAGATGACGAATATGGCAGGAGATTGATAGAAAAGATTGAAGATTCGAAAGTACCTTTATTGACTTATGGCTTTGACGCCAAGGGAGATATATTTGCCACAGATGTAAAATACAGCTTAAATGGAGTAAATTTTCTGTTAAATACTCCCAAAGGCTCAATCCCTATTAATTTTAATATTCCGGGGAAGTTTAGCGTATATAATTCTCTTGCTGCAGCAAGCTGCGCTTATGCTTATAACATAGATTTAGATAATATAAAAAAAGGACTGGAAAAAGTTCAAGGTGTAAAAGGAAGATTTGAAATAGTGCCTACTAAGAGGGATTTTTCCGTTATAATAGACTTTGCTCATACACCTAATGAATTAGAAAATTTACTTACTTTAATAGATGAATTTGCTCAGGGTAGAAAGGTAGTGGTCTTTGGAGCAGGAGGAAACCGAGATAAGACAAAAAGACCTATTATGGGAGAGGTAGTAGCAAATCATTGCGATCTGCCTATAGTCACATCGGATAACCCCCGAGATGAAGATCCCGAAAAAATAATAGATGATGTAATAGTCGGGGTTAAAAAAGTTACTGATAACTATATAAAGATTATCGATAGAAGAGAAGCTATAAAGTATGCGGTTGAAAATGCAAAACCTAATGATATAATAATACTTGCGGGAAAAGGGCATGAGACTTACACCATTATTAAAGGTAAGAAGCTGCCCTTTGACGAAAGGAAAATAGTAGAAGATACACTTAAAGAGCTTAATCACGAAAGATAATTATAAGAGAGGAGAGCAACGATGGCTGATTATATCGATATTATCAGAGTTATAGTAATTTCTTTTATTATTACATTGATTTTAGGATTGATTTTTATTCCTTTGCTAAGAAGACTTCATATTGGGCAAAATATAAGACAAGATGGACCTAAGACTCATCTTAAAAAGAAGGGGACTCCCACTATGGGAGGAATAATAATGATTATAGCACTTTTTATTACTTCCGTTACTTCCGGAATAATGAATAAGGATATGATAGTATTGCTCCTCTCTACTTTAGGATTTGGGTTAATAGGATTTGTGGATGATTACATAAAGATTGTTAAAAAAAGATCCTTAGGGTTAAAAGCCCATCAGAAGTTAATAGCTCAAATTATTTTAGCTGTTATTTTGGCTGTATATCAATCATATACTTCTGAGTTGGGGACAAAAATTATAATACCTTTTTTAAAAAGCAAATATTTGGATTTAGGGATGCTTTATATTCCGTTTATTGCTTTTGTAGTAGTCGGTACGGTTAACAGCGTAAACTTGACTGATGGATTAGACGGCTTGGCTTCAGGAATAACTATGATAGTAATGTCCTTCTTTGGAATGGTAGCTCTCAATCAAGGAATGAATTCCATGGCTGTCTTTTCGACGTCATTAGCCGGAGCTTGCCTTGGATTTTTAGTTTATAATTCCTATCCTGCCAAGATAATGATGGGGGATACGGGTTCAATGGCCTTGGGAGGAGCAGTTTCCGCTATTGCCATACTTTTAAATCTTCCGTTAATAATACCTATTGTAGGAGGCATATATTTTATAGAATCTTTATCGGTGATCATTCAAGTAGTTTCTTTTAAATTAACAGGTAAAAGAGTATTTTTGATGGCTCCTCTTCATCATCACTTTGAACAAAAAGGGTGGAAAGAAACAAAAGTTGTATTAGTTTTTTGGACAATAACAGTAATACTGTGTTTAATAGGAACAATAAGTTTAAAATAAATTTGAAAGATAGGTGATTAGACTTGTACTTGAAAGGGAAAAAAATACTAATTTTGGGGTTAGGGATAACAGGAGTTTCTACAATTAAAGCTTTATATAAGTTAGGTGCTGATGTTGTCATAAGTGATTTGAAAAAAGAAGAGGAATTAGAGAAATATTTAAAGGAGATTTCGTCTTATCCTGTTGAGTTACGTTTAGGAACTAATGATATACCCTTGGACAATATTGACATGATAATAAAGAGTCCGGGTATACTTCCAGATATACCTGTATTAAAAAGAGCTGAAAAGGCAGGAATAGAGGTAATAACCGATATTGAACTTGCCTATAGGATAATGACTGATAACAATTTTATAGCAATAACGGGGACTAATGGAAAAACAACTACAACTACTTTAACCGGAGAACTATTTAAAAAAGCAGGATATAATACTTATGTAACAGGCAATATTGGAGTGGGCATTCTCTGGAAGGTAGCTAATGGAAATAAGGATGACGTATTTGTCATTGAAGCAAGTAGTTTTCAATTGGCAAATACGAAACATTTTAAACCCAAAGTAAGCCTTATACTTAATATAACCCCGGATCATATGAATTGGCATAAATCTTATGAAAACTATATAAATGCAAAGAAAAAGATATTCATTAACCAAGATGAAAATGATTATACAATCCTTAATTACGATGATGAAATACTTAGAAAAATCGGCAGGGATGCAAGGGGAAAATTGATATGGTTCAGTACGGACAGTATTTTAAACAGAGGAGTATATATTGATGAAGATTATATAGTTATAAATGATGGAAAGACAATTAATAAAATAATGCCTTATAAAGAAGTTAATATACCAGGGAAGCACAATTTACAAAATGCCTTGGGAGCTGTCTCCATAGGATGGGCAATGGGGATTCCCTTTAACATTATAAAAGATGTTTTATCCACTTTTGAAGGAGTGGAGCACAGGATAGAATATGTGACTGAGATAGACGGAGTAAAATTTTATAATGATTCTAAAGGAACTAATGCAGATGCCAGTATAAAAGCTGTAGAAACATTGGAAAATTCAATTATACTTATTGCAGGAGGCATGGATAAAGGCAATGAATTTGATGATTTTGTAAAGACCTTTGAAGGAAGAGTAAAAGATTTGGTACTCCTTGGAGAAACTAAAGAAAAAATAAAAAAAACTGCTTTAAAATATAATTTTAATAATATATTTATGGTAGATAATATGAAAGAGGCAGTGAAGAAAAGCTTCCGGCTTTCACAAAAAGGGGATAAAGTACTTCTCTCTCCGGCATGTGCCAGTTGGGATATGTATGAAAACTATGAAGTTAGGGGAAGGGATTTTAAAAAAGCTGTCATGGAAATAAAGGGGGATTCAGATGGCAAAGAAAAAATCCGTTGATTTTACTTTACTTTTAGCTACTATGCTGTTAGTTTTTATAGGAATAATAATGGTGTTCAGTTCAAGCTGGCCTGATGCTATATACAAAATGAAGGATGGTTATTTTTATTTAAAGAAACAGTTGATGGCAGGTTTAATAGGGCTTGCGGGAATGTTTTTTTTTATGAACTTTGATTATAAAAGGCTTGATAAGATGTCTAAATTGATATTTTTAATTACCATAATATCAGGACTTTTAATATTTTCTCCTTTGGGAGTAGAATATAACGGAGCAAGAAGATGGATAAATTTAGGGTTTACTACCTTTATGCCGTCTGATCTGATTAAATTCGGTTCTATTATATTTTTTGCTTCATTTCTGTCTAAAAGAAAGGAGGATATAAAAAGTATAAAAAAGGGTCTTATTCCTTCTCTTGTTGTAATAGGCATATCTTGCGGACTGATATATATTCAAAAAGCCTTAAGCACTACAGTTACTTTGGCACTTACTTTAGTAGCTATGCTATTTATTGCGGGGATGAGAATCAGCCATATGATTGTCTTGGGAATAGGAGGCACAGCTGCTCTGTATTTTTCCATAGTGTCTCATTCCTATAGGGTGGCCAGATATCTTTCTTTTAAAGATCCTTTTGCCTATAAATCGGAAGGCGGTTATCAGGTAGTTCAATCTTTATATGCCTTAGGCTCCGGAGGGCTTTTCGGATTGGGATTGGGAAAGAGCAGACAAAAGTTTTTTTATATCCCCGAGCCTTATAATGATTTTATATTTTCGATTATAGGTGAAGAGTTGGGTTTTTTGGGATGTATAACTATAATACTTCTTTTTGTACTGGTAATATGGAGAGGAATAAAAATAGCATTGAACGTGGAAGATCTTTTTGGCTGCCTCCTTTCTTCGGGGATAGTTGCTTTGATCACAATTCAGACTCTCATACATATAGCTGTAGTGACATCATCTATACCCCCAACGGGAATACCTCTTCCATTTATAAGTTATGGCGGAACTTCTTTGGCAATTTATATGTCGGCAATAGGAATTCTCCTAAACATATCCAGAAACACGAATCTAAGTGGAGGTGAGAAAAGATGAAGTTCTTAATTACCGGGGGAGGAACGGGAGGCCATATCTACCCTGCATTATCTATAGCAAATGAAATCAAAGAGAGATATAAAAATAGCGATATTCTTTATGTCGGAACAAAAGAAGGCTTAGAAAGCGAATTGGTTCCGAAGGAAGGTTTTAAATTTGAAACCATAAGGGTGGAAGGGCTTCCCAGAAAGCTGTCCAAGGAGAGCATTATATCATCTGTAAAGTTAATACATGGTATATTCGATTCAAGAAAAATCATCAATAAATTTAAACCGGATATAATAATAGGTACCGGAGGATATGTGAGCGGACCTGTGGTCTATGTTGGAAGCAAGAAAAAGATACCCAGCATTATTCACGAGCAAAATGCTTTTCCGGGAATCACAAATAAAATATTATCAAGATATGTTACTAAAATAGCAGTCAGCTTTCATGAATCTGAAAAGTATTTTAAGTATCCGGGGAAAATAGTTTTTACAGGAAACCCCATACGTAAGAGTATAATATCTGTTAATAAAGAGGAAGCTTTTAAGAAGTTGAACATTGATCCCGATATTCCCTTTATATTATCTTTTGGAGGAAGCGGAGGGCAAAAAAAATTAAATGATGCAATGTATTGGGTGGTTAAAAAAGTTGCTTCACATTCTGACGTTCAAATAATGCATGTAACAGGCAAGAGGTTTTATAGTGATTTTGCTGCAAATCTTAAGAAAGACGGAATAATATTAAAAAATAATATTAAAATTTTACCTTATTTTTTCGATATGCCTTTAGGGTTAAATACGGCAAGCCTTGTGATTACCAGCGGAGGAGCAATAGCTATTGCGGAATTGACAGCTTTAGGCATTCCCAGTATAATAATTCCCAAGAGTTATACCGCAGAAAATCACCAAGTATATAATGGCAAAGCCATTGAAAAGGCAGGAGCGGGTTTGCTTATTCTTGAAAAAGACTTGACGGGAGAAAAATTATATGAAAGCATCATGAAATTAATAAAAGATAAAAATAAACTTTATGAGATGTCATTAAACAGTAAAAACATTGGTAGAACAAATGCAGCATCTAAGATAGTGGATATTGTAGAGACCATACTTAAATAAACCCAAATTTGTAACACCTTCGTATCACATGCATAATATATATAGATATATGAGTAGTTTACACATCCGGAGGTGCTGAAATGGGTAAGTATGTTATTAATGGCGGAAGCAGATTAAGGGGAGAGGTAAATATTTCCGGAGCGAAAAATTCGGTATTGCCGATTTTAGCTGCAACTGTAATAGGAAATAATACAAGTACAATATTTAATATTCCCGACCTTAGAGATGTAGAAATAATGGAAAAGATTTTACTTTATATAGGTTGTCGTGTAGAAAGGACAGATAATATTATATATGTTGATTCAACTTCTCTCGATAAAATAGATATACCGGAGGAATTAGTAAGAGAAATGCGCTCTTCCATAATACTTATGGGTGCTATGCTTTCTCGATGTGGCGAAGTGAATATTTGCTACCCGGGCGGTTGTGAAATAGGCCCAAGGCCTATTGATCTACATTTAAAAGCATTAAGACAGATGGGGGCACAAATAGAAGAATCCCATGGTTTTCTGTTATGTAGAAGTAATGGGTTAAAGGGATGTGAAATTCAGTTAGACTATCCGAGCGTAGGTGCTACAGAAAATACTATATTGGCAGCTGTTACGGCAGAGGGAACTACAGTTATAAGGAATGCAGCAAGGGAACCTGAGATTATAGACTTACAAAATTATTTAAACAAGTCCGGTGCCAAGATATTTGGAGCAGGCACCAGCGTCATAACGATTGAAGGAGTGAAGAAATTTCAGGAAGTAAAACATACGGTTATACCGGATCGAATTGTTGCAGGCACTTTTATGACCTGTGCGGCTATTACTCAAGGAGAAGTAATAATAAACAATGTTGAAATAGAGCATATTCAAGCTATTATGGCTAAGCTTAAAGAAGCAGGGTGTTTGATATACAGCAATTGTACTTCGCTGAAGGTTATTGGTCCTAATAAAATAGAACCGGTAGAGATGATTCAAACTCTTCCGTACCCGGGATTTCCTACAGATATGCAGGCTCAGATGATGGCACTTTTAAGTATATCAGGCGGCACAAGTATTATATCGGAGACTGTATTTGAAAATAGATTTAAACATGCTGAGGAGTTAATAAGGATGGGAGCGAATATAAAGATTATAGGCAAAGTCGCAGTAGTAAAGGGAGTTAAGGAGTTGACGGGAGCAAATGTTTCGGCGAAGGATTTAAGAGGAGGTGCCAGCTTGGTATTGGCAGGTTTAGCAGCTAAGGGAACTACAGTAATAGATAATATATTCCATATGGAAAGAGGATATGAAAATTTAGATGAAAAATTAAGAGCCCTTGGGGCAGATATTATTAAAGTATCATCGTAGCAGGGCAGCTTTTGCTGCTTCCGTTAAAATGGACAACCTTATATTGGAGGCAGAAAACCATATGAATAAAATAGGAATAAATAAAAAAATTGAAAAGAAAGCTAAAAGGAAAAAAGTAGGCATAATATTTATTATATTTATATTATTTCTTTCAATATTTTTAATGATTACTTTTAAAACTAATTTTTTTCATATTAAAGATATAGATATCAATGGAAATAAAAACCTATCCGATTTACAGATTATTAATGCTTCGGGGATTGTCCTTAAGGAGAATATAATGAAAGTAAATTTAAGTTATACTAAAAAAAATCTTCTTAGCATGCCTTATATAAAGGAAGTTAAAATTAAACGAAAATTACCTAACCGGATTATTATAGATGTAGTGGAAAGAGAAGAAAAGTTTCTTATTCCTTATATGGGTTCTTACATTTATTTGGATGAAGACGGATATATATTAAGGATAAGCCCAAAAGAGGGGGAAGACAAACTTCCTCTTCTAAAGGGGATATCAGTTGAGGAACCCCAAATTGGGGAAAAGTACAAGATTAAAGATGAAAAAAATTCAGCCGAAATTAACAGTTTTATACATGATTGCATTAAAATAAATATTATAGAAAGTGTTGCCGGCTTCGATTTTACTGATGAAAACAATGTTCTTATCAATTTAAAAAAAGGGATAGTAGTTGCATTTGGACCCTTAGATAATATAAAATATAAGTTAAGCTATTTGTTGGAAATATTAAATGATGTTAATAAGAAAGAAATTAAGTGTAAATACATTTACTTTAATAAAGGAGAAAATCCTATTATTGTAACCGATAACAATTAGGGGGATATAAATGAAAAAAGGTCAATTATCTATAGGTTTGGTTTGTATTTTGTTAGGGGTAATATTGTCCATTCAATTTAAAACCGTATCTGAGACGGTAGGAGAAGGAGTACTTCCAACTCAGAGAGCACAGCAGCTGGCTGCTGATCTTAAAAAATTACAAAAAGAAAGAGATGATCTCCAGAAGGAATTAGACACTTTAGAATCTAAGATAAAACAATACGAAAAGGGAGAGTCAGACAATAACTCATATACCGAGGGGTTATATAATGAGTTGGAGAAATACAGAACTCTTGCAGGATATATTGATATGAAAGGCCCAGGAGTAATATTCGAAATAGATGATCCTCCGATGGATGTACAGTTTGGTCAAGGAAATAGTATAGTATATGATACGGATATAATAATTCAAATCATAAGTATTTTAAACTCTGCGGATGCGGAAGCCATATCAATTAATGATCAAAGATATACTTCCTTTACCGAGATAGTTCAGGCTAATGATCATTTGGAAATAAACGGAGTTTCCGTAGGGCCGCCAATAGTTATTAAAGCCATAGGGGATCCTTCCGTGTTGGAATCTGCATTGTCTATAAAAGGCGGAATTAAATATTATCTTGAGAATAATACGGATTATAAAGTTCAATTAAAACAGGACCAAAACGTATCAATACCAAAATATAGAAAAATCAAGAATTTTACTTTTGCTAAGCCGGTTCAGGAGACAGCTAATTAGTATGGGAGGATAATTATGGGAAGATTATCGAAGATTAATGTTATATTTTTTGTATCATGCCTATCTATCGGAATGGCGTTATCTATGCAGGCAAAGCAGCACCTGGAAAGCTATACTCCTGTTACTTTGAAGTCCATACAAGTTTCTAAGAATGATATAGCTGCTCTTAATGGAGAAATTGGAGAGATGAAAGAACTGGTTGAAAAAAAGAAGAAAGAACTTAGCTTAGTGAAAAGTGTAGATAAAGGAAATAAAAGCATAGAAGAACTGTTAACAGAAGAAGTATCTGATGCAAAGGCCCAATCCGGATATACGGATATGGAGGGTCCGGGGATAGTAATAAAGATGAGAGATAATCAGGATAAAGAAATAGTCGGATACTCAGTTGATTATGATATTATTCATGATGTGGATATTTTAAATATATTTAATGATTTAAGAAGTGCCGGGGCTGAAGCTATCAGTATTAACGGACAGAGGATTATGTCTACGTCGGAGATAAAATGCGGAGGTCCTATAATAAGAGTAAACGGGAAAAGCGTAGGTACCCCTTTTGTGATAAAAGCCATAGGGGATCCTAAATTACTATATGCCGCTATAAATGCTCCAAACAGTTATGCTTATAACTTAAAAAATGTTTTTAAAATTGAAGTTGAATCGCGGATAGAGGATTCGGTTGAGATACCGGCTTATTCTAAAGATGTTGATTATAAATTTGCAAAACCTGAAAAAGAAGGTGAATAATATGTTTTTTGCTTTAATTGGAATTTTGATTGGAGTTATAATTGGTTTATTATTGCCTGTGACTTATAATCCCGCTTATGCTCTTTATATTTCTGTAGCAGTACTTGCGTGTCTCGATTCTGTTTTTGGAGGTATAAGATCAAATTTAGAAAATAAATTTGATACTAAAATATTTATTTCAGGCTTTTTCGGGAACGCTCTATTAGCAGCTTTTTTGGCATATGTTGGAGACAGACTTGGAGTCCCATTATACTATGCGGCGATTTTTACCTTTGGAGGAAGATTATTTGATAATTTTGCAAGGATGAGAAGAATTATCATATCGAAGAGACGCAAAGAGGAATAATTATAGAAAGGTCACATTTTATAAGCCAATTTTGCTGAAAGGAGGAGAATTGTATGGGGGAACTGATTACTTCAGTTGATATAGGAACATCTAAAGTTTGTGTAATAATTGCCGAGATAGATAAGAGTAAGCAAATTCGAATAATCGGAGTTGGAATCAGTCCTTGCTATGGTGTAAAAAAGGGCATCGTGGTAGATATAGAAGATACGTCGAAAGCCGTTTCTTATGCATTAGAGCAGGCAGAGAATATGGCAGATATAGAAGTTGATAATGCTTATGTTAATATTGCCGGAGGATACACAAAATTTACAAAAAATAAAGGAGTTATAGCTGTTTCTAATGAAAATAGAGAAATAAATTCCGATGATGTAAAAAGAGTTTTAAATTCAGCAACCATAATATCAATTCCTCAAAATCAGCAAATAATAGATATTATACCATTACAGTATATAATTGACGGATACGATGAAATAAGAGATCCCATAGGAATGACGGGAATTAGACTTGAAGCTGATGTAGATATTGTTACCGCTTCCGCTACTACTGTGCTTAATATTGTTAAAAGTGTAAATGGAGCAGGATTGGAAGTTCTTGGAATAGTAGCTGAACCATTAGCCACATCCGAGTCGGTACTGACTGAGGATGAGAAAGAATTAGGTGTATTACTTATAGATATAGGAGCAGGAACTACTGACGTGTCCTTATTTAAAAATGGGAGCCTGATTTATAATTTCTTAGTACCTATAGCCGGGAACCACATAACTAATGATATATCAATCGGTTTTAGAATACCATATAAGGAAAGTGAAGATATAAAAAGAAAATATGGTTTGAATTTTAATCCGAATGTTAATAAAAAAAGGATTATTGAGGTAACTCCTATCGGTTCTGATGAAAGAATAAATATTACTAATGCGGAATTGAGTGAAATAATTGAAGCAAGGGTTAATGAAATAATTGAAATTATCTATAAGGAATTGTTTAAAAGAGGATTTGTCAAAGACATATTGGCCGGAATCGTATTGACGGGAGGTGGAATTGGCTATTTTCCAAAAGGAGTAGATTTAACGAAGAAAATGTTTGAGCTGCCTGTAAGAATAGGCAAACCGGATTACATAGGAATACAAGAGCCTATTTATTCAACTGCAGCTGGGCTTATAAATTATTCTTTAAAGAGGAAATTTAATTATTATGTAGAATATAATAATGTACATAATAAGAAGACAAGCAGTAAAGCAAATTCTAATAAAGGATTATTATCATTTTTAAAAAAAGTCTGGGAGGAATATTTTTAAGGGGGTTTATGAGGTGTTTGACTTTGATATGGAAGTAGAAGAATATGCGAAAATAAAAGTAATAGGTGTAGGCGGCGGTGGCAATAACGCATTAAACAGAATGATTGAATGTGGTGTTAAAGGAGTAGACTTTATTGCGATTAATACCGATAGACAAGCCCTTTTTGCGTCAAAATCCGATACGAAAATTCAAATTGGAGAAAAGCTCACTCGAGGATTGGGAGCAGGAGCAAACCCTGAAATAGGAATGAAAGCAGCAGAAGAGAGCAGAAATGAGATTTCCGATTCCATCAAAGGTGCCGATATGATATTTATTACAGCAGGAATGGGTGGAGGAACCGGTACGGGAGCTGCACCTATAGTTGCTGAAATAGCAAAAGAATTAGGGATTTTAACAGTAGGGGTTGTAACAAAGCCATTTACTTTTGAAGGCAGAAGAAGGATGATTCATGCGGAAAAAGGCGTTGAAGACTTAAAGACCAAGGTAGATACTTTAGTTACCATACCTAATGATAGACTGCTTCAGGTGGCGGAAAAAAAGACCACTATGGTTCAGGCTTTCATGATGGCAGATGAAATACTTAAACAAGGCATACAAGGTATTTCTGATTTAATAGCGGTTCCGGCACTGATTAATCTGGATTTTGCCGATGTAAAGACTATAATGTTAAATCAAGGAATTGCTCATATGGGTATAGGCAGAGCCCAAGGAGAAAACAGGGCCGTTGAAGCCGCTAAGCAAGCTATTCAGAGTCCGCTCCTTGAAACATCTATAGAAGGAGCAAAGGCGGTTCTTTTAAATCTTACAGGTGGAGCAGATCTTGGTATATTTGAGGTTAATGAAGCAGCAGATTTAATACGAGAATCCGTAGATCAAGACGCAAATATTATTTTTGGAGCAGGAATAGATGAAAGTTTAAAAGATGAAATTAAGATTACGGTTATAGCCACAGGATTTGAAAATCAGAAAAGCGAAAGAAAGTTTCTTAAATCCGATAAACTCGGAGCAGATTCGAGGGTTAAAGCTAAGGAAGAAGCTGCCACATCTCAGTATGATTTAGATGATTTGGATATACCGACGTTTTTAAGGAGAAAAGATAAATAAATAGTATTTTGTCTAAAAATCGTTTCTTTAAGGGAGAAACGATTTTTTTCTTTATATAGGATATGACATTTTTTTTTCCTTCTTAGAAGTATAATATACATAAATTATGAGACAAGTGAATAGAAGTATATTATGAATATTTTAAAGGGGGGTCTGATGGTGTATGTGTATGTTGAATACTTACTCTTAGAGAATGCAATTATAAATTTTATTATATTATATGTTACAAATAAAGTTACAAGAACAAAAACAAATAAAATTAGGATTTTAATTGCGGCAATTGTTGGTTCCCTTTATGCACTAGTGGTATTTTATCCTGAATTCCATTATCTAACGAAATTTTCAGTTAAGGTGTCTGTTTCAATATTGATGATAGTTATAGCTTATAATCCGGCAAAGCTTAAAACGTTTATAAAACTCCTTGCTTATTTTTATATAATTTCATTTATTTTTGCAGGAGCGGGATTAGCTGTATTTTATATTTTGAAAAATAGTGATTTGACTTATCACAAGATATATTTTATAAATGATTTTACGTCTCAACTTCTTATTATAAGCATAACATTTTCCGTATTATTAATAAGATATGTTTTTAACTATTTTAATTTAAAACTTAATAAAGAAGATGTATTTACGGAAGTAGCCGTGACTTTGAGAGGAAGGAAGGCAATATTTACCGCTTTGGTAGATACGGGAAATTCTCTTAAAGAGCCTATAAGTCAAAAACCTGTAGTTATTGTGGAATTTGAAGCTATTAAGAATATACTTCCGTTAAAATTACAAAATTACTATATGAAAAATAAAGGTTTTAATTTAGATGATTTTACAAATATAATGATGGAATTGAAAGATGAAATAAAATTAAGGTTTATACCTTTTAAATCCATAGGGAAAGACAACGGCATACTGATTGGATTTAAACCGGATGAACTGGATATTTTAAATGAGAAGATAAATAGAAGAATAACTCAGGATATAGTAATAGCGATATATAACAACAAAATGTCAGATGGGGAAAAATATAAAGGATTGCTTCATCCGGAGATCTTATATAAGGGGGTATAAAAATGTTTATAAACATCAAATATAAAATTAATAAATTTCTTTTTAAGATACTTTATAGATTGGGAATCAATAATATACATTATATTGGAAGTGGAGAAGTTCTTCCTCCGCCGTTAAAACCGGAAGAGGAATTGTATTATGTTTCCAAATTAAAAGAAGATGCCGATGTTAAAAGTGTATTGATAGAGAGAAATTTGAGGCTCGTAGTGTATATTGCAAGGAAATTTGAAAATACGGGCATAAATATAGAGGATTTAATATCCATAGGAACTATAGGACTTATAAAAGCAGTTAATACTTTTAATCCTGATAAAAATATAAAATTGGCGACTTATGCTTCAAAATGTATTGAAAATGAAATACTCATGTTTTTGAGAAGAAATAGTAAATCAAAGGCGGAGATATCCTTTGACGAACCATTAAATGTTGACTGGGATGGAAATGAACTTTTACTTTCGGATATATTGGGAACAGAAGGAGATACTATATTTAAATTTTTAGAAGAAGAAGTGGATAAAGAACTTCTCAATGAAGCAATCGACAAATTGTCAAATCGGGAAAGGAAAATAGTGGAATTAAGGTTTGGCCTTAAAAACGGAAAGGAAAAAACTCAAAAGGAAGTGGCGGATATGCTTGGAATATCTCAATCCTATATATCACGGCTTGAAAAAAGAATAATAAAAAGGCTTAGAAAAGAAATGATGAGAATGGTTTAATTAGTGAATAAAAAAAAATCTACAGGTAATAATTTTATTTTAAAGGGGCAAAACTTATTGAAAGGAATGAAGTGGATGCATACCAATAAAGTAGAAATTTGTGGAGTAAATACTTCAAAATTACCTGTCCTTACCAATGAAGAAATGCAGGAACTATTTAAAAAAATAAAACAAGGAGATATGGAAGCAAGAAATAAGTTTATAAATGGGAATTTAAGACTGGTCCTAAGCATTATACAAAGGTTCAACAGAAGAGGTGAGTATGTAGACGATTTGTTCCAAGTAGGGTGTATCGGCCTTATAAAAGCTATTGATAATTTTGATACCAGCCAGAACGTTAAATTTTCAACTTATGCGGTGCCTATGATAATAGGAGAAATAAGAAGGTATTTAAGAGATAATAATCCCATAAGAGTAAGCAGATCCTTAAGGGATATTGCTTATAAAGCCCTTCAGGCAAGAGAACACCTTATATATAAGAATTCAAAGGAGCCGACTATAACAGAAATTGCGGGAGAATTAGGTATTCCAAAAGAAGAAGTGGTTTTTGCTTTAGATGCCATTCAAGAGCCTATTTCCTTGTTTGAACCTATATACCACGATAGTGGAGATGCAATATATGTAATGGACCAGGTTAAAGACGAAAAAAGTGAAGATGAAGTTTGGCTTCAGGGAATAACGCTGAGGGAGGCTTTAAGCAAATTAAACAGCAGAGAAAAACTGATATTGAATTTAAGGTTTTTTGAAGGTAAGACTCAAATGGAAGTTGCAGAAGAAATCGGCATCTCTCAAGCTCAAGTATCAAGACTTGAAAAAAATGCTCTTAAAAGTATGAAAAAATATGTGTAATTAAAATAATACCTCACCATTTTTAGGAATATTTCTTCTATATATTAAAGTATATATATAGTAAAGAAAATAAGAAAAGGATTGGTGAGGTATTATGTTGAGGTTATCTGATATGCGTCAAAAGGAAGTAGTTAATATTGATAATGGTACAAGAATCGGATTGATATATGATTTTGAAATAGATTTAAATTCGGGAGATGTATCGGCAATAATTATACCGGGAGAGGGAAAGATACTTAATTTTTTTGGGAAAAGCCAGGATTTGATTATTCCCTGGGAAAACATAATTAAAATAGGAACCGATATAATCTTGGTGGACTTAAAATATAGCAGAAAATAAGGGATTAGACAATTTGAATTTAATATATTATAATCAACTTAGATAATAATTAAATGAGGTGAGAAGATGAATTGTCCCTTTTGTGATTACTATGAGACAAAAGTAGTGGATTCGAGGCCGACGGATGAAGGACAAGCCATTAGAAGAAGAAGAGAATGTATAAAATGCGGGAGAAGATTTACTACTTATGAAAAAATTGAAGAGATACCATTGGTCGTAATAAAAAAAGATGGAAACAGGCAAGCTTATGATAGAAATAAATTACTTACAGGGATAATTAAAGCCTGCGAAAAAAGGCCCGTGTCTATGGCTGTTATAGAAAATATGGTAAATGATATAGAAAAACGGCTGTATAATTCTATGGAGAAAGAGATAACCAGTAAATATATAGGGGAAAATGTAATGAATGAGTTAATAAAAGTTGATGAAGTGGCTTATGTGAGATTTGCATCTGTATATAGACAATTTAAAGATCTGAATACTTTTATGGATGAATTGAAAAAGATATTGGATAAGGAAAAATAATACTGCTTTCGGAGGAGTTCAATATGGATTTCATAGAAAAATCTTATAAAGAAATGATCTATTACGAAATACCTTTTTTTAATGAGAATAAAAATGTTAAAACTATTTTTACATCAAGAATTGGATTTAATAAAGGGAATATTTTAAATAATTTAGCTTTGCTGTTTGATGAACCTGAAAATAAAATTGTATTTTCTAACCAAGTTCATGGGAATAATATATCAATAATTAAGGATATAAATTTTTATAACGAAACAGAAAAACCTAAGGGAGTAGATGGACTTCTCACAGATAAAAAAAATATAGTATTGGTTACTGTTCATGGAGACTGTGTTCCATTATTTTTCTTTGATAAGAAAAGAAAAATTATAGGATTGGCTCATGCAGGATGGAGAGGAACTTTATCGGATATTGGTGGTAAGATGATTAACTTAATGAAAAGAGAATTCGGTTCCGAACTTTCTGATATTATTGTGGGAATTGGACCTTCTATCGGGCCCTGCTGTTATGAAGTCGGGGAAGAAATCTACGAATCATTTGTCGGTAAACATCTTTTTTTAATTGAATGTTTTGAGAAGAAAGAAGGAAAATATCATTTGAATCTTTGGAGAAGTAATGAATTGCTTATTTTAAGAGCAGGAATTCTTAAACAAAATATTGTTAATAGCTGCCTATGTACCAGTTGCCATAATGACAGATTTTATTCCTACAGAAAAGAGAGGACAATGGAGCGAATGGCGGCCGGAATTAAACTAATGGGATGAATAGGAGAATAGACTATGTATGAAAAAATACTTGTTGTTGATGATGAGGAGCATATTGTTGAACTTCTTAAATATAATCTGGAAGCTAACGGTTATGCTATAAAATCAACTTATAGCGGCAGGGAAGCTTTAAACATGGCAGAGAAAGAAAAATTCGATTTAATAATATTGGATTTAATGCTTCCCGAAATTGATGGTATTGAAGTTTGTAAAAGATTGAAAGAGAATAGTGATACCGCGAATGTTCCGATTATTATGCTTACTGCCAAAAGCGGCGAAATAGATAAGGTTTTGGGCTTAGAAATAGGGGCGGACGATTATATAACGAAACCTTTCAGCGTGAGAGAACTTCTGGCAAGGGTCAGAGCTTTATTGAGGAGAGTCAGCAAGAAAACGGAAATAAAAGGGAAAGTTATCATCGATAAAAGGATAATCATAGACCTGGATAAGCATGAAGTTTATAAGGATGATAAATTAGTTGATTTGACTCTGAAGGAATTTGAACTCTTGAAAGTCCTTTTGGAGAGTAAGGGAAAGGTATTTTCCCGGGATATGCTTTTAAATATGATCTGGGGTTATGATTATTTTGGGGAAACAAGGACAGTAGATGTGCATATAAGAAACTTAAGAAAAAAGATTGAAGATGATGATAAAAATCCTAAATATATAGAAACTGTAAGAGGAGTGGGCTATAAGTTTAAATAGGAGGGAAAATGAAAAAGAAGATATTTGTAATTCTTTTATTATTGTCTTTGATAGCAATAACGATTTTGTTTGTTGAATTTTTGAGTTCTCAAAGGATTGTTTACGGTACGGTAGCAAACATCAAACTTGCTTATTATATTTTTGTATTTATATTTATAGGATTCCTTATGACACTTTTAACTTATTTTTATAGAAATAAGGATTTTAAAATATTATCTAAGGAATTCAATGAGGTAAACAAGCAATTAAATAGTACTATATTGCAACTTAGGGAAAATAATATAAAGTTTAAATCCATTTTGACAAGTATTACCGACGGAGTAATTGCGGTGGATAACAATAAGAATATAATTTTTATTAATTCTTCTGCCGAAAAAATTTTTAAAATGGATGAAGAAGAAAGCATAGATAAAAATTTGGATTATATCATTAAAGACGAGAAAGCACAGCAGGTATTTTATGAATTATTAACAAAAAACGGAGAAGAAAGGGAATATGAAATTTCGGGACTCGATCACAAGGTGATGAAAATCAATTCTAATTTTATTTTTGAAGATAAGAACTCCAGGGAAAAACTTGGAACAATCTTTGTAATACGGGATATAACCGAATTAAAAAAACTCGAGAGTATAAGAAAAGATTTTGTGGCAAATGTAAGCCATGAATTAAAAACTCCTTTGACTTCTCTGAAAGGATTTATAGAAACCCTTAAGAGCGGTGCAATCGGGGATCCCTCAGTATCTGATAAGTTTTTAAATATTATGGACATAGAAGTAAACAGAATGAATGCTTTAGTGGAAGACCTTCTGATGCTGTCTGAAATAGAAAGTGAAAAAAGGAATGCACTGGATGAATATTTTCATATAGAAGAAGTAATTGATGAGGTATTTCAGGTTTTGAATATTAAAGCTGAGAAAAGGAATATTGTATTGTCCCGGGGAATAAAGAAAGGGATACCTGCTATATATGGAAATTTTAATTATTTTAAGCAGATGATATTAAATTTAACCGATAATGCAATAAAATATACCCAAAAGGGTGGAAAAGTAGTTGTCAAAGCGCAGAAAATCAGAAGCCACGTTGTTATAGATGTAATTGATACAGGTATAGGAATAGCGCCGGAGGATCAGAAAAGGATATTCGAGAGATTTTACAGAGTTGATAAATCAAGATCTAAGCAGATGGGAGGAACAGGATTAGGTCTTGCAATAGTAAAGCATATAGTATTAATGTTTAAGGGGACGATAACGATAAACAGCAAGTTTGGAGAAGGTTCAATTTTTACTGTAACCATACCTTTAGATGGGAAAGACTAAAAATAAATATATAATACAAGGGATGATACCATGAAGAAAAATATTCTCAATGACATAATACTGCAAAGTATTTTGCAGTATTCTTATATTGGAATCCATGTTATAGACGAGGAACGAAAAACCATAATTTATAATGAGGCTATGGCAAAAATAGAAGGATTAGAATCTCAAAATGTAATCGATAAAGACTTACTGTCTATATTTCCAAGCCTGAACGAAGAAACGAGTACACTCCTTAGCGTAATGAAAACTAAGGAACCTATTATTAATAAAACTCAGACATATTTAAATTATAAAGGACAAAAAATAACAAGTGTGAATTCAACAATTCCAATATTCTGTAAGGAAAAAATTGTGGCGGCATTGGAAATAGCAGAGGACGTTACTCATATCAGAAAGCTCTCCGATCAGCTTATTGATCTTCAAAATGATCTTGTTACAACAAACAAAACTAAAGGAAATATAGGAATCAGAAAATATAAATTCAGCGATATTATAGGAAATAACGATAAAATGAAAATAGCTGTAGACATAGGTAAAAGAGCCAGTAATACCATATCCAGCGTATTAATATATGGAGAAACCGGATCGGGGAAAGAACTTTTTGCTCAGAGCATACATTATGGAGGAATCAGAAGAAGAAAACCTTTTATAGCTCAGAATTGTGCTGCTATACCTGATACTCTCCTTGAAGGAATCTTTTTTGGTACTGAAAAAGGCGGTTTTACAGGGGCCATAGAGAGACCTGGAATATTTGAACAGGCAAGTGGAGGGACTTTAATGTTAGATGAAGTAAATTCTATGCCTGTAATGCTTCAGGCAAAGCTGTTAAGAGTACTTCAGGAAGGCTACATTAGAAGAATTGGTGGCGTTAAAGATATACCTATTGATGTAAGAATTATTGCTACCGTTAACGAAGATCCGGATGAATGTGTAAAAAAGGGATTATTAAGAAAAGATCTTTATTATAGATTAAATGTGGTGTACATAAAGATTCCTCCCCTCAGAGAGAGGGTAGATGATATTCCTGTTATATGTAATTATTTTATTGATAAATATAATAGAAATTTAAATAAGGATGTATGGATAATATCGGATGATGTACTAAATTCTTTTTATACATATTCATGGCCCGGGAATGTAAGAGAACTGGAAAATGTAATCGAGTCAGCCATGAATTACATATCCGATGATGAGCATACTTTAAAAAAAGAGCATTTTATAACAAATTCCCATATATTTAAAAAGTATGATAATCCAAATGTATTAGATAGTATGGATTTATCAATACCTCTTCCTAATTTAATGGATAATATTGAGTGTAAAGTTATAAGCTCTGCATTTGAGAAATGTAATTATAACGTTTCAAAAACAGCTAAAAAGTTGGGAATCAAAAGGCAGACTCTTCAACATAAAATCAAAAAGTATCAATTATAACATTTATCGCCATGCAAATATATTGGCGTTAACGCCAATATATTTGCATGGCGATATTTTTTTGCTTTAATATTTCCATAAGTTTCTTTTGAGAAACCTCTATATTTCCAAATTCTGATCTTAAAACCCTTTTCAATATTTGTTGGCAAGGTTATTGCATATTTATATTAAAGGATAATAAATATTAATAAAATTTGGAGGTGCTCTTAATGAGAAAAGAAAATGTAAAAATTATTATTTGGGGCCTTGGTGCCATGGGAAAAGGCATGGCAGAAGCATTGCTTGCTAAAAAAGGCGTTGATATTGTAGGAGTAGTTGGAAGAGGTAATAAAGTTGGTAAGAGCATGTATGATTTTCTCGATGTAAAGAGAGGAAACAGAAAAGATGTCATCATTGGAACAAGAGATGAAGTTATTACTGAAAAAGCATCAGACTTGGTACTTCTTGCAACGGATTCCTATACAAGAAATGCTTTTGATAAAATGAAATTTTGCTTGGAAAAGAAAATTAATGTCATAACTACTGCAGAAGAGATGTCCTATCCGAAAGCAAAAGAGCCGGAACTTACAAAAGAATTGGATAAAATTGCAAAGGAAAACGGTGTTACTGTATTAGGAACAGGAATTAACCCAGGACTTATTATGGATTTACTTGTAGTGATTTTAACCGGAGCTTGCCTTGATGTTGATCATATTAAGGCAGAAAGGGTTAACAGCCTTTCACCTTTTGGAACTACTGTAATGCATGAACAAGGAGTAGGGACAACTGTTGAGGAATTCAACCAGAAAATGAAGGAAGGAAAATTGGCAGGCCATGTTGGTTTTGCTGAATCAGTTAATATGATAGCTGATGCTTTGGGATGGAAATTAAGCAAGAAAGTAGAACAGACTATGGCTCCTATAGTTTCAAAGGTATACAGAAAGACCCCTTATGTTGAAGTTCAACCCGGAGATGTGGCCGGATGCAAGATGTTAGGCTATGGATACGTTGATAATGAATTGAAGATAGAAATGGTTCATCCTCAACAGGTTGAGCCTCAATTGGAAGGAACAAATACGGGAGATTATATAACAATTAAAGGAACACCTAATATAAATATGTCGAATAAGCCTGAAGTTCCCGGAGGAATAGGTACGATTGCAATGTGTATTAACATGATACCTCAGGTAATCAATTCACGTCCTGGTCTTAAAACAATGTTGGATTTACCGGTACCGAGAGCAATAATGGGAGATATGAGAGAATTCATTGAAGAAGAATAATAATATTTATTTAAATTGAAGAGGAAGGGATATAAATGGATGCAAAAAAAGGTACATGGGTAAGAATTCATAATATTGTATTGAAGTCGGAAGAAAGATCGCCTCATTTGCCTGAAGATACTCGAAAGGTACCATTGGAAATGTGGGTAAAGGGATTTCTTCTTAACGACGAAGCAAATATCGGAGATATGGTGGAAGTTGAGACTTATATAGGACGCAGGGAAAAAGGAAAATTGGTGGAAGTTAATCCTTATTATACTCATAGCTTTGGAAAATGCGTTCCAGAATTACTTTATATAGGCAGACAATTGAGAGGAATAATCAGCAAGGAAGGTGATCGATAATGAGTAAGGATATGAGCTTTGAAGCTGTAATGGGCAGAAGGTCTGAAATTATGAAAAAAGCTATAGGAATTGATTATGATGCTTTTGAGTCAGACGGTATAGTTTTTGATTATGAAAAGATGATGCGAGAAACCGGATACAGTCTTCAAGAGATAGAAAGGATACAGAAGGAAACAGGCGTCGGCAATACACCTCTCCTTGAATTAAAGAATCTGACCGAATTAGCAAGAAAATATGCACCGGAAGGAAAAGGAGCAAGGATATTCATTAAGGATGAAGCGGCAAACCCATCGGGAAGTTTTAAAGACAGAAGAGCGGCAACGGCTTGTTATCATGCTCAGAGATTAGGGTATAAGGGAGTTGTTGCGGCGACCAGCGGAAATTACGGAGCAGCGGTGGCAAGCCAGGCTGCCATGAGAGGGCTTAAGTGCATAATAGTTCAGGAGTGTTACGATTCAAGAGGAGTAGGACAGCCGGAAATAATAGAGAAAGCAAGAAAATGTGAAGCACTGGGAGCGGAAGTAGTACAACTTACAGTTGGACCGGAACTCTTCTATACATTTTTAAAGATTCTTGAAGAAACAGGATATTTTAATGCTTCCTTATATACTCCCTTCGGAATAGCAGGAGTCGAAACTTTAGGATATGAATTATCAATGCAGTTCAGGGAAAGAGAAGGGAAGGATCCAGATGCGGTAGTAATCACAAATGCAGGTGGAGGAAATCTTACCGGAACGGCAAGAGGACTTATAAAGGCAGGAGCTTCCCATACTCAGATAGTGGGAGCAAGTGTTGATTTAAGCGGACTTCATATGGCCAGCGATACGCAGTTTAATAAAAAATCATTTACTACAGGTCATACAGGATTTGGAGTACCCTTTGCAACATGGCCGGACAGATCCGACGTTCCAAGGTCTGCAGCAAGACCTTTAAGATATATGGACAGATACCTTCTTATAAACCAAGGTTCCGTATTTTATATGACGGAAGCTTTAGCCCAAGTGCAAGGGATAGAAAGAGGACCTGCAGGGAACACATCCTTGGCTGTGGCTTTTTCATTGGCACAGGAATTGGACGAAGACAAAATAGTAGTGGCTCAGGAGACAGAATATACGGGAGCCGGAAAGCATATTCAACCTCAGCTTAGTTTCGCTAAGGAGAACGGGATTAAAGTAGAAATAGGAGATCCTGAGGATGAAGTACCGGGAAAGAATATTGTTCTTCCCAAGGATCCAAGTTATATCAAAGCAAAAGATACGGATATAAATAAGATGAGAAAGTCCTATATTAAAAATTGTATTAAACATTCCGATGCTAAGAAAGTAACTGACAAGGATATCAAGTTTTTAGCTGAAGAAACAAAGACAAATGAAGAATTTGTTAAGGAAGAATTGAAAGAATTAAATATTATTTATTAGTAGGAGGTAAAATCAGTGAAGAGAGCCGATGATTTTCAAGAAAGAAGAAAACATTTAGCTAATCTCTCGGAAGAAGAATTAAAAGAAAGATTCTGGGAATTAGCAGGAAAAATTGTTGATCCTATGGTTGATTTAGCATATAAAAATACGAGTCCTTCTATTGAGAGATCAGTTTTGTTGAGAATGGGATTTTCAAGCATTGAAGCTAAAGGAATAGTTGATAAGGCGGTTGAGAGAGGGCTTCTCGGGAAAGGTGCGGGAAATATTGTTTATAGATTAGCCAAAGAAAAACATATGGGCATAAGAGAAACCGGATTAAAACTCTATGAAGGTCAAATGTGGGAAGATGCCATTGCAGCTTTCAAGGGAGGTGCCAAATAATGGAGCTTAAACCTAATGAAAAATTGAGCATTGAGAATATTTTAAAGGACCTCGATAAATACAGGCCGAGAAGAAGAGGCTGGACGTGGAGAAAGGGAACAGGACAAAAGAGAAAAATATGGCAATTTGAATACCACGATACATCAGAAAATTTAAAGCAGTCTCAGCCGTTGCCTGCCTCAAAATATTTTGATAATATTGATCCTCAGCCTGAACCGGTTATAACCACGGAAATTGCTTCGGGAAGGTTTGAAGATGATATCAGAAGAATGAGAATGGCCGCATGGCATGGAGCAGATCATATAATGGTTATAAGAACAGCGGGCCAAAGCCATATTGACGGATTGATAGAAGGGACTCCTCAAGGTATAGGAGGAATACCGGTAACCAGGAAACAGGTTCGTGCTCAGAGAAAAGCATTGGATTTAATAGAAGATGAAGTGGGCCGCCCGATAAATTATCACTCTTATGTAAGCGGTGTGGCAGGCCCGGAGGTTGCGGTAATGTTTGCGGAAGAAGGCGTAAACGGGGCCCATCAGGATCCTCAGTATAACGTGTTATACAGGGATATAAATATGATAAGGTCCTTTGTTGATGCCGCTTCTGCAAAGAAGGTTATGGCATGGGCAGATATGGCTCAGATAGATGGTGCCCATAATGCCAATGCAACAGCAAGAGAAGCATGGAAGGTAATGCCGGAACTTATGGTACAGCATGCGCTGAACAGTATTTTTTCAGTAAAAGTCGGAATGAAGAAGGGGAATATTTGCCTTTCGACAGTACCGCCTACGGCACCGCCAGCTCCTTGTATGAGATTGGACTTACCTTATGCCGTAGCTCTGAGAGAATTTTTTACGGGATACAGAATGCGTGCCCAGATGAATACCAAGTATATGGAATCTTCAACAAGAGAAGCTACAGTTACTCACGTTTTAAACCTTATGATTTCAAAACTTACAAGTGCTGATATTCAGTCAACTATTACACCTGATGAAGGAAGAAACGTTCCATGGCATATTTACAATATTGAGGCAGTAGATACTGCTAAACAAGCCCTTGTAGGCATGGACGGCCTCGAGGAAATGGTTGAGATAAAGAGAGATAAAGGAGAACTTGCAGACAGGGTAAGAGAAATAAAGGAAAGAGCAGTTCTTTTCATGGAAGAAATATTGGAAGTAGGAGGATATTTCAAGGCTGTTCAAGATGGCTTCTTTGTGGACTCGGGATATTATCCTGAAAGAAACGGAGACGGAATAGCAAGACAGATTGACGGAGGAGTTGCAGCAGGTACAATCGTTGAAAGAGATAAAGATTATATGACTCCTGTAACAGCGGTATTCGGATATAATAACGTAGCTCAATACGACAAAACCGCTGTGGATAATCCTTCCAAGTTAATCGGAGGATGTACTTTTGAGGATCCGGACAAGATAGTATATATTGACGAACTGGACGAAACCGATAATGTTAATGTAAGAATGGAAGAAAATAAAGAATTAAGAAATTCCACAAAAATAAAACCGGAAATGGAATGGCTGGGAGACGGGACAATCCTAATAACAATGTTCTTGCCGGCAGAAGCAAGAACGGCAGAATTTGCCGCAATTGAGATAGGAAAGAAATTAGGGCTTGAAAATGTTGAAGCAATCAGTAGGGAAATAATGCAGGAAGCAGAAGGAACGAGAGTAGAAATTAAAGGAAAAGTTCCTTTCACCATTGATACAAGTAAGTTGGTTATTCCGCCTAAACCAGAAGTAATGACAGACGACGAAATCAGAGAGGAAATAGATGCTCATCCTATGAAAATTGTAGCTGCTACTGTGGGAGAAGATGAACATTCTGTTGGTTTGAGGGAAATTATCGATATCAAACACGGAGGAATTGAACAATACGGTATTAAGTGTGTATACCTTGGAACAAGCGTGCCCGTTGAGAAGCTGGTAGATGCCGCTATAGAAGAGAAAGCGGATGCCATCCTCGCTTCAACTATTATAAGCCATGACAATGTTCACTACAAGAATATGAAGAAAATACATGAACTTTGTGTTGAAAAAGGTATAAGAGATAAAGTAATAATTGCTACCGGAGGAACTCAGGTATCTAATGAACTGGCGGTTAAAACCGGCGTTGATGTAGGTTTCGGCAGAGGATCAAAAGGCTCTGAAGTAGCTACATTCTTGGTTAAAAAAAGAAGAGAAATGAGAGAGAAAAAATGAAAATTGATGTTTTGGTAGCTGAAATAGGAAGTACTACTACCGTTGTAAATGCTTTTGATAAGGTAAACAGCCCTTGCCCCGTATTTGCAGGGCAGGGGCAGGCCCCAACCAGCGTTGGAGAAGGAGACGTGAATATCGGACTGCACAATGCCATTGATAACTTGTCTTTTAATCTAAAGACAGACAGTATAGAGTATGGTGAATTAATAGCTACAAGCAGCGCTGCAGGCGGACTCAGGATGACCGTTCACGGCCTCGTGTATGATATGACCGTAAGAGCGGCCAAAGAAGCTGCTTTGGGAGCTGGAGCCAATATAAAACAGGTAACTTCCGGAAAACTGAGGAAGAGTGATTTAAATAAGCTGATGCAAATAAACCCCAATATAATCCTCGTAGCAGGAGGAGTAGATTACGGGGAAAGAGAAACAGCCCTCTATAATGCGGAGCTTATTGCGAATTTGAATTTGGATATACCTGTTATTTATGCAGGAAATGTAGAGAACCAAGATGATGTAAAGGATTTGTTTAAAAACTCCAGATCTGAATTATATATAGTGGAAAATGTTTATCCTAAGATAGATGAATTAAACGTAGAACCTACAAGAAAGGTGATTCAGGATGTATTCGAAAAGCATATTGTTCATGCTCCAGGCATGCAGAGAGTAAGAGAAATGGTTACCGGCTCAATCATTCCTACTCCCGGTGCGGTTATGGTTGCCTCAAAGCTTCTTTATGACGATATCGGAGATTTGATGACGCTGGATGTGGGAGGAGCTACTACCGACGTTCATTCTGTAACGGAAGGCAATGAGGAAGTCTCCCGAATACTTATAAGTCCTGAACCATTAGCAAAGAGAACTGTTGAAGGAGATCTGGGAGTGTATGTAAACATGCATAATGTTGTTGACATGGTAGGAAAAGAAAAATTGGAAGAAGAATTAAGTTTATCCCCTGAAGAATTACAAAATCTCATTGACAATCATAAACCCATACCCAAAACGGATTTAGAAAAAGCTTTTGTAGAAAAACTGACTCTTCATGCAGCAGTTACGGCAGTTAAGAGACATGCAGGTATATTCAGATATCTGTATGGTTCCGGCGGAAGGACGACTGTTGCGGAAGGAAAAGATTTGACGAGAGTGAAATATATTATAGGTACAGGAGGAGCTTTAACAAGGCTTCCCCACAGAGTCGATATAATGAGAGAAATTCCCCTGAGCAATAAAGGCCACGAACTTCTCCCCAATAAAGATGTGGAAATACTGGTTGATAACGATTATATAATGGCTTCTTTGGGAATTTTGTCGAAAGAGTACCCTCAGGCGGCATTGAGGTTACTGAAAAATAGTTTAAATATTAAATAAAATAAGTCCAACATTTATGTTGGACTTATTTAAAGTATATGGAGGGATATTATGGATTACCCAAGAATTGAAATAAATTTAAGCAAACTTCAACATAATGTGAAAACTATAACGGATAAATGTAAAGAAAATGGAATAAAGGTAGCCGGAGTTACTAAAGTATTCTGTGCCGATAAAAAACTTGTTAAAGCTTATGTAGACGGAGGAGTATCATATTTGGCGGATTCCAGGCTGCAAAATTTTCAAAGATTGAAGGATTTTTCTCTTCCCAAGATACTTTTAAGACTTCCGATGATAAGTGAAGCAGAAGAGGTAGTAAAGTATGCGGATGCCTCTTTGAATTCTGAAATTGAAACAATCAGGGCCATTTCCAGGGAAGCTGTAAAAATAGGGAAAAAACATGAAATTATATTGATGGTGGATTTGGGAGATTTAAGAGAAGGATATTTTTATGAAGATGATTTGTATAAATCGGCAGAAGAGATAAAAAAACTTGAAGGAGTGGAACTAATAGGAATAGGTACTAATCTTACCTGCTACGGAGGGGTGATTCCGACTCCGGAAAATCTGGGCAGATTGGTTGAAATTAAGAACAATTTAGAGAAAAAACATGATATAAAGCTCAAAATTATTTCCGGTGGAAACTCATCAAGTATTCCCCTTTTATATGATGGGACGATACCGGAAGGAATAAATAACTTAAGACTTGGAGAATCCCTTGTTTTGGGAAGGGAAACAGCCTACGGGAAAAATATTGAAGAAACATTTAGCGATGTATTTAAATTAGTAATTGAAGCGATAGAAATTAAAGATAAACCTTCTCTTCCAGTGGGAGAAATAGGAAAGGATGCTTTCGGAAACGTACCCGTATTTGAAGATAAGGGGATAAGAAAAAGAATGATATGTGCCATCGGAAGGCAGGATCTTTTACCCGACGATATAACACCTTATGATAAAGAAATAACTGTTATAGGAAGCAGCAGTGACCACTTGATATTAGATATAACAAATAGTAAAATAAAATATGAGGTCGGAGATAAATTGGAATTCGGATTAAAATACGGAGGAATACTTAGAGGTATGACTTCGGAATATGTAAAGAAAGTTTATGTATAGATTTATATTATAAAATGAAATTTTCCGGAAATAATAGAGATAGGTGATTAAATGGATCTTTTCACTATGAATATGGAAAACAATTTAAAAAAGAATGCTCCTCTGGCGGAACGGATGAGGCCGAAAGTATTAGAAGATTTCATAGGGCAAAAACATATATTGGGAAAGGACAAATTCTTATACAGATCTATAAAAGCAGACAGACTTTCCTCAATGATATTTTATGGTCCTCCGGGTACGGGAAAAACTACTTTGGCAATGGTTATAGCCAAAAGTACCAAAATGAATTTTGAAAAATTAAGTGCGGTTTCTGCAGGAATTAAGGATATAAGGGAAGTAGTGGACAAAGCAAAAGAATATTTAAAACTTTATTCCAAACGGACAATATTGTTTATCGATGAAATTCATAGGTTTAACAAAACTCAGCAGGATGCTCTTCTTCCCTATGTAGAGAGGGGAATAATAATACTTATCGGTGCCACAACGGAAAATCCATATTTTGAGGTAAACAAAGCGCTTCTTTCCCGATGTCAGATAATAACTATTGAAAAGCTCAGCAAGGCGGAATTGAGAGAAATATTGATGAGAGCATTAAAAGATAAAGAAAAGGGATTAGGAATGTTTAATGTAGACATAGCAGAAGATGCCGTTGATTACCTTGTGGAAATTTCTGAAGGGGACGGAAGAATTGCATTGAATTCTCTTGAACTCGGAGTGTTGACTACTCCGAAAGATGATAAGGGAATAATCAACATTGATCTGGAAGTAATTAAAGATTGTATTCAAGTAAAGCAAGCCAAATATGACAAGGGCGGAGATGAGCATTATAATACTATTTCAGCTTTTATTAAGAGCATGAGAGGGTCTGACCCAAATGCTGCCCTTTATTGGCTTGCCAAGATGATATATGCCGGGGAAGATCCTAAATTTATTGCCAGAAGGATAATAATATGTGCTTCAGAAGATGTAGGCAACGCCGATCCAAATGCTTTAACCGTCGCTTTATCCGCATTCAGAGCGGTAGAGACGGTGGGAATGCCTGAGGGGAAAATCCCCTTGGCTCAAGCAGCAGTATATGTGGCTTGTGCCCCGAAGAGCAATGCGGCTTTTTCCGGTATACTTAAAGCTCTGGATGATGTTAAAAATAAGAGAATCGGGGAAGTCCCCGATTATTTGAAGGATGCAAATTATAAGGGAGCATCTGATTTTAACCACGGCATAGGATATAAATATCCTCATGATTATGAGAATTCCTTTGTTGAGCAGGATTATCTTCCTCCCGGGTTAAAAGAAGCAAAATATTATGAACCTACGGAAAACGGATATGAAAAAGTAATTAAAGAAAGACTATCAAAATTATTTGACAAATATAAGTAATATAATTTATAATTATATAAATATGATATTGACTTTGATGAGAAGAGTAGACATAAGTAATGTAAGAAGCGAATCGATGATGGTGGAAGATCGGTACAGAGCTTATGCTGAAGAACATCTCTGAGTTTCTGACTGAAATCCTTTAAAGAGAGTAGGAATGACGGAGCTGCACCGTTATAGGCAGGCAATATAGAACATATTGCAAAGAGTGGCTGTTTTTTTAAGACAGCAATTAGGGTGGCAACACGAACCTTTCGTCCCTTCATAAGAAGGATGAAAGGTTTTTTTTATATATTATTTTTACAGTTTAAAGAGAAAGGAGTAATTTCATGGAGAAAACTACAGTAAGAAAAATATTTGAAGCACAGGAAAAGTATTTAGATAAGGACGTCCAAATATCGGGGTGGATGAGAACCATAAGAAGCTCAAAGTCCTTTGGCTTCATTGAATTAAATGACGGAACTTTTTTTAAGAATATTCAAATAGTTTTTGATGAAAGTTTGGAAAATTTTAAAGAAATAACAAAATATCAGATAAGTTCCGCAATAACTGTCCAGGGGGAGTTAAAGGAGACTCCTGAGGCACAGCAGCCTTTTGAAATCCGGGCAAAAATGATTAAGCTGGAAGGCAGTTCCGCTCATGATTATCCTCTTCAGAAGAAAAGACATAGTTTTGAGTACCTGAGGACGATTGCCCATTTAAGGCCGAGGAGCAATACGTTTTATGCCGTATTCAGAGTAAGATCCCTTGCGGCTTATGCAATTCATAAATTTTTTCAAGAAAGAGGGTTTGTATATGTTCATACTCCTATAATCACCGGAAGCGATGCGGAAGGAGCAGGAGAGATGTTTCATGTAACCACTTTGGATATGGAAAATGTCCCTTTGAACGATGAAGGAAAAGTTGATTATTCCAAAGATTTTTTCGGAAGAGAAACAAATCTTACGGTAAGCGGTCAGTTGGAAGCGGAGGCTTTTGCTTTGGCTTTCAGGAATGTATATACTTTCGGGCCTACTTTCAGAGCCGAGAATTCAAATACCGGAAGACATGCGGCAGAATTTTGGATGATTGAACCGGAGATTGCTTTTGCCGATCTGTTCGATGCTACGAAATTAGCTGAAGATATGATGAAATATGTTATCAATTATGTTATGGAAAATGCCAAGGAAGAAATGGAATTTTTTAATTCATTTATAGATAAGGAATTGTTAGAGAGACTGAACCATGTGGCCAGCTCAAAGTTTGAATATATCACATATACCGAAGCAATCGAAATCCTTAAAAAATCAAAGGAAACCTTTCAATACCCTGTAGAATGGGGCTTGGATTTACAGACCGAACATGAAAGATATATTACAGAAAAAGTAATTAAAAAACCTGTATTTATAATTGACTACCCAAAAGAAATCAAAGCTTTTTACATGAGATTAAATGATGATGGAAAAACAGTTGCGGCTTCAGATATGCTTGTTCCCGGAATCGGAGAGATAATAGGAGGAAGCCAGAGGGAAGAAAGACCGGATATATTAGAAAATAGAATGGAAGAGCTGAAATTAGATAAGGATACTTATTGGTGGTATAATGAACTGAGAAAGTTCGGCGGGGTAAAACATGCGGGATACGGTCTGGGGTTTGAAAGAGCAATAATGTATATTACCGGCATGAGCAATATAAGAGATGTCATACCCTTCCCGAGAACAGTAAAATCCGCTGAGTTTTAAAATGTATTTTATCTATTGATTAACTGCTGTATATCTGTTATTATATATTTAGATGAATATTAAATGATGAGAAGAAGTAGTAAACTTTTTCCGTTTTAAAGAGAGCTGTTGAAAGGTGGAAGGCGGCAATGGAAATGTTGAACTCGTCTTTGAGTTGTTAAGGTGAAGAAATTAGCTTTAACCGGTTTAAAAAACCGTTATTTTAATAAGAGGACAGATTTTATCTGTCAATTAGAGTGGTACCGCGGACCTTTCGTCTCTATGGAGATGGAAGGTTTTATTTTTTATAATAGGAGGTTGTATTGTATGACGGATTATAATCCAAAGGAAATAGAGAAAAAGTGGCATGATATATGGGATGAGAATCAAACATTTAAAGCAAGTAATGACAGAAGTAAGAAAAAATTTTATGGCTTGATTGAATTCCCTTATCCTTCGGGGAAAGGACTTCACGTAGGCCATCCAAGGCCATATACTGCCATTGATGTTGTGGCGAGAAAAAGAAGGTTGGAAGGATATAATGTACTTTTCCCCATAGGATGGGATGCTTTCGGACTGCCTACGGAGAATTACGCGATAAAGAATAAAATCCATCCTAAAAAGGTTACCGAACAGAATATTAAAAGATTTAAGATTCAGCTTAAATCTTTAGGATTCTCCTTTGACTGGTCGAGGGAAATAAATACTACAGATCCTAATTACTATAAATGGACTCAGTGGATTTTTTTGAAACTCTTTGAACACGGCTTGGCTTATAAAACCGAGATGCCTATAAACTGGTGTACTTCCTGTAAAATAGGATTGGCAAATGAAGAAGTAGTAGACGGAAAATGTGAAAGATGCGGGGGAGAAGTTATAAGAAAAGTAAAGAATCAGTGGATGTTAAGAATAACCGACTATGCGGAAAGGCTGATAGACGATCTTGACTTGGTAGATTATATACAAAGGGCCAAGATTCAGCAGATAAATTGGATCGGAAAATCCGAGGGAGCAGAAGTAAATTTTAAAATTGCAGGAAAAGATGAGAACTTAAAAGTATATACTACAAGGCCCGATACTCTGTTTGGGGCAACTTATATGGTTTTGGCACCGGAGCATCGTTTAATCGATAAATATAAAGAGGATATTGAAAATTTAGATGAAATAAATGAATACAGAAAAAATGCCATAAAAAAATCCGACTTTGAAAGAACAGAGCTTGTAAAGGAAAAAACAGGTGTTGAAATAAAGGGGATTAAAGCTGTGAATCCTGCAACGGGAAAGGAAATTCCCATCTGGGTATCGGATTATGTTCTTGCTTCCTATGGTACCGGCGCTATAATGGCTGTTCCTGCTCATGACAGCAGAGACTGGGAATTTGCAAAAAAATTTGATCTCCCTATTGTGGAAGTGGTAAAGGGAGGAAATGTAGAGAAAGAGGCCTATGTTGATACAGAATCGGGAGAATTGATAAACTCAGGCTTTTTAAACGGTTTAGATGTAAAAGAAGCTAAAGAAAAAATGACATTATGGCTTGAAGAAAAGAAATTGGGTTCTCGAAAAATCAACTTTAAATTAAGAGACTGGGTATTTTCCCGTCAAAGATATTGGGGAGAACCTATACCATTGGTTCACTGTAAAAAATGCGGATGGGTTCCCATACCTGAGGAAGAACTTCCTCTTATGCTTCCGGATATAGAAGCCTATGAGCCTACGGATACCGGAGAATCGCCTCTTGCCAATATAAAAGAATGGGTGGAAACCACTTGTCCTAAATGCGGAGGGAAGGCTGAAAGAGAAACGGATACTATGCCCCAATGGGCAGGTTCTTCCTGGTATTTTTTAAGATATATCGATCCTCATAACGATAAAGAGCTGGCAGATAAAGAAGCTCTTAAATATTGGCTTCCGGTAGACTGGTATAACGGAGGAATGGAACATACTACTCTTCATCTTCTTTATTCAAGATTTTGGTATAAATTTTTGTATGATATTAAAGTAGCTCCTACTAAAGAGCCATATCAAAAGAGAACCTCTCATGGAATGATTCTTGGAGAAAATAATGAAAAAATGTCAAAATCAAGAGGAAATGTGGTTAATCCCGATGATATCGTAAAGGAATACGGAGCAGATACGTTGAGAACCTATGAAATGTTCATAGGCGATTTTGAAAAAAGTGTTCCTTGGTCTGAAAACGGATTAAAAGGCTGCAGAAGATTCCTGGACAGGGTATGGAAGCTACAGGATATACTGACTGAAGGGGACTCCTATTCTGAAAAAATGAAGAAGAGTATTCACAAGGCGATTAAAAAAGTAAGCAATGATTATGAGACCCTTAAATATAATACTGCTATTGCGACTCTAATGTCACTTCTTAATGAAATTAATAATGCGGGAAAGATTAATAAGGCGGAATTAAAAACTTATCTTATTCTCCTTAATCCTGTAGCACCTCATATTACAGAAGAAATGTGGGTAGGACAAAATTTTGGAGGAATGTTGAATCAGTCTTCTTGGCCGAAATATGATGAAAAATTAACTATAGATACTGTGGTAGAAATAGCAGTTCAGGTGAACGGCAAAGTGAGAGGCAGGGTTACAATCAGCTTAGATGATTCACAGGAGAAGGTAAAAGAAAAAGTTTTAAGGGATGAGACTATAAGCAAGTTTATAGAAGGAAAGACTGTAGTGAAAGAAATCTTTGTACCGGGTAAAATATACAATATTGTAGTAAAATAAATATAAAACTGATAGCTAAGGTTATTTTCGTGAATACTTAGCTATCAGTTTTATATTTCATGGGAAAATCATGATTTCCTTAGTGTATATTTTCCGTTAAGTGGATTTCAAAAAGGGCTTCGTTAGTTTATTTTTGCTTCGATTGAAGCCCTTTTTATAATCCATAGGGAGATTATATTATAAATTATTATTTTTTCTTAATTATTATGGTTATGGTTTTTATATATGTATGAATTAAAATATGCTATAATATAAATAAGATAATTGTATTTACTATTTCATGGAGGTGTGTTATATAATGAAAAAAATCTTGGTGACAGGTGCTCTTGGTCAAATTGGGTCAGAACTGACTATGAAATTAAGAGATATATATGGCAGGGATAATGTTGTTGCCAGCAGCAGAAGAAAAAAGGAAGGTCAGGAATCGATAATTGAGTCGGGCCCCTTTGAAATTGTTGAAGTAACAGATGGAAAACAGATATCGGAAGCTGTTAAAAAATATAAAATAAATACAATAGTTCATTTAGCGGCTCTTTTATCTGCCGTGGGAGAGCATGATCCTCAAAAGGCATGGAATATTAACATGAATGGTCTTTATAATGTACTTGAGGTAGCTCGGGAGGAAAATTGTGCCGTATTTACACCGAGCTCAATAGCAGCTTTTGGGCCGTCGACTCCAAAAGATAAAACACCTCAGGATACTATTCAAAGGCCTGAAACCATGTACGGAGTTACTAAAGTTGCCGGAGAAATACTTTCCGATTATTATTTTAAAAAGTTTGGAGTAGATACAAGAGGAGTGCGTTTTCCCGGGCTTATTTCCTATGATACTCTTCCTGGGGGAGGCACCACAGACTATGCAGTACATATATACTATGAAGCAATAAAACACAAAAAGTATACCTGCTATATTCAAAAGGGAACTTATATGGACATGATGTATATGCCTGATGCATTGCATGCTATAGTTTCATTGATGGAAGCCGATCCGGATAAATTAATCCACAGGAATGCTTTTAATATTTCCGCCATGAGCTTTGAACCGGAAGATATCTATGGTGAAATTAAAAATAATATACCGGAGTTTACTATGGATTATGATGTAGATCCTGTAAGACAGGCTATAGCCGATTCTTGGCCTAATTCCCTTGATGATACGGCTGCAAGAGAGGAATGGGGATGGAAACCAGAATATGATTTGCCAAAGATGACGGTGGATATGCTCACCAAATTAGCTGATAAACTTAAGAAGTAGATATAAATCAAAAAAGGACTAAAGACTTATTCAAATAAGTTTTTGGTCCTTTTTTATATCATCATCTTTGTAACAATTTTTTTAAAAATAAATATATTTATATTAAAAGAATTTTGCAGTAATATATGTCATACATTATTTCTGCATTTATCATAAGGGAGTGGACATTTAATGGCAGGTAGAAAATATTATTTAACTGTAATCAGATCCAGAAATCATGCTGTAAAACTTCATTACGTATTGGATATATTAGATTCAAATAAATTTCATCTTGTATCAACTCCTTGTGAAATACAGGCTGGATGTAGTTATTCAATCAAATTCTATAACTTAAATGATTTAAGCATTATAGAAAATGAAGCTAAAGAATTAAGTATCGAAATCTTTGGTACATTTAGTTTTGAAAGAAAGGAAGGAAAGAATATTATTAAAAGGATAAATTAAATTATTTGAACAATCCAAACCTTTTCTTTTTTTCATTTTTATTTAGGATTTCTTTTATTTCCTCTATTTTGGATTCAAGACTTGATGTTTTTGAGTATAGTATATTTATATTATCTTTTATATAATTTGAAATTTCTTCTATTTTTATTTCGGTTTCTTTTTTAAAAGATTCTAAAGCACTATCTTCGACAGATGAAAATTTTTCTTCGTCTGTCTCTTTATTTGTTTCTTCTTTTTGTACTTTATCTATTTCTCTTTTTTCTGCTGTATTGAAATCTTCCTGTATTTCACTGAAATAGAAGGATATACTATTATCTAATTTTACATAAATATTATTTATCTTATTTTTTTCATTAAAGTTAGAAGAATTATTTCTAAAAAATATAAAGTACATATTTTCATTTTCCGCTGTAGCTTCTTTTTCATATTTCCAAGACAGTCCATAATCGGGAGAACAAATACATTTAATTTTTTCTCCATCAGAAAATATTATTTTAAGTATGCCATTTTCCTCCAGCATTATAGGAATATAAGCACAGTTTCTGATAGTTGGAATAGAGGTTGATACCCATTTAAAGTTGTTTGATTTTGTTAAAGATAACATTTTTGATTTTAAAATATAATCTTTATTGATTAATTCTTCCCATAAGATATGAATATTATTTTGAGTGTCTATAAAAAGATAAGGGAAAATATTGTCATTATTTAATGTTGATATCTTTTCGGGTGTAGGATTCCATTTATTTATATATACGTTATAATAGGTATAATATATATGGTTTGAATTAATGTCCTTGGCCCTATAAATTAAATGAATATTTCCCAGATTGTCTAAGTCCATAAAGAAAGGACTGAAAAATTTTTCTGAAATAGTATTTATAACAGTAGATTTTTTGATTTTTTCACTTTTTATTATCTGATGAATAGACCATATATTGGGATTTATTACGTTTGAACAGGAGTATAAAATAATAATATTATTTTTTTGTAATTTGAAATTTAAATTTGAATAGATATTGGATCGAGTATCTAATTTTGTAATATATTCTTTTTTAGGTTTTTCATTCTCCTCATTTTTAAATGTGTAATGAGTTAAATGTCCTTCATTATTAATGTAAATCAGATGAATCCTATCTTCCTCATCAATATCTGCGGCGAAATCAATTATTCGTTCATCTTCCACAAGTAACATGGATCTGTTTTTTTTGTTTTTGTTATCAAATATTGAACATACAAGTTTTCTGTTTTTTCTTAGTTGAAAAAAGTAATATCTGCCTTGAAGACTTTTTATTAAAAAGCCATTTTGTATTTTTAAAACCACATTTATTCCCCCCTTAATATTTAAATAAAATTATCACAAAACTCTGCTTAATTCATAATATGAAAGTAAAAGTGTATTTATTAAATTGAAAGGAGTGAAATATATGAAAAAAATAACTAAATCCAGTTTTTATGATCCTGATGCACAGAATAGAGCTTTTGAAGTGGATTGTATCATAGCGGACAAAGTATATGCACACTGCCAACAAAGGGAGTGCTTCCCGACAGTTGAAGTTTTACTGGAAAGCGGAACTTTTAGTCATATATCATTTAGACCTGGATTTATTGTGCCCGGGACCTTGGTAGTAACAGATATAGAGGGTAGACCTCATTTTAGGAGAGTACAGTTTACTTTAAGAATACCTTTTGAGGTAATAACAACTGATGGAAGTGTAGTAGAAGGATTTTTGCCTGATATTTATAAAGATGTAGTTCTCTTTATTCCAGATGCGAGAGATGAATTTGAATTCAGAGTTGTTGTTGAAACCAGTTCATTATTATTAGGGCAGCCTTTGCAGACTGGAAATAAAGTTACATTTGCGGTTGGGACGTTTATAATCATTAAAATTGTAGGAACTGTTCAACTGCTAATACCTACATTGGGATTTTGTCCAGAACCTCCGGAATGTGAAGAATTTAGTCCCGGTGATATTTGTGATGGTTTTGAAGAAGAGGAGTTTCCTGATTTCTTTCCACCTCAGTTTGACGACCTTTTCGATGAAGGGGAAGAAGACCTGGAGGATGAAAATTCAGAAGAATGTTAAGGACAGAGGAGTAGAGACTCCTCTTTTTTTATTGAAAATTTTTAGAACTGTGAATGTTGACAAAAATAAAGGGTTAGAATATACTTATAATGAATTGCCAAGTTATTTGGTTGGAATTGGAGGGCGGGAAAATGAAATTGTCAACTAAGGGAAGGTATGGTCTTAAAACGATGTTTCAATTAGCTTATAATTACGGAAAGGGACCTATATCTTTAAAAAGTGTTGCCGAAGAGGAAGGTCTATCGGAAAATTATCTTGAACAATTAGTTGCGGTACTTAAAAGAGACGGGCTCTTGCAAAGCGTAAGAGGGGCTCAAGGAGGATATATGTTAAGTAAACATCCCAAAGATATAACCGTTGGAAGCATACTTAGATCTTTAGAAGGTAATTTAGCGCCTGCAGCATGTGTCATAGATGAAGAGATGAATGTTTGCGAAAAAGAAGAATATTGTGTTACAAGAATAATTTGGCAGAGAATCAGAGATAGTATCTATAATGTAATCGATTCAATTACTTTACAGGATATGATTGATGAACAGGAAAATATACTACAAAAAAAGAAAAAGAGAATTCAGGAGGAAGTATGATGTCAAAATATATTTATATGGATAATGCGGCAACAACTCCTATTAAAAGAGAAGTATTAGAGGCGATGATGCCTTATTTTACCGATAAATACGGAAATCCATCCAGTATTTACTCTATTGGCGGTCAATCAAGAAATGCTATAGAAAGAGCGAGGGAAAAGGTATCCAAGGTTTTTAATGCTAAACCTCAGGAAATATTTTTTACGAGTTGCGGTTCCGAATCGGATAACTGGGCTATTAAGGGAATAGCCTATGCTAACAGAAAAAGAGGAAATCACATAATTACTTCTAAAATTGAGCATCATGCAGTGCTTCATACATGTCAATATTTAGAGAAACAAGGGTTTAGGGTAACCTATCTTGATGTTGATGAATATGGATTTATAAATTTAGATCAGCTGAAAGAAAGCATAAGGGATGATACCATCCTAATCTCAATAATGTTTGCCAATAACGAAATAGGCACTATTCAACCTATAGCTGAAATAGGAAAAATAGCAAAAGAAAAGGGTATATATTTTCATACGGATGCCGTCCAAGCCATAGGAAATGTAAAAATAGATGTAAACGAATTAAATATTGATTTATTGTCATTGTCTGCTCATAAATTCTATGGACCGAAAGGAATAGGAGCTTTATATATAAGGCAAGGAGTTAAAATTGATCCTCTTATTTCGGGAGGGGCCCAAGAAAGGAATAGAAGAGCAGGAACGGAAAATGTTCCTTACATAGTTGGCTTGGGAAAAGCAATTGAATTAGCCTATGAAAATATTGACGAACATAATGAAAAATTAACTAAGCTGAGGAAACGACTCATAAAGGGCATATTTGATAATATAGATTATGTGAGATTAAATGGAGATGAGGAAAAAAGGCTTCCCGGCAATGCTAATTTTTGTTTCAGATTTATTGAAGGAGAATCTATTCTTCTAAGCCTTGATATGGAAGGAATTGCGGGTTCCAGCGGATCAGCCTGTACATCAGGGTCTCTTGATCCCTCTCATGTACTTTTAGCTATCGGCCTTCCTCATGAAATTGCTCATGGCTCTTTAAGGCTTACTTTAGGGGATTTTAATACGGAAGAGGATGTTGATTATGTAGTTGAGAAACTGACAGAAATTGTGGCGAGGTTGAGAGCTATGTCGCCGTTATACGACGAGAGGAAGGGGAGATAATCATGTATTCAGAAAAAGTAATGGATCATTTTAGAAATCCAAGGAATGTTGGAGAAATAGAAGATGCAGATGGAATCGGAGAAGTAGGGAATCCCAAATGCGGAGATATAATGAAAATGTACCTGAAGATTAAGGACAATAAGATTGAGGATGTTAAATTTAAAACCTTTGGATGCGGCTCAGCCATTGCATCTTCCAGTATGGCTACAGAAATGATTAAGGGTAAGAGCATAGACGAAGCCATGGAATTATCAAATAAGGCTGTAGCAGAAGCATTGGACGGACTTCCTCCTGTGAAGATGCATTGTTCCGTTTTGGCCGAACAGGCTGTGAAATCTGCTTTATTGGATTATTCGAAAAAAAATAATGTCCATATTAAGGGATTGGAGGATTTTGTACCGGAAAATGATGATTTTCACGGGTGTAAAATAGAATAATAGATCAAAATAAAAAAACTGCTGATATTAGGAGCGGTCAGATAGGGATTTATAATTCCTGAAAAATTCGGCATAGTCGTTGATATTCGGCTATGCCGTTTTTTCGTTTAGTTTGGTAAGTCGATAGCGCCAATGCAGTTATAGAAAATTTGAATCCGCTGAGTTCTGCGGCCATCTACCTTTTCAGCCTTAAATACTATAATTTTGTCAATGAACTCTCGAATAATCTCTGCATCCAATTCTGTAATTTCTGTGTACTTTTTAACCAGTGCCAAAAAGCGGTCGGTATTGAGGGACTGTTCATTTACTGTATCAATGGTATGCTTTAATTTGGTTATCCTTTCTTCCAGAGCCTTCTGCTCAGCTTCATATTCAGCCGACATCTTGTAAAAACGCTCTTCGGGAATTTTGCCCATCACATTGTCCTCATATAGCTTTCGAATGATTTTGTCTATGTCAGCAATACGAGCCTGTGCTTGTTCGTACTCCTTTTGAATTTGGCGGAGTTCTTTGGCAAGCTCCTTTTCTGAATTATTCATAACTATACGGATGAATTCCTGTTCATGGTCTTTGGCAAAGGAGGTTACACGTCTTAAGTCCTCCAGCAAAAGCTGTTCCACCACAACATTGCGTATCTGGTGTGAACTGCACATCCCCTTTTTCTTGCGGTAAGTAGCACAAACGAAGTATTCCTTATCGCGTGACCATCCCTTTCCTCTAACCTGATACAGCTTCGCCCCACAGTCGGCACAGAACATCATACCTGAAAGCATTCCCATTTCACCTAATCGTGATGGTCTTCGCTTGCCATCTCTGATTTTCTGCACTGTTTCCCAAGTGCCCTCATCGATAATTGCTTCATGGGTATTTTTGAAAACCATCCAATCTTCTGGATTGTTCAATATCTTGACTTTGCTCTTGTAGGATTTTTTAGAAGTCTTGAAATTCACCGTGTGACCTAGATATTCCATTTTAGCCAGAATATCTGCTACGGTACGAGCCGACCAAGCATATGGGTTTTCAGGTGGTCTTGCTGGAGTGTTAATACCCATTTTGCGTAGATGAACCGTAGGCGTATCAATGCATCGCTTTTCAAGTTGCTTTGCTATCTGCGTGGGTCCAAAGCCAGCCATGCACAGTCGGAAAATATCTCTGACCACTTCGGCGGCTTTCTCATCTATAATCCAGTGCAACTTGTCTTCAGGGTCTTTAATATAACCGTAAGGCGGATTGGTGCAGAGTGGCTTGCCTGACTGTCCCTTGGATTTGAACACAGCACGGATTTTCTTGCTAGTATCCTTAGCGTACCATTCATTAATAATGTTAAGAAACGGTGTAAAGTCACTGTCTGCTTGGTTTGCACTATCAATACCGTTGTTAATAGCAATGAATCGCACATCTGCTTCAGGAAACATAATCTCTGTATAATAGCCTACCTTGAGGTAATCCCTGCCAAAACGGGACATATCCTTGATGATGATCGTTCCGACTCTACCGGACTCTACATCTGCAATCATGCGGTTAAAGTCTGGTCGATCAAAAGTTGTTCCACTGACTCCATCATCCACATAAAATTCGATATTGCGAAAACCGTTGTCCTCAGCATATTTTTTTAGAATTGCCTTTTGGTTTACTATACTGTTGCTGTCTCCGGCAAGCTCATCATCACGTGAGAGCCTGCAGTACAGAGCAGTAATTTTTGCTTCTTCAAATGTTAATGTTGATTTACGTATAGTGCTAAATGTTGACTGTCTATTCATTTTTATCCTCCATTTCCGACAGTCTTCAAGCGGTTTAGCACTATGTATATTACCGTACTACCTTGAAGAAGTCGAGTTGATTTCCATGGATTTATCTGAACTATCTGATAACTTTGAAAGGTTTTTTGCGTTGACTGTAATCAGCCGTTTCAGCTTGGAATATGCACTTTCCTTTGCTGAATCACTTACTCGTGATTCCACCACATAGACCGTATCTCCGATATCGGATTTGGTTGTGTGGCTGTTAATTTGGTTTTCCATATCGTGACCTCCTGTCCGATGTTTTGAAGGAACTGGCACTGAGCCGAATTGATGACCCAGTGCCTAATCCATTATTTAAGCTTTTATTTGTAATATTTTCAGAGCATCTGGTTGAATTAGCTTCCCATCCAATCTCTCGTAAGCAGAAAAACCAATTTGCCCCTGCAATGCATATAACTCACTTAATTTCTTTATGGTTATTGACTGACGCTCAATCAGCCAGTAGTATGATAAATCTCCAAATACAATGCTTTTTGCTCCTGCTGATACCGTAGGCATATATGGAGAGGTAATTACAGGCTTTCCGAATATGGTATTATCGGAAGAGTTCCACAGATAACTGCCGCTTGTATCCTTGAGAGTTCTAAGAAGCATGGCAGTATTGTCGTGCATGATAAACACAGCGTTGTTGCGATATTCATCTTTTAATGAAAAGTACAGAGAAGTAATCTCATCAAAAGAAATGGTAACACTGTCTGCTGTAGCTACATCTGCGTCTGCCGTAAGTATACCTGTTGGCTGTGTTGTGCCATTTCCATTAAGCAATGCATTTTCCTCAGCCTTGCCAAAACGCTTCGCAAAATCACCCATCAAATATTTTTCAAGATTAAAGTTCATATCGGTGACAAATGAGCGGTTTAGCTTGACAAGAGATGCCAGCTTGTATGATTTCACCAGAAACTGTGTAAATGTATCGGCACTTTCAGGGATTGGATCCCCGTCTTCAACCCAATCTGCTGTACCCGTTGAGGATACCGCTTGAATTTTACCTTCTGCAGAAGATAGATTGATAACAGTGGCAAATCTGCGGAATATATTCTCCTTTGCCAAAGCAGTGTTAAAACCTTCCCTGAATTCATCTGGTGCGACATATGCTCCGACATTATCGTACCCCTCGTTCAGATTCTGATAATTTTCGTCTTTTCCTTTCATAACGTTCCAAAACGCTCTATTATAAGTTGTTGATGTTGCCATAATCGTTTACCTCCTAAATTTAATTCGATTGTGGGGTATATACCCTGTTTGAAACCGCGTTTTTTTACGCATTGCCCCACGCCCGTTTTCCAGATGAAAAGGTGTGGAGATTTGAACTCCCCTAGGGGGTAGGTATTAACACATGGAGTTGTATCCAGTGGTTTTAAGCTTTGTAGCAAGATGTAGCAGGTAAAAACTAAACTCTCTATACGAGAGTGATTTTTTATATAACCTGTTTTTCTTGCTACAAGCTGCTACACTGTGTTTAAATAAGAAAAAATTCTTCTTCAGTCAGTTTATAGCCGATAAGCATTGTGGTCATTCCACCACCAGAACGTGGTCGTTTCCGCTCCACACGGGCAATAGCTGTTAATGCTTGTTTAAAGTTTCTTGCATTCTCCGAATAACAGCCATTGGCACTACACCACCGCTGATATCGGGCATACACTTCGGATGTCCGCACCTCACTGTTTGGACTTTCTTCCAAGGCATCTTCAAAGAACAATGCTATCTTGTCGCTTTCATGCTTGTAAGCATCCGTGGCTGTCTTGACGGAATCGGGTAAATTCAATCCTTCCTTTTTCAACAGCTGGTAGCCTTCAATTAGCCAGTTGAGGATAGCGCTCTGATTCTTCGGTTTGGCGAATTCGCGTTTTAAGTTTTTATCCTGCTCGTTTTCATCGAAGTGTCGTTCAAAAGGGATAATTACCACTCTGCCACTGGAAAACAACGTCATATCCGTAATAACGGGCAGATAATTAGTGTTGATATACAGCTTAAACTTTGGCGAAAAGTCAAAAGAATTCTCATGTAGAAATCTTGCGTTGATGGTGTCACCACCCGTCATGCTTTTTACCTGTGCAGCATTTAAGACAAGTCCTCTGCTAGGTTCGGAGATATTCACAAAGCGTACTCCTGCAAGCCGGGCAATATCTTCACTTGGACTTGAACTATTATTGTTCTTTTTCAGACTGATAGTCTCCGGCCTTGCGGTACAGCCATAACTGCCTAACACCTTAAGAACGCTCTCACATAGCGTACCTTTACCATTTCGAGTTGTGGCACCATAGAGAACAAACAGACATTCATACCGAGTGTCTCCGCTGATACTGTAGCCAAAGGCTTTTTGGAGGAATTTTGCCTTTTCCTCATCTCCGCTCATAATCTCATGAATAAATCTATCCCATCGCTCACTTTTTGCTTCTGGGTCATGTTTAACACCAGATATCTTTGTAAGTCTGTCCTCGCTGTTGTGGGGATGAAAATCCATGGATGTTAAAAACAAGGTTCCATTGGAACAGTTGAGCACCTGCGGGTCTTGGTCAAATTCGGCCATTGATATGGGATATACGCTCTGTGCATCCTTAAGCACCGTTTCTCGGTATCTTCTTAACTGCCACTTTCGGCAATAGTCAATGTATGCCTTTCTTTGATGTTCATCCTGAATCGTTAAAGCATAGGTTAGTAGTTGGTTAGCCAATGATTTACACATTTCCATTACTTTGAGATTGCCAATATCGGGAATCCATATCCCGTTCTCATAGCAAAACCACATCTTCCTTTCGGGAACATAGCGGACAAAAGACTTATAATAATCGGCAAACAGCCTGCTTGCTCCAATGTCTGTCCAAGGGTAACGCTCATTGTTTTCAGGCTTTAAAGTAGTAAGGGAACATTCACCAAAATCCTCTGTAGCTGATGAACGCTTACCACCTGGTTTGTATATTTCAGTAGCATTTGCAATTGCTTTTTCTATGGTTATCATTCCATAAGTACTGCCGGACTGTGGTCTATTCCATTTATCCCGCATTAAGCCGCTTTTTCGGAAAAGTCTGTCCATCTGTCCAATATCCCTGCCACACCAAAATGCCAGCATACCGCAAAGTGCCAAATCAGCTTCACTGGCAGAAGCATAGCCAGATGTATCACCCTGCCATAATGCTTTAAATTTTTCTCCATTTGCCGATTTTAATGCCTTCTCAATAACAGACTTGTCAGACAGATAGGATTGACTTTCTGTATCCAGAAGTTGTCTCACAGGGGCAGGACGTAGCATATACTTGTCTAGTATCATCTGTAGTTCATTCGATTTCTCCGCTATATCACCATCTGCATATACATTGCCTGTTACGGTAACAAAGCGGTTCGTTGCTCCAGCCACATAGACCTCAACTCCCAGCTTTCTGTTGTTGATATAGTATTTTGTTTTGTCAAAGTCATAGCCTGTGGCCTTAAAGAAAATATGAAGCCCTTTTTCAGATGGACTGTGTTCCATATAACAACCACTAAAAGCCTCTACAACAATTTGGGTAACAGGCTTAAGCTTACCACCACTATCAAAGCAATCATCTAAGTCGATAACACATATGTCATTACCCACCAAAAATCCCATACCGTCATAATCACTTAAAGCAGCTACCGCCGAACTAAAATCTTTAAAGGTACCACGTTGATTTGGTTTTGCCCTTTTTCCCGTTACTGGGTTATAGGGAACTTTGGTTTTTCTACCACTTCGTTCTTCATATTTCCAACAGCAAAACTGTGGCTTATCTTTAAGCACCTGTGGCAAGTTATCATATTTTGTTTTCAGTTACTTCACCTCCTTGCCTGTTATAAATGACCCGAAACGCTACTGTTCCAGAGGGTTTGCCTTGTTTGACACAACCTCGTTATCTTTCAAGGAATACGCTCGGAATTATCGTCATGGCATATTCTGCTTGAAGTATCTCTTGCATTTCGGGATATTCAGTTGTCAAGGAGCAGTGAGAGAAAACTATGCTTTCTTTTGTAGTGCATAAGAAAGGCAAATCCAAAGAGTATTATTTAAGGTAATTTCCTCTCGTCATCCACAAGACACAAGCCTGCAGTTTGAGTACCGGAACAAATATTTCTGTGAATTGCTTTCCTCTGCTAATAGCCGAAATTATTAACCCCTTAGCTAAATACCTCATTAAATTTCTAACTTGGAAGCTAATGGGGATTATTTTTCCTCTCACCTTATAGCCTTGGTAGAACACATTAGTTGAGGATTTTAGAAAAATATCTTTCTTCCTCATTCATAAGCGAAGAATTTTATTGATTCGAAACCCTAAAATAAAAAAACAGCCTGTCTTTTTTCTAAGGTAAAGACGGCTGTAATGCTTATGCTTTTGCTCAAATTTGAGCTAAAGCGATATTTAATTTAAGAAGGCTGAAAGCTATAGTTTGAGTCTTACAATGGGCTTTCCGACTTTTTTGTCTAAAAGTATTTATTTGAATAAAAGAGAAAAATGAAAGGCATACACAACTATCATTATCTTTGTTAACATTGTAAAATTACTTCACAAACACAGAATTATCATGTTATGTTTGAAGAAAATGTGCTATAATGGAAAAAAGATATAAAGAGGTGACCAAGATGACCGTTAGCTATAAAAAGCTTTGGAAATTGTTGATAGACCGCGATATGAAGAAGAAAGATTTACAAGCTGCTGCGGGAATAAGTCCATCGTCAATTTCAAAGCTTTCTAAAAACGAATATGTCAGTATGGACGTTCTTGTAAAGGTTTGTACGGCACTTGGCGTTGATTTTAAAGATATCATGGAATTAGTGCCTAATATGGTTGAAGAAAGGGAGTAGAGTTATGGAAAATAACAGAAAAGAACAGGAACGGGCGGAATTGCACCGCACGATATGGAATATGGCAAATGATTTAAGAGGCAGTGTAGATGGATGGGACTTTAAGCAATATGTTCTAGGAATGCTGTTTTACCGCTACATATCTGAAAATATTACTGCCTATATTAACGCCGGAGAATGGGAAGCTGGCAATACGGAATTTGATTATGCTAAGCTATCCGACGAAGAAGCAGAACAGGCACGAGAGGATTTAGTTAAGACAAAAGGCTTCTTTATCTTACCCAGCGAGCTTTTTGAAAATGTCCGAGCTCGCGCAAAGGACGATGAAAACTTAAATGAAACACTAGAACAGATTTTCAGTAATATAGAAGCATCTGCCCAAGGAACAGAGAGTGAAGATAATTTCAAAGGCTTGTTTGATGATATTGATGTTAACAGCAATAAGCTAGGAAACACTGTAGTAAAGCGTAATGAAAAGCTGGTTAAGCTAATGAATTCTGTTGGAGAAATGAAGCTGGGAGATTACAAAGACAATACCATAGATGCATTTGGTGATGCCTATGAATTTTTAATGGGTATGTATGCTTCCAATGCCGGAAAAAGTGGCGGTGAATACTATACGCCACAGGAAGTTTCCGAACTCCTTACCCACTTAACATTAGTAGGAAAAACTGAAGTCAACAAGGTATATGACCCCGCTTGCGGTTCTGGATCTCTACTGCTAAAGTTTGCAAAAATCTTAGGAAAAGAAAATGTACGTCAAGGTTTCTTCGGTCAAGAAATCAACATTACAACCTACAACCTGTGCCGAATCAATATGTTCCTGCACGATATTGATTATGACAAATTTGATATTGCCCTTGGGGACACACTAACAGATCCTCACCATTGGGACGATGAGCCTTTTGAAGCCATTGTATCAAATCCACCTTACTCCATTAAATGGAAGGGCGACAATGATCCTATTTTGATTAATGACCCTCGCTTTTCTCCAGCTGGAGTATTGGCTCCTAAATCCAAGGCAGACCTTGCTTTTATTATGCACAGTCTTTCTTGGCTTGCAACAAACGGAACAGCGGCTATTGTATGCTTCCCCGGTGTAATGTATCGCGGTGGTGCCGAAAAGAAAATCAGGCAGTACCTGATTGATAATAACTACATCGACTGTATCATTCAGTTACCGGATAACTTGTTTTATGGTACCAGCATTGCTACCTGCATTATGGTTCTAAAGAAATCTAAATCAGAAAATAGTACCTTATTTATCGATGCATCAAAGGAATTTGTCAAGGTTACGAATAACAACAAACTAACACAGGAAAATATTGAGACCATTCTTAACGCATTCAAAGATAGAAAAGATATTGAGCATTTTGCTAGGCTTGTGCCAAACAGCGAAATTGCTGAAGAGGATTATAACCTGTCTGTTTCTACCTATGTTGAACAAGAGGATACGAGAGAAAAGATTGATATTGTCGCCCTCAATGCTGAGATAGAAAAGATTGTGGCGAGAGAGCAGGTTTTGAGGGAAGAAATAGATAAGATTATTGCGGAAATTGAGGTGGGCAAATGAGTAAGTTAGATGAATTGATTGCTGAACTTTGTCCAGATGGGGTTGAGTTTAAAGAACTAAGACAAGTTTTAAGAATTAGAAATGGCAAAGACTATAAGCATATTGCGGAAGGTAGTATACCCGTCTATGGTTCGGGTGGCGTTATTACTTACATAAACCAATTTGCCTATGACAAACCTTCAGTGCTTATCCCACGAAAAGGATCAATTGATAAGTTATATTTTGTTGAGGAACCATTCTGGACAGTGGATACACTCTTTTACACAGAAATTAATACTGAGATTATTGAACCTAAGTTTGTTTTTTATTATCTGCAATCCCAACGAATTGAGAGACTAAATACAGCTGGAGGCGTACCTAGTTTAACACAAACAGTATTAAATAAAATTCCAATCCCTCTTCCTCCTAAGCCAGTGCAAGAGGAAATTGTCCGTATTCTGGATAATTTCACAGAGCTTACAGCAGAGCTTACAGCAGAGCTTACAGCAGAGCTTACAGCAAGAAGAAAGCAGTATGAGTATTATAGAGATTTGCTGCTTACGTTTGGTAATAACCCCGATATCAAGTGGATGACATTGGGGGAAATTGGACCTGTTTGTATGTGTAAGCGTATTATGAAAGCAGAAACAAGTCCAGTTGGTGATGTTCCATTCTTTAAAATTGGGACATTTGGAAAAGAACCAGATGCTTTTATTTCACAGGAAAAATATGATGAATACCGAAAAGCATTTTCTTTCCCTAAAAAAGGCGATATTCTTATATCTGCTGCTGGAACAATCGGAAGAACAGTAATTTATGATGGAAAACCAGCTTATTACCAAGATTCTAATATTGTGTGGATTGATAATGATGAGAGTAAAGTGTTAAATAAATATCTATATTATTGCTATGCGATGAAGCCTTGGTCAATATCTACTGGGGGAACTATTGCAAGGCTATATAATGACAATATTTCAAAGGCTAAAATTCCTGTCCCACCCTTAGAAGAACAAGAGCGCATCGTAGCTATCCTAGATCGCTTTGACGCTCTCTGCAACGACTTAACCAGCGGCATTCCTGCCGAAATCGAAGCACGGCAAAAGCAATATGAATATTACAGAGATAAACTGTTATCTTTCAAGGAGGTGACATCATGAGTATATACAACATCGTTGCAAGTACTGATGAAGCAACAGTTGTTGCTGAATATGCAGCTGAATACAATGTCCGTCCTGAAAAGTATCAGAGCGAGGCAGAACTTGAGCGGGAGTTTATTAGGCAACTGACTTCCCAAGGATATGAATATATTTCAGTGCACAATGAAGCTGCATTGATAGCAAATCTCCGAAAGCAACTTGAACTGCTTAATGACTTCACCTTTACTGACAGTGAATGGGATAGATTTTTCACAGAATGTATTGCCAATACAAATGAGGGTATTGTTGAAAAAACCAGAAAAATTCAGGATGACCATATCCAGATTCTAAAACGTGAAGATGGAACAACAAAGAACATATACCTTTTGGATAAGAAGAATATCCATAACAATCGTTTGCAGGTTATTAATCAATACGAAGAAGCGAGTGGCAAGCATGAAACCCGATATGATGTAACAATCCTTGTAAATGGACTTCCACTAGTTCATGTAGAGTTAAAGCGTCGTGGTGTTGCTATCCGTGAAGCTTTCAACCAGATAAAAAGATACCAACGTGACAGCTTTTGGGCGGCTTCTGGTTTATTTGAGTATGTGCAAATATTCGTAATCTCAAATGGCACCCATACAAAGTATTATAGCAACACCACAAGAAACGCTCATATCAAGGAGCAAAGCAGCAGTGAACGTCGAAGAAGCAAAAAAACAAGCAACAGCTTTGAATTTACCAGCTTTTGGGCAGATGCAAATAACAAAATTATTCCTGACCTTGTGGACTTTACTAAAACATTTTTTGCCAAGCATACCCTCTTAAATATACTAACAAAATATTGTATATTTACATCTGAAGATCTGCTCCTTGTAATGCGTCCTTATCAAATAGCTGCTGCAGAACGTATATTATCACGCATTGTAGTATCAACCAACTACAAGAAGATGGGCACAACTGCAGCTGGAGGATATATCTGGCATACAACAGGCTCTGGTAAGACATTGACCAGTTTTAAGACAGCCCAATTAGCTTCTGCCTTGCCTTATATAGACAAGGTATTGTTTGTTGTTGACCGTAAAGACCTAGACTATCAGACTATGAAGGAATATGACCGTTTTGAAAAGGGGGCAGCTAACGGTAATACGTCTACAAGAGTTCTTCAAAGACAATTGGAAGACAGGGATGAAAAAGGAAATCCTCATGAATACAAAATCATTGTAACCACTATTCAGAAGTTGGATATATTTATTCGAAAAAACAAACAGCATGATATTTACAAGAAACATGTGGTACTGATTTTTGATGAGTGCCACCGTTCCCAATTTGGCGAAATGCATCAAGCTATCACGAAGAGTTTTAAGAACTACCATATCTTCGGCTTTACGGGAACTCCGATTTTTGCCGCTAATGCCAGTTCAGGAGGTAACCCACTGCTTCGTACAACTGAGCAGGCCTTTGGAGAAAAGCTACATACCTATACCATTGTGGATGCCATCAATGATGGGAATGTTCTGCCTTTTAGAATAGATTTTATCAATACCATTAAGATGCCTGATTACGTTAATGATAAAAAAGTCTATAGCATAGATAGAGAAAAAGCCTTAGCAGATCCACAGCGAATCAGTGAAATTGTTTCTTACGTTCTTGAACACTTTGATCAGAAGACCAAGCGCAACAGTTATTACACATTCTCTGCGAAATGGGAAGAAGCAGATAAGCATAACCCTAAAAAGATGATAGAAAAGCGTGAAACAAGGCGAGTTGCCGGTTTCAACTCCATATTTGCTGCTGCATCCATCCCAATGGCAATCAGATACTATAATGAGTTTAAGAAGCAGATAGCGGAAAAGAACCGTAACCTTACCATTGCAACTATTTTCAGTTTTAGTGCAAATGAGGAGGAGCCAGATGGACTGTTGCCTGAAGAGGATTTTAATATGGAAAACCTTGACCAGAGCTCCAGAGATTTTCTTGAGGCGGCTATCCGAGATTACAATTCCACATTTAGCACAAATTACGATACTTCCTCGGATAAGTTCCAGAATTATTATAAAGACCTCTCTCTTCGTGTAAAGAATCGGGAGATCGATATATTGATTGTTGTTAATATGTTCCTGACAGGCTTTGATGCAACAACCCTAAATACGCTATGGGTAGATAAAAACCTGAGACAGCATGGACTGATTCAGGCTTTTTCAAGAACTAACCGCATCCTAAACAGCGTTAAGACCTATGGTAATATCGTTTGTTTCCGAGATTTGAAAGAAGAAACAGATAAAGCTATTGCACTATTCGGCAATAAGGATGCTGGCGGTATTGTACTGCTAAAAACATACGAAGAATACTATAACGGCTATGATGACAAAGGTGAGTATAAGCCGGGCTATGCTGAATTGATTACAACTCTTACAACACAGTATCCCCTTGGACAACCTATTCTCGGAGAAGAAGCGGAAAAAGACTTTATCAGGTTATATGGAGCAATACTCAGGCTCAGAAATATTCTTACTTCTTTCGATGACTTTGAAGGAAATGAGATTTTATCTGAAAGGGATTTTCAGGACTATCAGAGCATTTATATTGACCTGTATCAGGAATATAGAAAAGGTACTGATGGTGACAAAGAAACTATCAATGATGACATAGTTTTTGAGATTGAACTGGTCAAGCAGATAGAGGTAAATATTGACTACATCCTTATGCTTGTAGCTAAATATCAACAATCCAACTGCAAGGATAAAACCATTCTTACGACCATTGATAAGGCTATCAATTCGAGTATTGAACTTCGAAGTAAGAAAGAACTTATCGAGCGTTTTATAGAGCAAGTCAATGTATCGACCAAAGTGGATGAGGATTGGCGAAAATTCCTCCATGAGCGTAAGGAAGCGGATATTTCAGCAATTATAGAAGAAGAGAAATTAAAGCCTGAAGAAACCCGCCGATTCATCGATAATGCTTTCCGAGATGGAATGCTTAAAACAACCGGTACAGCCATTGATAAAATCATGCCACCTGTATCTCGCTTTGGCGGAGGCAGAGCTGCGAAAAAACAAGGAATTATCGAAAAACTGATGATATTCTTTGAAAAGTATTTAGGTTTGATATAGATTAATATCAATCACTAATTCAAAAAAATATCTTTAATAAAAAACCAGTCACTTCAAGCATTCATGCCTGATTGTGACTGGTCTCTTTTTGCCCCGCTTGAAGCTGTTCATTCAAGTTTTTCTTCAATCCCTAAGTGAACGCTTCTTTCGGCAGCTTTTTTTATAACGAATAGGAAAGTTCTTGCTTATAAGATATTGATTAAAGAGAGCTTTCTGTAAATGAGTTTCAAAAAAAAGTTACATTATAATTTTTCAATAGAAATTTTTCTTATTTTAATAAATTTATTAATAAGTGAAATAATAAAAATATAACAGAAATTGAAAAGGGGAATTTAATTGATAAGATATAGCCAATTTTCAATATTAAAAATTGTGGACAGAGATAATGTACCCATAGGTACATTAAAAAACGTATTATGTACTGAGGATAATAAATATATAGATAGCCTCGTTATAGAGGACGGAAAGATATTTAGAAAAAAAATTATAATTCCTTTTGAGGGAATAGAGGATATAGGGAAAGATTCTATGATTATAAATTTAAATAGGGCTGAAAAAGAAGATTATAAAGAAAAAAAGGGTATAAAAATTGATTGCTTTATAGATAAAGAGGTAATTACAGAAAAGGGAGAATTTATAGGGTATATAAAAGATTATATATTTAATAAAGAAGACGGTGGGATATCCGGTTTTATTATTACTGAAGGAGTAATAGAAGATATTATTAATGGAAGAAGCTTTATTCCTTTAAATATAAGCCATGAAGTTAAAGATAAAAATATAATAGTTAAAGAAGAAATAAAAGACATAATTGACAACGGAAAAGATTATTACAAAAAACTGTTAGAATTAGAGGGAAGATAGTGTGGCAAACTAAGGATATAAATTTAAAAGGAGTGAAAAAGATGAATAATGGATTTAAAACCGGTATGTGGGTAGGAAGCATATTAGGAGCAGTTTTTGGAATGGCTGCCGTAAACAGGATGGATCCGATGCATAAGAGAAAAATGATGAGAAGCACGAGAAGAGCATTTTATAATATAAGAAACGGGATAATGTCCCTTTGGTAACGGGCAGCTTTTGGGCTGCCTTTAAAATACATTAATAAGGAGAGGAAAAACAATTAATGTAAAAAGTCCTTTAATGACGGGAATATTGATTTTACTATTGGCATTTCTGTTCTTTTTGATATATTACCTTATAAATATTGGAAATAAATATGTTAATGAAGATAAAAGGATTAAAATAAACGTAAGGAAAGTTTTTTTTGTATTAATATTTATAACTTTTATATATCTTATATATAAAATACTGAATAAGTATAGCTTTTTATCCAATCTATTTGGAATGTTTATCTTTTCTGTTATTATGGCATATTTATTTAACCCGATAGTAAATTTTTTTGAAAAAAGGAAAATTCGAAGAAGCCTTGGGATACTCATTGTTTATGCTATAATTCTGGGAGTTATAGTTATATTATCATTAACGATTATTCCCAATATTACAAAAGAAGCTAAAAAACTCATGGAAATACTTCCCCTATATCTTAACAGAATATTTGATTTTTTAAATAATATTTATGATAGATATTATTCAAGTATTTATAGTTTGCCTCCTCAGCTTCAGGGAGTTGAACAAGCGGTTATGGGTAACGCGGAAAATATGGGGAATATTTTGAGTGAAAATATAAAAAAGATTACAAGTTCAATGATGGATATTTTCCCTAAAATTACATCGATTATTTTGGTTCCCATATTTACGTTCTATTTGATATTAGATAAGGATTCCATTAAAAACAAAATATATATTACGGTGCCTAAGGATAAGAGGCAGGATTTTTCAAGATTATCGAAAGAAATAGATAAAGCTTTGGGCGAATTTATAAGAGGAAGGGTTATAGTGGCAATATTTATTGGAGTGTCCACCACTATTGCTTTGCTGATCTTAAAAATTCCCTTTGGACTTGTTATAGGTCTCATTGCCGGAATTGCAGATATAATTCCCTATTTCGGCCCTGTAATAGGAATTATTCCTGCAGTGATTTTTGCCCTTTTAGATAGTCCATTGAAAGCTTTATGGGTTATAATAATTTTTACTGTAATTCAACAGATTGAAAATGATCTTATAACCCCTAAGATTATCGGAGAAAGCATAGGAATTCATCCTATTACCGTTATTGTTTCATTAATAATAGGAGGCGAGATTATGGGAATATGGGGAATGGTTCTTGCAGTTCCGGCTGTAGCCGTAGGGAAAATAGTATTTTCGTTTTTCATGGAGAAGTTAAATAAAAATCAGATTATTGACAAATAATAGCTTTTAACTTATAATCCTATTTATAAGGCAGAACTTACGTATCGTCCGTTTGATTTGGGACGAGTTTTTTGTAGTTGGTTTAATTTACATATTGCTGAAAGCTAAAATGAGAGGTGTATTCATATGAAAAATATCGGGTTAAATGAAATAAGAAAGGAATTTTTTGATTTTTTTAAAGAAAAGAATCATTTGATTTTACCAAGCTTTTCTCTTGTCCCTAAGGATGATAAAAGCTTATTACTTATAAATGCAGGGATGGCTCCCATGAAACCTTATTTTACCGGACTCAAAACTCCTCCGGGGAAAAGGGTGGTTACTTGTCAGAAATGTGTCAGAACAGTGGATATTGAAAATGTAGGGAAGACTGACAGGCATGGTACATTTTTTGAGATGCTGGGGAACTTTTCCTTTGGGGATTATTTTAAGGAAGATGCGATAAAATGGGCGTGGGAATTTATTACCGAAAGAATGGAAGTTTCTAAGGAACTTATTTGGGTTTCCATATATAAAGATGATGAGGAAGCATATAAAATATGGAATGAGAAAATAAATGTACCTGAGGATAGAATTGTAAGATTGGATAAAGAGGATAATTTTTGGGAGCTGGAATTAGGACCTTGCGGCCCTTGTTCGGAAATTTATATAGACAGAGGAGAAGAGTATGGTTGCGGTAAGCCCGATTGCAAACCGGGATGTGAATGTGACAGGTATGTGGAAGTATGGAATTTAGTTTTTTCTCAATACGATAAGGATGAGAATGGAAATTATAATCTTTTGCCAAAACCTAACATAGATACGGGGATGGGACTCGAAAGAATGGCAATGGTTATGGAAAATGCAAAGAATATATTTGAAGTTAAACAGATAAATGAAGTGTTAAAAGAAGTTGAAAGAGTAAGCAAGGTTTCTTATGGCAAGGACTCCGAAAAAGATAAATCCATCCGTGTGATAACGGATCATGCCAGAGCTATTACATTTATGGTTTCCGACGGCATACTTCCAAGCAACGAAGGGAGAGGCTATGTTCTCAGGAGGCTTATAAGGAGAGCTTCAAGACATGGAAAATTATTAAATATTCAAGGAAAATTTTTAAGCAAAATAGCTGAAAAAGTGATAGAATTATGGAAGGAGCAATATCCTGAGATCGAAAAAGAAAAAAATCGAATTTTTAGGATAATAGACGGAGAAGAAGAAAAGTTTTATGAAACGATAAATCAGGGCTTAGAGATATTAGATCAATATATATCAGATATGAGATCTGAAAATAAAAATATATTAGATGGGAAAAAGGCATTTAAACTTTATGATACTTATGGTTTTCCTTTTGATTTAACTAAGGAAATATTAAAAGAACGTGGATATACGGCAGACGAAATTCAATTTAACAGGGAAATGGAAGAGCAAAGAGAAAGAGCCAGAAGTGCAAGAGGAGGAAGTGAAAATAATATCTGGGGAACAGGAGATTTTTCACTAAAAATAGACGGAGATAAGACAGTTTTTAAAGGGTATGAAACTTTTACTTCCCCTGGAGTAGTAGAAAAAATAATAAAGGGAAACGAATTTGTTGGTTCTTTACATGATGGAGAGGAAGGAATAGTAGTATTAAACCAAACACCTTTTTACGGAGAAGGGGGAGGACAGGTTGGAGACACAGGAATCCTGTCAAAAGACGGTTTTGAATCTTTCGTATTAAATACTAAAAAGGATAAAGAAGGGCATATATTTCATTATATAAAGGTAAAAAAGGGAGTATTAAATGTAGGGGATGATTTAACTGCTGAAGTTGATGAGAAAAGAAGAAAGGATATTATGAGAAATCATTCCGCAACTCATCTTCTTCACAGAGCACTGAAAAATGTATTAGGAGAACATGTAAATCAGGCCGGTTCTTTGGTTCTCCCCGATAGATTGAGATTTGATTTTACCCATTTTGAGAGTATATCTAAAGAGCAATTGGCTAAAATAGAAGAAATAGTAAATGAAAAAATTTTTGAAGGCTTGAAAGTGGATACTGCCGTTACTTCCTATGATGAATCAAAAAAGATGAAAGCAGTAGCTTTATTTGAGGACAAATACAGTGATAAGGTACGAGTAGTACAGATGGGCAGTTACACTACGGAACTTTGTGGAGGAACTCATGTAAGGAATACTAACGATATAGGAATTTTTAAAATATTAAACGAGACAAGTATCGCATCGGGGATAAGAAGAATAGAAGCTATTACAGGGAGAAGTGCATATCAATATTTAAAGGAATTAGACGAAGAAATCGATAATATCGCTAACATTGTTAAAGGAAATAGAAATAATATAACAGAAAGAATTAAAGGAATTGTGGAAGAGAACAGACAAAAGGATAAAGAAGTAGAAAAGCTTATGGGAAAAATGGCGTTGTCTCTTAAAGACGATATTATCAAAAATAGTCATGAAATTAAAGGCATAAATGTATTGACTTATTATATTGAGAATATGGATATAAATAGTCTCAGAAATCTTGGGGATGAGATCAAAAATTCAATAGTCTCGGGAGTAATAGTTTTAGCATCTTCCTTGGATGGAAAACTCTCTTTTGTATCTATGGTTACTAAAGACTTGATAGATAAAGGACTTCATGCAGGAAAGATTATTAAGGAAGTATCTCAATGCACCGGTGGCGGCGGCGGTGGACGTCCCGATATGGCACAAGCAGGGGGAAAAGATATCAATAAAGTTAATCAAGCATTAAATTTGGTATATGATATAATTGAAAAACAACTTAAGTAAATATTTATTTAAACATTGTATATAATTATTTGTTTATGGTATAAATAATATAGGGGGTGTGTTTTGTGAATAATAACAATTTTTATGAGACTATGAAGTTTGAATCGCCAAAGGAAAATGTGAACGAGGCGAGAGATATCATTTTGACTGTTTATGAAGCTTTGAAGGAGAAGGGATATAATCCTATAAATCAGATGATTGGATATATATTATCCGGGGATCCTACCTATATAACAAGCCACAATAATGCAAGAAGTTTGATCAGAAAGATAGAAAGAGACGAGCTCATAGAAGAATTATTGGTATTTTATTTAAAGAATGAAGAAAAAAACAAATAGGAGAGATATCCGGTGAATTTAAAAAGATTCAGTATTGTTATTTTAATTGTCGTTCTGCTGCTAATAGGAGGAAGAACTTTTGCCGACAAAGAGAATAAAACCGTATATTTAGTAGTAGCAAACAGATTGACTTTAGATGATATTAAAACTATGTATAATCTAAACGATATCATCCGAGATGGAAGTATAGGATTGATGAATCCCCGAGGATTATCGGGATATAATGGAGCCGAGAGCTATCTTACCATTAATGCATCCAACAGGGCATCTACTGATTATGACGGAGGAGAATCGTATAATCTAAATGACTATTACAAGAAGTTATATGAAAAAAGAGTCGGAGAAACAGTTGGAGATGAAGATATCGGCATAGTCGGGTTTTCAAAACTTATTAAATATAACGAAGATAATTATTATAAACCTTATATCGGAGCATTGGGGGATAGTTTTCATAAAGCCGGACTTAAAACCGCCCTTTATGGCAATGCTGACATACTTGATAGAATCATAAGACCCAGCTCCCTTATTCCTATGGACTCTAAAGGACTTATTGATTATGGGAATATAGACAATATAATAGTGGATGATGATGAATTCCCTTACGGGTTCAGAACGGATTATAAAAAGATGTTGAAGCAGGTTGTTGATATCAGGGAAAAAGCTTCTCTTGTAGTTATTGATACGGGAGATTTGGATAGATTAGCTTCTTATAGCAACGAATTAACGGATAAGCAGTATTTTAATATTAGAAACAAAATATTAAATAATATTGATGAATTTTTAAAAGAGCTATCCCATAGCTTAGATAAAAAGAATTCATTGGTTATTATTATAAGTCCTAATGGTGGAGAAGAAAGAGTAAATGGCAGTATACTTTCTCCCGTGATTTTCTGGGGCGGAGGTATGCCAAAAGGAGTTTTATCTTCCTCAACAACTAAGCGTGAAGGATTGATTTCAAATATAGATATTGCTCCTACTATCATTAACTATTTAGGATTGCCTCATGAACAATTTTTAGGTACTAATGTTTATAGTATTAATAGAGATAATGGTTTTGAATTTCTTTATGAAGACAATAATAGAATAAATGTGGTTTCTAATTCAAGATTTTATGTTCTTGCTGTTTATTCTATATTATCAATTATAAGCTGTATATTGGGAACTCTTTTGGTTGTATTTAACGTAAAAATTTCAGGGAAAATTTCCAAGATTTTTTGGGGATTTATTATATTGGCCGGATCTATACCCTTTGTATTACTTATTAATTCTGCTGTTAATTGGAATAATTACTTTCAGTTTATTTTAAGTTTAATTGTTATTTTATCAATAACTTTTGTAATATTATATAATATAAATAATAAAAGTAAAAAAAACATCCTGTACATTTCTTCTTTAGTTATATATTTGACTTTGGTTATAGATATGCTTACCAATAATAATTTAATAAGGTTTTCGCCATTAGGCTATGATCCGATTATCGGAGCAAGGTACTTTGGGATTGGTAATGAAATGGTAGGGGTATTTATGGGATGTATGATTATTTTATTATGCAATATGGAAGTTTTTAAAAAAAGCAAGAATAAAAATAGAATTATTTTATATTTAATATCTTTTTTAACTGTTTTTCTTATAGGAAGTCCAAAATTTGGGGCCAAGGTAGGAGGAACCATATGCGTTCTGTTTGCGGTATTAGTTTTTATATTGGAAGATTTGAATATAAGGATTAATTTTAAAAGTATGGTATTGATTTGTTCTCTGGTAGTAGTAGCTATACTGGGGTTTTCATATATAGATATTAAATTTAATTCAAATCCGACTCATTTGGGGAAAACCATACTTATGGCAAGCAGCCAAGGAGAAGATTTGATTAATAATATTATAATCAGAAAAATACTTATGAATATAAAGCTTATCGGTTCATCTGTGTGGACAAAAAGCTTATATATAAATATTGTTTCTCAATCATGTATTCTTATTTTCTGCGAAGATAAAATCAGAGAAATGTTTAATAAAAGAAAAAACATTTGCATCGGACTAATAAGCGGAATTGCAGGGAGTATTATGGGAATACTTGTAAATGATTCGGGAATTATACTCTCAGCATTATCTATGGTATTGTTAACTTCATATTTTTTGTCTATAACGGCGGAAGAATTGAATTAAGTATAGTGGAATTTAAGGAGAATTCCATAGGAAAGTAATATGAAACGGTGGGAAATATTATTGATGAAGAGAATAATTGGATTGGATTTAGGAGATAAAACTATCGGAGTAGCTTTAAGTGATCCCTTGTTGTTGACCGCTCAGGGACTTAAAACTATTAAAAGAATAGGGCTTAAAAAGGATTTTGCCCAAATCAGACAAATTATAGAAGAATATGATGTATGTGAAGTTGTTATAGGTATTCCTAAGAATATGAATAATACTATAGGGCCTCAAGGAGAAAAGGTACTGAAATTTATTGAAAAATTTCAAAAAGAGTTTAAGCTTAAGGTCAATTTGGAAGATGAAAGACTGACTACTGTAGTAGCGGAAAGAATGTTGATAGAAGGAGATGTAAGAAGAAGTAAAAGGAAAAAGATAATAGATAAAGTAGCTGCTACTTTTATTTTGCAGTCCTATTTGGACAGAAGGAAAAAAGGTGGTGATGAAACTGAGAAACAGGATAGAACTTTTTGATGAATATGGGGAAAAAAGAGAATTTGAAGTAGTAGCAACTTTTGGCCTCGATGATGTGGATTATGCTATTCTGATTCCGATTGATCAGTCTGGAGAGGGAACTTGGCTTTTTAGAATGGAGAAAGATGATAAAGGAGAGTTATTGCTTAAAATTGTAGAGGATGATCAGGAAATTAAGGATGCTTATTCTGCTTATGAGTCGTTGATGAAGGAAAGGATGCAGTGATCAATTTTATTTACAAGTGGGTGAGAAGATGGAGATTAATAATGATGTGGTAAAGAATAAATTAAAGGAAAATGGCTATAAACTGACTACCCAAAGAAGAGCTGTTTTAAATGTAATATTGGATAGAAAAGGAGAGCATTTAAGCCCGGAAGAAATATATGACAGTGTTAAAATTAAATATCCTGAAATAGGTTTGGCTACTGTATATAGGACTCTTATTCTATTTGAACAATTGGGGATCGTGTATAAGCTGAATTTTGACGATGGATGCAGCAGATATGAGTTAAATTCGGGAACTGCAGATCATCACCACCATCATTTGATTTGTCTCGGCTGTGGGAAGGTAATAGAAGTGAAACTTGATTTATTGGAAAATCTTGAGCAGGAAATTGAGAAACAGTTAAAATTTAAAATAGTTGACCATAATGTTAAATTTTTTGGATATTGCAGTGATTGCCAAAATAAATCCTAAAAAGGATTTATTTTTTTTAAAAGATAAGAAGAAAGAATATAGAAGATAATACATTGACATACTTATATATAAAGGAGTGATATGGTGTCAAGAAAACCAGCAAAATTAAAGATAATACCTCTGGGAGGTCTAGGAGAGATCGGGAAGAACATTACTTTAATCGAATATAAAGAAGATATTATAATAATAGACTGTGGAATGATGTTTCCGGATGATGAAATGCTCGGCATAGATGTGGTAATACCTGATATTACTTATGTTCTTAAAAACAAAGATAAGGTCAGAGGGATAATACTTACTCACGGGCATGAAGACCATATTGGAGGACTTCCCTATATATTGAAAAAGATCAAGCTTCCGCTTTACGGGACTAAATTGACCTTAGGCTTAGTAGACAGTAAGCTTAAGGAACATGGAATTCAAGGAGTGGAATTGAATGAAGTAAAAGCAAGAGATACTTTAAAAATAGGATGCTTTAATATTGAATTTATAAAGGTAAATCATAGTATACCGGATTCAGTTGCATTGGCAATCCATACTCCCATAGGGACAGTTGTTCATACAGGAGATTTTAAAGTGGATTATACTCCTATTAATGATGAAGTAATAGATTTGCATCAATTAGCGGAGGTCGGCAGCAAAGGGGTTTTGGTACTTCTTTGTGACAGCACGAATGTTGAAAGACCGGGGTATACTATGTCCGAGAGAACCGTGGGAGCGACTTTTAATGATATTTTCCAGAAGGCAAAGGACAGGATAATAGTTGCCACTTTTGCATCTAACGTTCATAGAATTCAGCAGATCGTAAATTCGGCATCCTTGGTTAACAGAAAAGTGGTAGTGTCCGGAAGAAGCATGGTGAATGTTATGAATGTTGCTATAGAAGACGGATACCTTAATGTTCCCGAGGGAATGCTTATAGATATTAACGATATGGATAAATACCCTAAAGAAGAACTGGTGATTATAACTACCGGAAGCCAAGGAGAGCCTATGTCAGCATTGGCAAGAATGGCTCATTCAGAGCATAAAAAAATAGAATTGATTCCCGGAGATTTGGTTATTATTTCTGCGAGTCCCATTCCGGGCAATGAAAAAACTATCTACGGATTAATCAATCAGCTATTTCAAAAGGGCGCAAATGTAATATATGAAGCACTTGCTGATGTTCATGTTTCAGGTCATGCTTGCCAGGAAGAACTGAAACTTATGCATACTCTTTTGAAGCCTAAATATTTCATACCTGTCCACGGAGAATACAGGCATTTGAGACGTCATGCCCAACTGGCTCAGGAATTGGGTATGCCTAAAGAAAATATCTTCATTGCGGAAAATGGTTCTGTTTTGGAATTTACGAAAAACGGAGCCGGCTTTGGAACTAATGTTCCGGCAGGCAATGTATTGGTAGACGGGTTAGGAATAGGCGACGTAGGAAATATTGTATTAAGGGATAGAAAACATCTTTCGGAAGATGGTCTTATAATCGTAGTTGTTACTATGAGTAAGCAGGAAGGAAAAGTTATATCAGGACCCGACATAGTTTCCAGAGGTTTTGTTTATGTGAGAGAATCTGAAGATCTAATGGAAGAGGCAAAGGAAGTAGTAAAAAATATATTATCGGAATGTGAGAGAAACAATATTACGGATTGGGCAACTCTTAAATCCAATATGAGAGACGGACTTAAAGATTATATATATGGAAAGATAAAGAGAAATCCTATGATATTGCCTATTATCATGGAAGTATAAACAATGGGGGAATGCTTTAAGCATTCCTTTATTTTTTAAGTTAGATTACAGGAAATATTTTCTTTTCTGTCCTTGCATGATATAATATTAAATGGGATTATTTTTTTATATATGTTTATGGTGTTTTTAAATAAGAACATGAGGAGGAGAGAATATGAATATATATGATGACGCCCACAAATTGGCAAGATCATTAAAAGAATCGGAAGAATACAAAGATTATGCGGAGAAAAGCAATAAGGTATTTAAGGATAAAAAGAATAAGGAAATGGTATTGGATTTTAAGAAAAAGGCCCTTGAATTTCAGATAAAGCAAGCATCAGAAGATAAAATAGATGCAGGTGAAGAGGAAGAAATTAAAAAGTTACAGGATATATTAATGCTAAATCCGGATATAAAAGATTTTTTTATATCTGAAACGAAGTTTTCTCAAATAGTTGCTGATGTATATAAGATTATAGAAGATGCTATTAATATAAAGGAGGAATAAAATTTTATTGGGAGGAAATGTTAAGAGAGGATGAATACGAAATATTTAACAAAGGCCAGCTTAATAGGAGGTATATATGTTATATTGGTGATGATTCAGATCCCCTTTGGAGAGCTTACTTTTGGACCTGTACAGTTAAGACTTTCAGAGGGGTTATGCTTACTGCCTTTAGTTGAGAGTGCGGCTGTCCCAGGGCTATTCGTAGGGTGTCTGATTTCAAACTTGATTTTATCCATTTATTCAGGATTTGGACTTATAGATATTTTAGGGGGTAGCATAGTAACTCTTGTGGCAGCTTATTTGACATCTAAAGCGCCGAATAAATTAATTGGAATATTACCCCCTGTGTTATTAAACGGGTTTATAGTTTCTCTTTGGGTTTCATACTTTACTAATATTCCTTATTGGATAACCGCTATAGGGATTTCTGTCGGAGAATTTGCATCTGTTTATATATTTGGAAGCATTGTACTTACAGCTTATAATAAATTTTTGAAGAAATGATATTAATTGTTTGTTCTTGTAATATTCCAACCGTTTATGTATAATTAATGTGAGTAACGATAAAAAGGTGGAGATTAAGCAATGGAAGAAATAAGGAATAAGAAAAGTGGCGGAAAAAATGAAAAAAAAAATAAACTGATGCTGATAATTTTACCTTTAGTGATATTAGTACTTTTATTTGGCAGTTTATTTTATTATAAAAAAAGTTTGGAACCAATGAATTTGAAGAATATGACTGAAGTATCCATTGATATTCCTCGGGGAAGTAACGTATACGGTATTGCAGGTATTCTTAAAGAGAACGGATTAATCAAAAGTAAGCTTGTCTTTGAATGTTTGACAATAAAAGAGAATAAAGAGGGAAGACTTAAGGCAGGTTCTTATACTTTAAATACGGGAATGAATTTGAGAGAAATTCTCGAAGAGCTTTCTACGGGAGGTAAAGATGATAATATCGTTACTTTTACTATTCCCGAAGGGTATGAATTGAGACAAATTGCGGATAAATTATCGGAAGAAGGCTTGGCAGATGCAAACAAATTTTTAAAGTTATCCGCGGATGCTAATAATTTCAGAGGAAAATTTTCCTTTTTAAAGGAAATTAATCAAAACCAAAGCTTAGAAGGTTATTTGTTTCCTGCTACCTATGAAATATTTGTTAATTCCACAGAGGAGCAAATTATAGAAAAGATGCTTGAAAAGTTTGAAGAGGTTTATGAAAATGATATTAAAGATCAGTTAAAAGGCCGAAATTTGAACGATTTGATAATATTGGCGTCTATAGTGGAAAGAGAAGGAAAATTGGACAGTGAAAGACCGTTAATTGCAGGCGTATTTAAAAATCGGCTTGATAAAGGAATGAAGCTTGAGTCTTGTGCTACGATTCAATATGCTCTTGGAGAAAGGAAAGAAGTATTAAGTTATGATGATTTGAAAATTGATTCCGTGTATAATACTTATATCCATAAGGGGCTACCTCCCACACCTATTTCATCTCCCGGTTTAAAATCTATACGGGCTGTTCTTGAACCTGAAAAGACCGATTATCTTTTTTTTAGGACAAAGGATGACGGCAGTGGAGGGCATATTTTTTCCAGGACTTACGCAGAACATTTAAATTCCAATCCTAAAAAGTAATTTTATTATTAATACATGGTTATAATTCCATGTATTAATTTATGTATAAGAGGAGAGATTTTTTTGAATTACATAAATGAGGAATATATAGAAGAGTATATAAGATCAATACTTCCGGAGAGATCCGATTATTTAAAATCTATGGAGGATTATGCGGACAGAAATCATGTTCCTATAGTTCAGCCGGAAGTTGCCCAGTTTTTAAGAGTGTTGTTGTTAATAAAAAAACCCGCTAAAATTCTTGAGGTTGGAACGGCAATAGGATATTCCTCCATTGTTATGGGAGAATTTACAGGCGAAAACTGTAATATTACAACTATTGAAAAAAGAGAGGATATGGTTTCTGCAGCAGAAAAAAATATAGAGAAGACCAATTTCAAAGACAGAATAAATATAATTAAGGGAGAAGCTATGGAAATTCTGCCTTCTCTAAAAGATAAGTATGATTTTATATTTTTAGATGCGGCTAAAGGCCATTATCTTGAATTTTTTAATTGTTGCATTGAATTGTTAAACAAGGGCGGGATAATAGTATCGGATAACGTTCTGTATAAAGGAATGGTAGCAACTGACGAATTGGTAATAAGAAGGAAAAAGACCATAGTTAAAAGGATGAGACAGTATTTAAAATATATTTCCGAATTGGAAGGATTTCATTCTTCCATAATACCTATTGGTGATGGAATTGCTGTAACTTGTAAAGTTTGATAATATGAGATTTTAAATAAGAGGGGAGGAGGAAAAAAATTGATTAAACCTGAATTGTTGGCTCCTGCGGGAGATTTGGAGAAACTTAAAATGGCTGTAATATATGGAGCCGATGCAGTATATTTGGGAGGAGAAAGCTTTGGATTAAGGAAAGCATCCAAGAATTTCACTCTAAAGGAAATGAAAGAAGGAATTGATTTTGCCCATGAGAGGGACAGAAAGGTGTATGTCACTTTAAATATTATTCCTCATGACGAGGATCTGATAGGAATTGAAGAATATTTGAAGGATTTGCGGAAGATAAAAGTTGACGGGGTTTTAGTTGCGGACCCGGGGATGTTTGTGAAGGTTAGAAATACAATTCAGGATATGCCTATTCATTTAAGTACTCAGGCAAGTGCTACAAATTATGAAACGGTAATGTTTTGGTATAATTTAGGAGTTAGAAGAATAGTTCTTGCCCGGGAACTGTCTTTGAATGAAATAAAGGGAATAATAAAAAGAATACCAGAGGATCTGGAGATAGAAACTTTTGTCCACGGGGCTATGTGTATTTCTTATTCGGGAAGATGTTTGCTTAGCAATTACATGGCTGGAAGGGATTCCAACAGGGGAGGATGTGCTCATCCCTGCAGGTGGAAATATTTTTTAATGGAGGAGGAGAGAAAAGGTCAGTATTTTCCGGTTTATGAGGATGACAAGGGGACTTTTATATTTAATTCCAAGGATTTGTGTATGATTGAGCATATTCCTGAGCTTGTAAAAGCGGGGATCAGCAGTTTTAAAATTGAAGGAAGAGTGAAAAGTCAATATTATGTTGCTACTGTCGTCAGATCTTACAGAATGGCATTAGACGAATACTTAAAGGATCCGAACAACTATGTGTATAAACCTCAATGGCTTGATGAAATAAAGAAAGCAAGCTATAGGGATTTTACAACGGGGTTTTATTTTAACAAACCTTCCGGCAAGGATCAGGTATATACTTCAAGTTCCTATATAAGAAATTACGATTTTGTCGGGCTGGTTTTAGATTATGATGATAAAACACGGTTAGCAACCGTGAGCCAGAGAAATAGAATGTTTGTAGGAGATGAAATAGAAATCTTCGGACCTAATAAGGATTTTGTGACTCAAAGAATAGAAAAGATGTGGAATGAATTCGGAGAAGAAATTGAAGTGGCTCCCCATCCTGAGCAGATAGTTAAAATTGAGATGAAACAAAGAGTTGAACCATGGGATATTATCAGAAAAGACAGGGGAAGTGATTCAATTGGATAGGCCCATACTCATTGGAATAACGGGAGGGACAGGCTCGGGGAAAAGTACTGTTGCTAAGGAGATATTTCGTAGCTTAGATGAAAAGAATGCCGTAATAATCGAACAGGATTCCTACTATAAGGATCAAAGCAGTTTGACTTTTCAAGAAAGGATGAAGACGAACTATGATCATCCCTTTGCCTTCGATAACGATCTTCTTATAGAACATCTGAAATGTTTATTAAAGGGGCAACCTATACGAAAACCGATTTATGACTTTGAAATACACAATAGAAAAAAAGAAACCGTTTTGGTTTATCCGCAGCATATTATAATCCTTGAAGGCATACTTATTTTAGGAGACGAGAGAATAAGAAATTTATTAGATATAAAGATATTTGTTGATACGGATTCTGATGTAAGGGTTATCAGAAGAATTATGAGAGATATAAATGAAAGAGGAAGGAGCCTGGATTCCGTTATAACTCAGTATATGAGAACGGTGAGACCTGCTCATATGCAATTTGTAGAACCTACAAAAAAATATGCAGATATTATAATTCCTGAAGGAGGATATAACAAAGTAGCTATTGACATTATTTCAACTAAAATAAAGTCCATTATAAATAAATGATAATATCTCTGCAACAATTTGGAAATAATAAATATAGAAAATTGTTGCGGAGGTTTTTTTATGAGCAGATATAGAAGAAATTTGTTGAAGAACAGAATTTTTTATTTTGCATTTTTTATTGTTATCTTGTTTATTGTCTTAGGGTTCAGACTATATTGGGTACAGATAATTAAATATGATGATTATTGTACCGAAGCATTAAAACAGAGAGGGGAAGAAACAAACATATATCCGGACAGGGGAGTGATATATGATAAGAATTTCATACCCCTTACTAACAGAGATAAAATAAAGACCGTGTTCGTATTCAGAGATGATATAGAAAATAATAAAAACGTTGAAGATTTTGTATTGAAATTTGGAGATACAGATAAAGAAAGATTATCCAAGTTTTTAAAAAGCGGTAACAAGATAATGTCCGTACCTTTATCCTCGTCGGTCAGTCAAAAGGATATTCCAAAAGAAGTATTTATCCTTGACAAAACGTTGAGATATAATGAGGAGGGAATTCTTTCCCATGTTATAGGTTATGTAAAGGAAAGCGAAAATAAAGGAGAAAGCGGAATCGAAAAGGTATTTGATGATATTTTAAAAAAGGAAGATTCGGAAGATGTATACTTTGAATTGGATGGGAAAAGAAATGTTATATCCGGAGCCGGGTATACTGCCAATAAATCTCAAGATAGCGGTAGACCTTCTTCCGTTAAATTGACAGCTGACTATCATATTCAGAAAATCGTTGAAAATGTTATGGATGATTATAAAGTAAACGGAGCAGTTATAGTTACCGAAGTATCGACGGGAGATATTGTAGCTATGGCGAGCAGGCCGAATTTTAATCAAAATAGTATTGATACATATTTAAATAAGGGGAATATGGAATTTTTTAATAAGGCTGTCCAGGTTTCTTATCCACCGGGCTCCCTGTTTAAAATAGTTGTGTTGTTGGCCGGTCTTCAAGAGGATATGAATTTGGTCAATAAAGAATTTTATTGCAGAGGATATGAGCAAATCAATGATTTGATAATTAAATGTAGTAAAGAAGAGGGCCATGGTAAAATTAATCTTAAGAATGCTTTTGCACAATCATGTAATTCCGTCTTTATTCAAATAGGGGAAAGAATAGGGGCAAAAAAGATAATAGAAATGGCAAAAAAATTAGGCTTTGGAGAGAAAATCAATATAGGACTTATGGAAGAAGTAAAGGGAAATTTACCTGAGGGAAGAGAATTGATAGGCCCTGCCATTGGTAATATATCAATTGGTCAGGGGACAATCGAAGCAACGCCTTTACAGATAGCCAATATGATTACGATAGTAGCAAATAACGGTATAAAAAAAAGTTTGTCTATTGTAGACGAGATAGTTACGGAAGATGGCTATTCGGTGAAGAAATTCAACAGAGAAGACGACGTACGAATTATAGAACAGAAATATTGTGAGATTGTAAGGGATTATTTAAATGAGGTTGTAATATCGGGAACAGCTAAAAAAGTAAATTTGGAGGATATAGGGGGAGCGGGAGGGAAAACCGGTTCTGCTCAGGCGATACTCAACAAGCAGCCTACCATTCATGGATGGTTTGTCGGTTATTTTCCAAGGGAAAATCCGAAGTATACAGTCACCATACTTGTAGAAGAAGGTCATTCCGGCTCAAGTTCGGCAGTGCCCATTTTTGAAAAAATAGTACGAAAAATACAGGAAATTAACAGATAGGACTTGCACAAGTGCTTCCTTTTTTTCATATATTTTAATATGGGGAAAGGGGAGGTGTTTTCTGATGGAGGCATTGGTTATATTGGAATTGTTAGGGTTGATTAAACCCTTTTTCATATTTGTAGGATATATATCAAGTGCAAATTCCTTTCCGAAACCACTGACTAATGAAGAGGAAGAAAAATATTTAGAATTATTTGCAGAAGGAAACGAAGAAGCCAGAAATATTCTTATAGAAAGAAATTTAAGATTGGTAGCTCACATAGTAAAGAAATATGCCAATACAGGAAAAGATTCGGATGATTTAATATCTATAGGGACAATAGGACTTATAAAAGCGATTACTACTTTTAACAGGGATAAAGGCACAAGATTGGCAACTTATGCCGCAAAATGTATAGACAATGAAATATTAATGACTATACGTTCAAATAAGAAAGTTAAAGTGGAAGTATCTCTTCAGGAACCTATAGGAATAGATAAGGAAGGCAATGAAATTTCACTTATGGATATATTGGGAACGGACGTAGATGACATAATAGATCAAGTGGATTTGAAATTACAAGTAAAGAAATTGTATTCCAAAATAAATAAAGTATTGAAGGATAGGGAGAAAGTTATTGTTGAGCTAAGATACGGACTTGTCGACGGAGAATGTAAGACACAGAGGGAAATTGCCGATATGCTGGGGATTTCACGATCTTATGTATCAAGAATTGAAAAACGAGCTATAAAAAAATTAAATAAATCATTAAACGGTGATGGTTGCTATTGATTAGAAAGGCGATGTTCAAAAACTACTTTTTAGTAGCTGGAGATACCTTTTTTTCATAAAAGATAAGACATGCCCAATATTATAAGGGCATTTTTTTTATAACCTGGGTTTATATCTTCTGTTGAATTTATTATAAAAAAGTTTCCTTAATATATTAATATCTTAATAAAAACTTTTTTATAACAAATTTTTATTTATTTATCCCAATTATTCAATTTATGTTATAAAATTTCAATAATACAACAGGTTAAATCAAATTTCGTAGAAAAGAGAGGGATGAATTTTGGACAAGAGAGGTGAAGCAATGTCCCTTTTGAGAAAAATAGAAAATGTCAGACTTAAACTTTATGATTTAATAAACGAAAAAGGATATGACTTAAGTGACGAAGAGATTGTAAGATTAAGTCAAGTTCTTGACAAACTTCTTTGCCAGTATTACAATAAAAAATAATTGTTTTCGGATAACTGACCGTTAAGATTTAACCTGTTGTATTTTGTAACCTAATTGTAACCTTAAGTTTACTTAATTGTAACCTCTAATAGGGTATAAAAGTAATATTATAGTTTTAGATACAAAATAAAACATGAGGTGACAAAAAATGAAGGGGACAATAGGTAATTCCAGAGCGTTAGCGAGACGTAAGAGAAAGATTTGTTTAGGTGTCATTATAATTTTAGCATTGATTTTCGCTGGTTCTTTTAGTAAATACGGAATGGAAAATAAAAAGATATTGTCGGCGGAAGCAAATAATTTGAATAATACGGATACAACAGTAAAAGAAGATCATCCGGAAAAGGATATGCCGGTTCCAGAAAAAAGGGTCATTGATAAAAGTAATGAAAAAGAGACTGTTCCGGAAAAAAATGTACCGGTATCCAAAGAAACAACAAAACCAGAGGAAAAACCTTCTGATAAAGTAAATACAAATGTAAATACCAATAAAAATAAAAATACGGATGTAAATACAGGTGAAGATACTAAAGATGATGAAAAATGTTCCGTCTCAGACCCATCGGAAGAAAATAAAATAGCATATCTGACCTTTGATGACGGACCTTCTTCCAATATTACCCCAAAGGTTCTTGATCTGCTTAAAGAGAGGGATATAAAAGCCACTTTCTTTTTAGTCGGATATAATGCAGAGAAACATCCCGATATTGTTAAAAGAATTTATGAAGAAGGACATACTATAGGAAATCACACTTATTCTCATAAATATGATAAAATATATAAAGACAGAGATGGATTTTTAGGAGAGTTAAAACAAAACGAGGATGTCCTTAAAGGCATACTGGGAGAAAATTTTAATACTAATATTATTAGATTCCCGGGAGGTTCTTTTGGAGAGAAGAAAAAATTCTTCAGAGAAGTTGCTGAAAAGGAAGGCTATAAATACTATGATTGGAATGTAAGTGTAGGTGATGCCTCAGGGAATGATGTTCCTGTTGAAAAACTTCTTGAAAATTTGAAAAAAACTTCAAAAAATAAAAAGAAAATAATAGTTCTTATGCATGATTTAGGTACGAAAAAGACCACTTTAGAAGCATTGCCTTCAATTTTAGATTATTTGACTGAACAAGGTTATAAATTTGAACAGATTAAATAGGGGTATTATAAAAGAGAAAGATAAATGGAGGATTAAGAGGTGGGAATGTGAATAAAGAAAGAAAAAATAATATTTTAATAATTGAAGATGAAGATTCCATTAGAAAGTTTATAAGAATTAATTTGGAAAGAAATAATTTTACTGTTTTTGAAGCAGGCTCCGGAGAAGAGGGAATAGAAATTGTCAGGAAAGAAAATGTTAATGTGGTGATTCTGGATATCATGCTTCCGGGAATTGACGGATATGAAGTTTGTAAAATATTAAGGAAAGAATGTGCCCAAATTGGAATAATAATGCTTACTGCTAAAAGTCAAGATATTGATAAAATTACGGGTCTTGAGTATGGCACGGATGATTATATGGCTAAACCCTTTAATCCGATTGAATTGGTTCTCAGAGTTAAATCCTTAGTTAGGAGAATGGAATTTCATTTACATGATAAATCAGGTGTGGAATCTGATGGTCCCTTTAAAATAGATTCTTATGCCAGGAAGTTCTATAAAGACGGCCGGGAGATAGAACTTACTCCGACGGAATATTCCATCATTAAATTATTTATGGAAAATTCCGGCAAGGCATTTAGCAGAGACGAAATATTGAATATAGTTTGGGGTTATGACTTTGTAGGAGATACTAAAATCGTAGATGTAAATATAAGAAGACTCAGGGCAAAGTTGGAGGATGATCCTAGTGACCCCCAAATTATAGATACGGTTTGGGGCGTAGGATATAGATGGGCTATAAATAAAAAGTGAAAGGCTGTAGAAAATGAGGAGTATAAAAGCTAGGCTGGTAGGAAATTTTATGCTTGTAATTATTATTTCAGTATTTATATTGGAATTTTTTTTGATAAATGCTGTCAAGCAGTATTATTATAAAAGTATAGAGGACATATTGTCTAACCAAATACAGTTTTCCGCTGAATTCTATTCCAAATATTTTTCTTCTTATTCATTGGAAGATATAATCATGGATGATGTAGATGTTTTTTGGCAGCAGACTACTGCACAGGTTCAGGTAATAGATATGAATAGAAATATATTGATGGATTCTATAGGGGTATCGGATTTAAATAAAATTAATACTCAGGATGTAGTAGAAGCATTAAAAGGGGAGAAAGGAGTATGGACAGGAGAAGTTTCCTATGATGATGAGCCTGTCATGTCTGTTTCTTACCCTCTTAGAATGGATAATAAAGTGATTGGAGTTATCAGATTTGTATCTTCATTAAGAGAGACAGACAAGACGATTAACAAGATATCAATAATTCTTATATGGATTGGGCTTATCGTAGTATCTATATCGGGACTTGTAAGTGTGTTTTTGTCAAACACTATAGTCAGGCCTTTAAGGGAAGTGACTAAGGTAGCCGAAAAGATGGCTAACAGCCAATTAAATATAAGAAGTAAAAAAAGATACGATGATGAAATAGGCAAACTTTCAGATACTCTAAATTATATGGCTGAAGAATTAGTTAAAAAGGAACAGCTCAAAAATGATTTTATATCATCAATATCTCATGAGCTGAGAACTCCGCTGACTTCTATTAAGGGATGGGCAATTACATTAAAATCCGAAGACATTAAAAACGCCGATATGATTAAGGACGGGTTGGAGATTATTGAAAGGGAGAGCGAAAGATTATCTTCTATGGTGGAAGAATTATTGGATTTTTCGAGGTTTGCCTCGGGAAGAATTACATTAAGCAAAGAAGAAATGGATTTGGGATATACTATTAAACAGATAGGGAAGCAGATAATGCCTAGGTCCAAAGGGAGATTAATCAAATTTGAACTTGATTGTGAAGAGGAAATGCCGAGAATAATAGCCGATGAAGATAGGATTAAACAAGTCCTTATTAATCTGTTAGATAATTCCTTCAAATTTACTCCGGATGGAGGAACAATAAAATTAAGTGCCAAAAGTGAAGGTTCCTTTATAAATTTTTCCGTTGAAGATACGGGTTGCGGAATTTCAGAGGAAGATATGCCTTACGTCAAAGAAAAATTTTATAAAGGTAAAAACAGTAAATCTAACAGCGGACTGGGATTATCAATATGTGATGAAATCGTTAAGCTTCATGGGGGAACTATGAGTATTGAAAGCGTGCAGGGTGTGGGAACAAAAGTATCTGTCAGGTTGCCTTTAAGGGAGGAATCGACTCGATGAAAAAAGTAATTATTATTTTGATATTGCTCCTTTTGACAATAGAAACTACTTCATGTAATCTAAACAATATTGAAACAAGTGAAAAAATCAGTGCACCCAGAAACAATACCGTACCTCTCATGGGAAAATGGGAAATTGAAAGCTATAAAAACGGGAATGCTAAGGGGGGATGGGAAGCACAGGCGAAGTCAATGATAGGAGAGAAAGCAATTTTTCATAGCAGTGTTGCAGGCATCGGAAATAATTTATCCTTGGAGCCTTCCTATAAAATAAAAAATGTGAACAGTACGGATTATCTTTTATATCAGTATAAGGTGAGTCCGGAATATTTAGGTATAAGCAGTAAAAAAATACAAATAGTAAGTATAATAAGCAAAGAACAATTTTTTTATGAATTTATTAAAATCAATGATAATGAAATAGTAGTTAATATAGATGGAGTTTTTTATTATTTAAAAAAGCTTGATGAGGATGTAAATACTCAGAATGTAAAAGAATACCTGTCGGAAAAAAGTCAAAGCGCGAAGATTATGAATGACGAGGGTACAGAATCGCCCCAATCAGGAGTTTTAATAGGGCTTAAGTATCCAGAATATGATGATAACGGATCGGAACATTGGGCATATAAAACGGTATGGATAAGAAGTTATAATAAATCTATGGTCTATGCCTGTCGGGGAAGCAACTTGTTTGTTCCGAGAAAAACCGGATTCTGGGAGGTAGGAGTGAACAGAAAAACCGAAGACAATGTAACTTTTGATGAATTATATGCAAAGCCTTATAATAAGGAGATAAGTAAAAATTCTTCTAAGAACAAAGAGGATTATGATGAAAAAAATGCGACAATAAATATCATCATGAGAAAAAAGCTTGAAGAACCGGCAAAGGAAAAATCATTAAAAAATATTTTGGCCGTCGGAAATAACTATATATCCATTGAGAAAATCATTAACGGGAAACATCTGCTCCAGGTTCTCCCGATAGATAATATTGAAAACAGCAATCCGATAAAAATTTCGGATATTGCCGGAGAAACGGGGAAGAATGCCTTCTTGGAAGCCGCATCCAAGTACTCGGCCCAAAATTTTGAACATAAAAATAATTTTATCGGTATCGTTCCTAATGAGGAAAGTTTTGGGCTATCCAGGAGAAGCGGGCATTGGATAATGAAGGGCAGGATAAATATTTCCGAGAATAATCAGGATCATTACGGAGACTTTAACATAAAAACGGTTACTCCTCAGGAGCTTATAACATATGATGAGCTTTCGGTGCCTTGGAGCGGAATAAAGTTAAAAGTTCCGGAAGCTGTAGACGGTTATACTTCCCCTAATAAAGATATTGCTGTAATAGTAGTTCCCGGCAATCTTTTGGTATATGAGATAAGAGACGGAGAGCTGTTCGGAGAACCCTTAAAAAAGGTAAAATTAAAATCCGAAGAGCAGGTAGTGATGGCAGAATGGGCAACGGGAAAATATGTTTATACCTGGGAAGAAGAGTTTTTAAAAAACGGAGGGCAAGAAATAAACGAAGAATAAGACTTATAAGAAAAGCTTGATTTCCCTATGGGTTATAAGAAAAGCTTCTATTGAAATATTATATTAAGGAAGCTTTTCTTGAAACCCATTTAACGGGAAATTTATATTAATGAAATCTTGATTTCCCTATGGGTTATAAGAAAAGAGATTTTATGAAATTTAAGGTTTCATTAAGGATATAAACGGTTTGGTCGTCTTTAAACGTTGAATCAAAGGAGTGCCCTCCTTTGTCGTGAGTAAGGAAATAGCAATTTATGCCGTTTTCCTTTAATTTATCATAAAATTTTTGGGAAGATGAATATGGTACCGTATCATCTTCCTTTCCATGAGCTAAAAAACAGGGAATCATATTTGAACTTACCCAATTGATAGGAGAATAAGAATCAAGTATTTCATTTTTGCTCTTAGGGTCTACTTTTAAGGTTTTCTTAGTTGAAAATCTGGCAAATAATGACTTATTTTCAGGAGTAAATATATCCTTTAGATCAGAGGGAGAATAATATGCAACGACTCCCTTTATTCCTTCCATTTTTTCTTTATCTTTCCTATAGGAATTATAAGCTGAATATAATAATGAGAGATGCCCTCCAGCGGATAATCCCATCAAAACAATTTTTTCTTTGTCTACTTTTAATTTTTCGCTGTTATATTTTATAAAGTCCAAAGCATCCGTATAGTCAAACAATATATCATTCATGCTGCTTTTAAGCCCGTATCGGTAGTCGATTGACGATACGCATAGGCCATTTGACGCAAGGTACTTACACCATGAAACATTATTTTTTTGATTTCTGAATCCCGATATCCACCCGCCGCCGTGACAGAAAAAAACCAAGGGGTATTTTGTTTCTCCAAAATTTTGGGGATACCATATATCCATTTTTAAATGACGTCTCCCGGTTTGCTTATAAGTATAAGTGACATAATAAATAGGTTTTTTAGGCATTATGGGAATATGAGCATTTAAAATCCTTAAACAAAACATGAAGACGGATAGAAGGAAATAATAAAAGCCCAAAGAAAAATCGATAGAAACTAAGAGAACAAACGTTATAAAGATATAGAGCTTATTGACATAGAAATAAGATTTTTTGATACTTTTTTTAAATTTTTCCATTTTATTCTCCCGTATTAAAAATTATTTTATATGCATTCCGGTTAGGGGATTTTCCACTCTTTCCGGTCTGAAGAGTGCTTTTCTCGCGCTTCTGTCATAAACGTTTAATTTGTGGAGAATATATCTTGCCAATACAAATTCGAAGGGAAGCCAAATATTATGGTTGATGGGAAGCATTTTTCGTTTTGCTCCTTCCATTTCATTATAAAGAACTCTCCGTGATTTTAACGGCAAGGTAGTATCAAACAGCGCATCAATGAAAGTGACCGTTGACATATCCAATAAATGAGCATAGGATATTGGATCTATTTTAAATAAAGGATGAATATTTTCATCTTTCACTATTTCCGAAAAGGACATTTTTTTCACTGAGGGAAATTCATCCTTATATATTTTGTATAATCTTTCCTCGTCATTTAAATAATAAGGATCCTTATATCCATTATTTAATAAAGCTCTTGCAAAAGCAGTAGCCGGGGATTTATGGATTATTTTCGGAAGATAACCTCCTGTCGTTATGAACAGTTTGTGATTAATTCTTTCGTCTAAAGCACCCGCAATCGTTCCTATCATTCCGCCCAAACAGTATCCCATTACAACATTGTTTTCCTTCCATAAATTTTTTTGGGAAAGAAGATCTATAGTACTTAAGACATCGACAACTCCGTGTTCCCAAAATTGGTACATGATGTCTATGTCAGGATACAGATAGCTCCTTCCGCTTACAGAATTGTTTTCCACTCGGGTATAATTTCCCGGAAGAATGATTATAGAGGTATTAACTCCCGCAGATGCAAGGTGAGGACCAATCCATAATAAAAATTTGATATTCCTGCTTCCAAGACCATGGAGAATAACAGTAGATGCTCTCGGGTCTTTCTTCGGTTCAAAATTATAGATTTCAACATTTTCGGTTCCCGGCGCGGGATTTCTGTAGAGGGATTTGTATCTTATATAGCTGCATCTGTAGCTTTTTCCTTTAAATATATATCCCGAAACATAGTCGATATCTTTCTTTGTATAAGTAAAATCAATTTTCATAATATTTCCTTTCTCCACCGCCTGCAAAGTCAGAATTTTCAATGGAATTAGCAGCTTTTTCGGTAGCTACCGGTTTATAGGTAGTAATGGATTTTTGAATATTTTTTATGTCATCATATAATGCCTTATATTCTTTTTTGTCTTCTTCAGATAAGCCGGAGTCGTCAAAATCCTCGTAAGAAAAATAAAAAGTATATCCGGATTTTTCATTGATTTTAACGTTATTTTTAAGGGTTGTTAATTCCGCCACTTCATCATTTTTAGGGGTCACATTTTTTTTGAATACGGATATTGCAAATATGTTTCTGACATGAGAAAAGATTTCTCCCTTTTTATCGTTTAATTTGTCTTCATCTTTTATATTTTCAACAGCATCGTAATATTGGTCTATTAAATCGTTTGATATATATCCGTATACTATTCCCCCGAGCATGGGTTCATTCTCATCATCAGGATTTCCCAAACCGAATAGCACTATGTTATCCTCTTTTTCTTTCCAGGTATCGCCCATTTTAAATTTAAATCCCAAATCCTTAAACCCTACATACCCTTCTTCCGCTTCAGAATCCGATATCTCCATTTCCTCTTGGCCACATGCGGATAAGGATAATGCCATAATTCCTATCAAAAAGAAAGAGATAGTTTTTTTTATGAATTTTTTCATCGAATGCCTCCTAAAATTTATTATACCCCATAGAAAAATTCTGATTTATCTTAATGTAAATTTTTCGTTAAATGATATTTTTCAAAAGGCTTTTTAACGTGTTAATGCTTCAACATAAGTCCCTTTATAAATATTATACTATATTATGGTCTTTATTTTAAATAGAATAATATGATATAATAAAAGTAAAATTAAATCTACAAGGGGGAGAATCTATGAGAAAAGCATTATTAAAAGTAATATCCGCAGTACTTATCTTTGCTCTTTTATCGGCAGGAGGGACAACCTTCGCGGATACGGAAGAAAATTATTTTAAAGATGTGCCTAAAGGCCACTGGGCGGAAAAATATATCTATGAGCTTAAGGATCTGAATATAATCAAGGGAATAGATGAAGAAAATTTCGGAATGGGAAAGTCTTTGACAAAGGGAGAATTTATCACATGGATTCAGAAAGTCATTAATATGAATCAGAATATAGTTTTAACTCCCGAGGAGGACAAAGCTGCCCTTACAAGAAAAGAAATGGCCGAAATAATCGTAAGGGAACTTCAATTAGACGGTTTAGCTTTTGAGTCCGATATTGAATCGGTTAAAAAGTTTCTTCCCTATGATGATGTAAAAGATGATTTTGGATACATATCCGTTGTAAAAGATTTGAATCTGATGACCGGAAGCAACAATAAATTTAATCCGGACAGGGCAGTATCGAGAGAAGAGGGAGCCACAGTATTAGGCAGAATATATGAGAAAATTTCCAAGCCTGTAAGCTATTTAAACGGTTTTTATGCTATAGATTCTTATTCCCAGAAGGATATGATAAAAGATTTGAATTCCGTGGGATTTGGATGGAGCAGATTGGAAGGGGACGAATCGCAAAATAAAGTTGTGTTAAATACAACCAGAGATGAAAATAATTCCTTCGGATTTCCTGAAGGATTTTCGGAACCTCTAAGTATCGCAAAGGATAATAAGGTTTTAAACCAACTTACGGTGTTTTCAAATGATCAGAATACATTGAAGTATGTGTTGACAAAGGATGAGGGGAGAAAAAAAGCTATAGATCAAATCGTAAAGAAGATAGAAACTTCCTTTGGCGGAGTGGTAATAGATTTTGAAAATATGAAAGGAGAAGAATTAAAATCCGGATTCAATACCTTCTTATCGGAGCTAAAGGCAGAGCTGAATAAATACAACAAGAGCCTTTATGTAACGGTACCTCCTAAAATGAAGCCTCCTTTAGCGTATTATGATGCTTATGACTATAGATATATAGGAGAAGTGGCGGATAAGGTAATTCTCATGGCTCATGATTATTATCCGAAAAGCTTAAAGGAAAATGAAAGGGACAGTTTTTATTCCAATACACCTTTGACACCTATGGATGATATATATTACGGATTAAAAGAAATCACAGATGAAAATACGGGAGTTCGTGATAAGAATAAAATACTTCTGCAAATATCATTTGACTCGGTTCAGTGGAAGATTAAGGACGGGAAGATTATGAATGACATTCCATATCACCCCGGCTATGAATTGATCAGAAAAAGAATGGCGGAAGACAGTTCTGTAGAAAAACAGTACGTTTTCGGGAATGCTTATCTGAAGTACCATAATTCCGAAGATGAAACGGATAATATAGTATGGTATGAAAATGAAAACAGCGTAACGGATAAAATAAATATGGCAAAGCTTTTTGGAGTTAACGGAATATCCTTATGGAGGTTAGGTACCATTCCCGATTATGAAGATGAAGGGATAAATCTTAACATATGGAATGAAATTTTGAATGCAGAGGGAAAATAGAAGATATATAAAAAATCTGAAATTCCGGTTATAACGGTTTTAACCGGAGTTTCATTTTGTTGTTTTTTAGGGATTAATTATTGAAATAATATATGGTGAGGAGAATTTATATGACTAAATTATATTTGGTAAGACACGGACAAACGGAATGGAATATCATCGGCAGAATTCAGGGCTGGGGGAATTCGGATCTTACACAGGAAGGTATAGACAGTGCTGTTCTCTTGGGGGAAAGATTAAGGAATACGGATTTTGATATAGCATTTTCAAGCCCTACAAAAAGGGCCATAGACACAACCAGACTCATACTTCGGGACAGAAATGTAGAAATAAAAGAGGAACCCGATTTGAGGGAATTGGGTTACGGAAGTTGGGACGGAGAATTTTTGAAGAATATCAGGGATTCGGAAGAATTTATTGAATATAAAAGAAATCCGGCTCTATATAAAGCCGAAAACGGGGGAGAAACTTTTCTCCAGCTTCAAAAAAGGACAGTATCCGCTATAAACAGAATAATATCGGATTATAAATCCGGAAATGTTTTGATTGTCAGCCATGCTGTGGCTTTAAGGTCTATTATGCTGTATTTTGAGAATCTTCCCATAGATAAAATCTGGGACATTCCTCCCATAAGAAATACAAGCATGACTTTAATCGAGACTGACGGAAAGAATTCAAAGATAATTCTCTACGGAGACATCTCTCACTTAAAGGAAAATGTATAAAAAACATATAAAATTTTAATGCGCCTTGTCCTTGGTTTATCAGGAATAAGGCGATTTTTATTTTTGTATTAATTTGCCTAAAACTGTAGATTTATCTATTTTTATATTGAATGCCGTCTAAAATATTGATATAATGATATTTGGAGTTTAAAAAAAATTATACAGGGAATTTCAAGGGGAGGATTATTAATGACAAGAAGAAAAATCGCAATGATTGTTTGCGATATTTTGCTCTTAAACGCGTCCTACATCATTGCAATGGCTCTTAGATTTGAGGGCAATATAGATCCTCAAATCTTTAAGGTTTATCTAAACAATGCTATTATAATTACTATTATTAAATTAACCGTTTTTTATTTTTTCAAATTATACAAGAGCTTATGGGAATATGCCAGTGTTGATGAGCTTTTTGAAGTGGTGGCGGCATCGCTTACATCCAATATTATAGTTATCGGATATTTAACGTTGATGTCGTCTTATTTGCCTATAAGTGTATATATTATGGTAACCCTTTCAGACATGATGCTTATAGGAGGGCACAGATTTATTTACAGAGCTTTCAGAAGATTTAAAAACAATATTTTTTCAGAGTCCGGCAGCAAAAGGGTGTTGATCGTAGGTGCGGGTTCCGCTGGGGCCATGGTTATAAAAGAACTGAGAAACCACGATGCTCTTAAAAGTAAACCCGTGGCAATAATAGACGATAACAGAAAAAAGATCGGACAGAGCATTAACGGAGTGCCGGTTGTGGGGAACAGGTCAGATATAGGGTACATATGTAATAAGATGAAAGTCGATGAGATAATCATATCGATTCCCTCCGCAAAGAGAAAACAGATAAGGGATATAGTGGACGAATGCAGAAAGACCAAATGCAGGATAAGGATTCTTCCGGGAGTATACGAATTGATTGACGGAAAGGTAAGCGTTTCAAAGATCAGAGATGTGGATATCGATGATTTGCTCGGCAGGGAGGAAACCAAGCTGAATATGGAGGATATATGCGGATATATAAAAGGAAAGAGAATTCTTGTCACAGGGGGAGGGGGATCTATCGGTTCCGAGCTCTGCAGGCAAATTGCCAGATTTTCACCCGGTAAACTTATAATACTTGATATGTATGAAAACAACGCTTATGATATTCAAAACGAGCTTAAAAAAGATTATAAAAACTTAAATTTAAAAATTATTATTTCGTCTGTCAGGGACAAAAAGAAAACTGAAGAAGTAATCAGAAATGAGAGACCTGATGTTATATTTCATGCGGCAGCCTATAAGCATGTTCCCCTGATGGAAGAAAATCCTATGGAGGCCGTAAAGAATAATATATTCGGGACTCTGAACGTGGTTCAGGCGGCAGACAAATACGATGTAAAAAAGTTTGTCCTTATATCCACTGATAAAGCCGTCAATCCCACAAGTGTGATGGGTGCCACAAAGAGGGTATGCGAAAAAATAATTCAGTCTATGGATAAGACAAGCAGTACAGAATTTGTAGCGGTAAGGTTCGGAAATGTTTTGGGAAGCAACGGAAGCGTAATACCTCTTTTTAAAAAGCAAATCGCCGAGGGCGGTCCGGTTACCGTAACTCATAAAAATATCACGAGGTATTTCATGACGATACCGGAGGCTTGCCAGCTGGTGCTTCAGGCAGGTTCAATGGCAAAAGGAGGAGAGATATTTGTACTGGATATGGGAGATCCCATAAAGATCATTGATTTGGCAAGAGATTTGATCAGACTTTCGGGTTTTGAGCCGGAAATAGATATTCCCATTAAAATAATAGGGTTGAGGCCGGGCGAAAAACTTTTTGAAGAGTTTCTTTTGAATAAGGAAAGAGTGAGCAAGACGGAACATGACAAGATATATATTGAGAAGCCTCTGATCGATGGGTTTGACGGGTTGAACATGAATATTCAAAGGTTAAGGACAGCTGTAGAAATGGGAACCAACGAGCAGGTAATGTCTCTGCTGAAAATCATGGTCCCCACTTATAAAACAAATATGTACAACGATGACAAATATATGCCAATTAAAGACGAAGTAGCTGTGACCTTAAATCAGATCAGTTCACACCGATAATTATTAACGAGATAAGGAAAGGGACCATAATTATAAAAAGACTTATTATTATGCTTTCCTTTTCCTTTCGAGTCAGTAAATAGCTTGATTCATAGTATCCGTTTATCTTTTTTCTTGTTGAAATTTTTTTAACAGCTTTAAAAAATGTCAATGCTATGGCCTCCTTAATATACCAAGAAAATACATTTATCGACAATTAAATTATACACATAATTTTGTTTAAGTCAAATAGGCCTAAAGTTTTATATATAAATTTATCGAAAGTTGTAATATAATCATAATATATATCGGTTTTTGTTCGATTAATATTAATAGGTAAAGGGGGAAACGTGAATTGGAAGAGGAAATAAGCTTAAGAGAATATTTTTTCGTTCTCATAAAAAGATTATGGCTTATTTTATTGCTTACGGTTATATGCATAGGTGCAAGCGGTATAATCAGTTTTTATGTCCTTAAGCCGGAATACCAAACATTTACTACGTTGATGGTAGGCAGGCCCAAGGATTATCAGAATACAAACCAGCAGTTGGATTATAACGAAATAATGGTTAACCAGCAGCTTGTTACCACCTATGGAGAACTGGTAAAGAGCAGAGTTGTCGCAGACGATGTAATAAGGGATTTAAAGCTTGACATACCCTTCGATGATTTTAAGGATAAGGTCAATGTAAACCTTGTTAAGGATACCGAAATTATTAAAATAGAAGTCACGGACGGAGACCCTGAGCTTGCTGCGGCTATTGCCAACAAGACGGCGGAAGTTTTTATGGACAAAGTCAAAGATATAATGAATATAGAAAATGTTCAGATCATAGACAGAGCACAGGTTACGGACAAACCCGTCAAGCCGAGGCCTTTTTTAAACATGGCCATAGCCGGGGTGCTGGGATTGATGGCAGGGATATTTCTGGCGTTTATCCTTGAATATTTTGATAATACCATAAAAACTCAGGAAGATGTTCAGAAATATTTAGGTTTATCTGTCATAGGGACTATTCCCAAATTTGATGAAAACAATTAGTTTTATTGAGGTGAAGATATGGCAAGATCTAAAATAATTACCTATGAAAATCCGAAATCTCCTACGGCGGAAGCCTACAGGACCTTGAGGACAAATATTCAGTTTTCAAGTATTGATAAGACTATAAAGAGCATAGTTGTAACTTCTTTTGGGCCGGGAGAAGGGAAAAGTACCGTTACGGTAAATACTGCGGTTACTATGGCTCAGGCGGAAAAGAAAGTTCTTCTCATAGATTGTGATCTAAGAAAGCCCAAGGTACATACTTTTTTCAGGATACACAACGGGGAGGGGCTTACAAATATTATTGCAGGAAACTTGGATTATAATGAAGCAATTAAAACAACCGAAATTGTTTCAGGGTTGGATATCATTACTTCCGGTCCTATCCCGCCGAATCCCGCCGAACTTATCGGTTCCCAGAAGATGAAGAATTTTTTGAACCGGGTAAAGGAAGATTACGATATAGTATTGGTGGATGCTTCCCCCGTAGGAATGGTAACGGATGCGGCTATTCTTTCGTCTATCGTAGACGGAACGATTTTCGTCTGCGCCGTGGGGGAAACGGATGTGGAAGGAGCAAAATCCACTAAGGCACTCCTTAACAAGGTTAACGCCAACATATTGGGAGTGGTCTTAAACAAAGTTCCCATAAAGGAGAGGGGAGGATATTACAGATATCAATATTACAGATATTCGTACTATAATGATGATTCCGGCAGAAAAGGAAAGAGAGTGAAGAAGAGGAGGAAGAACAATGATTGATTTGCATTGCCATATACTTCCCGATGTGGATGACGGTTCAAAAACAATGGCAATGTCCGTTGAGATGGCAAAGATTTATTTAAAAAACGGCATAAAAGAAATCATAGCTACTCCCCATTATATTGAGGGGGATCAGTTCAGTACCTTTGAAGAAAACAAGGTTGTTTGCGAAAAATTTAAAGATGTTCTCCAACGGGAAAATATAGACTTGAAAGTATATCTGGGACAGGAAATATTTTTATCCCCCGATATCATGAAATATCTTGAAGAGGGCAGAGTCGGCTCTCTGAACGGTTCCAAATATGTTCTTATAGAACTGGCCATGGCTAACGATTATGTTCATATGGAAAATGTAATATATGAATTCCTGATGAAGGGATACATTCCCGTAATCGCCCATCCCGAAAGATATAAAAAGATTCAGGATGACCCCAATGTTTTATATGAATACATAAGACTCGGAGCATTAGCTCAGATGAACATAAGAAGTTTGGAGGGAATGTATGGGGACAAGGCAATGAATACAGCCGAGATATTGGCGGCTTGCGGTATGTATCAGTTCACGGGGACGGATGCCCATTCTGACGAAGGGCGTTCTCCGGAAGTGGGAAAGAGCTTGGAGATATTGAAAGGGATTGTTTCCGAGAAGGAATTTGAAAAAATTACCTTTACGAACGGTAAAGCTCTTCTTGAAAATAAGGACATAGTCTTTGAAGAGCCGAAAAAATATGAAGGCAGAAAGAAAGGCATATTGTTCAGACTGAAATCAAAAGTAAGTTTATTTTAAAGGAGGATGAATATGAAAAAGAATATATTATTGTTTATGTTGATATTTGGGCTTCTGTTTACATATGTACTCCCGGGCGGGGAGGCTTTTGCCGAGGATCTGAATGGAGACGCTTTGGAGCTCTTTTTAAGCAAACTTTCGGATATGGAAGACGGTGACAGACAAGCGGCAGGAGAAGCCTTAAAAATTTATATGGAAGACGACGAAGGTGTAAGCAAACTTAAGAGGGATTTAAGTACATTTATCAGCGACAGCCAGGAAGAACAGCTGAAAGATCACGGATACAGCTTGGATGACGTAAAGTCGGAGCTGGACAGACTGAACAAATGGAGCAAAGAAGACCGTGTCAAATTGGCCGACTACATCGGAGAGGGAAATACTTCAGCTATTAAATCTCTTATATACAGCTATGAAGAAGGGGATAAATCCGATACTTCAAATAATGAAGGCAATCCTTCCGGCGGGAGCACGACTCCTGCTGTACCGTTGGCCGAAGGTAAAAAGGATGAAGAAAAACTTTTAGAAGTTTATTTCAAGGATATAGACAACTCAAAGGGAAAGGATGCAATTGTATTCTTAGCTCAAAGAGGGATAATCACCGGAAGGACAAAGGAAACCTTCGATCCGTCGGGAGAGCTGACGAGAGCCGAATTCGTTACGCTCATACAGAGACTTTTAAAACTTGAACCCAAAGCCGGAAACGCCATGCCTTTTAGAGACATAAAAGAAGGGGACTGGTTCTACAATGCAGTAAAGAGTGCTTACGATAACGGAATAATCACAGGTACGGGTCCCGATTCCTTCTCGCCCAAGAATAGGGTAACAAGGGAACAAATGATAACAATAGTTATGAGGATATTAAATGATAAAGGCCTTACCTTTACACTAAAGGACACGGGAAAGAGCTTGGATGATTTTAAAGACAAAGGAGAAGTTTCCCCTTGGGCCGCACTTCATATGGTGTATGCGGTGAAATACGGCATCGTTGAAGGGAAAACAGAAAATACAATTGATCCTAAGGATTTTGCAACGAGGGAAGAAACAGCTGTTACAATTAAAAGGCTGTTTGATATATTAAATAAATAAAAGCAATAGCGTTATGTGACGATTATTATATTGGAGGTGAGTTTAAAGGAAGTTTATTGTTTTAATAACATATTTTAAGGAGGGTTAAAGGAATATGAAGAAGTACTTATCGATTTTGTTGGTATTGACCATGATCTTATCGATGGTAATACCCATGGGAGCATTTGCGGAAGGAAATGATAATCAGGCGATATTTGACGAACTTAAAGATAAGTTTGGAGGGGTTACTACAGATACATCTCTTTTAATCAAGGCTGTAGAGAAACTTTCTGGTACAAACTTTTATAATACTGTTTTAAATGATGCAGAAACTGTTATAAACGGATCTCAATATTCCGGTTTAAAATTCGAGCTGAATAGCAAATTATATTTAACTAAGGATAATGTAAACGGAGAGGTTGAGATAGTAAAGAAGTGGTTATCAAATACTAAAGAATTGACAAAATTAATTGATGATGTAAAAAAAGGCAGTGCTTCGCAAGTTTCATTAGGTTACATCGGAACATTGAGAAGTAGTTTATTAGGTTCCGATTTGGCAAAAGCTTGGGAAAATAAGGGTGTATTACAACAAGGCAAGAGTAAAATAAATTTTGTATTGGATATTTACGATGCAATCCTTGACAATCTGACTGTAAAAGAAAAGGATTCATCAATGAATTTGGAATTCAATATTAATGTAAGCGGGTTGTCAAGCAGAATCAAAGCCATACAAAGTGAGTACTTAAATGGCAATAAGATTACTGATACGTCAAAAGCCGCATCGGCAGTTTCGGATGCTGCTAAATTAGCTGCGAATGACTTTAATAACAAAATAGGAAATAGTGAAGTAGCAAAGAGTTTGTTTAAACAATTAGTCAACTACGTATCATATACAGCTCCGTCCGACGAAGGCTCATCAGGCAGCAGCGGAGGGTCATCTAATTCTGATGCAGACGTACCTGTAACACAACCGGGCAAAGTTGATAAAGAAGAATCAGCAGTAGAATTCGGAAAGGACAATGTTTCCGTACAGACAAAAGACGGAGTGTCTACAGTTACATTAAAAGAATATGATTTGGTTGCGGGAATAAAGAACCTGAGAAAATCCATAGGCAGTGACAAGGAAGGAAAAGCGGTTGTAGATATTGAAAATGTAGAGGGAGTTAATGTTTCCTTTGTTCTTTCCTCAAAGATTGCGGAAGCTCTTTCAGATAACAATATTTCCCTGGAAATAAATGCAGGGGATATTCAATACTTAATATCATCCGATGCTTTAAAGGGTATAGAAATACCTTCAGGCGCAAAGATACAGTTTAAATCCGCCGAAGGAGATGTAGAATCGATTGCGGCTGCTGCGGGAGAATTGGGAAATGCAAAGAAAGTTGTAGAGCTTTCCTTGGAAGTTACATCCGGCAAAGATACCACAAAGGTTTCGGAATTTGCTTCACCTATTACCGTAACCGTAAATGTCAAAGGCCTTGGAGACAAGGATAAATTGGCTGTTTACTATTTCAATGAAGAAGAAGGAAAACTTGAATTTGTAACAGGAAAGATAAAGGATGACAAAGCCGTTCTTGTACTTTCACACTACAGTAAATATGCATTCCTGGAATCGACAAAATCCTTTACCGATTTGGAAGGACATTGGGCTAAGACTTATATAGAGTCAATGGCAGCTAAAAACGCAGTAAACGGATATGAAGACGGAACATTTAAACCTGAAGAAAAAGTTACAAGAGCACAATTCGTCAAGATGCTAGTTTCATCTCTTGAAGAAAAGCTTGAAGCCTATGACGGTTCCTTTACCGATGTGGCAGACGGTGATTGGTTTGCACCATATGTTGCAGCGGCTAAGAAATTAGGCATTGCTTCGGGATATGCTGACGGAAGCTTTAAGCCGAATAAAGAAATATCAAGAACAGAAATGGCTGTAATGCTGAGCAGCTTAACAGACGAAGAACTGACGGAAGAAGATGTGGCAAAAGAATTGACCGTATTTGCGGATGCGGATTCTATCCCATCATGGGCAAGAGAAGCCGTAGCAGAAGTTGTTAAAGCGGGACTGATGAATGGTGACAATGGTTCCTTCAATCCCGAAAATCCGGCTGCAAGAGCGGAAGCTGCAACAGTTATATACAGAGCATATAACAAATAAATATCAGTATAAAATATAAAGCAGAGGAAATTTCCCCTGCTTTATATTATTTCATGTAACTTTTTGCCTTACTCATCAATTCTTCTCTTCTGGCGCTTTTATAGGAATTGTAATAGTCTTTCAAATCATTGACAATGCTTGTATTATAATTCTTGTCCTTTAATTCTCCCTCGATTTTCTTTATAAGAGAATTAAATTTGGCATCACATTCTTTTTCCAACCGGGAACCTTCGGATATATATTTGGCCGCCAGCTTTGCGTTTGATATATTTCCCGACTTATATTCTTGATATGCTCCGCTTATTACGGAATCGAGGTTTCCTTCGTATTCGCTTTGAAGTTTTTCGAATTTGCCGTTGTATTCTTCCAAAATTCCGATATATGCGGCATCCTCTTTGCCCTTACCTTGTGACTTATCGGAATCATCGGTGTTTGTGTTTTCTCCCGTATTGTCATCTGTACTATCCGGGTTTTGGGAATCCTTCTTCCCGGTTTCCGATTCGATTACTTTGAGTATGGGGTTTTTAATATCATCGGGATTTTTGTTTTCATTTTCGGAAGAAGAATCGTCCGATTTATTTTCTTCCGCATTTTTGTAAGCGGAAATCATTTCAAAGGTGAATTTGATTTTTCTCCAGTTAATTGATACAGCCAGGATCAAAATTACAACAATTCCCAAAAAGATATATTTGCCTTTTTTGTGTTTTTTCATATATTTCCTCCCGAATTTATTATATAAAACATATTATATCACTTATTAGGCTGTATACCAAATCCATATCCTGCTTATTATCCGGGAAATAGACAGGATTCTTCCTTACGGATATTTCTTAATGAAATATTTGATATAATGTATAAATATTTTTAAAATAAATTCATATTGGCAGTTTTTGTTGAATTTTAAATATTGGATTGATATAATTGTTTTTAGAGGGATATTTTTTGCCTGTGCTGATTAAGATATTTAAGCATTAATATGTGGGGAAGGGAGAAGCAAAATGGGGATAGTGAAAAAGGCTGCCAAATCAGCGGAGAGGCAGTTTATCTAAAGATCCTACTCAATATTATGAATTAAATATATTTGACGAAAGCCGATTTAATTGCAGAGTAACTTTAAATAAAGTTAAAACCAAAAGAGCATAGGAGGGAAAAAGATGACAATCAAAAAAGCAATAATACCTGCGGCAGGACTGGGAACGAGATTTCTTCCTGCCACGAAAGCACAGCCCAAAGAAATGCTTCCCATAGTTGATAAGCCTACAATACAGTATATAGTTGAAGAAGCCATAGAATCGGGAATAGAAGATATATTGATTATTACCGGGAGGAATAAGAGAGCCATAGAAGACCATTTTGACAAATCCGTGGAACTGGAGATGGAGCTTGAACAGAGAAACAAGACGGAACTCCTGAACCTTGTTCGGAAAGTATCAAACATGGCCAATATTACTTATATAAGGCAGAAAGAACCTAAAGGATTGGGAGATGCCATATACTGCGGGAAAAACTTTATAGCCGACGAACCCTTTGCGGTGCTTTTGGGTGACGATATCGTCGATTCCCAGACAAAACCGTGTCTGAAACAGCTCATGGATGTATACGACGAATACAAGACAACCATACTGGGAATCAAGGAAGTACCAAAAGAAGAGGTAAACAAATACGGCATAGTTTCTGGTATGTATATAGAAGACGGAGTATACAAGGTAAAGGATCTTATAGAAAAGCCGACTCCGGAGGAAGCTCCTTCCAACGTAGCCATACTGGGAAGATATATAATAACTCCGGAGATATTCAAAGTACTGGAGCATACCGCCCCGGGAGCCGGAGGGGAAATCCAGCTGACGGATGCCCTCAGGGAACTGGCGAAAAAAGAAGCAATGTATGCCTACAACTTTGAAGGAAAGGTATACGACGTGGGAGATAAATTAGGATTTCTTCAGGCAACGGTGGAATTTGCCCTCAAGAGAAAAAAATTGGGTACGGAGTTCAGAAAATACCTGAAAGGGATAGTCGGAGAGAAGCAGGACGGTTAATCGTGATAGTGCAAATCCGATAATACAACAGGTTTGTACTGTTTTGTTCTCTGATTTTCATATTTAAATAAAATCCGATAAATTTTAATAAATCTTTACACAAATTTTCCTTTACAGGAAACCAGATTAGTGTTATATTATAATCGTTCGTATAATGAATGAATAAAATTCGGATATGGAGCGTAGAACGACATGGACATGAATTTCTTTAATCCCACAGCCCTGTACAAAGAACTCTTACTGCTGCAGGAAACGGAAAAAAATCAGAATATAACCCAGAAAGAACTGGGAGATCTCATAGGTGCGGCTCCCTCTATGGTCAACATATATATAAACGGCCTGGAAGAGAAGAGTTATCTGAAGAGGGAATATATATCGGCAAAGACGGTTAACTATATAATCACCCCCCAAGGCGTGAAGAGGAAAAACTACCTGGCCATTACATATTTGGACGAACTCTTAAAGCTGTACCGCCTGGCGGAAGAAAATGTGGAGAATTTTTTACTGAGAATCGAAAATAAGGGCTACAGGAATATACTTTTCTACGGAGCCGGAGAAGTGGCGGGAATCATACTGGCAATAATAAAGGGAAGAACTGATAAATCCCTGAAAGTATTGGCACTGGTGGACGACGACAAAGATAAGCAGGGCAAGGAGTTGACAGGATATAAGATTATTTCCCGTGAAGAAATAAAAGAATATAAGCATGACGGGATAGTGGTTACATCCTATACCTTTGAAGACGAGATAATGGGGAGACTGAGGGAGATAGGTTATACTATGGATAGGGTGGAGAGATTTTTTGGGGTGTAGGAAAAAAGATAAGATGGAGTTGAAAGTGATTGTATAGAAAATATATAAAAAGACTGTTGGATTTTATATTTGCAATTATACTATTGATAATTTTGTCGCCTATCATGCTGATTGCGGCTATGGCAATAAAAGCGGAAGATCCCAAAGGCCCCGTTTTATTTAGGCAGAAGCGTCCCGGCAAAGATGCAAAGATATTTGAAATCTATAAATTCAGAACCATGAAAGTCGAAACGGAACGTGACGGAAGAAAGCTTTCGGATATGGAAAGAATGACAAAAGTAGGCTCGGTTTTAAGAAAGACAAGCATAGACGAACTGCCTCAGCTGTTTAATATAATTAAGGGGGAAATGAGCTTTATAGGGCCGAGGCCGCTTCCGGTTATATATCTTCCATATTATACAAAAGAAGAAATGCATAGACATGATGTAAGATCTGGAATTAGTGGGTGGGCTCAAGTTAATGGACGTAATTATTTAAGCTGGGATAAGAAGTTCGAATATGATATTAAATATGTTAATAGTATTAATTTTTTATTTGACTTAAGAATATTGTTTTTGACTATACAAAAGGTGTTTACAAGATCTGATATTGGTGTAAGAGGAGTAGATTTTAAAGATGAGTCATTAAATGAAGTAAGAAAACCCAGGAAAGTATTATAAGTTAGAATAGGGGGAAAAATTCAAAAAATGAATATTAAGGGTAACTATGTAACTTTAAGGGCGGTTGAAGAAGAAGATTTAGAATTATTAAGAGAAATGATTAATGATCCAGAAATAGAAAAGATGGTTGGAGGATATTCGTTTCCGGTTTCTAAAGTTCAACAGAAAGGATGGTTTGAATCAATATCTGATAATAAAAATGATATAAGATTGATTATTGAAACAAAAGAAGATGGAGCAATTGGTTTTGCAAATATAGTAAATATAGATTGGAAGAACAGGTCTGCTTTTCATGGTATAAAGATAGCAAATAAAAATTTTAGGAGGAAAGGAATAGGGACAGATGCTGTTATGGCGGTTATGAAATATGCATTTGAGGAATTGCATTTGAACCGATTAGATAGTTCTATTATAGATTATAATGAACCTTCAAAAAAATTGTATTGTAAATGTGGCTGGAAAGTTGAAGGAATTAGGAGAGAAGCTATTTTTAAAGGGAATCAGTATCATGATGAATTAGTAGTAGGAATATTAAAAGAAGAGTATGAAGAACTAATAAGGAAAAATAACTATTGGAAAAGGTAAAGCAATGAATAGAGAAATAGGTAGTGAATTCTGGCTTATTGAAATTCCAAATGATTATGCAAAAGGTAGTCCGGATTGGATAAATATGTGGGGGAATAGTGTATTAACTTCATCAGGAAGAGGGGCTATATCTTTAATGCTAAAAGGGATAGAAAATAATGTTATATCTAAAACTGCATTATTACCTGCATATATCTGTGAATCAATAATTATGCCTTTTATAAAAGAAGGATATGTTTGTTATTTTTATGATGTTGATAATAATCTTAAGCCAAACACAGAAAGTATAAATATATTTTTAAAGAAAAAAATAGGCGTGTTTTTACATTTAGGGTATTTTGGGTTTCCAACAAATATCAATTTGCGTAATTACATTATTTATTTAAAAAAAAAAGGAACTATAATTGTCGAAGATTTGACGCATACATTGTTTTCAAAGTATGAAAGATATATTGAAAATGATTATTATATAGCCAGTTTAAGAAAATGGACAGGATTGCCGAGCGGTGGTTTTTTAGCTTCTAAGCATAATAATGTTCAAAATCATTTAGATGTACAAACTGGTTTTTCTAATATTAGAGAAAGAGCTTTGCTGTTAAAAGGAGATTATATAAAATTCAAAAAACCAAAATTAAAACAAAAATTTTTAGATATGTTTGATAAAGCAGAAAATATTTTAAATGATGATGTGATGTCTTATTTGATAGATAATGTTTCGCATTCACTTATAAATGAACTAGATACAAGTGAATTAATAAAAAAAAGAAGAAAAAATTTTATATTTTTATCAAATACTTTAAAGGAGGTTGAAGGTATAAAACCAGTATTTAAAAAAATTCCAGATGCTATTTGCCCTTTATTTTTTCCAGTATATATAGAAAAAGGTCGAAAAAAGTTTAAAGATTTTCTTATTAGTAAAAGTATATATTGTCCGATACATTGGTCTATACCACGACAAATAAATATTTCAAATTATTTATTAAGCAAGAAGATATATAATAGTATTCTATCAATACCATGTGATCAGAGATATGATGTTGAAGATATGAGGAGAATCGTAGATGTTATTAATATTTATAAAGAAACGGAATAAAAAGGATTGATATATATGTTTAAAAAACGAATAATAAAAGATGGAAAATCATGGAATAAAATAATAGAGAATTTTAGTATAAAAGACATCTATTTTACTTATGACTATTTTGTTCCTTTTAGAAATAATGGAGATGGAGAACCTGCATTATATTATTTGGAGTGCGAATACGGGAAGGTTGCATATCCATTTATGTTAAGGGATATAGCAAAAAGCAAAAATTTAAAAGGTAAAATAGAAGAAAATAAATATTTTGATATTAGCAGTGCTTATGGATATGGAGGCCCTTTATATGAAAGCTATAAGGAAGATGAAACTGTAGTAAAGTTAAGAGAAATATTTTTTAAGAGTTTTTCTGATTATTGTAATGAAAAAAATATTGTAAGTCAGTTTGACAGATTTCATCCCTTAATTAAAAATCATGATTTTTTCAATAGATATTCTACAATTATACCGATAAGGAAGACAGTTTATATGGACTTAAGAGATAAAGAAAATATTTGGATTAATATAGAATCTAAATGTAGAAACATGATAAGAAAAGCAAAAAAGAATGGAGTGTTTGTAACTTTAGATGATGATATTAAGACAATAGAAAATTTTAAATGCATATATGAATCTACTATGGATAGAAATAATGCTTCTGAGTATTATTATTTTAATGATAATTTTTTTAATGATGTAATAAATTGTTTAGGGAAAAATGTATTTATTGTGAATGCTTATTATGGTAGTAAAATAATAGCTTCATCTCTTATAATGAGGTATGATAAATATCTTCATTATCATTTTTCAGGGACGTTAGAAGAGTATAGGAAACTACAAGCTAATAATTTAATGCTTTATGAAGTTGCTGAATGGGGAAATGAAAATGGATATGAAATATTTCATTTGGGGGGAGGATATGAATCTGAAAATGATTCCTTATATAGATTTAAAAAGTCATTTTCAAAATTAGAAGACAATGATTTTTATATCGGTAAGAAAATACATAATTTTGAATTATATAACCGTCTAACTGATATTGTTAATAGAAACAAACAGGAAAAAAGTTTGTTTTTTCCTGAATATAGAAAATGATAATGTTAAAAAAATTAATTTAGATTGAAGGTGTATTTATGACTAATAAACTAATCCCTCTTTCAGTCCCCAACCTTTCCTTAGACATCTTAGACAACATAAAAGAAACTATAGAAACAGGCTGGGTATCTACCGGAGGAAGATTTATAACGGAATTTGAAGAAAAAATAGCCAAATATGTAGGTGTAAAAAGAGCGGTTTCATGCCAAAGCGGTACTGCAGGGCTTCATCTTGCTTTGAAAGTATTGGGCATAGGCCATGGTGATGAAGTAATAGTTCCTACCGTTACATTTGTAGCGGCGGTAAACCCTGTTAAATATGTGGGGGCTGAACCTGTATTTATGGATTGCGATGATACTCTTGACATGGATATGGACAAACTGGAAGAGTTTTTGCAAGCTCAGTGTACTTTTAAAGACGGAAAGACAGTTAATAAAGAAACGGGAAAAACCGTAAAAGCTGTAATCATCGTTCATGTATTCGGCAATCCCGCCGATATGGAAAGATTGATGAATATCAAAGAAAAATATAATTTAAAGGTAATAGAGGATTCCACAGAAGCCTTGGGTTCCTATTATACAAAAGGCAGATATGCCGGAAAATACTGCGGCACAATAGGAGATATAGGAGTCTACTCCTTCAATGCAAATAAAATAATAACCACAGGCGGCGGAGGAATGGTTGTATCCGGCAACCAGAAATTGTTGGACAAGGTAGCTTTCCTGTCCGTTCAGGCAAAGACCGATCCCTTATATTTTATCCATGATGAAATAGGCTACAACTACCGCATGACAAATATACAGGCAGCCTTCGGGACAAGCCAGATAGATAAACTGGAAACTTTTATAGAAACAAAAATCAGAAATTATAACCTGTATAAAGAAGCCGTAGAAAATATAGACGGATTGACTATCCTTCCCTTTGCAAAAAATGCTCGCTCAAACCACTGGTTTTATTCCATAATAGTAGACAAAGAAAAATACGGCATGGACAGAGATGAACTGCTGAAAAAGCTAAACAGCGAAAATATTCAGACAAGGCCTCTCTGGGGATTGATACATAAACAAAAACCATATTTGGATAATCAGTCGTATAAGATTGAAAAAGCACTGTTCTATGAAAAGAATTTGATAAATGTACCGTGCAGTACTAATTTGGGGGAAGAGGAAGTCGGGACAGTGGTTAGTAGGCTAAAAAATATATAATAAAGAAAAGGAGTTTAATATCAATGAAAAAAGTGTGGATTGTTGCTCCGTTTTCTGGTATAGACAAAATTGGTACAAGAAACAGATTTCAATATTTAGCTGATAAATTATATGATGAGGGCGAAGATGTAACTCTTTTTACCAGTGATTTTAGTCATGGCAGGAAGAAGCATATATCAAAAGATATATGTAATAAATATACTTATAATGTTAGACTTGTACATGAAGAGGGTTATGAAAAAAATGTATCTATAAAGAGGGCATTAAGTCATATTAATTTTGGAAAGAACTTAAAAAAAGAAATAGAAAACATGGAAAAGCCAGATGTGATTTATGCTGCTTATCCTACAATGAGTAGTTCATATGTATCCGGCAAATATGCAAAGAAAAATAATATTCCGTTTATAATTGATGTACAGGATACATGGCCTGAATCAATATCTTCAGCTATTGATACACGGAAATTATTAGTTAGAATACTAATGTGGCCTTTTACTAAAATTGCTAACAATATTTACAGGATGGCTGATATTGTTTTTGGAGTGTCGAAGACTTATGCCTATAGAGCCAATGTTAAAGGGACAAAGTGTAAAGAGTTTATTTCGGTTTATATTGGATCAGAATTAGAGAAATTTGATAGTGTTGTTAATGATAATAAATATGAAATCGAAAAAGATAAAAATGATATATGGATTACTTACATAGGAACTTTAAGTTACAGTTATGATGTAGATACTGCAATAAAGGCTTTTTCGGAATTAAAAGATTATAAAAATATTAAATTAAATATTTTAGGTAGCGGACCGGATGAGGAAAGATTAATAAGGTTAGCTAAGGAACTTGATTTATACAACAATAGTGTATATTTTTATGGATTTGTAGAATATGAAAAAATGGTAGCCTACTTAAAAAGATCCGATATTGCTTTAAATGCTTTAACTGGTGGCTCAAAAGGGACTATAACTAATAAGTTTGGAGATTATGTATCAGCAGGTTTACCAATATTGAATTCATGTCAAGAAAGAGAAGTGATAGATTTAATGAATTCTAATGAATTAGGAATAAATTATATGCCGGGGAATGCCAAATCTTTAAAAGATGCAATTATAAAAATGACAGAAGATAAAGACAAAATGAAAATTTATTCAATAAATTCAAGACACCTTGCTGAAAAATACTTTGATAGAAAAGAGAGCTATAAAGTTATAGTTGATAAAATTAAAATATTTACTAATTATAAAGAAGGATAAGTTTAATTAATATTTGCAATTTAAAAGTTAATTTCATAAATAAAAGACAATATTGGAAGATTAAATCTTAGGAGATGAAGATTTTGCAGATACCTTTAATAAACCTCAAAAAACAGTATGAAACCATAAGAGAAGATGTAGATAAAAATGTTTTAAGAGTTTTTTCATCGGCTCAGTATATAATGGGAGAAAACGTAAAACAATTCGAGAAAGAATTTGGAGAATACATAGGCGTCAAGCACAGCATATCTGTCGGGAACGGTACGGATGCCTTGGTTATAGCATTGAAAGCCCTCGGCATAGGTGAAGGAGATGAAGTTATAACCACACCTTTTACTTTTTTTTCCACAGCCGAAAGCATATCGACCGTAGGAGCTGTTCCGGTATTTGTAGATGTAAGAAGGGATACATTCAATATAGACCCTGCTGAAATAGAAGAAAAAATCACATCAAAAACCAAAGCAATCATACCCGTGCATATTTTCGGACAGCCTGCCGATATGGATGAAATAAATGAAATAGCTCAAAGATATAATCTTAAGGTATTGGAAGACGCATGTCAGGCCGTAGGAGCTGAATATAAACACAAAAAGACAGGAGCATTGGGAGATATAGCGTGTTTTTCCTTTTTCCCGACTAAAAATTTGGGTTGTGCCGGAGACGGGGGGATGATAGTTACTGATGACGATAATTTGGCTGTTGTATGCAGAGCCCTGAGAACTCACGGAAGTGGGGAAAACGGACAGAAGGCTTATAACTTCTTGAACGGAATAAACGAAGAAGTAGAGGAAGATAAATCTGAAGACAATACAGTTTATAATCCATTGAAATATTATAATTACCTCATAGGATATAATTCAAGGCTTGATGAAATACAGGCAGCAGTATTGAGAGTTAAACTCCCGTTGCTTGACGGATGGAATGATAAAAGGAGAAAAAATGCGGAATTTTATAACCGAAATTTATCGGGTACAAAATTGACTATTCCCCATGAAGACGATTATGTAAAACATGTGTACCATATGTACATGCTCCAATCCGAAAGAAGGGAAGAACTGGTTGAATTTTTAAAGGAAAACGGAATAGCGACCGGTATATATTATCCTGTACCCCTCCATTTGCAGAAAGCTTATATAAATTTAGGATACAAAGAAGGTTCTCTTCCTAATGCCGAATATCTCTCAAAACGCACCTTTGCAATACCTATGTTTGCCGAATTGACAGATGAGGAGAAGAAATATATAGTTGAAAAGCTGAAGGAGTTTGATGAATAGGATGAATGAAAAAGGTTATTTTGTTCACGAATCGAGTTATATAGATGAACCGTGTCAAATAGGGGAGGGAACGAAAATATGGCATTTTTCTCATATAATGAAGGATACGGTTATAGGTCAAAACTGTAATATAGGTCAGAATGTAGTTGTATCTCCTAATGTTATTATAGGAAATAATGTAAAGATACAAAATAATGTATCCGTATATACAGGTGTAATATGTGAAGATGATGTATTTTTAGGGCCCTCCTGTGTATTTACAAACGTTATTAATCCGAGAAGTTTTATAGAAAGGAAAGCTGAATATAGAAAAACAACCATAAAAAAAGGAGCAACCATAGGAGCCAATGCTACTATAGTCTGCGGTTATCAAATAGGAAGATATGCGTTTATAGGAGCTGGTTCTGTAGTTACCAAAGATGTCCCAGACTATGCATTGGCTGTGGGGAATCCTGCCCGTGTAGTAGGTTATGTATGTAAATGCGGGAATAAGTTGAAAAAGTCTGGGGATAAGTACATATGTGACTCATGCGGTAAAGAGTATGAGATTATAAACAAAAATTTAAGTCCAAAGGAGTAATGATTATGGATAGCAAAGTTGATATGAAGGACAATCTGTTAAAGAAAATTCATGATAAATCAGCCGTAGTTGCCGTTATAGGTCTCGGTTATGTAGGTCTTCCTCTTGCTGTGGAAAAGGCCAAAGCCGGATATAAGACCATAGGCTTTGATATTCAGGAATCAAAGGTTAAAATGGTAAATGAGGGGCATAACTACATAGGGGATGTCGTGAACGGGGAATTGAAAGAGTTGGTTGAAAAGGGTTTGCTGTCGGCAACAGCTGATTTTTCTGTAGTCAAAGATGCTGATTTTATAGCCATTTGTGTTCCGACACCCCTTGATCAGTATCAGCAGCCGGATATCAGCTATGTAAAAAATTCCGCCGTTGAAATATCAAAGCACTTGAAAAGAGGCTCTGCGGTTGTACTGGAAAGCACAACTTATCCGGGAACCACCGAAGAACTTTTAAAGCCTATATTGGAGAAGGGCTCCGGATTGAAATGCGGTGAGGATTTCTTTTTAGCTTTTTCACCGGAAAGAGTTGATCCGGGTAACAAATTGTATAAGACAAAAAATACCCCGAAGGTAGTGGGAGGAATAGGTAAAGATTCAACTGAAGTGGCAGCTGCTATGTACAGGTCTGTTTTAAATGGATGCGTCTATGAAGTATCATCTCCTAAAGTAGCTGAAATGGAGAAATTGTTGGAAAATACATATAGGAATATAAATATAGCCCTTGCCAACGAAATGACTATAATATGTGAGAAGATGGGAATAAGCGTATGGGAAGTAATAGATGCGGCCAAAACCAAACCTTACGGTTTTCAGGCTTTTTATCCAGGTCCTGGCGTAGGAGGTCACTGTATACCCCTTGACCCATATTATCTGGCATGGAAAGCAAGAGAATACAGCTATCATACGAAATTAATAGAAACCTCTGGAATAATAAACGATAGTATGCCTGAATATATAGTGGAGCGGTCTTCAAAGATACTGAACAGGTTTAAAAAATCTCTCAACGGTTCAAAAATATTGGTTCTCGGCGTGGCTTACAAACAGGACATAGATGATTACAGGGAAAGTCCCGCATTGAAAGTTATAGAAAACTTTGAGAAAGAAGGATGCATGGTGGATTACTATGATCCTTACATTCCGAATTATAAATTTAAAGATAAGTCAAAGAGCGGTATCAAAGAATTAAATAAACAGGTACTAAAAGATTATGATTTGATAGTAGTTACAACTTCCCATACAAATATAGATTATAATTTTGTACAAGCCAATTCCGTATTTGTATTTGATACCAAAAATGCTATGAAAGAAGTTAAAAACAGGGAAAATATAGAGTTATTATAAATTTGGGAGAGATTAAGAATGAATTTTACTTATGGTGAATATATAAAGTTGATTGATTTATTAAAAGAGAAAAATTACCATTTTTGTAGCTACTTAGATTGTGATAGATATAATAAATCTGTAATATTCAGGCATGATATAGATACTTCTTTGGATAAAGCTCTTGATATAGCACGATTGGAACATAAAAATAATATTTCGTCTACATTTTTTGTACTTCTATCTACCGACTTTTATAATATTTTTTCAAAAAAATCTAATGATATTATAAAAGATATAATAAGTTTAGGCCATCAAATAGGGCTGCATTTTGATGAAAAAAGTTATCCGATAAATAATGTTAAAGACTTGGAGTATTATATTAAGAAGGAAATTAGTGTATTAGAATGTGCTGTTGGGAAAAAAATACAGGTAGTTTCAATGCACAGGCCGTCTAAGTGGATATTGGAAAATGATGTTCAATTTGACGGGATAATAAATTCATATTCAAAGAAATATTTTTCTGATTTTAAATATTTGTCGGATTCCCGTATGCATTGGAGAGAAGATGTTATAGGAATAATAAAAAGTGAACTTTATAATAAACTTCATATTCTTACTCATCCATTTTGGTATTCTGAAAAGGAAGAAACAATGGGTGAAAAATTGACTAAATTTATTGATAGAGCAAAAGTAGAGAGGTATTATAATCTGAAGGACAATATCAGAGATTTAAATGACGTTATTAATGAAGGTGATATCGTATGAATATAAGCTTGAATACTATTTTAAGCTATTTGAAGAAAATGAATTTTGAATATAAATATTTCGGTAAGAACGATATTTCAATAAATGGATATTCATCTTTAAAAAATTTAAAAGATAATAGTATTACTTGGATAAAAAATCAATCTTATTATGATGAAAAATTTTTTGTTGGTTTAGAAGATGTTTTGTTGGTTGTGAAATCTGATATAAATATAAATAGTATTTATTTTAAAGATGCGGGGTTTATTATATGTGATAATCCGAAAGAAATATTTTTTTCAATATTAAATAAATTTTTCAAACAACAGGAATGTAAATCTTTTATATCAAATGATTCGGTGGTAGAAACTAAATCAATAGGGGAAAATGTATATATTGGTCATCACTGTTATATAGGCAGGGATGTTAAAATAGGAGATAATGTAGTAATTAGAAATAATGTATCAATTGAAGGAAAAGTTGAAATAGGGCGAAACACTGTATTATATTCTGGAGTAGTTATTGGCAGTGACGGCTTTGGGTATTTTCGAGATGATGAGGGAATGAATACAAAAGTTCCTCATTATGGAGGAGTGATAATTGGAGAAAATGTAGAGATAGGTGCTAATACGTGTATTGACAGAGGTACACTTGACGATACTTATATAGGGAATAATGTTAAAATACATAATTTATGTCAAATAGCTCACAATGTTGTTGTTAAAGATAATAGTATTGTCATTAGTTTGTCTATACTTGCAGGAAGTTCATCATTGGAGAAGAATTCGTATATTGCACCGGGAGCTATAATTAAGAATCAGATAAAAGTGGGAGAAAATAGTTTGGTTGGAATGGGAGCAGTTGTTATAAAAGATGTTGAGAAAAATAAAGTTGTAGCAGGTGTACCAGCAAGAGTAATTAGAAACAAGAAAGCAGGTGAGAATTTATGAAAAAACTTAGTTTTGCAATTATCGGATGCGGAAGAATATCACACAAACATATTGAGGCTTTAGCAAATAATTTTACAGAAGCGGATCTCGTGTCTGTGTGTGATATTGTACCTGAAAAGATGGACAAGGATGTCGAAGAATATTATGATTTTATGAAACAGAGAGGTATTAATTTAGATAAAAAAATTAATAAATACACTGATTATAAGGAAATGCTCAAAAGAGAAGATATAGATGTAGTTTCGATTTGTACGGAAAGCGGCCATCATGCCGTTCATGCTTTATACTGTTTGAATGCCGGAAAGCATGTTTTGGTAGAAAAACCTATGGCATTATCTTTAAATGATGCAGATAAAATGATAAAATTATCTAGAGAGAAAAATTTGAAGTTAGGTATATGCCACCAAAACAGGTTTAATTCTCCCATACAAAAGCTGAGAAGGGCAGTGGAAGAAGGAAGATTCGGCAGAATAATAAACGGGACGGCAAGAATCCTTTGGAACAGAAATGACGATTATTATAAACAGGCACCCTGGAGAGGGACAAAAGCATTAGACGGTGGCACATTGATGAACCAGTGCATACATAATATAGACCTTCTCCAGTGGATGATGGGTTCGGAAGTAGAAAGGGTTCACTGCGAAAGAGGAACATTTTTAAGGAATATTGAAATGGAAGACTTCGGGGCGATACTCATCAGATTTAAAAATGGCTCCATAGGTATAGTAGAAGGCAGTGCCTGCGTTTATCCTAAGAATTTAGAGGAAACACTGAGTATATTCGGAGAAAAGGGAACAGTAGTTATAGGAGGTTTGGCTGTCAATAAGATAAAAACATGGCAGTTTGCAGATGAAAGGGATTACGATAAAGAGGATGAAAATACGGAAATAGACAGCGTGTATGGGAGAGGGCATACTCCTCTTTATAAAAATTTTATAGATGCGGTAAATGAAAATAGGGTACCTCTGATAAATGGAGAAGAAGGAAGAAAAGCTTTGGAGATAATACTTAGGGCTTACGGAGAATAAAAGTTTAATGTTTTAAATAGAGTGAGGATATTTATAAATGAAAAAAGTTAAGATGATACTTACAAATAGGTTTGACCCTGATGTTAGGGTTTATAAAGAAGCTAAATATTTAGTAGATAATGGTTTAGATGTTGAGATACTATGCTGGGATAGAGAAAGTGAATATTCTAAAATTAAAGAAAGTGTAATAGATGGAATTAAAATCAAAAGGTTTTTTCCATATTCTGAATATGGTACTGGCTTTAAGCAGTTAAGGCCTTTTGTAAGATTTATTAATGAATGTAAAGAATATTTAAAAAATAAGGAATATCAATATTTGCATTGCCATGATTTAGATGGAGTAATTGCGGGATATTTCATTAAAAATAATTATACAAAATTTATATTTGATATGCATGAGAATTATGAGATTAATGGTAGAAACCAAAAAATAAGATATATAGTAAGGTTTATGGTAAACTTTTTTCAAAACAAATCTGATTTTATAATTTATGTTAATGAGACGCAGAAAAACTTTGCATCTAATAAGAACAAAAGAAAATTTATATGTATACCTAATTATCCGGATATACAAAATTATGCTGTATGTAAAAAAATTAAATCTGATAATCTTAGAGTTTCGTATATAGGAGCAGTAAGACAGTACAATGAATTAAAAAACTTGATGGATGCTTGTAAAGAAATGAGTAATGTAAAGATAGCTATTCACGGAGCAGGAGTGGCATATAAACAATTAAATAAGATAAAGGATGATTACAATAACGTGGTTGTTACGGGAAGGTATGAATTCACTGAAAGTGCTAAATTTTATAGTGAGGCTGATTTGTTATATGTGTTATATCCAACTACTTCGATGCAGTACACTACATCTTACCCGGTTAAATTATACGAAGCTATAGTTACTAAGACTCCCGTAATAGTTGGTAAAGGAACTGTTTTAAATAACTTTGTAAATAAATATGGGATTGGATTTACAGTAGATGGAAGCAACATTAATGAAATAAGAGATTTAATAGAATATTTAAATAATAATAGAAATGTAATTAATGAAAAAATAAGGAATTTAGAGAAAATACAATATGATTATAGCTGGAATGATGTAGTTAAAAATTTAGATAAGATATATGGGTAAATACTGAAAGTTATTGAAATAGATAATTTTGTATTTTAATGATATAATTTTGTAGTACGATACTTAATTTTTTAAGAGGCATAAAATGAGGTGAATTTAGAAATGACCCCAAAAGATAAATACAGACAATTATGTAAAGAAGATAAGTCTATACCTATATTTTCAAAAGATTGGTGGATGGATGCAGTTTGTGGTGAAAATGATTGGAATGTTTTAATAGTTGAAAAGGGTGGAGAAATAGTAGCTTCTATGCCCATATATATAAAGAAAAAACATGGGTTAAAATATATCACTCAACCTAAACTTACTCAAAATAATGGTATTATATAAGATATCCCCAAAATCAAAAGTATGAAAAAAGATTATCTTATGAAAAAGAGGTTATGAATGATATAATAGATCAAATAGAACAATTGGGTATAGTTTATTATCAGCAGAATTTTCATTATTCTATAACAAATTGGTTACCATTTTATTGGAGAAAATTTGAGCAGACAACAAGATATACTTATGTAATTGAAGATATTAGTGATTTGGATATGGTTTATAATAATTTTAGTAAGAGTGCTAGAAATCATATAAAAAAACAAAAAGGTAATTTTACCGTAGTCAGAAGTGATAATATAGAACAATTTTATTCTATTAATAAAATGACTTTTGATAGACAGAAAGTTGAGATACCATATTCAAGCAAATTTTTAATTAATCTGGATAATGCATGTAAAAAAGAAAAATGCAGGGAGATATTGTTTGCGTTTGATAAAGAAAATAATATTAATACTTCAATATATGTAGTTTGGGATTTCAATAGTGCATATTTATTAATGTCAGGCTCCAATCCAAAGTATAGAAATAATAATGCAAAATTATTACTTGTTTTAGATTCAATAAATCATGTATCGAATTTTACTAAGAAGTTTGATTTTGAGGGAAGTATGATAGAGAAAATTGCAAATTATAATAATAATTTTGGTGCGGTTCAGAAACCATATTTTACAATATCTAAGGTTTTTAAATACAAAATTCCTATTAACATATACAAAAGTTTAAGAAAACAATAGAGGCAAGGTGATATTTTGGATGATAGAATAATGACCAAAAATTCAATAGAATATACTGTAAATCAATTATTTAAAATTGCTAATCCAAAAGATAATTTAAAATATAGTATTAGTATTAATGAAAATAAAAAAGAGGTTGCTGTTAGCATTAAAGAAAACAGTAAAAGAGTTGTCTTTAATTTAGTAAATGATAATGATTGGTATGACTTAGTCAGTGGAAAATGTAAAGAAATACATTGGACAGATGATGCAGATAATATGTATAAAATTCCCGTTTTGTTTTGGGCGAATAAAGAACTGCCTTTTGTTGGAATAAACAGCGATGAAGTTATTTTTAATGGGGATATTGTTTCATCAAGTTTTTTTATGCTCTCCAGATGGGAAGAAAGATTGAATTATGAAAGGGATATTCATGGTAGATTTAAATTTGTTAACAGCATTGCTTATAAATACAATTTTATAGATATACCAATAGTAGATGAATATGCTATGTTATTAAGAAAATATTTAAAAAAATTATTTCCAAATGTAAATTTGGGAGAAAATGAATTTCATATTAAATTAAGTCATGATATAGACGACATCAGGAGATTTAAAACTGCTAAAACAGCCATTAGAACTTTAGGTGGGGATTTGATAAAAAGTAAAAGTATTGGTTTATTTAATAGATCATTAAAAGAGTGGGGAAAATCTTTAAAGCATCCGATCAAAGATCCGTATTTTTTAGGAATATATAAATTAGCTGATATATCTAAAAGGTATAGTATGGATAGTGCGTTTTATTTTAAAACATCAAATAAAAGCTCCTATGATAGTGGATATGTCATAGAAGATTATGTTAAAGAGTGTATTTCTTTTTTACAAAATGAAGGTTTTGAAATAGGTTTTCATGCAGGGTATTATACATTTCAAGATTATGAAAAGTTTATAGAAGAAAAGAAAAAACTTGATAAAGTATTAGGATATACAAGTTATGGAGGAAGGCAGCATTATCTAAGATTTAATATAAATACAACGTGGAAGTATTGGGAGAAAGCAGGATTAGGATATGATTCTACTGTTTGTTATGCTGAGCATGAAGGATTTAGATGCGGTACATGCCATCCCTTTAAACCTTTTAATATGGAGGAAGATAGAGAATTGAATATTATAGAGATACCCCTTATAGCTATGGATGGAACGCTTAAAACATATAGAAAATTGAGGATTAAAGAGGGTTCGGACTCTATTTTAAAATTAAAGAATAGATGCAGAAAAGTTGAAGGGACATTCACTCTACTTTGGCATAATACTTCTATATATAGGGGTTGGGAGGAATGGTTCGATGAGGTTTATTGTCATGATTTAGGATATTAAGCTATGATTAAAAGATTAATATAATAGTAGAATTTAGATGTTAAAAAGGATGAATAAAATGTTAATAGTAAAAGAATCAGAACTTAAAGTTAATGAAGATAAAAAAATAAGTACAGCTGTTATGTCTTCTTTTGTAATATTAATGGGGCAATATTTTATACTATATTTTTTCAATATTGAAAGTACAAAGATGGGAGAAAATATACAATTAATTTCTAAAGCTATTGTTGGATTATTTTTTCTCAGAGTGTTTCCGACTGTATTTAAAAAGCAGGGTACTTTGTTTATATTAATGTATTGTGTTTTTTTAGCTATCTTTTCTTTTAATTATCTTTTTTTTCAGCAAAATATTGTGTATTTGAATGATGTTTTATTTAAATTTTTTTTCATATGTTTGCCTTGTTTTTTATATAGTTTTAGCATAAATGATAGGAGAATATTAAGGGACATTATGGAAAAATGTGGATTAATAGTTTTTATTATAGGATTAATAATTGGATTTTTGGTTTTTATAAAAAAAATATCTTTAGGCTCATATAGTATGTCATTATCATATTATATGCTTCTTCCAACTCTTATATTTATGGATAAATTCTTTGAAAAATTTTCGATCAAGTCAATTATATTTTCCATAGTTTCTTTATTCGTAATGCTTGCTTTAGGCTCAAGAGGTGCTATAATGTGCGTTGGAGTATATGTAATATTATATTTATTAATTAATAGCAGAGGAATTAATGCTAAAAAATTTTTAATTAATATAGTTATTTTTGTATTAATTATATTTATTTTGATATATTTAAAAGAAATTTTTATATTTATGAATAGAATATTAAATAAATTTGGCATATATAGCAGGAGTATTAACTTATTTTTAAAAAATGAGATAAATCTTAGCGGAAGAGATGTTATTTATGATGAGGTACTGTACCAAATTGAATCTAATCCTATTTTAGGTATTGGGTTAGGTGGGGATAGATTGTATACAGGTGGGAGCTATTCTCATAACATCATTTTGGAAATAGTTTCTGGATTCGGAGTAGTATTTGGAACGATTATATTGATTATTATTGGAATTATAAGTACTAAATCATTATTCTCAAAGGATATAGAGGAATCTAATTTAATGTTGATTTGGTTTTGCATAGGTTTTGTTCCTTTAATGGTAAGTGGTTCATATTTAATTGATTTCCAGCTTTGGATATATTTGGGATTAGCGGTTAGATTTTTAAAGGAATTAAAGGGAAAGAAGAAGATTGGCTATAAAGGTAGATAGGGTATTATCAATTAGAAGGCACAGGAAGGCACAGAAGGCACAGGGACGTTTTGTTTGCCGGATTTTGATATGGTGAAATGATATGAGAGTGCGAAAATGGATGCTTTATTGTCCATAAGTTTTATTTATTTGTAAGTTGATATACTAATGCTTTTTTAGCTTATATGTATATACAGCCGGAAAGGTTTTATTTTGATATAAAATCTTTCCGGCTTATTTATATTAATTTTCCATTTGCTTTCTCAGTTTTTTCAATGCGGTTGTTTTGGTGTTTATAACGGTTGTTTATGCTAATCTAAAAATAGGTCAGCTGGCTCATTGAAAATTAAGTCACTTTCTTAAGAAAATATGGTATCCTTTCAGTATAAACTGGGAGGAGGAAGAGAAGGAAGTGATAAAATTGAATCAAAAACAAAAAATCATATTTAAACATATTGACGGTATGAGCAATCGAAGCATTGCCAGTGAGCTTCACATGAGCAAGGATACTGTAAATAAATATGTAAATGAGTATGAAAATCAAAAGCAAGAACTTTTAGCAAAAAATCCTGAAACAGATACAAAAGAATTAATTCAAGCAATTGTTGAAAAACCAAAATACAATTCTGAAAACAGAGGGCCAAACAAGGTAACATCTGAGATGATTGAAGTAATTGAAGAATGCTTAAAGGTTAATGAATGAAAGCGTGCTAACGGTAGTTAAAAGATTAGTTAAAACAATCGAGGATAGGCATCGTGAAGCTTTCATAAGACAAGAATATGTTCTTGGAGATGTATGTGAATTTGACTGGGGTACGGCAAAATTAGATATAGGGGGAGAAGGATATAAAGCTTATCAAATGGCAGTTTTTACTCCTGCTAAAAGCGGAATCAGATATTCAATGCTTTTTAAATCTCAAGATACTCCAGCATTTCAACAATCACATGCAGAATTTTTCTCATTTTGCAAAGGTAATTTTAGAACAATGGTCTATGATAATATGAGGGTTGCAGTTAAGAAATTTGTTGGATTGTTCGAAAAAGAGCCAACAAAAGCATTGACAGAATTATCAATATACTATGGATTCAACTTTAGGTTCACGAATATTGCAAAAGGCAATGAAAAGGGCCACGTTGAGAGAAGTGTAGAATATGTTAGAAGAAAAGTATTCAGTGAGCCGGGTAATGACAAATTCGACACTCTTGCAGAAGCAAACAAGTTTCTTTTTGAAGAATGTATGAAGCTTAATAATAAAGAAACATCTAACGGATTGGTGCCGATGGAAATCTTTAAAGAAGAGCAAAAACACTTGTTTCCTAACTTACCTAAGTTTGAAAGCAGTATTTATTCAGAAAACCGTGTTGACAAATATTCGACCGTAACGGTAAGTCAAAATCATTATTCTGTACCGGATACATTAGTTGGTAAAATGGTAAAAGTGAAGATGTTTACAGATAAGATAATTATCTACTACGATAACAGCATTGTAGCTAAACATGACCGCAGTTTTAAACTGCATGACTGGAAAATTGAGATTCATCATTATCTTAGAACTCTACATAAAAAACCAGGTGCCCTCAAAGGAAGCACAGCACTGCTCCAAACGGACACCCAGATCAAATATATCTATGAACAGTATTATACCAAAGATGCCAAGACATTTCTACAAGTTTTAGAAATTATTTATGAAAAAGGAATCCATGCTGTGACAGAAGCTTTAAGGGAACTTGAAAAACTGTCACCAATGGATATGAGTGCTGATAAGGTTAAGGTGATTTGTGAAAGTAGAAAGGAAAAAGAAATTTGCGTTACTGTTCCATTAAATGATCATCTAACTGAAAAATCAAGGAGCACATTATCGATTTATGATAAACTTGCAGCACTCCAATCAAGAAAGCTTAACAAGGAGGCTGTATAGTATGAAGGTTAAATTAAATGAAGAGATTAAAGAATACTGTAATATATTGAAACTTAAAGGAATTAAAACTCACTATGAAGAAGTAATATCTGAAGCGGCTGATTATGAGGATTTTCTTCATAAGCTTTTAACTTATGAGATGGAAGAAAAGGATAAGCGTTCCATTGAATGTCGTATTCGAAATGCACATTTGCCTTACAGGCAATATATTGAAGATATTGAAATTGACTGTCTCCCAGTAGATATGCAGAAAAGACTTCCTGAGTTAGCAACACTTGATTTTATCGAAAAAGGCAAAAATATCATAATGACCGGTAACCCGGGAACCGGAAAAACTATGGTTAGTATTGCTTTAGCATTAAAGGCTTGCATGGCAGGTTATAAGGTTCTGTTCACGACAATTCCACTACTGGTTACTACATTGAAGGAAAGCAATAGCGCTAAGACCTTGAGATATTTTGAGAATAGATTTGAAAAATATGACCTTGTAGTGGCAAATGAACTTGGGTACACCTCGTTTGACCGGGAAGGGACAGATTTGCTGTTTAACAATCTTTCTTTAAGGGCAGCAAGGAAATCAACAATAATTACTTCTAACCTTTCATTTGAGCGTTGGATTGAGGTTTTCGGTGATCCGACAGTTACAAGTGCGATGATAGATAGACTTACTTACAAGGCAATTCTTGTCGACATGGAGGGTGATTCTTATCGGCTAAGAGAAACATTAAGAGAAAATGGTGCATCTATTAAATCTTTAACAGCTTAAAGTATTTGTGCCTTTGTACACAAATTTTAGAGGCACATTTATTTACAAGAAAGTGACCTAAAATTAAATGGTCTTTTGACCTAATTTTCGGTTGACAAATACATATAATAAAGTTATATTTGTGAATTTGAAGCAGTCTGTAGATGAAATTAAATAATTAGGAGGACTTCATGATAAAGTTAAATTTTAAGAAAAGAGAGAATGGGGTACCTATTTTAAGCAGAATGGAAATAGAAAATATTGCAGAGAGAATTCTTAAAGATTATGATAATAAAATTTTAAGTAAGCCAAACAGTTTAGATATTGAAGATTTTGTTGAGATTTATTTGGACTTATATATGGATTATAAAGATTTATCAAATAATCAGTCAATACTAGGAATGACGGTTTTTAATGACTGTTATGTAACAATATATGATCCTGAAAATAATGATGTTAAAGATATTCCGGTAAGAGAAGGAACAATTTTTATAGATAACAGTTTTTTAAATAGTAATCAAATAGGAAGGAAAAGATTTACATTGGGACATGAAGCAAGTCATTGGCTATTACATAAGTTTAAATACGGTTTTGATTCAAATCAAATGACTTTTCTTGATGAATCACCTCAAAAATTAGTCCCTGTCACTAAATGCAGAAAAGATAATATTGAAAGATCCGCAAATATAGTGAGAAAATTGGTTAGTGATGACGACTGGGTCGAATGGCAGGCGGATTATCTAGCATCAACTTTATTAATGCCTAAAGCTACATTTAGCAGAGTGGTCAAAAAGAAGTTTATAGAAAAGGGTATAACAAAAGGTTACTATGAATACAATAATGATAAAAATTTAGATTTATGGATAAATACTGTAGTTTCTGAATTGGCCGATATATTTAATGTTTCCATAACAGCAGCAAAAATTAGACTTAAAAACTTAGAATTTGTAAAAGAGAAAGGCATAGGGAAACAAAGTTTTATTGATTAAAAATAATTCGGGATAAAATAATTATTTATTGACAAATCATTTTAATTGGAGTATCATTAATAATGTAAGCTAACAAGTAAACATAGTTTATTAGAGTAAGAAGGTGTAAATAATGGATGATATAAGATTTGGAGAATATATTACTGAAAAACGAAAGACGGCAAGGATTACACTGAGAAAAATGGCGGAAATGATAGGTATTTCACCTGCTTATTTGAGTGATATAGAGAAAAGTAGAAGAAATCCACCGGATGTCGGTATACTGGGAAAAATTTCATCAATATTAAATTTAACAGAAGAAGAGCGGGATAAGATGTTTGATCTGGCAGGAAAAGATAGGAATGAAGTATCTCCGGATTTGCCAGAGTATATTATGAAAAAGCCAGTAGTTAGAGCTGCTCTAAGAAAAGCCAGTAAACAGGGGGCAACAGATGATGATTGGAAAAAGTTTATTGAGAAATTAGATAAAGAATAAAGCGAGAATATTAATGAAATAACATTATGGTTTATCCCATAATGTTATTTAAAGGCCATGGTGTTAACAATAGTGCTAACAAGCATATAAGATAACAACAAGGATTCAGTGAAATTCAGTATTTTAAGGTTTTTGTTATATATAAAGTATGGTCGAAAAGTTTAATCGAAAGTGTTATTAAAAATTTTTTTATAAACAAAGAAAGAAAAATAGGGAAATTATGGACAAAGCTGTAGGCATACATGTATACGTGAATATTAAAAACTTAACGAAAATCATTAGAGAGGAGAGGTAAATATGAGCATTGTTAAATCATTTTCTGTGGGTGAAGGTGATATGTTTTGCATTAAACATAACGTTGATAGCTTTACAACTATAGATTGTTGCTATTCTGATGATGATAACCGTAATGCTATATTTAATGAAATTAAAAATTTATCTAATTCTAAAGGTATCTCAAGGTTTATTTCGACTCATCCTGACGAAGATCATATAAAAGGAATTAATGAATTTTATACTGAAGTTGATATTACAAATTTTTACTGTGTGGAAAATGAGGCAACAAAAGAAGATGAAACAGATAGCTTTAAACAATATTGTGAGTTACGTGATTCGAGTAAAGCCTATTATGTTGAAAAAGGATGTCGAAGAAGGTGGTTGAATGAAGAAGATGAAGAACGCGGAGGTGCTGGAATTAATTTTTTATGGCCTATTACTTCAGATGATGATTATAAAGATGAGTTGGTCAAAGCCAAGGAGGGAACATCATACAACAACATTTCACCCATATTTACGTATTCAGTCGAAGATGGAGTAAAAATAATGTGGATGGGAGATATAGAACATGTTTTCCTTGAGAAAATAAAAGAAAAAATAGAATGGGATGAGATTGATATATTATTTGCTCCCCATCATGGGCGTGAATCTGGGAAAGTGTCATCTGATGTATTAAAACAGCTCAATCCTCAAATAATTGTGGTAGGAGAAGCTCCCTCGGAGAATTTAAACTATTATAGTGGGTATAATACCATAACTCAGAATTTAGCAGGAGATATTACCTTTGATTGTGGTAATGATAAAGTGGATGTTTATGTGTCAAATTTTAACTATAATGTATCATTTTTGAGTGATGATGAAAAAAGTGATACAGATATCAAGCACTATATTGGTTCATTTACACCAAAAGCATAATGATACATTTTTGATTAGAGTATCGGCTTATATACGATATGGGATTATATAATAGTAAAATATTGTAAAGTTCAGGTATAAAAACTTATATTAACGTAATGGGAGGAATATAGGCTTTGGAAAGATTTTTAGATAAGATTAGTTCTTATAACCTACTAAATAATTTATTACCTGGGGTAATACTATGTTTTCTTATTAGAAAAAGAATCAAATATTCTTTATTGTTAGGGAATAGCTTGGTTGAAAATTTGTTTGTTTATTATTTTATTGGAATTGTAGTAAGTCGATTCGGTTCAGTTGTAGTTGAACCAATATGTAAGAAACTTAAAATTATTACATTTATGCCTTATGATAATTTTGTATTAGCAAGTTATAAAGATCCGAAAGTTGATATATTGTCTGAAACTAACAATACTTATCGTACTTTTCTTTCTTTATTTATTGTTTATGGAATTTTTATTATATGGAATGCTTTGATCAGGGATTGTTTGTTTATAAAAAGATGGCAGAACTTATTTCTATGTATGGCCTTAATTATATTATTTGCGTTATCTTATAATAAACAAATAAACTATATAAATAGAAGAATTAAAGTTACTATTGAAAATGAGGAAAAGAATAATTGTATGTAATTCACATAACACAGAGAGATACCAGAATGATTTTTTAAAATAGTGACTTTTCCACTGGCTCAGGACGCTCTCTATGTGTTAGGATAGTTGTCATATAATATAAATTTGAAACCTTAATTCTTATGGAAGCAGAATTATCTAAATACTTTAGATATGGAAGGTATGTACTCAGAGGAGGGAGAACCAATGTATTAAAGCCAATCAAGATATTGCTGAAGATTTTCGAGAACTTAAATCTGCTCTGAAGGAATAAAAAGGTAATGTTAAAGATATTGAAAAGGAATTAAATATTAAAGATAGAGCACTGGCAAAGGCAGATGAGGGAATATAACTATCCTATTATTTTTTGTGCAGAAGATAAAGTAAGATTTTAAGTAATATTTATAAAAAATAAAGAGGAATGTTTGGAATATTGTAGAATATTTATAGTGAATTTTAGAATAATTTGTTGGAAATTTATTTGGAATGATTGGAATGGCACAATTTCTATTTTAAAAGGAACAAATAGAGATATAATGGCAGATTAATTCACTGACTTTTAATTAAAGTAGGTTAGTTATTTTCATAAAATTTAAAATATTTAATTTGATAGTGTAAAGTAGCCTATGAAAAACAAGAATAAAAAATCAGGCTGAATAGAATGAATATTCCGTTTAGAAAGTGCACTCTTTCCGGAAATTCAGAGCACCTAAATCCGATATTTCAGAGCAGGTGTTTCCGCTGTGGAGTGCAGTCCTCTATAATGAATTTATGCACATAAAATGTGTAAATTCATTACAGGAGGTCGATAACCATGACTGATTATCGAGAAATCATCAGACTAAAAAGTCTGGAGTTTAGCAATGTTGCCATTGCCAATAGTTTAAGTTGCTCTCGCAACACGGTTTCTGAAGTGATTAAGCTTGCAGAAACGCATTCTCTGGGATGGCCTATTCCTGACGCACTGACAAACAGTGACATTGAGCATCTGTTTTATCCGGACAGAGGTAACAATGAAGGAAGACGGCTCCCTGACTATGAGTATGTCTACAACGAGCTTGCCAAGCCGGGTGTAACACTTTCTCTTTTGTGGGCAGAATACTGTGCCAAATGTGAGACAGAAGATACGATTCCGTATCAGCACACGCAGTTCAATGACAAGTACCATGCTTATGCCGCATCAAAGAAAGCAACACTCAGAGTCAAGCGTAAGCCCGGAGAAACAATGGAAGTGGACTGGGCAGGTGATACCATTAAGGTTTATGATATTGCCAATACCAGTGACATATCGGCATATTTATTTGTTGCCGTACTTCCATGCAGTCTGTACGGATATGCTGAAGCTTTCCCGGATATGAAATCCAATCACTGGATAGAGGCTCATATGCATGCGTACTCATTCTTTGGCGGTGTAACCCGTATTCTTGTTCCGGATAATCTTAAAACAGGTGTTATCAAGAATACGAGGACAGAGCTTATAGAGGCAAGGGGACGTTTTGTTTGCCGGATCTTGATATGGTGAAATGATATCAGAGTGCGAAAATGGATGCTTTATTGTCCATAAGTTTTATTTATTTGTAAGTTGATATACTAATGCTTTTTTAGCTTATATGTATATACAGCCGAAAGGGTTTTATGTGTGAGCATAAAATCTTCCCGGCTTATTTATATTAATTTTCCATTTGTTTTCTCAGTTTTTTCAATGCTGTTGTTTTGGTGTTAATCACGGTTCTGTAGGATATTTTCAATATACGGGATATCTCTTTTATGCTTTTGTTTTTTATATAATAATAGATGATTATTTTTCTTTGCCTTTGGGTTAATACTCTCATCGCTTTTCTTAAATGTGTCTTTCTTTCTTTTTCCAAAACTTTATCCAAAGGAGATTTGTCTGTGTCGGAAATCAAATCCAAAATTTCATCCCCGTCTTCTCCGATAGGTTTATTTAATGAGGAAGGTTTTTCTTTTTTGTATTTATGTTTATCAAGGTAATAAAATTTAAGTTTCATTTTTATAAACCATAAAAAGTTAACATCTTTTTCTTCGTCAAATTCGTCTATTCCGTTGAGGATTACTTCATATCCTTGTTGAAGCAGATCTTCATATTGAGAAAAGTCATTGTAATATTTTCTGATGCTTTTTATAATTAAAGGTTTTAGTTTTCTTAGAAGTTCTTCTTTTTTGTGTACATTGCCATTTTTAATTTCTTTGTATGAATTTTTGGTTAAGGCCATTTTAGACTCCTAAATAAATTTTGGTAGGCTTTACATTATTATATATTAATCGGTATTGGCATCCGTTCCGGCATAGGCTCCGGACGGTATATTTTTCCTTTAAGTATATTTCTACACCGGCAGTTATCACAACCGCCGGCGTAGAATTTATTTTATTTTTTTAGAATGTTATTTCTTCTGTTTCCGTAGTTATTATCTTTGCGTTAACCACTTCCGCTAAACTTTCTCCTTTATAGTCGAATATATTCGCTGTGACTATGCTGTCCATCACATTTTTGATTTCTTCGGAAGTAAGGTTTTCTTTCGGGTTATCCACGGATATGCTGATTTTTTTATTTCCGCTCGTTTTGAAATTCATCTGAATTTTTGATTCCGCCATTTGAATTCATTCCTCCTTTCCTGATTTTATATATTTGAATTATTCTTCCTCTAATTCAATTTCTTCGATTCTTTTCACTTTAAGCAGGGGAAGAGATTGAAGAGCCGATATAGAGCCGGCAACCTGATAAAATTTTTCGTTATCAGTATCCGGTTTTATATTGCCGTAAGTCTTGAACTTTGTTATTTGTTTGTCTCCGTCCATTCCGCCGTCAAATTCGAGTTTCATCTTGGATTCGTACTTATATTCTTTTAAACTCATTTTTTTCACCCCCTTCTACTTCTTATATAGAAAATAAAAGAGGATTTTACTATTGTAAAATTTTAAAAGAATTCATAATATTTATAAAAAATAAGGAGGAATATCCAAAATATTGTAGAATTAGTATAATAAAATGTTGGATAATTTGGAATTTCCAATGTATGATTTCCCAAATATAGTAGGAGAATTAAGGTGTGAGCAAAAGCATACAACTCCTGAAAGGGTAGAAACAATTAAAGATGTACTGATGTATTTTCAAGTAATATAAAATCTGAATATGAAAATATAAAGTTGTTTGTTTTGAATTTGAGCAATATGGGAGGGGATTAATATGTATTTATCATCATTAACGATTAGAAATTTTCGCTGTTTTGACGAAAACGAACATAGAATTACCTTCAAAAAAGGTCTAACCGTTCTTGTAGGAGAAAATGATTCTGGAAAATCGGCAATCATGGATGCAATAAAAATTGTTTTTGGTACAACAGATTTGAACTGGCACAGAATTGAAACAGACGATTTTTATAACGAAGATACTGCACGCGAAATTGAAATTGTATGTAAATTTGAAGATTTAACGGAAGGTGAGATGGGAGCTTTTTTGGAGTGTCTTACTTATGAGGATGTAGAGAAAAAGACACCTTGCTTATATCTATATTGGAAATGCAAATATTTAACAACTTTTAAGCCACTACGACCAATATCGAATATTTCTACAGGAAAAAAAGGTATTGGAGCAGCACCATCGGCAGAGGCAAGGGAATTGCTGAGAACGACATATTTAAGAGCATTGAGGGATGCATACAGTGATATGCAATCAGGCAAGCACTCAAGACTGTCCCAAATTATGAGAAATACTTCTGTGGTTGATAAAGGAGAGGATAAATATGAGGAGGGAAAGGACTTACATAGCCTTTCGCTTGTAGGCATTGCTAATTTATCAAATGAATTATTGGCCGATCATCCTGCATTGAATTCAATAAATAAGGAAATTACAACAATCCTTAGTGAGCAAATGTTGTTAAAAAGAGATACAATAAAAACGAGGTTAGAAGTGACAGATACAAATTCTAATAATTTACAAAAAGAAATAGCTTTATTAGAGAAATTAGATCTTGCAGTAGATAAAGATGCATGTTCCATGCAAGGAAAAGTAGGACTTGGAACAAGCAATGTCTTGAGTATGGCATGTGAACTTCTTTTACATAAAAAAGCAGAGAAAGATAATAAGTCCTGTTTTTTGCTGATTGAAGAACCAGAAGCACATATTCATGCTCAGAGGCAATTGAAATTGATACAATCTTTAGAAAATGAAGCAGAGAAAAGTAATAGACAAATAATAATTACAACGCATTCACCTTTATTAGCTTCTGCTGTAAAATTAAATAATATTGTGATTGTAAAGTCGGGAGATGTATATTCTTTAGCGGAAGATTATACAATGCTTGAGAGTGATGATTACGTTTTTCTAGAAAAATATCTGGATGCAACAAAAGCAAATTTATTCTTTGCTCGAAGTGTCGTCATAGTTGAAGGTCCTGGAGAAATGTTGTTACTGCCTACATTAGCAAAATTATTAGATTGTAGCTTTACTGATTATGGAGTATCATTAGTGGATGTCAGAAGTAAAGGATTAAGGAGATATGCAAGAATATTCCAGCGCAAAGAGTCACAAAAAGAATTGGACATAAATGTGGCATGTATTACAGATAGAGATGTAATGCCCGATTGTGCTCCAAGGATATGTATTAATGAACAATATACAGAGAATAAAAATACATGGCCTAATAAATCAAAAAGGGTTTGGCGTGCAGAATCAGATTATACTCTTGAAAAGGCTAAAGAGCATTTGAAAAAGATCAAAGAAAAAACAGATGGGCAGAAAGTACGAACTTTTATTGCGGGACATTGGACATTAGAATATGATTTGGCATACATTGGATTAGAATATGAGGATATGAAAGATATACTAATAGATGCGTTAATGAAAGTAAGTTATGTTAAATCTAACAGGGACGAAAATAAAAGAAAATTTATAGAGTTAATGAATTCGTGTAAAACAATAGAAGAAAAAGCCTCTCACTTTTACAGCTTTTTTACATCAAAAAAGGCTTCAAAAGCTGATTTTGCACAGCAGTTAGCATATGATTTGGAAAGAAAATACATGGGGAAAGCAGATGAGTTAAAAGATAAAATACCTCAGTATCTTGTGAAAGCGATAAAGTATGTAACTAAGAGGTGATAGATTGTGGAAATTGATCGATTAAAGGAAATTGAAATTACTGATGAAGATATCCAATGGGTGGAGGAGACTTTGGGACATGAGGTTCATTTTGATTCAACAAGAGTAAATATTATAAAAAATATGTATTCTGTAGATATACAGGCCTTTCCAGGTAGTGGGAAAACAACAATTTTAGTTGCAAAATTAGCTATACTTGCAAAAAAGTGGCCATATGATAATTTGGGTATATGTGTTCTATCCCACACGAATGTTGCCCGAGAAGAAATAGAGGAAAGATTAGGCAATAATGAGATTGGTAGAAAATTATTATCATATCCTCATTTTATAGGAACATTGCACTCTTTTTTTGACACATATGTTGCACTGCCATGGATTCGTTCAAAAGGACTAAATATAGACTTAATTAATACAGAATATGTGAATTTTCTAAGATGGATGAGGCTTTCCTATGAAACTCGTTATTATTTAAAAAGACAACGTAAGAATGAAAGTATTTGTTCATATAAAGGGTGTATAGGAGAGATTGATTTGGATAAAGGTGGTGAGACCAAGGCAAAAATTTTAGATGTGATAGAAAAAACCCAGAAAGAAGGATATTTTACATTTGATGAAATGCTTTTGTATGCAAAACAAGCATTGGAAGAATTGGATGGAATTTCATCATCTATACAGCAGCGCTTTCCCATTCTTTTTATTGATGAAGCTCAAGATACAGATTCTTTTCAATGGGATTTATTAGAGAAAGCATTTAATAAAGATGGAATATGTAGCATTAGACAAGGATATGGTGATAGCAACCAAGCAATATATAATAATTTATATGTCGATGATGAGTCATCTCATTTTCCCAGAGAAGGAGCATTAGTTTTAAACGAAAGCATGAGGTTTGATTCACGAATTGCTAAATTGGCAAATACGGTAGCATTATCAAAAGAACGAATGGATGGAACAGAAAATGTTTTTTCTGAAGGGAAGATTGCTCATACAATATTTTTATTTCAAAAAGATAAAGCACCACAGGTAATAGATGAATTTGGACAACTTATTTTAAATACTTTTTCCGATAAGGAAATAAGTGAGTATCAAAAAGAAGGGTGCCATGTTGTTGGCATGGTTCATTGTAAAAAAGAAGATACTCCGGAGAAACAATTTCCAAAAGGAATATATGATTATTGGGAATTATATGAACCAGAAAAAGCTAGTAAGAGCATGGTACATAAATTTTTGATTCAATATTTTAGATATGGAATAATTGAATTTCAAAGAAGTGGTGAAAGGTCTTTGCAGGTCGAATGGATTTCTAAAGGTTTAAGAAGGTTGATAAACAAGGCGAAAAAATGTAATTATGTACCAGTTTCTGGCAATATTTTTGCTTCATTATTAAAAGTTCTGCCTGATGATTGTCAGACAGATTTTAGAAAAATGGTTTATGAACTGTCTGGTACAAGTGATGCTATCTCTAAGTCAAAATGGAATTCAATGTTGGGTGTTATGAAACAGATGCTGAAATTATTTGATATTACAATATCTCAAGATATTGAAGAATTTATAAAATGGATAGATGAGGAGAATAACGAGGTTCAAGATGGTGGGAAAATAGGGAAGGTACTCCCGAATCATTATATTTATACTGATAAAGAAACACAACGCATTGTAGATATTGAATTTGGAAGTATACATTCTGTAAAAGGAAGGACTCATTTGGCTACACTTGTTCTTGAAACATTTTTGAAAACACATAATATGAAAGCTATACTAAAGTTTTTATGTGCAACACCGCCTAAATCCGTGGGAAAAAATCAAAAACGGTTAAGATGTCAGTATGTAGCTATGACCCGGGCTAGGGCATTGCTTTGTTTAGATAGAGTCAAGTTACTGTAGGGAAAAAATATATAGATATCATCCATATTTTAAAAAATAAATTGTTTTATACAATTATTCCCTATGTTTGTAAAATAAGTTCTCCTTTTATTTCTTTTGGTATAAAATTTTTTATTACTTCGTTGCCGATTTGCTATTGACATGGAGCCTCTGCCTGCATGGTTTGTGTACATAAAGGGGGTAACCCATAGATAAACGTACCACCCTCCTTTACAGGTTACCATGCAGGCTACTCCATATCAATGGCCCGCTACGCCAAATCTTTTATCTCTATGGTTTTCTAACTAATATGCTAACTTTATAACTCTATTATATAACTTTTATTTTTTGCTACAACTATTCTTACCTCTTATTTTACTTTACTTAAATTCTACCCATTATTGCTCTTATTTCGTTATATAATCCTGTCTTTTCTCCTCTCACTATTGCTGTCGGCCTAATGTCCCAAGTATCATTATACCTGTTCGCAATACTTCTTGCTTCTTTTATTAATTCATCTTGTATCTGTTCTTTCTCTTCTTTTTCCCTTTTCATCTTTTGCGCCATTACTAAATCATATACTTTCCCTCCGTTCCCTTTGTAAATTAATAACTTCGACATTTTACCGACTCCTATTTTTGACCATCCTTTTGGTCTGCTGCTCAAACGGCTTGAAAATATATGGCTTACGTGTCCTTCCGTACTACATCCTATTATTCCTATCCCTTCTTCTGCTCTTATCTCTATTCCGTCCCAATTGTTTAATATATATTGTTCTGCTCTTTTTACTGCTCCCTTCTTTGTTTTATTTTCTGTAAGGCTCAATATCTCTTTAAATACTTTTTTTACTTCTTCTCTGTCCGGCCAGTCAACCGCATCTTTCAATTCCTGTCTTATTATTTCATTATTTAGATGCGCGGTTGCTGTTATTATACACTTTTTCAGATGATATCCGTCAAGCACAAATTTACTCTTTTCAATCCACTTTACTCCTTGGCGTATCCAGGATGCTCCATCTCCCGATATATATATTTTCTCTACATAATTCATGTTGTATTGTTTGTCTATATAATCTGCTGCTTCAAGCCATAATTTTTCCGTATTTTCATACATCCCTCCAAAATATTTTACATTCTTTAACCTCTTTCTGCTTTTACTGCTTTTTTCTGCATCTATTCCTTCATGTACATAAACGATCTTTGGCATTGCTATATTATACTTGCTTTTGTTAATTCCTTTTTGCTGTAGATGCACATGATCTTCATCCGCTTCTATATATAATGTTTTTATATCCTTCTTCTTGTATTTTTTAGTTTCTGTTGTTGTAAAATCAAGGTTGTGTATTTTATCCATCACGGCCTGTTTACTTATTTCATTCATATATGATGCTTTTTCTCCCGCTTTTCTATAGCTGCTTTCCGCTGCCTCATCGACTGCATTTATTATTACATCCTCACTCATTTTTTCATGCGGTTTTATTCCAACCATATCATCAACAAGATGATGCCTTTTTCCTCCCATTTTGGGTTTAAAATACGTTCTTTCATATGTTACAATACCAAAACTTGTTAAAATCCTATTTTTATCTTTTCTTACTATTTCCCATTTTTTCTTTCTAACTCCGCTGTTACGTAGATATTCATCCATATTCTCCAATACTTCTGTTATAATATCTCTTCCAAGCTCAAATAAAATTTTTTGTAAGGCAAGTATTAAACCAACAATATTTTTATTCCCTTCCATGAAATTTTTTATCTCATTTTCAATTTTTTTTACTCCAAACTCATTAAAATGTTGTATACTATTATACATAGAAGATATCATCCTTTCTTAATTTATTGGTGTTTCAACTTATATTTTAATAGGATGATATCTTCTTTTCAACTATATATGGAAATATATTCTATTTCCCTACTGTAATTTTACACTAACCTTTGTTTAGCTATTCCAATTGATTTTGTGGATGATAAGACACAGAAAAAATTACAGGGCATTGGTTGGAATATTAAGATAATTAATTGAATTGAAAAATGAGAAATATATTTGAGAATATGGGAAGAAATGGGGATACTTTATTTGTTTTTTGCTTCCGCTTGTTTTGCAATTCATCTGAATTTTTGATTCTGCCATTTGAATTCGCTCCTCCTTTCTTTATTTTTTATATTTGAATTGTTATTCTTTCTCTAATTCGATTTCTTCAATTCTTTTTACTTTAAGCAAAGGAAGAGACTGAAGTCCAGATATAGAACCGGCAACCTGATAAAATTTTTCGTTATCGGTATCAGGCTTTATATTGCCGCAGGCACAGGGACGTTTTGTTTGCCAGATTTTGATATGGTGAAATGATATCAGAGTGCGAAAATGGATGCTTTATTGTCCATAAGTTTTATTTATTTGTAAGTTGATATACTAATGCTTTTTTAGCTTATATGTATATACAGCCGGAAGGGTTTTATGTGTGAGCATAAAATCTTTCCGACTTCTTTATATTAATTTTCCATTTGCTTTCTCAGTTTTTTCAATGCGGTTGTTTTGGTGTTAATCACAGTTCTGTAGGATATCTTCAATATATGGGATATCTCTTTTATGCTTTTGTTTTTTATATAATAATAGATGATTATTTTCCTTTGTCTTTGGGTTAATACTCTCATCGCTTTTCTTAAATGTGTCTTTCTTTCTTTTTCCAAAACTTTATCCAAAGGAGATTTGTCTGTGTCGGGAATCAAATCCAAAATTTCATCCCCGTCTTCTCCGATAGGTTTATTTAATGAGGAAGGTTTTTCTTTTTTGTATTTATGTTTATCAAGGTAATAAAATTTAAGTTTCATTTTTATAAACCATAAAAAGTTAACATCTTTTTCTTCGTCAAATTCGTCTATTCCGTTGAGGATTACTTCATATCCTTGTTGAAGCAGATCTTCATATTGAGAAAAGTCATTGTAATATTTTCTGATACTTTTTATGATTAAGGGCTTTAGCTTTCTCAGAAGTTCTTCTCTTTTGTGAGGATTTCTTTTAAATGATTTTGTCATATATCTATCCTCCATTTTAAAATAGGAGTAAGGAATATTCCCTTATTTATATATTAAATGGTATAGGTACCCGTTCCGGAATAGGCTCCGTACGGTATATTTTTCCTTTAAGTATATTTCTACACCGGCAGTTATCACAACCGCTGGTGTAGAAATTATTTTATTTTTTTAGAATGTTATTTCTTCTGTTTCCGTAGTTATTATCTTTGCGTTAACCACTTCCGCCAGACTTTCTCCTTTATAGTCGAATATATTCGCTGTGACTATGCTGTCCATCACATTTTTGATTTCTTCGGAAGTAAGGTTTTCTTTCGGGTTATCCACGGATATGCTGACTTTTTTGTTTCCGCTCGTTTTGAAATTCATCTGAATTTTTGATTCTGCCATTTGAATTTACTCCTCCTTTCTTGAATTTATATATTTTTTAATTATTCTTCTTCTAATTCGATTTCTTCGATTCTTTTCACCTTAAGCAAAGGAAGAGACTGAAGTCCAGATATAGAACCGGCAGCCTGATAAAATTTTTCGTTATCGGTATCAGGTTTTATATTGCCGTAAGTCTTGGATTTTGTTATTTGTTTATCTCCGTCCATTCCGCCGTCAAATTCGAGTTTCATCTTGGATTCGTACTTATATTCATTTATAGCCATTTTTTTCACCTCCTTCTACTTCTTATATAGAAGATATAGGGGAATTTTACTATTGTGATTTTTAGAAAATATATTGTAATATTTATGAAATATAAGAAGGAATATTTGGAATGGTGTAGAATTGATATAACAGGTTGTTGAATAGTTTCCGAAGAATTTATTTTATTTAAAATTTGTAATATAGCAAATAATTTTTTATTTTTTAAAAATAATTAAAGCTTGAATATATTTGAATATTTTAAAATGAAAAATATGTGTATTTTGATCTTTAAAGTTTATTTAAAGATTTGGAGAATCTTATAGCTATCAATATTGAGAGTGTTATATCTGAAGATAGTTTGATGACTATTTTTCAAGAACGCAAAAGTAAAGAAGAACCGGATATTTTAGCTCTTGACAGAAAAGGAGATATGTCCATTTTAGAGTTAAAACGTTGGGAATCTGACCCTGAGAATTTACTTTAAGTTCTAAGATACGGACAAATATTTGGACAATACAACTATGAGATGCTAAACAATTTATTTAGAAAGCACAAAAAGGATTCTTTAGTTGAACTCCTTGAAGAACATAAGAAATACTTTGACTTACGAAGAGAAGAAGAGCTTCGCGAGAATGAGATTAACAGAAAACAGCATTTTTTAATTATTACAGATGGAACCGATACCAGATAAACAGTTAATTATTGGAATGATACGGGATTATCGATTAATGCAATAGTTTATAGAGTTTTTTTAACAGAAAAAAATGAAAAACTTATTAAATTTGATACTTTTAGTCCAGATAATGATGTTATTGAACTTGAAGAAGGTTGTTATATACTGAATACGAATTTAAAAAACAGTGGAGTTGATGATGCGGATATGGTTAATAACGGTAAAATAGCAGCTTATTATGAGCCATGGAATATAATATCAACAAAATAAAAAAGAGAGACAGAGTATTTCTATATAGGAGTGGCACGGGAGTCGTTGCGATGGGCATTGGAAACGGAGAAATAAAAAAGAAAAATTACCATGATAAAATTACAGATATAAATGAGGAATGTTATACCTATTTAGATAACTATGTTAAATTATCGAAACCACTTAAGGCATCTGAGATTAAAAAAATTACTAATACAAATTATGTTTTCAGGGCTACAATGTTTGGAATAGGAGAGGAAAATGGCAGGAAACTTTGGGATTACATTATAAATAACTGTTGTAATCAATCATAAAAGAGTATTTTTAGTTTTTTTGCAATTATTTTGTCAACATCGACTTTTTCAATATGGAGGAAAAGATTTTTAAAATTAAATAGAGGAACCATGAGATATTTATTTAGAAATATATTAATATATTATTTGTAGAAATGTTAGGGGGAATCTTGGGTATGTCTTTAGGTTATCCATCATGCAATATATGTAAAATGTGGGGAGTGGAAAGTCCGCATCTTCATAAAGAAGTAGAAATAGAAGGCATATTAAAGAAAGATGATATTAATTGTGATAAATATTCTATAGAAGCAGAAAATAAAATTTTAGAAGAAGGAGATATTATATATAAATACTTTGAGAAGGAATCTTTAATGTATAAGATAAAGAGTAATCAAAATATAGGTTCAGTGATTAGGTGCATGTGTAGGAACTGTATATTCAAATCACTTAATCCAGAGTATTTAGTACATTATGGAGATGGAGTTTATGGTTCATATCACAAAAATTTAAGAGACGCAGATATATCACCAATAATTAAGCAAACACATGGTATAAATGTAGACAGCTTGAAGTATAGAGTAAAAATTAGGATTATAATGAAGGAAAAGTTTAAAAAGATTAGTAAAACCGGTGGCGTTGTTAAAAGCATTCCTAATGGATATTTAATTAAAGATAGAATTGTATTTGCAGAAAAGGGAACTTTTCAGATTTTGGGATTTGAAAGATGGAATGAAGTTGAGTGGGAAGATATAGTTATTTGAATATATCAGCTATAAACGAGGGTGATAATCATGAGTATTTCTGATTTTAAAGTAAAAATTTCAGATAAAATGGATAAAGATATTTATAGTATTATAGAAAAATCTTTATTAAATACTAACAGAAAAAAATTGGATAATGAGATTAATACTTTAGCCTTAAGAATTGTAAATGAACCAGATTTAGGATGGGCTACTCAACTCAAAAAGTTTGTACATAATAATCCTATTTTTATTAAGATACTAAGAGATAAATTATCTAAATCTTATAGTGATTGTGATGAAAATATGCAGATAGCTTTGATTAATTTAGGGATTTTGTTTATAGATGAAATAGGATACAATTGGATTAAAAAGTTTATAAAGGGTGGGGTTCACTCTTTTGCAAAGTATGATTTATTTTCATTTTTAGTTAGTAAAAATTTAAAGTTTGCAAAAGAATTAGATGATGAATATGTAAAATCTAATTTTGGTGATTTTATTAGGATTGATACTAATGATATAAAGGTATTAGTTAATGCTGTAAATAATGATGAAAATAATATAAATGTTTTAGAAAAACTAATTGATGATACACCTTTTTTAAGATTTGAAATTATTGAATATATTATTTCTTTATTAAGAAGTGATAATAATTTTGAAATGGGGCAAATATTTTTAGAAAGGATTTTAAGTTCTAAAAATGAATGTGTTGTTCAATTAGCTTTTGATATTTTGGAATCGAAAACAGCCAAGAAAAGAATGGAGGAAAAGTACCGCTATACTATATCAGAGTATATTTTTAGTTCTTATATTAATTTAAATAATTCATCCTCAATTCTATTAAAAAATTCGTTAAAAGGATTAATTAATAATACTAAGAAAGAAAAAAAATTTGACGAAGTGTCATTTGCAGCACGAAATGGAATTAAAAATTTATCTGAAAATGATAGAAAAATTTTATATGAAACAGCTCAAAATTATTCTAAAACTTATGTTAATGATGCAGACTTAAATATTATAAGAATTCCTTCTAATGAAAAATGGGATATAGCAGATTATTCTTATTTCTTGCAAGAATATTTTGAACAATGCAATAGAGAGGCAAAGGAATTGGCTAAAATACTTGGATTTCCAGTTTTAGTTGATGAGTTTGAAACCAAAGAATTTGAAGGCTGCTTAATAAGACATTCATCATTGATAAAACCTATAATAGTAGCAAATAAAGTCGGGAAGTCCACAGGAAGACTTAATTTTACAATTGCTCATGAAATAGGTCATGGAATTTTAAAAGGGCATGATCGTATAAGCGAATATGTTTGTAATAGCAGTGATATATGTGAGGATGAATTTAATACTAAAATAAATGAAAAAGAAAATGAAGCGAACAGATTTGCAAAAAATTTATTATTGCCTAAAAAAATGTTTTTGAAAATAATAGAAAATTTGAATTTTGATTATAAAAATATTCTTAAATTGAAAAATAAATTTAATACATCTATAACCTTGACAGCTATGAGATGGGTAGAATTGAGCAAAGATGATATAGCTATTTTTTATACTATAGGTGAAAATTATAAATGGTGGAAGGGTTCAGAAACTTTTTTCGATAAATATAACGATAAAGAGCCTAAGTCTATTATTAAGGTAAACAATATTTATAATGCTATAGAAAATCCATCTATTACAATAGAAGACGTTTATGATTCTGATGAATGGTTTGAAGAAAAAACAAGATATAAATTTTTTATACAATCAAAATGTATTTATAAAAATAAGGTACTATCACTTATATATATTAAAGAAGATTTATAAGACGTGGGACACCCGCTGAGTAAGGTTTAGCAAACCACTCATAGCGAGTCTTAGGCATCATCAGGCGACTTATGATGTCAAGCGTAGACAGTTAGGCAGTAGGCGGTAAACAATAGTTGAAGGGATAGAGCCCCGAAATCCCAATCAGGAAGGTTGATGGTTTGATAGGATTAAATCAAGTGATAACAAAGCAAGATAATCCAATGCACATAGGGAGTCAGATTACTGCATAGTACCAAGGAAACAGAGTAATTCCTGTTGAGGGAAGGCGGTAACACAATATCGGCCTTCAAAGGGAAACAACAATCTTATGCGGAGGAGGAAAATTGGTGGAAACAAAACTAAGAAGGATAGCAGAAATAGCTATTTGCTGTAAATGATAGAGTGAAGAGCCGCATGCCTTAATAGGGCACGTACGGTTCTGTGAGGGGTTGGAGCCAAGAGGCTCCGCCTACTCGACGTGCGCCAGGTTTTTACTATATTAAAGAACAATATTATTTTCTAATAGGTCGACGACAATTCCTAATATTTCTATACTAATAGGTGCAGTTATTTATGTTATAATAAAAGCAAGGGATAATGAGAGCGAGGTAATGGATTGGCTAAGAAAGGAATGGTAATGAACTTCCTGTTAGTTATTTGAAGAATGGGTAAAGGAAGAAAGAGAATAAGCTGTAAGAAGAGCTATTATAGTAATTACAAGAGAAAAAATAAAGGTGGTTTGTTAAGAATGAAAATATATTTAGATAACTGTTGCTTCAATAGGCCGTTTGATGATCAGACACAGTTAAAAATATATCTTGAATCACAGGCTAAGTTATTTATTCAACATAAAATAATATCTAAAGAATATAAATTGGTATGGTCATTTATATTAGAGTATGAGAACGGTCAAAACCCATATGAAATAAGGAAAGACACCATAATTAAATGGAAAAGCTTAGCTTCAGAAATAATTATACAAAATGAAGAAATAATTAAATTTGCTGAAACATTAAATACAATGGGTATTAAATCTAAAGATGCATTGCATGTGGCATGTGCAGCATTTAGTAATTGTGATTATTTTATAACAACAGATAAAAAATTATTAAATCTTAAAATAAAAGAGGTAAAAATAAGCAGCCCTATTGATTTTGTTATTGAAATGGAGGGATAACTATGAGGACAGATGCAGTCATAAGACAAGAAGGAATGGATGTATTAATTGAAAAACTGGGTAAAGTAGATGCTGAAAGATTTATTACTTTAATAATTAGAGAACCCTTTGATTATACAAAATGGCAAGAAAACTTGTTTGAAGATTTGACGGTTAGAGAATTAAGCGAAAAGGCTATGGAATGTATAAAGAATAATGAAGAATAATATAAAACATATAGACCACAGGGACGGTTCTGCTGGCCACATTTAGTAGAATACGTCAATCAAATGTTTTGCTTGTCATTTTCTTGTGTGTAGCCGAAAAGGTTTTATTCCAATATAAAATCTTCCCGGCTTCTTTATATTAATTTTCCATTTGCTTTCTCAGTTTTTTCAATGCGGTTGTTTTGGTGTTTATAACGGTTCTGTAGGATATTTTCAATATATGGGATATTTCTTTTATGCTTTTGTTTTTCATATAATAATAGATGATTATTTTTCTTTGCCTTTGTGTTAATACTTTCATCGCTTTTCTTAGACGAACCTTTCTTTCTTTTTCCAAAACTTTATCCAAAGGAGATTTGTCATTGTCGGGAATCAAATCCAAAATTTCATCTCCGTCTTCTCCGATAGGTTTATTTAATGAGGAAGGTTTTTCTTTTTTGTATTTATGTTTATCAAGATAATAGAATTTAAGTTTCATTTTTATAAACCATAAAAAATTCACATCTTTTTCTTCGTCAAATTCGTCTATTCCGTTGAGGATTACTTCATATCCTTGCTGAAGCAGATCTTCATATTGAGAAAAGTCATTGTAATATTTTCTGATGCTTTTTATGATTAAGGGCTTTAGCTTTCTCAGAAGTTCTTCTCTTTTGTGAGGATTTCTTTTAAATGATTTTGTCATATATCTATCCTCCGTTTTAAAATAGGAGTAAGGAATATTCCCTTATTTATATATTAATCGGTATTGGCATCCGTTCCGGAATAGGCTCCGGATGGTATATTTTTCCTTTAAGTATATTTCTACACCGGCAGTTACCACAACCGCCGGCATAGAATTTATTTTATTTTTTTAGAATGTTATTTCTTCTGTTTCTGTAGTTATTATCTTTGCGTTAACCACTTCCGCCAGACTTTCTCCTTTATAGTCGAATATATTCGCTGTGACTATTCCGTCCATCACGTTTTTGATATCTGTAGAAGTAAGGCTTTCTTTCGGGTTATCCACGGATATGCTGACTTTTTTGTTTCCGCTCGTTTTGAAATTCATCTGAATTTTTGATTCCGCCATTTGAATTTACTCCTCCTTTCTTGAATTTATATATTTTTTAATTATTCTTCTTCTTCTAATTCAATTTCTTCGATTCTTTTTACCTTAAGCACCGGAAGAGACTGAAGACCCGATATAGAGCCGGCAACCTGATAAAATTTTTCGTTATCAGTATCCGGTTTTATATTGCCGTAAGTCTTGGACTTTGTTATTTGTTTATCTCCGTCCATTCCGCCGTCAAGCTCAAGTTTCATTTTGGATTCATATTTGTATTCATTTATCATTTTTTTCACCTCCTTCTACTTCTTATATAGAAGATATAGGGGAATTTTACTATTGTGATTTTTAAAAAATATATGTAATATTTATGGAATGTAAAAAGGAATATTAAAAATATTGTAGAATTACTATAATAGATTGTTAGATAATCTACAAAAATTAAAAAATTAATATTGATTAAAGGAAAGTATAATTTTAAATGGCTTTATAGCAGCACAAATGGCAAAAGAAAATTTGATGGTAAGGAGTTTAAAGATATTTGAAGACAGGGACTATAGGGTGAGCAAAGTCAAGATTATAGATATGTTTACTAAGAAGGGGCACGTGGAGTGCGTAATAGGAATGCAAAGGAAAGATACGTAGAAATCCTGAGTTTTCAACACTTTGCGAATTACAATACTTTTACAACAGATGGTGATGATTTCAGAAATAAGGTTTTGAAAAATAAAATTGATGTTTCCGTTGTGTTGGACATTGAGTGTGTAGACATGTTTGCACGTCGTTTTGATTAAAGTGTTCAGGGATATTAAAATAGTAAAAAGCCGTTTCCTTTATAGATAGACAAAGTAAGCTGTTTTTTTGTATAAAAGAGGAAAAAACTGAATAAAGAAGCTTTACAAATATACCTATATTGTATACAGTATAAGTATATTTGTAAAACGAGAAGGTGAAGCTTATGGATTACTATAAAAGAATAGAAAAGATTATAAATGAGCAAAACGGAACTCTATTAAGTTTAGATTTAGATAAAAATAAAATTCCAAGAACTTATTTATCTATGTTGGTTGCTGAAGGCAAAATTGAAAAAATAGGTAGAGGTGTCTATGTATTGCCTGATTTATTAGAAGATGAAATGTATATAATGCAAAAGAAATATCCTAAATTAATCTATTCACATGAAACAGCTCTTTTTTTACATGAATTATCAGATAGAACACCTTTTGAATATTCAGCAACTGTACCAAGTGGATATAAAGTTGTAAGTAATATAAGTGAAAGATTTAAAATCTATTATATAAAAAAAGATCTACATCTAATGGGTGTAATAGAAGGAAAAACATCCTTTGGGAATACCATAAGGATATATAATGTGGAAAGAACCATTTGTGATATATTGAGAAGCAGGAACAGGATAGATATTCAAATATTTACTGATGCCCTCAAAAGAGTAGTAAATAAAAAACAATTAGATTATGCTTTACTGATGGAATATGCAAGAAAACTTGATGTAGAAAAAATATTAAATACCTATATGGAGGTACTTCTATGAGTAGAAAAGCCATGAGTTTAAAGGCAAAGGTTAGGAATTTAGCAAAAGAAAAAGATATATCGGCTCAAGTTATATTGCAGAATTATATGTTTGAAAGATTTCTTGAAAGACTATCTATATCTGATTATAAAAATAATTTTATTTTAAAAGGTGGAATGTTAATAGCTGCCATTGTGGGAATTGATAATCGTTCTACAATGGATATGGATGCTACTATTAAAAACTATCCTATAACTATAGACTCATTAACAAAAGCGATTACAGAAATTTGTAATATTGAAATTAATGATGATGTAAATTTTTCTTTTACAGGAATTGAACCAATACGGGATGATGATATGTATGGTGGATATAGAGTAGGGATAAGAGCAGATTATGATACAATTGTTACTCCTCTGCAGGCATGGGGACGTTTTGTTTGCCACCTTTTGACGGTAGATATGAGGATGTCAGAATGTGAAAATGGATGCTTCGCTTGTCCACATTAAGTTTTACTTATTTGTAAGTTGATAAAATAATGGGTTATTTGTTTATATGTAGCCGGAAAGGTTTTATTCCAATATAAAATCTTTCCGGCTTATTTATATTAATTTTCTATTTGCTTTCTCGGTTTTTTCAGTACTGTTGTTTTGGTGTTTGTCATAGTTTTGTATGATATTTTCTTTAAGAATCACTTCATACCCCTGTTGAACCAGATTCTCAAATTGAGAAAAGTCGTTGTAATATTTTCTGACGCTTTTTATAATTAAAGGTTTTAGTTTTCTTAGAAGTTCTTCTCTTTTGTGAGGATTTCTTTTTAATGATTTTATCATATATCTGTCTTCCATTTTGAAATAGTAGTAAGGAATATTCCCTTATTTATATATTAAACGGTATATTTTTACATCGGCAGTTATCACAGCTGCTGGCATAGAATTTATATTGATTTCTTAAAATGTTATTTCTTCTGTTTCTGTAGTTATTATCTTTGCATTGATTACCTCACCAAACTTTCTTCTTTGTAGCTGAATATATCTATTGTGGCTATGCCATTCATCACGTCAAGTTTTATCTTTAACTCATATTTATATCCCTCTATAGCCATCTTTTTTACTACCTTTTACTCCTTATATAGAAAATAAAGTGGGACTTACTATTACGATTTTTAAAAGGATTTACAATACTTATGAAAAGTAAGGAGGAATATACATAATATTGTAGAATTACTATAATAAATTGTTGGATAATTTATAGAAATTGATATTGAACAGTTAGAAATATAATGCTTTTTACACAATAGTATGATGAATTTATAAATATATAAAGGATATTTAAGGTATTAATTCTAAAACAATATATGTGACTTCATATGTTACTATAATCCTATAAGAAAATCGCTATTTTAAAAATAATTTATAAGATATTTGGTGTAGTTTATATACTGAAAATTTTATTCATATGGGGAGGGAATTGATTATATGACTAAAAATCCTACAGCTTTTATCAGCTATAGCTGGGATAGTCCACAACATCAAAAATGGGTAGTTAATTTTGCTAACAGATTAAGGGAAAAAGGCATTGACGCTACTATAGATGTTTTTGAAACACAAAAAGGGACAACTAATCTATATTCCATGATGGCTGACAATATAAGGATAAAAGATTTTGTATTAGTTATATTAACTAATAATTATAAAGAGAGGGCAGATAAAATGTCTGGTGGTGTAGGTTTTGAAACGAGGTTGCTTTTACCTCTAATTCAATCTAATAAAGATAAGATTATTCCGATTATTAGAGAAAAGGATAAAACAGACACTGTACCTTTTTATTTACAAGGGGTTTATTATATTGACTTTTCTGATGATACTAAATTTGAGGAAAAGTTTAAAGAATTACTTTATAGATTATTGGATGTTCCGATATATGAAGCATCACCCCTCGGAGGTATCCCTAATTTGAGATCTATGAATTCTAAAGAATTAAATGATGATAAATTTAATGATTATATCAGCCTTATTCCCAGTTTTAAAAAAATAACTGATTTAGATAAGAATAGATTTATGAAAGATAGTTTTGAAAAAATGAAAAAGGTTTTTACTAAATTGCTGAAGGATACGAAAATTAAGAATCCTAATTTTGAATATGAACAGGAAGATTTAACAAGTAAAAAAGTATTGTTTAAAATGTATATTGATGGTAATTTAAAGTATTCGATTAAGATGTGGGTTGGTTCTAATTTTAGTAAAATAGATAATATAAATTTTTCTTATGGAAATATGATTTATCAGGGAGATAATTCTATGAATGAAATTGTTACATGTGAAATAGATTCTCATAATAATTTAAGCTTAAAAAGGACTATGAATATTTTCTCCGAAAATGAATCTTGTGCTGCGGAAGATATAGCAAAAGAGATATGGAAAGAAATTATACATTGGATTTAAAAATAATTTACTGTTTTTATTTTGTGCTAAAAGAAAAATAGTAAAAATTTATTTCATATTAAGAATAAGTAAGAATTTTGAAAATGTATAAAAAGGTATAATTCAAAATAAAAAGTGTTTAGTTATTTTATGGTACAGATATTGTTTAAAATGTTAATTGGAGGGATGTTATAAGTGGAGAGGAAAACTTAGATAGTTATAGGAATATAACAATGTATAATGGCTTAAATCTAATTTTCCGTTATGTTTATAACGTATTAAATCATCGAAAACGCTAAAGTAATAAAGCAGATAAATCTCATATCTGGTAAGGAGGCTGATGTGATGTATAATTCTATCAAAATTGATGATAATGATGAAAACATGGTTGTTTTTAAGGAAACGTTAGATGAAATGTCAGATCTACTTGATTTCATTTCTGATAATGAATTTCAACAGGTTAAAAGTGAGTATATCGGGAATAAAGTTTATTTAATACAAGGGCAGGCTTTAGATGCTGCAAGACATACATTATCAAGCATATGGGGGTGCTGTAAATATGCATGCTTTTCAGATGCGTTTACGCTTGTACGGAAATTTCGCGATGATTTAATGCAATACTTATTTATAATTTTTACACTTGATAGAATGGAAGGTTTTTCTGAAGAAGAATCAAAGAAATATTTTAATGATATAATAAATGTTGATAAAGTTATAGAAGGTGTAAACTTATTATTTGAAATCATATCATCTGGTTGTAAAAAGAAGCCTCATGAAAAGGCTGTTGATTCATGGCTAGAAAACACATTATCGGATGCTGCTCATTTTCAAGACAGAAGGCTATATTTTGATGCTTCTAAATATATCTCTATGTTAAAAAATGATGATACTATTAAAAATTGTTTTGAATTATATTTAGAACCTTTATGGTCAACTCTTGACCGTGAACTAAACAATTACGTACATGCTAATGGTAGCAAATATATCATGTCTAATTTACCAAATTATATTTACGATCATAGAAGAGATGCAATAATTCATCTTATATCAATAATAAGAAATATTATGGTGATTTTTATCTCACTGATAATCCTAATTGAGCCTTCATGTATCAGATCTTCTGATTATATTGATTACATTGACATAGGAGAAACTCCTCCGGAAGGGAGCCAATATTGGGTTGCCTCTATTATACAGAACTTTATTGATACAGATATTGTCCGAGTATCCTCATGTCTAAAGGAATTTCTGAAAGAAAACAATAAATATAGTATGCAAATAGAATGATATAAGTAGCTTCCTACCCTATGTATGAGGACATTTGTTACCATCAACTTTTGTTTATCACTGCCCTGTAGGATATTTTTAAGGTACGGGATATTTCATTTATGCCTTTGTTTTTTATATAGAAAATGGAGAGAGATTTTACTATTGTGATTTTTAGAAGAATTTGTAATATTTATGGAAAATAAGGAGGAATGTTTGAAATATTGTAGAATTAATATAATAAATTATTGGATAATTTATAAAATTGACGTCAATTAAAGGAAAGTACAATTTTAGAGGGGATTATATCAGCAAAAATGGCAAAAGAGAATGTGATGTTAAAAACTTTAAAAATATTTGAAAACAGAGGCTACAGAGTGAGCAAAGTTAAGATTATATATATGTTTCCTAATAATGGGCATTATGAAGTGATCTTGAAATTAGAAAAGCGATAAAACATGGTAATATTAACAGATTAATCTATTAAGTGTGTAGATGACATGCAATGTTTTTTTATTTGTGAGAACATATTCACTGTATTTAATATTTGTGTTTATTAACAAGTAAGTCCAATTAAATTGACAAGGTGAATTAATTTGTTAAATAAAAACTGAATTATGATATAATACTATTAGGTCAAATGATATAATTTGTGTCAGCGGAGGTGTCGGGATTGGATAATAGAGAAAAATATAATTACTGGGAAGATATAGCTGACTATGATTTAATTACAGCGGGAGCAATGTTGTCGTCAGGCAGATATTTGTATGTCGTTTTTATATGTCAGCAAGCGGTGGAAAAACTAGTTAAGGGATTATTTGTATTATATAAAGGCGTGGAACCTCCTAGGGTTCATAATATCTGGAATATTTTTGAGAGAATTTTTAATATAAATGAGTTTGATTTAGATGATAAATTAGTTGCTGAAAAATATTTTGATTTCTTTGATGAATTATTAGCATATTATATTTCGGAAAGATATCCATCTTATAAAGAAAAATTATCACAATCTATAACTAGAGAGAAAGCTGCAGAGGTTTTAAATAAAACTAAGGAGGTGTTTTCATGGTTAAAATCCCTGAAAACATTAGAAATGTAGTTGAAGATTACTTGAAGGATTTAAGTGATGATATTCGGATAGATAAAGCTATTATATTTGGTTCATATGCTAAAGGTAATTATAACATTGATAGTGATATTGATTTAGCTATATTTTCAGATTCTTTCAAGGATATGGATCGTGTTGAAAGTATAAAATATTTATTGAAAAGAGCTAGAAAATTTAGGGGCGTTGATTTACAACCAATTTCTTTTACAACACGAGACTATGAAGAAAAGTTGGGAATTGTAGAAGAAGTGATTAATACAGGAATTGAAGTATTCATAAATTAACAGGCAAGGGCGGGTCATATAGTGGGTGAGCAGTTATTGAGCCACTTTTTAAGATTTTTATTTATTAAAGCGGCAAAGACCTGTGGTGTAGAAATAGATGTATGAATATAATATTCATGACTGACCGTTATTCAGAAGATATATTCTCTTGATTGGCGTTTTTTTTTTTGCTTATTGATTAGAATTGGTAATGTATGTATAATATTATTAACAATGTTGTTGGATATTGTTATTGTTAGGGAGAGGACAATATGAGTGATGTTAACGAGCTACTAAAAGAAGCTATTAAGGAAACTGAAAACTTGAATAAAGGTATAAACGAATACTTGAAAGAATTAAAGAATATAGAGTTTCTATACTTGCCTTCATATTGCTCGGAACTTAATGCAATAGAACATTTGTGGAAAAATTTATGTGCTGCTGTTACACACAATGCACTTTTTGATCAATTTACAGAATTATTAAATTAGGTTCAATCTTATCTTTGTTCTATAAATAAAAACAAGGGTAAGTTAAAAAAACTATGTGCATATATATGTTAGGCTTTTCATTAAGAGAATTTAGCTATTTGCCATTGTAATTTATATAGATTCAAAATGTATTTTTGAAATTATACATGAAAATATTATTCCGGCAAGGAGATAGAGGTTATGATAAAAGAATTAAACAAAAAATATTTTAAAAATCATCCATTAAAAGAGATTTCAGCAGCTCGATTCGAGTATAGTCTTTATACTATGGATGGAATAGAGAAACTGGTTAACGATGCATTGAAAGACAAATTAAAGCCTAATTTGGAGGACTTGAAAGATGAAGCTGCTATTGAATCAACAGTTAAGCCTGAAGAATTGCTGAAGTATATGCGAAAAGGCATTTCTGCGAACAACAGGCAAAAACTTCGTGATAAGATTTTAGAATATGAAGCAGAGATGAAACCATTGATTCAAAGACGAGCAATCACAAACTTACAGGATATATATATTGAAAATACCCTTTATTTTTTTCTTCATTGTAAAGAAAATTGCTGCGATTGGATTATTCAACAATATGAAAACATACGTAGTGAATATTTAAAATCAATGTTATGCTTAGTATTAGGATTCCGTGGAGATGTCTCATTAATTCCTTTTTTGATGAACGAGGTTAAACGCTTTGAACGATATCATCCGGATAAAGACTATGAACAGGGACCTCTTCTTGCATTATATGAATTGAAAGAAAGATTTGGGAGAAGTTAAATTTCTATAACACTTTATAAAAGCAGGCACAGGGACGTTTTGTTTGCCAGATTTTAATGTGGTGAAATGATATCAGAGTGCGAAAATGGATGCTTTATTGTCCATCAGTTGGTCCTATGTCAAGATTTAGTACAAATTAAAATGAGAAAAATATCCTCATTTTAACCAGCTAATAGTAAGCTGCCATTCTGTACTTTAGCATACAGTTTTTCAAAATCATCCGGTGACATATAGTCGCAATGACTGTGAATTCGTTTTGTATTGTAGAAAGGCTCTGCTGACTGATACCAAGGTTTTCAGCACAACCTATAAGGCCAAGATCCTTGTGATCCTGACAATACTGGATTGCATCCAGTTTGAATTGTTTATCATATTGTTTAGCCATAATGAGTTCCTCCTTCAGGCAAGGGGACGTTTTGTTTGCCGGATTTTGATATGGTGAAATGATATCAGAGTGCGAAAATGGATGCTTTATTGTCCATCAGTTGGTCCTATGTCAAGATTTAGTACAAATTAAAATGAGAAAAATATCCTCATTTTAACTAGCTAATAGTAAGCTGCCATTCTGTACTTTAGCATACAGTTTTTCAAAATCATCCGGTGACATATAGTCGCAATGACTGTGAATTCGTTTTGTATTGTAGAAAGGCTCTGCTGACTGATACCAAGGTTTTCAGCACAACCTATAAGGCCAAGATCCTTGTGATCCTGATAATACTGGATTGCATCCAGTTTGAATTGTTTATCATATTGTTTAGCCATAATGAGTTCCTACTTCTACGGTACATACATTGTACCATAATTTATATTTATTTTGGATTTTCTCATTTTGACTTGTACTATTTATATTCTAACACCATTATATTCCTGTGAGTTTATGTAAATTTCCAAAACAAGAATTAATATTAATATCAGTTTACGGGTTTGGGAAAGGCCCTATGATGCTGCTTACAAATTTAAAATCCACCGAAAAGAGAAAGATATCTCTTTTAGTTGCTAAAGTATATTTAATGAGATGGCGTATTGAAGAATATTTTAAATTTAAGAAACAGCAGTTTGATTTTGAAGATATAAGGGTTTGGTCATTAAAATCTATCCGTAATTTCAATCTTATCGCAACTATTACAGTAGGATATATTGGTATTATGACATCGGAAAAGAAAGATAACATATTTTTTAAAGAGCTTAAGGAATGTTCAAAGAGAATTTATAACATTCCTAAGTTCATTTATTATGCTATTGGTTATGCCATAGAAGATATTTTAGTTAAGACAAAAGTTGGCATTCATAGCTTTATCCATAAAAATCTTAAATCACAATAATTTGATTTATTCAACTATTTTAATTTAGCTGTTTCTTAATTCTTTAGTCCTTTATTTTGGGGAAACTCAAAATTATTTTCAACATTTTTATATGCTTTTATATGGTTATAATCCGGATAAATGTTTAAAATAAGTAAAACAGTGGTATAAGTTAAACATAAATTTTGTTATCATTATCAAGGAGGAAAAAATGTATAAGGAAGAACTGTCAATAATATCTTAAGCTGTACTGAATGAGGTCGAAGGCTATGAATTCTACAAATTAGCCGGTAACCAGGCAGCTTCGGAAGGAACCAAGGAAGCCTTCTTAGAACTGGCAAACGAGGAGTTGAAACATGCCGATTATCTGAGAAAATTGTGGGGCAGGCTGAACAACGGCAGTGAGGTAAAATTGGAGGATATACTTGAGGCAGGCATAAAAATCCCGTCGCCGGAGATATACCGCTGGAATAAGGTAGATAAAAACGAAACTTCAGTTGCCATGTCGGTTTTCGGAATAGGCATGCAGATGGAACAGAGCTCTGTTGATTTCTATGAAAAGGCCAAAGCCAAGGTTTCGTCACCGGCAAGCAAGGAATTGTTCGATTTGCTTCTTGTCCAGTGGGAAAAAGTCCATCTGAAGCAATTCACCGACCAATACAATATTTTAAAAGAGGACTGGTGGGCGGAACAGGGATTTGCCCCATTTTAAAATTTATTCAGTCCGAAAGGCCTTCATGGGCTTTTATAAATGCCTCATGAAGGCCCCTAAGGCTCTTGGAAGCTTCACATTTATCATTCAAACACTTTTCCTATGCTGTTGCTGATAACTAAGTTTGCCCTTCTGTCCATCATGGTTGAGGATTTGTTAATGAGCACAAGCTTGTTTCCCCTGTAATAATTAATCAGCCCTGCCGCAGGATACACCACCAGCGATGTTCCTCCCACTATTAAAACGTCGGCGTTTTCTATGTATTCCACAGCTTTCTCCAAAACATCCTGATTCAGGCTTTCTTCGTATAAAACCACATCGGGCTTGATTGTCCCTCCGCAGCTGCATTTCGGAACCCCTGAGCTTTGGACGATTGCCTGCACGCCATAGAACTTTCCGCACTTCGTGCAATAGTTGCGGTGAACGGAGCCGTGAAGCTCCAGGACATTTTTGCTGCCCGCCGCCTGGTGAAGACCATCTATATTCTGCGTTATAACCGCTTTTAATTTACCCTGCTTTTCCAGTTCCGCCAGCCTTATGTGAGCCATGTTGGGCTTTGCGTCTAAAAACAGCATTTTGTTTCTGTAGAAATCATAAAATTCCGGTGTGTTGCGAACGAAAAAGCTGTGGGAAAGCATGGTTTCAGGAGGATATTTATATTTCTGGTTATACAACCCGTCAACACTTCTGAAATCCGGTATGCCGCTTTCTGTGGAAACCCCGGCTCCTCCGAAAAATACTATATTGTTGCTGTCATGTATTATTTTTTCCAATTCTGCATTCATTGAGTGCCTCCTGTAATTTTTTTCTATATATACTTTATAATTTTTATCAGGTTTTGTAAAGGCTATTTATTGATTTTATAATAGTCCATAACATAATTCACTTCAAAGCCACAGGATTTGTAAAGGTTCAAGGCATTTTTATTATTTATCTCCACCTGCAGCACAATTTTATGAGCGCCCATTTCCTTAAGCTTTTCAATTGCCATTGTTAATATTTCTCTTCCGAACCCCCTGCCTCTGTATTCAGGCAGGACCCCAAGCCCGTATATGCCGCCCGCTCCTTCGTTTATTTCTATGCGGACCTTGCCTGTTACTTTATCTCCCGTCTCAGCCATGTACGTAAAAGAACCGTTGTTTTCATTGTATTTTTGTTCGAAAACCTGAGTATCATCATCTTGTCCGGTGCCGAAATAAATTTTGTCCTGCCGTGCAATTTCCGCATAGTCTCCCCCTGACGCCCTTCTTAATTTATTGGAGCGCGGCCCTGACCCTTGTTCTGCACCCATGTTTAAAACCATGTCATATTCTGAATGGTCATATTCATCGCACGCTTTTTTGATAAATCCAATTCCAGAAGCTGAGCTGCCGTCACTCAGCAAAAGCATCTCCGGCTGTTTCCTTTTTCTCCACTCATCCTCGGCAAGAGAAAATAACTTACTGAAAATTCCCATGTTTCTGTAATCCGGATGAACCATGCCGTTAACTTCCAAAGCATTGCCCCCGAAATCGCTTATGCCTATATATCCCTTTAAATCCGACTCATCATAAAACATAAGATCGTTTATACTTCCTGTCCATCTTCCGGATTCTTCCTTGTTGCAAAGCTTATATTCAAGTTCCAGCTTAAATGACACATTATCCCTTTCCGCGCATAGCTTTTCAAGCTTTTTAATTTCATCATAATCCCTTTTATCAATCTTTTCCTTTAAAATAATACTTGGGTTCTTTATTTCGCTTATGGTGTCCATCTCCTCTTAAAAATGCGAATTTTATCAGTTACTCATAAATATTTACTGTTTTATTCTTTGCCATATCCTTATTGAGATATTGCTCATGACTTTTCGGGATTGTAACCACATCCGGGTTTCCGTCGCTTATAAACCTTTCTCTTTTATTATTTTCAAATGATTTGAAATAGTCATACATTCCGCAGTTATCGACATTTGTTTCGCTTGCTGTTACCCTGTAAAGGTCCGTGAAATCCGTCAGAGTGTCAAAGGGTGAATAGGCGGGCCTCCAGCCCACATCCAGCACCGCAGTGATTTTATATTTGCTGCCCTTGTACTCGCCTTCAAGCATGCTGCTTACAAATTCGTCCCTGGGGTTGCTTCCGTTGGGGAGAGCTAATGTTTCTACGGCATAATCAGGCAGGTAAGCCTTGATGATATTATTTACCGAGCCTATTTCGGCCCGGATTTCTTCCCCGTTCAATGCTGACATTTTATTGTGGCTGTATGTGTGGTTGCCTATATTGTAGCCGTTCTCAACCAGCCATTTCAGTTTTTTTTCGATATATTCCGGCTGCCCAAAGGGGTTTGAGTTCAGAAAAAAGCTTGCGGTCACATTAAAATCCGGATATTTATTTTTAAATTCCTCCAGTATTCTCACCGCGCAGTCAGGGTCTATTACAAGCCCTCCTTCGGATTCAATTAAATTGAAGTTATTCTGCCTTCCGTCGTCAAAAGTAAGAATAATCGGGGTATATCCGGCTTTTGTGCCTATTTCCCCTTTGGCATAGTCGTTTAAGCTTATCATCCGGTACTTGTTATCGTACATGTACTGTAGATCCCTGCGGAAATTTTCGGGAGTTCTCTGCCAGTCGGATTCTTCCGGGCTTTCCTGCTTCTCCTGCTTTTCTCCGGGTCTTTCATTATTTTCTTCGCCGGCCTTTTCGCTTGCAGCGGCTTCACCCGCACCAGGTTCGCCTTTCATTCCCGCCCTGCAGCCGGTAAGCAGCAGAACGGCAGACAATGAAATAATAATTAGAAATTTTTTATTCACTTTTTCCCCCTTAAATTTATCCTGTATTCGGTAGTGAAGAATCCTGTAATCACATCTTCTTGTATTACAGCCATTGTATAATATTCTGATTTAAAAGTCCACATGAAGAATTTTCATAATTATATTGGTTAGTGTAAAATTACAGTAGGGAAATAGAATATATTTCCATATATAGTTGAAAAGAAGATATCATCCTATTAAAATATAAGTTGAAGTACCAATAAATTAAGAAAGGATGATATCTTCTATGTATAATAGTATACAACATTTTAATGAGTTTGGAGTAAAAAAAATTGAAAATGAGATAAAAAATTTCATGGAAGGGAATAAAAATATTGGCTTGTACAAGTATGAATAATTTGGTAAAATAAAGATAAGGTAATCGGGAAAGCAGGTGTGATTGCCACCTCTATTCGTAAAAGAAAGGAGGTGGTGCGATATGGATACATATCAAGCTATATCTTTAATGATTATGTTTGGCATGTTCGTAATATCGCTGATCTCCTTTATTGTTGGCTTAACAGACAACAAAAAAGGCAAAAAATAAAATCACCCTGCTGTCACAGGATGATTAAAATTATTTAACCACTGGTGGCAATCGCATTGTTGCGATTCCGATTACCTTATTAATATTATACCATAAATAGCTTAAAAGTAAACACGTTTTAAAAAATTTAAAACAGCCTTAACAAAGGTTGTTTTTTTATATTCAAAATTAAGGGAGCGGTGGAAAGATGGAAAGAGCAAAGCTGGGAGATGTGGAGATATCCGTTACACAGGCACAGGGACGTTTTGTTTGCCATCTTTTTAGCATAACCGTTTGCTGGTTTTCACGTTTCAGTTAAAAGTACTAAATATTTTATTCGTCTTTTTTACGTTTTTACTTATTTGTAGTTTAATGCAATAGCATTTAATTTAATACAATTATACTTTTTCCGGGGCATAAGAGGATTCAGAAAAAAAGGTATGCTCCAGATAGATATTATTGAAGATATAAGAGATGAAATATTAACTATAAAAGATAATTGGAATAATTCATTATTTATAAAGACTTAATAAAAAAAGAAAACTGGAAACTAAGTATAAAGGTTTCTTGGGGTAAAGAGAATATTTTTATTGAAAATTTGATGCGAAATCTCTGAAATAAATTCGCTTATATGGTAAAATATATGTAAGTGATGTAAATTAAAAATATATTATTTTTGGACAATCTTGTATTTATGTATTTTATCAATTGTTTAAAAAAGCAATATAGGGGGAAACTTACATGACAGCGATTAAGAAACTGCTATCAACAAAATCGAACGGCATAAGTGTCAGATTATTTGAATATGATATTGATGACGACCAGAGTTTTAAGGAATTAAAAGATTATCTTATATCAAAGATAAGAGCCTCCAAAGTACATAATACGGAAAGTTATAATTTGGATTTTTATTATTCTAAAAATTTGAACCCTGCGTTCATAGAGAAATTGAATAAAAGAGTTGCGGAAATTACTGTTCCGAAGAAGTCAAGAATTCCACAATTTGATGTGCGCAGGGAGAGAGTAACAGAGTGGATGGCACAGCTGTTGTTGGAAAAAAGTTACGGGTGCAGGTTTTATGAAGAAGCGGATAAAAGAATGAACATTGAACCTGTAGATATTGACAAGCATACATCCGGTATTGATGTGCCGGGGATCAGAATAGACAACGGCCTGATTAAATTTAGTTATAGAAGAATATAATAAAAAGCTGATAAATTTTAAAGATATAATTTCTGATATGGATGTTATGAAAAGATTGGAATTTAATACTTATTACATGATTGTTCTAATGTTAAGCAATATTAAAAATTACGATGGATTAGTTAATTTAAGTTCTAATATAGATAAAGCGCAGGGAGTATTGGATGAGGCCCAGGAGGCAGAATTGGCAAAGAATGAAATGAGTGTTGCCAACGGAATGAAGATAAGCGCCTTCGGGAATATAATTTATCTTACCGGCTTATTAAAAGAATATTTGTTTACGGGAAGTATTGCAAGGGAAGAAAATCAGGATATATATAGTGTGATTGATATCTATTCATACAATGCTTTTTACATGCTTGGAACAGAGGACATAGAATTAAAGTTAATAGGGCATTTGCTGAAATATTCTTATGAGCGGATAGCGGAAAATGAAGGAGGTAAATTTCTTGCTATTAAGCCCTTTCATCTCAAATGCTGATGAAATCGGAGAATGGTTAGCTGATTCTAAAAGAAATTCTGCGGTGGTATCCGCAGAATGGGTTCCTACAAAGCAGTATATAGGCTGCAATTTGTTGAACAAAAATAAAACAAATTCCGTTCTACAATTTTACAAATCCCCCAGGAACCAACTGGGCTCGGAAAATATAGAAATAATGTTAAGAAGTAATCCTACGGTCATAAGGGATGAATTAGGTGTACATAAAATAGATAATGCGGTGAAATTATGCGTCATTCTTAATGATTTTATTGAAATGGACGGTAATATTTTAATATTGTGTGCAGGGCCAGGGACGACTAAAAGTTTAACTGAACAGGTAACACGGTATTTTGTCGGTAACGGAAAACTGCGTGATATAAGCTCAAAGCCTGAAATAAAAAAAGCGTTGGAGATCATTAAGCTGGAAACGGATGAAAATGATGCTTTACTGGAGTGCGTAAAATATGGAACATGTTATCATAATTCGGGGTTGTCAGGCCTGGTTAAAGAAACAATTGAAGAATTGATTCGCGAAAATCATATAAAGCTTGTGTTTACAACAACCACATTGGCGCAGGGAATGAATTTTCCTATTAACACAGTTATATTTGATACGGTAAAATTCATAGGGCAGAATGGCAGGTACCTTACAAATTCGGAGTTTTGGAATATAGCGGGCAGAGCGGGGAGGACCTACAAGGATAAGGAAGGGTATGTTATTGTATCTTATGCGATTTCACCGGAAAAAACCATGGATAATGTTAAGAGGTATATTAAGATGGACCTGGAAGAAGTGGTTTCATCTTTAAATATATTTTTTTCCGGAAACAATCAAATTAGCTTTGATTACGATTTTTTTAGAAATCCACATAATGTGCCGGCTTTAAATTTGCTGCAGTACATTAATCATATCCTGAATATAGGATACGACTATAACATTAATCCGGCGGATATGGCAAAGCTTAGGACTATATTGAATGATTCTTTAAAGAAGCTGTTAAAGTTAAAATCAAGGATATATACGATGATTCAAAGCAGAATTATGGTGCACCAAAGATTACCCAAAAGCTTCAACGGGAAGGTGAAACCATCTCTGAACGTACCGTAGGCAAATATATGAAGGAAATGGGTATTAAAGCTTAGTGGATAAAGCCATGGACTGCAACAACCAAAGATTCCGATTTTAGTACGGAGCTTCATAATATCCTTGATGAACAATTTAACCCTGACCGTCCAAATGCAGTATGGTGCAGCGATATTACTTATATCTGGGCAACAAGAGGATTCGTCTATCTAATAAGCATTATGGATCTATATTCCAGGAAAATCATTGCATGGATGCTCTCAAAAACGATGGAAGTACCCTGTGTAATAGATACAATAAATAAAGCTAAAGCAAGACGAAATACTGACTTACCGCTTATCTTACATAGTGACCGCGGAAGTCAATATGTTTCCAATGAATATATAAAAGCTACTGCTAAAATGCAGAGAAGCTATTCAAAAAAAGCTTTCCCATGGGATAACGCCTGTATTGAATATATTGAAGCCTTTTATAATACAAAACGAATTCACAGTCATTGCGACTATATGTTACCGGATGATTTTGAAAAACTGTATGCTAAAGTACAGAATGGCAGCTTACTATTAGCTGGTTAAAATGAGGATATTTTTCTCATTTTAATTTGTACTAAATCTTGACATAGGACCATTTTTTTTCATACTTATAAGAGAACTGTTAGGAGATAAATAAAATGAGAATAAGGTTATATATTATTTTTATGGTAATGGTATTTTTAATTCCATTAACTTTTTACCCTTCATTAGTTAATGCTGAAATTATAATAGAAACAGGGGATATTGATGAGTATGTTACAAATTATTTGAAACGTAACGGACTGCCTGGTGCATCCATTGTAATTGTAAAAGATGGAAAATTAGTATACGAAAAAGGATATGGTCATGATTCTGAAGGTAAACCATTAACTGAAAATTCATTAATGAGAATAGCATCTGTTTCTAAATCATTTACTGCGTTTTCAGTTTTACAGCTAGTTGACGTAGGAAAAATCAACCTGGACGATTCCATTGTGAAGCACTTGACAGAACTTACAATGGATGATTCTAGATTAGAAGAAGTTACAATTAGACATTTATTAAGTCATACCTCGGGAATTCCGAATCCGGTAATTGTTCCTAAAGCTGATACATTAAAAGAAAGAATTGGCAGTTTGCATGACTGGAAATTACAACGGAATCCTGGTGAGGAATTCGCATATAGTAATGCAAATTATTGGATACTTGCTCGTTTGGTAGAGGTAATAAGTGGCATGGAATTTCCTGACTATCTTGATGAAAAGATATTTTCACCATTAGGAATGAATGATACACTATCTACTGATAACTCTACTGATCCTGTACAAGGATTAACGCAGGGATATGTTACAGCATATGGTAGTGCTTTTCCTTGGTCAGAGCTTGAACAAATGTTTAGTGGTTCAGGAGGCATCATTACTACAGCATCTGATATAGGAAAATGGCTTTCAATGCATACTAATGAGGGAGAAAATAGATATGGAGAAAAATTACTGTCTAAATCACTACTAGAAGAATCCTATTCTCCTCAGCCTGGCAGTGAAAAATATGGATTTGGCTGGTACTTAAGCTCACCACATATCAAACCATCACGTATCTCTCATAGTGGATCATTAACTACTGCCCAGTCACAGCAGGATATTGTACCTTCTAGCGGGTATGCTGTTGCTGTGATGCTTAACAGTTTTACGACTACTATACAACATGCTTATGAAATAAGTTCCGGGATTATTCAATTGACTGAAGGTCAAATTCCTGAGATTAAAGCTTCTAGACCTCAAATAATAGATTTATCACTTGGATTCATTACATTAATATATTTAATCTTAGGGATTAAAGGTATAATACGAAGTAAGAAGTGGTCCAATCGTTATAGACACTATCCTACTTGGAGGTATTGTCTTCGACTAATGCCCCAAATAATTTCGGTTTTCATTATTGGATGGTTATTCCTTATTGTTCCAAATCTACAAGGTAATAGTTCTACAATGAAAGATGTTTTTGGTATTTGGCCTGCTGCTATGATATTTTTGATAGTTGTGTTTTTAATTGGCGTTATAGTTACAGTTATGAGAGTACTATCGAGAAATGAAAAATGAAAAATGGTGTAGGCAAAGGGACGTTTTGTTTGCCGGATTTTGATGTGGTGAAATGATATCAGAGTGCTCCAACGGCAAATATCCTTCTTCTTCGGTATGAAAGATCTCCTTTTCTTCTTGCAATCTAATCAATTACAAAGATAATATATTGGTCAGATGTCTGCAATGGCATTTGCAATATTGGGTAATTTTATTTTATAGCAAACAAAATATTCTGATAATTTTTAAATTTAGGGGCCGCAAGGCTCTTTTCCATATAAAAAATTTAAAAAATATATAAAAATCCTTGGCACAATAGTACTATATATAATACTATATATACAAGGAGGCGAACAAAAGGTGGGAGTTGAAAAAATAATAAATAAAATGCAGAGACAGCCAAACGGAATAAGATTTAATGAGACAGCAAAAGTGTTAAATGTTTATGGATATGAGTTAGTAACGGAAGAGGGTTCACATAGGCATTTTAGAAATAAAAAAGGCGACGTTATAACGATAAAAGAAGAAAATCCTTTGAAAGCTGTATATGTAAAAGATGTACTTAGGAGAATAAGGAGATAGAAAAATTTCATTGGTTCTCCAAAAATATAACAACTTCCACCTTTTCGATATGAAAAAAGATATTAATTATTACATGAATTTACCATACAATTATTTAATACAGCCAATTACGGATGAAAGCGGCAGTTATTATTATGGCCAAGTGTTGGAGCTGGACGGTTGCCAAAGTACAGGTGAAACCTTTGAAGATGTATACAACAGTTTAAGAGAAGCTATGAAAGGCTGGTTAGAAGTGAAATTAGAACATGGTGATCCTATTCCAGAGACAATGGGAGACGAAAGGTATAGTGGTAAGTTTGTTCTTAGAGTGCCTAAGAGCTTGCATAAGAGACTAAGTATTGAGGCACAACAAGAAGGAGTATCATTAAATCAGTATGCATTATATAAATTAAGCAGATAGAGCCAACTAAGGCTCTTTTTTCATACACAAAAACGAACTTAAATAAGTAGGTGGTGATGTGGATAACAACATAAGAGATAAAGCTAAGCAGGATTATCTTGAGGAAATGAAGTATAAAATATATGTGATAAATACAATATATCCATGAATACATTGAAGTTCTGGATAAAGAGATATGGATGGTCTAAAGAAAAAAGAGATGAGGGTGCATCCTTAAATAATAAGAATGCAGTTGGGAATAAAGGAGGAGCTCCTCCCGAAGGAAATTTAAACAGCATTAAACATGGTGCGTATCAATCAATATATTTTGATATGTTCAATACAGAAGATAGGATATCATGGATTAATGCCTGTATGAATCAACTTAGAAGACTTATTGAGGCTAAGGCTAAAATAGCAGGAGATACAGAAAAATTACAGCTTGAGAAGGAAAGATTTGACTTTCAAATACATGTGTAAAAAAAACATATAATTCTTGTAATAGATTACAAGAAAGAGAAACAGGGCTAAATCAATAGTCCTGTTTCTTGCATTTAAAACTTAAGATTTTTAATACCGAGATGCTCTTTTAGAGAAGTTTGAAGAATTTGAGAGAAATTAATGTTGTTTTCTTCGGCCAATTTATTTAGCCAATATGGAATTGTGAGAGTTTTTTTAACTGATTTATTGCTCATTTCATTCCTTACAATTGGCATATAAGCTTCAATCGGAGCTACAAAAGAACCCTTCGGAATTTTTATATTCTCGGGGTTTGAAGGAATGGGTATATTTTCGTTATCTTCTTCAAGGTTGTAAAGATATAATTCAAGGGCATCTTTGGCCATATGCATAGCTTCTTTTAAGTCGTCACCTTCGGTTATACATCCTGGTAAATCAGGGAATGTAATACAATAACCGCCGGCTTCGCTGGTCTCAAATATAGCTGGATAAATGTAGTTATCCATATTATTTACCTCCTATATTTATATTGAAACATTCACAAAAGGGCTATTTTAGCCCTGCTTGTTTGAGTATTGAATTTAATGTTTTTGGTTTTAAATCTTTGTTGTGGTCTGGTATTGTTATTTTGCCAGGTTTTGTTTTATGTATTAGGTAGATGTGTGAACCTCTTTGATTTTTTATTAGCCAACCTTCTTTGGTTAGAATTTTTATTATCTCTTTGGGTTTCATCTCCCTTCCTCCTTACAACAATATTATAGTACGTGTCAATAGTACGTGTCAATAGTTTTTATAATTATTTTATATTTTTTTAAATATTTTTGTAAACCATGGGGACGGTTTGAAGTGACCCCTTAATGTTATACAATTTATGTACGGATAATTTATTAGATTTTTTTTATATATTTAATTGTTTTTTTTTATATAGTTTTGGAGGCATGATTCCAAATTTTTTTATTTCCGCTTGTTTTGAAATTCATCTGAATTTTCGATTCTGCCATTTGAATTTATTCCTCAATTCTATTTCTTCGATTCTTTTCACCTTAAGCAGGAGAAGAGACTGAAGTCCAGATATAGAGCCGTCAAGCTCAAACTTCATTTTTGATTCGTACTTATATTCTTTTACCGCCATTTTTTTATCTCCTTCTACTTCCTATATAGAAAATATAGTGGGATTTTACCATTGTAATTTTTGAAAAATATATTTGTAAAATTTATGGGAAATAAAGAGGAATATTTGAAATATTGTAGAATTTATATAATAAATTAGTGGATAATTTATGAAAATTGATGCTGATTAGTTGAAGATTTAATAGTTTTATGTAATAGTTTGATGATTTTATAAATATGTGGGTGATGTTTAGTATGTTAATTATGAAACAATATATGTGTCCTCATATGTTGTTATGATTTTATAAGGAAATCGTTATCCTATAGGAAATTTTATAGAATATTTGGTATAGTTTTATGTACTAAAATTTTATTCAGATTGGGAGGAAATTGGTTATATAGTTGGGATAGTCAGGGACATCAAAGGTGGGTAGTTAATTTTGTCAATAATTTAAGTCTAAAAGTATTATGGGTATTTTTTGAGTAATGGATCCTATACTGTGGAAGATATGGCAAAAGAGACATGGAAAGAAATTATAGTTTGACGTTAGAATATATGAAAAATAATAGAAGGAGGAAAAATATTATGTCAAATTATGAAAAATTTATACAGGCTATTCATAACAAAAGAATAATAGTGGCAAAGATTGACTCAAAAGAGAAAGGAGTCATAACCAGGACTTGTATTCCTTTTGATTATGGACCGTCAAGAATATACAAAGACGGATTAGATAGATATCATTTATATGATCTTGATAGTCCGGAAGGGAAACATAATTTATCTGTAATTCCTGAACAAATAATTGATATTGAGATTACTAATGAACACTTTGAACCTTCAGATTATGTGCGATGGGAGCCTAATTGGATTATTGAAAGAGATTGGGGTATTTATTCTTAAAATGAGAATAAAGGTTAAACATATAAAAATCCTAAGAGTAAATTAATCGGTAAAATTTTATGTGAACAGTGAATATTTGAATTGTAAGGAAGGTATAACACAGCTGGAGGTTCAAATATTCACCTCGATTTTCCTATATTTTATTTTTAATTTATCATGTTTAATAAAGTTAAGGAGGCGAAACCTATGTACGAGGTGAATATTTTTAATTGTAATAATATTCGCTCAGGATGTATTCACATTGATAATGGAAAATTAAATATTGTGTACGGGATTAAGGTACCGGAAAAACCACTATATCTAAAGCAATAAGTAATGCTGATGATGCAGATAAAATTAAAGAATTGCAGACATACTATAATCAAGATAAAGCTGATGTATTGGTTACCCCTAAATTTAATAAAATACTAACCTTTGACGAGACATTTGTAAATCAAGTTGTATTTAAAGAAAAAGAGGATGAAGTAATCGGTAATTCATTTGAAATATTTATAAAGACTCCTAAGTATGACAAAATGAAAGCTCAGTTGGATATACATTTGAATGAGTTAAAAAAATTAATGGAGCAAGATACTGAAATAATAAAATTACGTGATAGTCTTACAAATTTGTGTGAAAAGTTTAAAATAACATCATCCGGTAATCTTGATAGAAGAGGAGCAGCAGGAAGTGTTTTGCGTACTAATAATCTATATAATATACCGTCGGAACTTAAAAATTATGAATGTTTTATTAGAAACCGTGATACAAATATAGATTGGATAGCATGGAAAAATCAAGGAAACAAGTTTGATACAGTTGATAAGTGCCCATTTTGTGCCGAAAACTTGCCGCCTACTCATAGAAAGAAGCAGGAGATATTTTCAAAAACATATAAAAAAGCAGATTCACAAAATTTAAAAGAAATTGTTGATCTGCTTAATTCATTACAGGATTATATTAATCCGGATAAGTTTAATATGTTAATGAAGTATATTAAAGAGGATACACCTGAAAAAAATATTGAAATGGTAATGTTAAAATTGCATGGAGAGCTGGATCTTTTAGTAGATAAATTTAACAATATAATAAATTTCGGAAATAAAAATATTGCCATTGCTGATATATCAGCCTTAGATGACCAAGTTAATAATATGGAAATTCCGAAACCATTTTTTGAGTACTTTGGAGGAGAACATATTGATGGAATTATTGACCGAATTGATGACAAAGTAGAAAAATTAAAGAATGAATTGGCAAAATTAAAAAGAGAAATGGGAGAATTAAAAGGAATTATACAAGGATCTATAAATGAATCCCAAAAGGATATTAATGACTTTTTGAAGACAGCAGGGATTAATTACGAACTTGAAATAGATACAAAAGATGAAGCAAATACAAAAACAATTCTAAAACAATGTTTTAGTGATGATAAATCTAAGGTAACTAATATACGCGGTCATTTAAGTTGGGGTGAGAGAAATGCATTTTCATTGATTTTATTTATGTATTATGCTAAATCGCAAAATCCAGATTTAATTATACTGGATGATCCAATCTCTTCTTTTGACAGCAATAAAGAATATGCAATACTTCACCGCATGTTCAAACGAAATATAGGAAGAAAAGATGTTTCTTTATCTGGCAGAACAGTTCTGCTTTTAACCCATGATTTTGAACCTATCACGGATTTTATTGTTTTGGGGAAATTATCTTCTGAATTTGCTACAGCTTCATTTATATGGAATGAAAATGGTATAATAAAAGAAAAACAAATTGACCCTACTGCTGATATAAAGCTTATAACAAATGAAAGCCGAAAAATTGCCCTTAATAATAATGTTAATATTGTTAGCCGAATAGTATTTTTAAGGAAATTGTGTGAATTAAATAACCGTGATGGTGAATGGGGATATGCATATGATATTCTTTCATGTCTTATTCATGGAAGAGATAAAATGTGTAAAAAAATATGTAATGATAAATATGCCGATATAAATCAAGAAGATATTGACAGAGGGACCGTACTTATAAAAAGGTATATTCCGGAATACGATTATGATATATTAAAAAATACCGTATACACTGAAGAAGGAATAAAATCTTTGTATAAAGATGAAAAAAATAAATATTTCAGATTACAGTTATTTAGGCAGCTTCGTGAGATTACCAATAAAATAGAGTTGGAACCGTCAGACGATGCGTGGGTTAAATTTATTGATGAAAAAATGGTTTTGATAGGCTGCAAAGATAATCCTGTAACGGCTTAAGATTGTTTATCTGTAATATTGTTTTAGATTATATAAATGGATAACAAAAGGGATTAGATTGACATAACGGTTATATAGAATATTTTTAAGAGGTAAATAACAGAGAATTATTATATGGTATTTATTGAAGGCATAGAGTGCAGAGCTGATGTTAAATGCATTTAAAGATGTTTTTGAAAAAGATTTAAAGAGTCCAGCTAAGAATTGTCAATAAAAAATTTTAAAATATTTGATTTACCGTTTGGCTAAAAAAGAGTAACCTTAATAAGCCTTTTGAAAGGTAATCAAAAAACAAAAATTTAGATATGAAATTGTACTATAAAACGATGTCACATCTCGCTTTTAAGTAATTCTTTTGGTGTTCCTCAGGTGTGATGATTTCAATTTTTTTTCATCACGAAGTATTGCAAATACAATGTTACAGACCTTGTGCATAACAGCACCGAGAGCAACCATTTTAGGCTTTGATTGGCATTTTTTTAAATAGTAATCACGTAATACAGGATTCTTGGCTGAGCCATCTTTGTTTCTGCTAATACTGATTAGGGCCATTGTATGAAGGACCATTCTGGCAATACGAGAACCACGCTTAGACATTGATATTTTAGTGCCCTCAAAGTTACCTGATTGTTTTACAGCAGGGTCTAGGCCAAAGTAAGCAAATAGCTGCTTTGGAGATTGAAATGCTGAGAAATTTCCAATTTCACACATTAAACTTACTGCTGAAAGGAAACCGGCACCTTTAAAGGATTCAATAAGATGTATTTGCCTTACAACGTCAGTATCTTCGTTGCAGTTTACTAATTCATGCATATCAGAAAGTATAGCCTGGATTTCCGCATAATCAGTCCGGAGTCTATCAGGAGCCGTCAGACATGTTAAATAAATTAGATAATATCTGATGAAGGAAGAACTCCTTCTTCTATTATCGGATATGAAAAGATGTAAACAAAAGATGAGTAGTCTTGATGACTATATCATCATTATACAAGGAGGAGAAATTGATAATAAACATCATTTTTCTGTTATAGATGCGGACGCTGATTTTAAAGAGCCTAAAGCCGAGGTTGATAGTTTAGAAAATCTTAAAAATTTAATAAGGTTATATGAAAATAATATTGAAAATTTTAAATATGAAGATGAAGGAAAAAATGAAGAAGAAATAAAAAGAGAATTTAATGATTACAAGAAGAGAATAGAGGAATTGGAAGAAAATAAAATTGATGCTATACCTGTATTCTATAAAACTGTGAAAAATAATAATAAAAAATTTATATATTTGTCCCCCTCATGTATTACAAGAGAAGTATATTATAATACGATTGAAAAAATTTTGGAAAATATGGGAGACTATAATCCCTGTGATAATGTAACCAAATTATGCGATGTCTGCAGTTTATTTGGGATGGTGGCACAAAACGGTGCAAATTCATCAAGACTTAGGTTTACCGATGGAAAATATGAATCCAATGATAATGGAATTTATGATGATGTAGTTACTTTATCGGAATTAGCTGCCCCCAAAATAAATAAGACTTTATGTAAAACAACGGAAAATGATTTAACTTTACATTATTATAAAGAAATTTACAATAGTAAAAAAAGTAAACATCAATAAATTAGGGGCAAAACCTATAGATGAAAATACAAGAGAAATAGTATATAAGAATTTTGAAGCCTGTGGTAAATGTAAATATAAAGGTGAGTGTACAAAAGATAAGAGAGGTAGAAGAGTAAAAAGATCAGTTCGCCAAGATTTCTTAGATGAGGTAGATAAAAGAACACCTTTTCGGGACAATAAAAAGAGGTTTTGAAATAACGTATTTTCTGATGAGAGGGGTTAAATCAGTGAAGGCGGAATTCTCAATGTTGATCCGCCACATTTTTCTATCTTCTTTTGACATGGATTTTCACCTTGCTTTATTGCCTGTTATTGTCTGTTTATAACTGTTTACAAATTCATAACCTCTATGTAGTTGACGATTGTCTGTCAAATACTTATAATGAGATTAGAAGTCTGTTTTCGTTGTCATCAGGGCCCTTCCGTTCAACTGTCTTTGGTACCGGGGAACAGATGAAATGCTGAGAATCAGGTACCGGGAGGTGGTCGGCATCAAAAGCAGCAAGCTTCCCTAATCCAGTTGATATTGATGGCCTAACGGGTTTTATTGCAAAGAATCTGAAATAGAATGAGCTTTTGCTCTGCCTGCCTATAAGGCAGGCAGACTTTGGGAAGTTCAAGCTGTCTGAAGTCGACAAACGGATCAGATCCGGTGGGGCATCAGACGAGAACAACATTGAAGATAAAGAACAGGCTTAAAGGAGGGAAGCTCCGTTTGTGGAAAAGCTTATAGACATTCAGAGCAGTCCAGTAGCTCCTCTTCTGGACTTGCTCCTTAAAGATAAATCGACAAAGAAGAACATCATCTGGGCTACCGACACCTATGAGGAGCTTGGACATGGATTCTCGGATAAAGAGCAGATAAGCAGGAGCCTTCTCCTGCAGCGGGTCGGCATCATCATGCCGAGAATCCGGAAATCACAGGAAGCGCAGCAGGAGCGCACACGAAAAAAGGCCGAGGTTTTCACCCCCGCGTGGCTGTGCAACTTGATGAACAATTATTGCGATAAAGAATGGTTCGGCAGAAAAAACGTATTCAATGCAGAGAAGGATGATCACACGTGGACGGTTGTCGAAGAACCGATTGAGTTTCCAAAGCGCAAAACATGGAAACACTATGTGGATTCAAGACGGCTGGAGATTACCTGTGGGGAGGCACCATATTTAGTCTCTCGATACGATGTCTCGACCGGAGAACTCATCGTTCCTCCGAAGCGGAGAATTGGGCAGCTCGACCGGAAGCTCCGGATCGTGAATGAGAATGCCGCAGACTATGAAGAATGGGTCAAATGGACAATACGAGCCTTCGAGGCATCCTACGGATATGAGTATCAGGGCGACAATCTCCTGATAGCCAGAATCAATTTGCTCCTGACATTCATCGACTACTATAAGGAACGATGGGGCAAGGAACCGGATGAGAAGCTGTTGCGGACGGTGGTAAACAAAATCGTATGGAACATCTGGCAGATGGACGGATTGAAAGACACTGTCCCTCTTGGAAAGCCATATGAGAAATTCCGGCAGCTGACGCTTTTCGATATGTACTCTGAAATGGCAGATAATGAACCTGAAGCCATACCGTGCAAGATATACAACTGGAGAAGAGATAACTCTATTTTTTTCAACAAGCTAAAGGAGATGAAAGTCATGGGTAAGAAACTTTTTAATTTCGTTATTGGCAATCCGCCGTATAATGAGGACTTTGAAAACTCCGGTGATAACGGTAATTTCGCAAAGCCTGTCTATAACCAGTTTATGGATGCGGCTTATGAAATCGCTGATAAAGTAGAACTTATTCATCCGGCACGTTTCCTTTTTAATGCTGGCAGTACGCCTAAAGCATGGAACGAGAAAATGCTTAATGACGAGCATTTTAAAATTCTAAAATATGAACCAAACAGCACTGCTGTATTCCCTAATACAGACATTAAAGGTGGCGTCGCAATAACATACTATGATTGTGACATTAAATATGCTCCAATTGAGATTTTTACATCATTCCATGAGCTTAATACCATTTTGAAAAAAGTTGAACACTTGTCTGATGTTTTTATGAATTCAATAATCTCTGGACGAGGAGTATACAGACTTTCAGATAAAGCTCTGGAAGAACACCCAGAAATTGTTGAAATTCAGTCTAAGGGGCACAAAAAGGACGTAGGTGCTGGTGCCTTTAAGGTTCTTGCAAATATTGTATTTTTTGATGATAAGCCCTCAGATGATTATGAATATGTGAAATTTTTAGGCCTTGCATCGGGAAAAAGAGTCTATTATTGGGGAAGAAAGTACTATCAGGATGTTCCGGAGAGTTTTTATAAATATAAAGTATTTATACCAAAAGCCAATGGAAGTGGTGCGCTCGGTGAAGTGCTTTCTACACCCCTAATCGGGGAACCCCTAATCGGGGCTACTGAAACATTTTTATCCATAGGTGCTTATGATACTTTAGCAGAAGCAGAGCATTGCCTTAAGTATGTTCAAAGTAAATTTGCTAGAGTAATGCTTGGTATTTTAAAAATCACACAAGATAATACAAAAGATAAATGGAAATATGTTCCTCTCCAAGACTTCACTTCCGCTTCCGACATCGACTGGTCAAAATCCGTTCACGAAATTGATCTTCAACTCTACCGCAAGTACGGACTTGATGAAAAGGAGATTAACTTCATTGAAACGCATGTAAAGGAGATGGCATGATGGCAGGCATAAAGATCAAAACAGCCTATCAGGTTGTTCCCCAATGCTATGCGTATACGACGCCGGGAGTACCTGCCCATGACGGCTGGACAAAGATCGGATTTACAGAGCGGGATGTGGAAACCCGCATTAACGAGCAGACACATACAGTTGGTGTGGATCATAAAACATGGTGGCATCTGCGTGCCGCATACATGACCGAGCCTTTTGGTACATTCACGGATAAGGACTTCCATGCCTATCTGAAGAAGCTTGATGTTTCCAGAGAAGAAGGCACGGAGTGGTTCCGTATTGAGCCAAACACCGCAAAGGGTGATTTTGTCGATTTTACCCAGAATCACGGTGTTGTTTCCGATGATGACGCGGACGCTGTCATTCCGTATAAGCTCCGTGATGAGCAGAACAAAGCTGTTGAGATGACACTTGATTATTTCAAGTCTCACAGCGATGGTGAATTTTTATGGAATGCTAAGCCGCGTTTCGGCAAAACACTTTCAGCTTATGATCTGTGCAAGAGGCTTGATGCAACGAATATTCTTATCGTTACGAACCGCCCGGCGATTGCGAACTCATGGTATTCGGACTATGAGATGTTCTTAGGCCCGCAGTCCGGTTATCTGTTTGTCAGCAATGTGGACGGCATCAAAGACAAAAAATATGTGATGAGCCGTCAGCAGTATCTTAACAGGATAGACGATAATACCAAGGGCTGCATCGAGTTTGTGAGTATGCAAGATCTGAAAGGTTCCATCTATTTCGGAGGGCGGTATGACAAGTTATCAGAAGTAAACGCAGAAAAAGGTTTAAACTGGGATATTATGATCGTAGACGAGGCACATGAAGGCGTAGATACCTACAAGACGGATACCGCCTTTAATCATATTAAGCGTAAATGTACATTGCATCTTTCCGGTACACCGTTTAAGGCATTGGCAAACGATAAATTTGCGGATGATGCGATTTTCAACTGGACCTATGCGGACGAACAGAAGAAAAAGCGTAATTGGGATGATTCCAGAGAGATAGAGAATCCCTATGAAAACCTTCCACGACTCAGTCTGTTTACATACCAGATGTCGGATATCATCCGTGACAAGGTAAAACAAGGCATTGAGCTTGCAGACAATGATGTCGAAGAATATGCTTTCGACCTGAATGAGTTCTTCAAGACGAACGAATCCGGCAAGTTCATACATGACGCGGATGTGGACAAGTTTCTCGATGCACTGACACGTCAGGAGAAGTTCCCGTTCTCTACACCGGAACTGCGAAATGAGTTGAAGCACACTTTTTGGCTGCTAAATCGAGTAGCAAGTGCTAAGGCTTTGGCAAAGAAGCTGGAGCTTCATCCTGTGTTCAAGGATTATCACATTATCCTTGCAGCAGGTAACGGCAAGCTGGATGACGATGATGAAAATGAGAAGGCATTCGACCATGTCACTAAAGCCATCAAGGAATACGATAAGACTATTACTCTGTCTGTTGGACAACTGACGACCGGTGTCACGATCCCGGAGTGGACGGCAGTTCTTATGCTGTCCAACATGGCGAGTCCGGCACTGTACATGCAAGCCGCTTTCCGTGCACAGAATCCTTGCCTGTTCCACGACGCGCAAGGCAATTCCTACAGGAAGCAGAACGCTTATGTCTTTGACTTTGATCCGGCGCGTACACTGACTATATTCGAGCAGTTCGCCAATGACCTGATTCCGGAAACATCAGGCGACAAGGGAGACTTCGACCAGCGTAAGCAGCATGTTCGTGAGCTTTTGAACTTCTTCCCTGTTTATGGTGAGGATGATCAGGGCTCTATGATCGAACTGGATGCCGAGTCCGTTCTCACGATTCCACTACACATCCATGCCAAGGAAGTCGTGGAGCGCGGTTTCATGTCAAATTTCCTTTTTGCCAACATTTCCGGTATTTTTGGAGCACCGAAGGAGATTATTGACCTCATCAATGGCATGCAGGCAATCGAGGAACCTAAGACGCTGGTACCAGTCGGAGTTGACGAAGATACAGCTGATGAGCTGAATCTCAACAAAAACGGTGAAGTGGAAATTCCAAAGGAGCAAGTCATCGGCACAGCAAGCGAGCTTTTCGGAGACAAGGTTTATGGGGATGTCGATCAAAAACTGGCGGATGCAGTTGAAGACATCACCAAGCATGTTGAGATGACAAAGGATCCAAAGAAGGATGAACTGAAGGAACTGCATGAAAAATTTTCCAAGCCTATCGCCAATACGCTTGTGGATTCAGCAAGAGCACAGTACGGCCATGACTTGAAAAAATTCACACAGAATCAGCTGGAGCGGAAAATTCAGGAAACCACGGACACTGTAGTCAACCGGGAATACGGTGATTACACCATCCGCGATCACCAGCTTGTCAAAGAACGTGACGACAAGATCTTTGAGGCACAGAAGTCCGGTGCTTCCATGTCGGAAATCTCAAAGCTTGATGATGAGTATACGCAGAAACGGCTTCAAGGCTACCGGGACATGGCCCGGAATATTCAGAAGAAACTTCATGATGATGAGGCCGTCAAGAAGGCGGCGGAAACCATCGTCGAAACAGTAGAGACGGAAAAACTCAATAATCAGAAGGATTCCATTGAAGGCAGCGTGAGGGATCACCTGCGTGGTTTCTCCCGTACCATACCCGCATTTCTCATGGCCTATGGTGATGAAAATACGACACTGGCAAATTTCGATTCACTCGTACCGGCAGATGTATTCTGGGAAGTGACTGTTAACCCGCAGAGCGGAGAAGGCGTTACACTGGATCAGTTCCGCTTGCTGCGTGATGGCGGTGACTACTACCAGAAGGACGAGAATGGAAACGAAATTCGAGATGAGGAACACAAGAGACATTTCGACGGTCACCTGTTCGATGAAGTCGTCTTCAATGATGCGGTTCTGGAATTTATGAAGAAACGCGCCGAACTGGCTGATTACTTTGATGAGACCAGCAAAGGTGACATTTTTGACTATATTCCGCCGCAGAAAACAAACCAAATCTTCACGCCAAAGCGTGTAGTCAAGGATATGGTCGACCGGCTGGAACAGGAGAATCCGGGATGCTTCGATGATCCGAACAATACGTTTGCTGACCTTTACATGAAGTCAGGCATGTACATCACAGAGATCGTCACCCGCCTGTACCGGAGCAAGCGTATGAAAGCTTTGTATCCTGATAATGCGGAAAGATTGAATCATATCTTTGCAAAACAGGTATATGGCTGTGCACCGACGGAAATCATCTACCGGATTTGCCTAAGGTACATTCTTGGATTCAGTGATGAGATCCATATTGATAAGTACAACATTAAACTGTGCGACACATTGGGGTATGCAAAGAACGGAACACTTGAAGAAGAAATGAAAAAACTGTTTGATCTAGGGATGAACATTGATTAGAGGCGTAGTTGTATATGGGAAGCATGATTGGAAGAGCAGGGATGGACACCATCTTTAAAGAGGTCAAGCATCATGAAACGCTTGGCCTCCGCAACCCAGAGCAACTGCGCCTTTTTCACCTAATAATTTCTTTAATTGCACATTCTTTTTATCTAAAGAGTAATCTATATTAAGAGGATTATTGGTTTTGTTGTAGGACAAAGAGAATTTAAAAGTAGGTTTATGCATTGAATGATGCAGCTATAAAATGATATAATTCGTATAAAGATTTTAAAATATTTAGACTGAGATAAAAAGGAGTAAAATATGAGCAAATCAAGACAAGCAGCCAAATCAGCCTTTATAATAGTTGTATTTACTTTAGTGAGTAAGTTTTTAGGATTTCTTAGAGAAATTCTTATTGCAGCAAAGTTTGGTTCCGGAATGGAAACGGATACGTTCTTTGTAGCACTTACTGCTACAGGAATAGTTACCGGATTTTTAAGCAATGCTGTTAGTACAACTTTTATTCCTATTCTTTCCGAGATAGAATCTAAGGAAGGCAAAAAAGGTAAGTTAGAACATACAAACAATATATTAAATTCCATGTTTTTTATTTCTTTAATTTTAGTTTTTATAAGCTGGGTTGGTGCACCGGTTATTATAAGACTATTGGCAAAAGGTTTTAAAGGCGAGCAGTTTAATTTAGCCGTACGATTAACAAGAATAGGGTTGCCCATGATTTTATTCAGTGGAATTATTGGAACTTTTACGGGCTATCTTCAATCTGAGGAAAGATTTTTATCTTCATCGGCAATAGGGGTTCCGTTTAATTTTGTTTACATTTTTTTTCTGATATTTTTTTCTGATAAATTCGGAATAAAAGGGTTGATGGCAGCAGCAGTGTTGGCCGTAATATCTCAATATATTATACAGATTCCCGAGGCTAAAGCTGCAGGGTATAAATATGAATTTAAATTTAATATCAGAGATAAATACATAAAAAAGGTTATCGTACTCAGCTTACCTGTACTAGTCAGTGTAGTTATAAATGATATAGGTGCAATTATAGACAGAACTTTGGCTTCTGATTTATCAACGGGGAGTATTTCGGCTTTGAATTATGCCAATAAATTAAACGGATTTATATTAGGCGTTTTTATATCTGCTATAACTACTGTAATATTTCCTATATTATCTAAGGCATCCAGTGAAAATAATATTAGCGGCTTAAAAAAGGTTATGAGATATGGAGTCAATTTCATACTTATGATTACTGTGCCGGCTACTGTTGGACTTGCAGTATTGGCTAAACCAATAGTAGAAGTTGCATTTGAAAGAGGAGTTTTCGACAGTACTGCAACCGTTATGACTTCACAGGCACTGATGGCATATTCTATAGGTTTGGTAGGTATGGCACTTCAGCTTTTACTTAATAAGGTATATTATTCTTTACAAGATACAAAAACTCCCATGTTAATCGGGGGTATAGCTGTAGGTATAGATATAGTACTTAATATAATTTTGGTAAAATTTATGGCTCATATAGGGCTGGCTTTATCTACCAGTATAGGTGCTATCGCTGCTTCTATTATGCTCTTATACGGTGTGAAGAAGAAAATAGGCTCATTAGGAATTAAGGGATATATTGTTACATTCGTAAAAACAGGAATAGCTTCTGCCGTAATGGGGGCTGCTGTATATTTAATTTACCACGGGTTATATGGGATGTTAGGAGTATCTAAATTATATAATTTGATATCACTATTAGCTGCAGTAGGGTTGGGAGTAATAATATACGGAATATTGTGCTATGCCTTTAAAGTTGAAGAAGTTAGGGATATGGTGGCAAGGATTAGAAAAACAAATATTCTTCATATATAGAATAAGCGGTTTAACGACAGTTAAATGGTCTTTTGACCTAATTTTCGCTTGACAAATACAGACGTTTCATTCGTCTTTTTTGTATTTTTATTTATTGCATGTTTGCTGTAAATTATAATTTACAGCAAACATGCTAATTTAAACAAAAGAAGTTACTTGTTTCCAGTTAATATAAATTAGAAAAATAAATGAGGTGATTTTATGAATTTTAAAGAATTAAAAGAGAGGTTAAATATTGAAATATGTTATTGGTAATTCATTAGATGTTGATTGTGAATATAATAGGAACATTGAGGATTTGCGCAATTCCAAAAAAATATGTATTCTTGAATCTAAAATTAAAAAAGTTATTAAACTGAAAGAAGAAAGTCAAAATATTTCTAACATTATTGATGATAAATATCGCGAAATCTCAGTAATACCGGATATTATTGTTCATACAAGAGGTAAGGATTCAAATAACACTTTAGCCATTGAGGTAAAAAAATCAAAAAGCAAGGTTAGTCAAGATTATGACCTAGAAAAACTTAAGTGTTATACAGATACAACTTATGATATTAATGATTTAAAATATGAATATGGAGCCTTCATAATGTTTTATACCGGAGAATCGCAGGTTAAATATCCTAAAATAACATGGTTTCAAAATGGGAAACAAATAAATGAGCAATAAGGCAAGGCGGTGTTTCAGTAACCTGACACTATCACAAGAAGAATAACTTGATAAAATAGTCATATTATGATATTATATGACTATAGAAATATCGAAATGAGGTGATAGCATGGAAACAGTAATCAGGCCATCGTCAGATTTAAGAAATCATTATAATGAAATTTCCAAGCAGTGCAAAGAATCAAGGAATGCTGTTATTATTACTGTAAATGGACGAGGTGACACAGCAGTTCTTGGATTGCAGGATTACTATCAGATGAAGTCGGAGCTGGAACTACTCAGAACACTTGCGGAGGCGGAAGATGATGTAAAAAATGGAAGATTAGCATTAATGCAGGGTTCTTTTGATGATCTTCGTACGTCTTTACTAGAAAGGAAGCAAACTTTTAAAGAAGGCGGAAAGTTGGATGAGGTATAAAATATTACGAACAGATAAAGCAGAGGAACAGCTCCGTGAAATTATTTTTTATATTGCAGGTGATTCGGGTAATATTAATATTGCACTTGAATATTTAGACAAGATTGAAACAGCAATCAATCGTCTTCAGGAGTTTCCGGAGTCGGGAAGTGTTCCTAGGTATTCGATTTTAAAAAAGCAAGGGTATAGAGTATTGATTGTTGAAAGACATCTTATTTTTTATAAAATAAATGAAACAGATAAGTTAGTTATTATATATGCCATTGTAGATGGGAGAAGAGAATATCGTAATTTGATATAAAAGGTGAAAAAGCATTCAGGCTAAATCTGAATGCTTTTCTGCCCAAGTGGCGGGGAAACATTTTGTGTACCAATGTAAGGGCGGTCATAGTTACAGAAGAGGAATATGTGAAAAGCACGACAAGAAGATTTAAATTGATTTTTCAGGAGGATATATTATGAAAATTTCAAAAAAAGATGCGTTGATATGGTTTGAATTTTTTTCAACATTGCCGGAGGATGAGGAACTTATGACAAAACAACAAGAGATTGTTTACTCTACCTTTGCGCAAATTGAGGCAGCGGTTGATCATAGAAATGATATGTTAATGTCTAAAATCAGAGGTTTGAAAACTTTGGAGAATAGAACTTATTTTGTGGGAGATAAAAGCAAATTTCCCAAAGGGTGCCGTTCATGCCTCTTCGGAACCGGTTTGGGTGCAATCAGGAAGACGAACAAATGCAACTTGAAGTGTAAGTTCTGTTATGATTACGGAGAAACAGATGATATTCCCCCAATTGGCGAAGGCATGTGGGAAATCGGAGGCACAAAATTTTATGAGAAGGATATTGATTTACTTCTTTCCGTCCAGCAGAAACCCACAGGCATTTCTTATGTTTATTTAGAGCCGTTCATGGAAATCGAAAAATATTATTCGGTTATAAAAAAGTTTAGTGATGCTCAAATTTATCAGCATCTATATACAAATGGAACTTTAGCCACGGAAGAGACATTGAAAGCATTAGGCGAAGCCGGCCTCGATGAGATACGTTTCAATCTGGGAGCCTCTGATTGTTCAGACAAGGTCATTGAAAATATTAGAATAGCGAAAAAATATATTAAAAATGTAGGTATTGAAACTCCAATGACTCCTGAATTTTTTAAAAGTTTTTCTGAGAAAAAGCAAGCAATCCTGGACACAAAACTCGATTTTATAAATTGTGCGGAATTACATTTGAATGAGAATAACATATACAACTATAATGGAGAAAACATGTATATTTCAAGATTAGGTTATATATCTCCAATCTGGAGCAGGGAATTAACTCTGAAATTCATGAAAATAGCTGATGAGGAAAACTGGGATTTAGCAGTTCATGATTGTTCGAACCATACAAAGTTTGCCAGAGATTTGAATTTGGGCAGCAAAGAGGGCAAGTGGTTTGGAGCCAGTAATTATGCCTGTGAGTTTTCGAGAATTCCATACGAAGTATTTTTACCAATACTGCGTGATGACAATTTCAAATTTTTAAGTGAAGAAAAGCTGCCTGACGGCTATAAACCAGGAGAATTGATTTTTTAGAGGAAGACGTGGGTGAAGACGTGGGGATGCTTCATTTGTCTTTTTTGCTTCCGTTAGCTCTCGCCATTTAGAGCTAATCTATACATAATATTTTGAACTGTAGCTATATCTAATCATTATTTTCTGACAAACGTTTGCTAATATCTGAAGCACCATACAGAATTCTTGTAACTATAACATATTCGTCCTTTATTACATAAAACACAGAATATTTATCAACTATCATATGCCTTAATTCCATAGAATGTTCCGGTTCTGATTGCATGATTTTCATTCGTTCAGGAAACACGTCCAGCTTTTCAATTGCGTCTGCAATTCGGTTATACAGCTCCATAGCAGATTTCGGTGCCAACAAATGCTCTGAAATATAATTATAAATTTCTTCCATGTCGTTCAATGCTTTGGGAGTAATTTGTACAATACAATGTTTCATCTTAACGTGTCTTCCTGAAATTAGCAAAAGCTTTGGCAGCATTCTGCATATTTCCAGCTTTTATATCATCAAAGCCTTCCTGAAGCTTTGTGTGAATTTCCTGCGTAGTCATCAAATCAGCATTTAGATCTGCAGGTACTTTCGGCAGTGTTACAGCAAAAGGAATACCGCCGGCTAAAGCAATCTGCCTTAAATAAATATCAATTGCTGTTGACATAGGTATCCCAAGTTTTGTTAATACTTCTTCTGCCCGTGTTTTCACATCCGGGTTAACTCTAAGATTTAATGTTGTTGATTTTTCCATGATAACCAACTCCTTTCACTTCTATTGTAACGCATATGAAGTTACATTTCAAGTATAAATATAATTTCGTATATATAAAATTCCTGCAACCTTCTTAATTTTTTTCAAGTATCTTATGCAAAATTTCATATGTATTTAAGTTCCTTTTACAGACAGAGAACTTCGTATTCAGGTAATTTCATCTTTATGTAAGCAGATAATTAAACGGTATAAACGGTATAGGGACGTGTTTGCCGTATAAACGGTATAGGGACGTTTTGTTTGCCGGATTTTGATGCAGATATGCGGCAATGGATGATTCACGTGTTCATGAGTTTTTACTTATTTATATTAATTTTTTCATTTGTTTTCTCGGCTTTTTCAATTTGATTGTTTTGGTGTTTATTACGGTTCTTTGAAAAATACATCGCAGTATTTATGGAATATAAGAAGGAATATTAAGAATATTGTAGAATTAATACAGTAGATTGTAGAATAACTTATAAAAATTAATATTTAGTAATTAAAAAAACTTAAAATTTAAATATTATAGGAGATTAATTGATTGACTTTTGTCCCATTTTATAGATAATAGGAACGTATGAATAATATCTGAAGCTTTCTTTGCAAAGAACCTGAAGTAATAAAGTAACCACAAATTTCAATTATAACCTTCCTGCTGCTGATAATATCCTTTATAATAAGGATTTGAAAAAACTTACATGACGGTAGGATAGAAAAACAAAAGAGAAAGACGGCTTTAAGGACGAGGGCCAAGGTTTGAGAAATTGAGCTTTGGCTCTTTTGGTTTAAATATAGTTTTTAAAATAGGAAATGAGGAAATTTTAACAAAAAATATTAAAATTAGGAGGCCAAAATGGAAGAAAAATCGACATTAAGGATTGGAAAGAAGGCATTTTTAACATCAGTAGGCATCTTATTAATTTTAGTTATAATTGCGGGAATACTCACAGTAGTTGTACCCTCTGGGAAATTTCAAAGAACTACAACAGACGGAAGAGAAGTTATTGTAAAAGATAGTTACAGGCGAATAGAAAAACCGTATTACCCCGTTTATAGGTGGATTACCGCTCCAATAGAAGTTCTCTGGGGACCGGATTCAGTAACAGTAATTGGAATAATACTTGTTTTATTGTTAATAGGAGCTTCCTTTGTTATCCTTGAAGAAACTGGTATAATCGAGTTTTTGATGAACAACATAGTAGAAAAATATGGGGACAATAAGTATAAGTTATTAAACATTTTAATACTGTTTTTTATGTTTTTTGGGGCAACCCTCGGCATTTTTGATGAATTAATAGCTTTAGTTCCTATTGTAGTAACATTATCTCATTATATGGGCTGGGATTCGCTGGTAGGCTTAGGAGCGAGTGCATTAGCAGCCGGTTTTGGATTCACAGCAGCTGTTTTTAATCCCTTTACTATAGCAATAGCTCAAGAAATTGCAGAATTACCACTGTTTTCAGGCATAGGGTTTAGAGCTGTAATATTTGTAATGGTTTATCTCATACTTTCAAGATTTATATTAAACTATGCAAAGAAAATAGAAAAAAATCCTGAGCTTTCTTTAGTATATGAAGAGGATAGATTTATAAAAGAGAGAATTGAGAAAGGAAGAGAACATAGTAAAGGAGAAGTAAATCTTAAATATACCGAAGACGACAAAGTAAAATCAAATAAAGCAATGAAAGTTTTAAGTGTATTTTTAATACTAATCTGTTTACTGGTAGTTGCCGGATTTTTTCTTCCGGAACTTTCGTCATATTCACTGCTTATAGTTGCATTTTTGTTTTTTGTAGGTGCTTTTGTATCAGGGACAGTAAGAGTAAAAGGTACTAATATGGAAGGAAAGCTGCTGAAGTTTGCTGTAAAAGGTTTTAAATCAATAGCTCCTGCGATTTTGTTAATAATGTTGGCTATGAGTATTAAATACATAGTAACTGAAGGCGGTATAATGGATACTATATTAAATTATTCTTGCATTAAGATACAAGGTTTGAATTCGTATTTAGCAGTATTTTTCATATATATGCTGGTATTCTTTTTAGATTTTTTCATAAGTTCAGGTTCGGCTAAGGCGTTTTTAGTTATGCCAATAATAGTTCCTTTGGCTGACTTAACAGGAATAACAAGGCAATTAGTCGTTCAAGCTTACTGTTTTGGAGATGGGTTTAGTAATATGCTGTTTCCAACAAATGCAAGTTTGATGATAGCTTTAGGATTCACTGTGGTAGGATACCCAAAGTGGTTCAAGTGGACCTGGAAACTTCAGCTGTTAATGTTGATATTGACTGTAGTGGCTTTGTTTATCGGATTGAAAATAAATTATGGGCCTTTTTAGGAGGGATAAAAGATGGAAAATGCAGTTAAAAATTTATCTGATGCTTTAAAAATAAAAACTGTATCTAATAGAGATGCTAAAAAAGTTGACTGGAAAGAATTTGATAGGTTTTTGAAATTTTTAGATTCAAATTATAAGAATGTTTCAAGCACTTGTGAAAAAAGAATAATAAATAAATATTCTCCTGTGTACATTTGGAGATGTAAAAGAGGAAATAAGAAGAAACCGGTACTTCTAATAGGGCACTACGATGTAGTTCCAGTAGAAGAAAGCACAGAAGGAGCTTGGTTAAAAGAACCCTTTTCCGGAGAAATAGATGATAACTTTATATGGGGAAGGGGAGCTATAGATGATAAAAATGCGGTTATAGGTTTAATGGAAGCTTTGGATAGTTTAATAGCTGCAGGAGTTGAGCCTAATGAAAGAGACATATATTTTGCATTTGGATTTGATGAAGAAGTTGGAGGAACCATGGGTGCAAAAGAAATAGCCCGGGCATTTGAATTAGAAAAAATTGAATTTGAGTTTGTCTTAGATGAAGGAGGATGTATAGTATATGATATGCTTGAAGGATTGGGTAACCCAGTGGCTTTAATAGGAATAGCTGAGAAAGGTTCCAGTAATATTAGAATAACTTGCGAAAGTGCCGGTGGGCATTCATCTATGCCTGGTAGAAATACCGCTATAGGAAAGCTTTCAAGAATAATAAATAATATAGAGAAAAATCCAATGCCTGATAGATTAACTATAACAGCAGAAGAAATGTTTAAGGCTTTAGCTGTGAATCTTCCGAAGCAAAAGCGGATATTTTCGAATATAGATAAATTATTTCCTGTAATAAAGGGGAAGCTTAGTAAAATTTCTGCTTTAAATGCTCTAATAAGGACAACTATAGCATTTACTCAAATAGAGGGTGGAGATGCTCCCAATATACTTCCTAAAAGAGCATCGGCAATAGCAAATTTAAGGCTACTTCAGGGAGACACAACAGACCAAGCAATTGAGCATATAAAAAGAGTAAACAGAGGAATAGATTTTAAAATTGAAAAGTTGCTTGTAGAAGAGCCTTCCGAGATATCCGATATGAATGAAAAGAGTTTTAATATATTAAAAGATGTTATCGCTAGTGAATTTAGAATAGGAGATATTTTGCCTTCTCATGAGTATAAAAATAGAAGTGTGGGAATAGTGCCGTATCTCATGATGGGCAGCACGGATAGCAGGAAATATTATAATGTTTGTCATGCTATTTATAGATTTTACCCTCTATATTTGGAAAAGGAATTGTACGGTACAATGCACGGGGTCAATGAGAGGATACCTGTAGAAAGATTTTTAAAGATGATTAGTTTTTATAAAGCTCTAATAAAAAAGATATAGGGATGTTTTTTGCTTGCCGGAATTTTATGGTACACTATTTATAATATGGTTTCTAAATTTGCAGGAGTGATGAAGATGTCCATTAGCTATAAAAAACTATGGAAGCTTTTAATTGACAAAGATATGAAGAAAAAGGACCTGCAGAAAGCCGCAGGTATCAGTTCGGCCTCAATTACAAAACTCGGTAAAAACGGAAATATGAATACGGAGATATTGCGAAAAATTTGTGTGGCATTGGAATGTGATGTCAGCGATATTATGGAGATGGTAGCGGAGGGGAGGGAACCACATCAAAAATAAGGGACTTATTATGTATCACTTTTGGTTGATGAAAATAATTTGATTTGTAAACTCAGACTTGAAAAGAGGTTAATTAGATGACTGAAAAGAATACTGCCGATATCGGCTTTGAGAAACAGATATGGAATGCGGCCTGCATTTTACGTGGTAACATTGATGCTTCAGAATATAAACACGTTGTGCTTGGCCTTATTTTTCTGAAATATATTTCAGATTGCTTTGATGCAAAACATAAAGCTCTCGTTGAAGAGGGTGAAGGCTTCGAAGAAGACATAGATGAATATGAAGCCGAGAATATCTTTTTTGTTCCGCAAGATGCCCGCTGGGATGTTGTTGCTGCCGCTGCGCATACACCGGAAATCGGAACGGTAATTGATACCGCAATGCGTGAAATTGAAAAGTATAACAAACGATTGAAAAATATCCTGCCGAAAAATTTTGCTCGACCGGAACTTGATAAGCGCCGCCTTGGCGATATTGTCGACCTATTTACAAATATTAAAATGGTCGATGAGAACAATGAGAAGGATATTTTAGGAAGAACCTATGAATATTGCCTTCAGAAATTTGCGGAGCAGGAGGGCAAACTTGCGGGAGAATTTTATACGCCTGCATGTGTTGTTCGAACATTGGTAGAAGTTTTGCAGCCTTTCAACGGCCGTGTATACGATCCCTGCTGTGGTTCAGGAGGGATGTTTGTACAGTCGGCGAAGTTTATTGAAAATCATTCCGGGAATATCAACAATATCTCAGTATATGGGCAGGACTCGAACCCGACAACCTGGAAAATGGCACAGATGAACCTTGCTATTCGTGGCATTGATGCAGATCTCGGGGATATTCCGGCGGATACTTTCTTTAATGACAGGCATCCTACTCTTAAAGCTGACTTTGTCATGGCCAATCCTCCTTTTAATTTGTCTGATTGGGGCGGCGATAAATTGAAAGATGACCAGCGCTGGAAATACGGGATACCTCCGGCAGGAAATGCAAACTTTGCATGGATGCAGCATATGATCTGGCACTTGGCACCTCATGGAAGGATGGGCATGGTCTTGGCAAACGGATCTTTATCGTCCAACAGCAGCGGGGAAGGTGATATTCGTAAAAATATCATTATTGAGGATGATCTTGTTGACTGCATTGTAGCCATGCCGGGTCAACTTTTTTATACAACGCAGATTCCTGTTTGTCTCTGGTTTCTGAATAAGCAAAAATCACAGCCTAAGAAAACGCTGTTTATTGATGCTCGAAAGATGGGCACGATGGTTACACGCAAACTACGCGAGTTGACAGATGACGATATTGCCAAAATTGCCAATACATATAAGGCATATACAAAAGGGACTCTTGAGGATGTTCAGGGTTTTTGCGCTGTCGTTACGACGGAAGATATTAAGAAACAGGATTATATTCTTACGCCCGGCCGCTATGTCGGCATTGAAGAACAGGAAGATGACGGAGAACCGTTTGAAGAGAAAATGACGCGTTTGACCTCCGAACTCTCTGAAATGTTTAAAAGGTCAGATGAACTAAAGAAGGAAATCAAGAAAAAACTGGGGGCGATTGGATATGATATCTAAACTTTCTGACCTTTGCTATTTCGCTTATGCGCGGGTCCCAGTTGCTGACTTGGATTTAAAAACTTATATTTCTACGGAGAATATGCTTCCCAATAGAGGTGGAGTTACCTACGCAACGAGATTGCCTACTGTTTTCCAGGTACAGGCTTATCGAACAACTGATGTGTTAGTATCTAACATACGCCCTTACTTTCGCAAGATATGGTTTGCTGACCGTGAAGGCGGTTGCTCAAATGATGTACTGGTAATGAGAGCAAGGAAAAATTGCAATCCAAGATTTCTCTATTACTTACTGTCGAGTGACAACTTTTTCGATTATGCTACCACCACGGCCAAAGGAACTAAGATGCCACGCGGTGATAAAGAGGCAATAATGCAGTATGAAGTCCCTATTTTACCACTTGCCATACAAATTAGGATTGCTAATGTGCTTTCTACTCTTGACAATAAAATTGATATTAATAAAGCGATAAATCATTGTTTAGCGGTTTAGATGTCAACATTAGAGACGTCGATTTTGCCGGACATCAGGCGGGGCAAAAGGGTGTCACGGGTTATTGCAAGAAAGGCATTCCCCTGCTGATTGTGCTTGATAGCTTCAAACAGAACCTGCTTTCGACAACGACCGCTCTGTGGATGTGACATATACAACACCATGCATATCTGGAATTGTGATAAAAGGCATATCATCACCAAAATACTCACTGATTTTTGTGGATGGAGTCTTGCCGCACACGATTTCAGAAGCTATATCTCTGAGAAAGCCTGCAGTCCAAGCAGTCGGTCGCTTTCCACCGAATGGCTCAAAGTCGACAAACCATGACTTAAAAATAGCCTGCGCCATCTCTTCTAAACAATGATTTATGTTATACTTATACCGGGAAAAGGAGTTGATTTCTATGCCATTTACTGAAGCCAGTTTTGAAAATGCAATTATTGAGATCTTTCGTGATCAGTTAGGGTACACGTATTATTATGGACCAAATGTAGCACGTGATTATAACGATCCGCTTTTTGAGGACTATTTGGAGCCGTTGTTGAAGCGAATAAATTCCTCTATGCCACCTGAAGCCATTACGGAAGCGATTTTTCACCTCAAAAATTTTGAGGCCGGTTCGCTTGTACAGAAAAACGAAGTGTTCATGGATTATCTGCAGAACGGCATAACCGTAAACTATTTTTCGGATGGAAAACAGTGTTCCGGGATCGTTTATTTGGTTGATTATAAAGATATAGATAAGAATGTTTTCTGTGTGGCCAACCAGTGGACCTATGTTGAAAATGAAGAAAAACGTCTTGATGTCATTGTCTTTGTTAACGGTCTCCATTTGGTTGTGATAGAGTTGAAATCGCCTTCACGCGAAGAGACCGGCGTGTTGGAAGCCTATGCCCAGCTCCGCAATTATATGCTTTCCATCCCTTCATTGTTCATATACAACGCTTTCTGTGTGATAAGTGATCAATCCATGTCTAAAGCCGGGACAATCACGGCAGGCGAAGATCGCTACATGGAATGGAAAACAACCGACGGTAACTACGAAAACACCCAATATGCGGCCTTTGATGTGCTATTTGAGGGAATGTTCGAAAAGAACCGTTTCCTTGATATTATAAAAAATTTTATCTGCTTTTCCAAAGAAGATGGTTCAGATGCTAAAATTCTGGCAGCCTATCACCAGTACTTTGCCGTAAAGAAGGCTGTTGCTTCTACCGTGAAAGCTTCCGGCATTGACGGTGACGGTCGGGGTGGTGTTTTTTGGCATACTCAGGGTAGCGGGAAATCACTGTCGATGGTTTTTTATGCCAAGCAGCTCCAGAAGGCATTGAACAGCCCGACTCTTGTCGTTATTACAGACCGCAACGATTTGGACGATCAGCTTTTTGGTCAGTTTTCCAAATGCAAAGATTTTCTTCGTCAAACACCGGTGCAGGCTGACAGCCGCACTAACCTGATAAAGCTTCTTTCAGGCCGCGAAGCGAACGGAATCATTTTCACGACCATGCAAAAATTCGAGGAACAAGGAGAGCCCCTGTCAACACGTCATAACATCGTTGTGATGGCCGATGAGGCCCACAGAAGTCAGTATGGCTTTGAGGAAAAGGTCGACCCAAAGACCGGTAAAATCTCTATAGGAACAGCACGGATTATTCGTGATGCTCTTCCAAATGCTACATATATTGGCTTTACCGGTACACCTATTTCTTTAAAAGATCGCAGTACTACAGAAGTTTTTGGCAATTATATCGATATATATGATATGACACAGTCTGTAGAGGATGGTGCAACGAGGCCGGTTTATTATGAAAGCCGGGTCATTAACCTAAAACTTGATGAAGCAACCTTGCACATGATCGATAAAGAATATGATGCCATGGCGGCAAGTGCCGATGAATATGCTATTGAAAAGAGTAAGCATGAGCTCAGTCGTATGGAAAGTATACTTGGGGCTCCCCAGACAATTGATGCACTCTGTACGGATATTATTACTCACTATGAAGATAGCAGGCAATACGTTCTGACGGGAAAGGCCATAATCGTTGCTTATTCCCGTGAGATCGCCATGAAAATTTACCGCAGGATACTTGAAATGCGTCCGGCATGGAAAGAAAAAGTCGGCGTTGTTATGACTTCAGGGAATAAAGATCCGGAGGACTGGAAAGAGATTATTGGTAACAAACAGCACAAGGAAGAGCTGGCCCGGAAATTCAAAGATAATGATGATCCGATGAAAATTGCTATTGTTGTTGATATGTGGCTTACAGGCTTTGATGTTCCGTCCTTGGCGACCATGTATGTATACAAACCGATGGCTGGGCACAATCTTATGCAGGCTATTGCACGGGTCAACAGGGTTTTCCGCGATAAAGAAGGCGGTTTGATTGTTGATTATGTTGGCATTGCCTCCGCATTAAAGCAGGCGATGAATGACTACACCGTCCGTGATAAGAAGAATTACGGCGATATGGACATTGCCAAGACGGCGTTAGTGAAGTTTGAAGAGAAACTCATTGTCTGCCGAGAACTTTTATATGGTTTTGACTATACGGAATTTATGACTACAAACAGCGATCTGACCAGAGCAAAACTGATTAGCCGTGGTGCAGATTTCCTTACAGGTCCTTCAAAAGAAGAAAAGCGGAATCACTTTATACGTGAGAGTTTAATGCTGTATCAGGCATTCTCACTTTGCAAAAGTATGGTCGATGAGAAAAGCCGGCTTGAAGCAGCATATCTTGAAGCCGTCCGTACCATGCTTACGCGCGTCGAAGGAAAAGGACGGCTCTCATTTAAAGATATCAACGATCGAATCAATGAACTTCTCAAACAGAGTGTAAAGAGTGAAGGCGTCATCAACTTATTTTCCGATGTCAATGAGGAATTCAACCTGTTTGACCCGAAATTCCTTGAAGAAATAGCCCAAATGAAAGAAAGAAACCTTGCCGTCGAATTATTGAAGAAATTGATCGCAGAGCAGGTATCTGTCTATCGCCGTACTAACCTTGTAAAATCGGAGAAGTTTTCTTATATGCTAAGCCGAATCATGAAGGCATATCTGAACGGCATGCTTACAAACGAAGAGGTCATCGACGAGCTTATGAAAATGGCTGCTGACATGACAAAGGCTCACTATGAGGGCGAAAAACTCGGTCTTTCTGAAGAAGAACTTGCTTTCTATGATGCTTTGACAAAACCTGCGGCCGTAAAGGATTTCTATCAAAATTCAGAGCTCATTGCCATTACAAAAGAACTGACTGATTCCCTGCGAAAGAACCGAACGATAGACTGGCAAAAGAAAGAATCCGCTCGTGCCGGGATGCGCAGAATGGTGAAGCGTCTGTTAAAGAAACATAATTATCCACCAGAAGGCTTGGAAGATGCTATAATGACAGTTATCGGTCAGTGTGAAATGTGGACGGATAACGCGGATATGAGATAAGGAGGGAATACATATGGATGCTATTAAAGGTAATATGTTTGCAATATTGAACGGCTACAAGCAGTTTGTCATACCGGTCTATCAGAGAATTTATAGTTGGGAGCGGGAACAATGCCAGCGCCTATGGCAAGACATTGTTGCAATGCAGAAAGAAAACAAGGCTGGTCATTTTGTGGGTTCCATTGTTAATATTGCAGAACAAGCCATGCCTACCGGTGTCCAGAAGTTCATGATCATTGATGGGCAGCAGCGCATGACCACACTGACATTGCTTCTTATTGCTCTTCGGGATTATGCGGATGCGCACCACCAAGATGATCAGACTATTAATGCTCCGATGATAACCAGTCTGTGCCTGAAAAATGATTTCCAGTCTGGTTATGATCGATACAAGATGCTCTTGACCGAAGCTGACCGCGATGCTCTCATAGATTTGATTGAGAAGAAACCAATCACAAATAAGAAGCCATCCCGCATTATCGAAAACTACAATTTTTTTGTTGAAAAAGTTACATCCGGGGTATTGAAACCTGCTGCTATATATGAGTCAATTGGCAAATTGCAGATCGTGAATATCACGCTCGACAGGCAGGTTGATGATCCACAGGCAATATTTGAAAGTTTAAATTCAACAGGCATGGATTTGTCTGAATCTGACCTTATTAGAAATTATATCCTCATGGGATTGGATAACGATGAGCAGATTTATGTATATGAAAACATCTGGAGGCCAACGGAGCTGCTATTTGATTATGAAAGGCGGTCGGCTCTTATGGATAGATTCTTCCGTGATTACCTGACGATGAAGCTTGGACATATACCGAAGATAAATCACGTATACGAGGAATTCAAGCAGTATCACCTGAATAGTAGATTCAACTCCGTGGGCGATCTTTGTCAAGATATATATACTTTTTCCAAGTACTACACGGACATGTGCTTCTGTAGGAGCAGTGAACCGGCCCTCAAAGCCTGTTATTCCGAGATTCAGGCCTTACGGAGTGAGGTAGTTTATCCGTTTTTACTGAGAGTTCATAAGGATTGGGAAAAGGGATCCATTACTCTTGATGAACTCATTGAGATTATCAAGATGTGCATCAATTATGTCTTAAGGCGTGCAGTTTGTAATATCCCGACTAACTCCCTGAACAAGACGTTTGCTACCCTTAAAAACTTTATAAATCCAAGTGACTATTTGAATTCTATCAAGGCGGCATTCGTACTTATGGAATCTTATAAAGAATTCCCGACTGATGAGAAGTTTGTTTCCATTCTGACTACACGGGATGTTTATAATATGCGCATCAGAAATTATATTTTAAGCAAACTCGAAAATTTTCAGAATAAAGCATCTATCACTATTGAAAATTATACCATCGAGCACATTATGCCACAGAATCCGAATCTCTCCCGAGAATGGATTTCTGATTTAGGTCATGATTGGCAAAAAGTGCAAAGAACATACCTACATACGCTTGGCAACCTTACTTTGACAGCATACAATGCCGAAATGGGCGATTACTCTTTCACTGAAAAGCTCAATATGGAAGGAGGATTCAAGCAGAGCGCATTACGCATCAACAGCTATGTGGTTTTGCAAGACACATGGAACGCTGAGAAGATTCAGGAACGCGCCAAAGAGCTTGGAACAAAAGCCTTGCGGATTTGGCCTTATCCGTCAATTACTGAAGAGAAAATGGCCCCTTATAAAAAAAACCAAAATGCAAAGCCCGAATATACACTTAACAGCTATGAGCATTTAAATCAATTTACCCGGATGTTGTTTGAAAAGTTGGATCTTAGGATTATGAATTTGTCTCCGGATGTTCACAAGGAATTTAAAAAGATGTATGTTGCCTATAAACTGGATACTAACTTTGTTGATATCGTAATTCATAAAGAACGGTTGTGCCTTTCAGTGAATATGCCGTTCGAAGATGTTATCGACCCAAAAGGTATTTGCAGGGATGTGAGTGAACTCGGACGCTGGGCAAATGGCGATGTCGAGGTGTTTTTTGATTCGCTGGGACAACTTGATGATGTGATGGCAATTGTCGATCAGGCATATCATATTCAAGCCGATTAAGCTATAAGACATGGGGAACGGTTGGGGTCAGTGAGCTTATGGAGAAAAACCGACTGACGGAAAGGATTTAATTGCCGAAGCAGCTGACGGTTTTTTACGATCAAATAGTTGGTATTTCCTTGGGCAAGGTTACCGTTCACAGTTAAATCGTTTTTTTTACTCCAAATATTTTTGCTGTAGCTGCATATAAATAATATTTACTCTCCGACAATATATTGAGCCGGATAATATAGATGTAAGTGATATCGTATCTTTTACTTGGGAGGTTAAATGATGGATATTCATGATAGTTTTAAAGCTTGTTTATTGGGTGGAGCAATTGGTGATGCTCTCGGTTATCCTACCCTTGCCACTGCCGACACGTAGGAATGGCAATGGGTACCGGGACGGACATAGCCATGGAAAGCGCATCTGTTACTCTCATGCGTGGAGACTTGAAGTCTATAGCTTCTATTAGGAATTTAACAATTTTTCATAGATGGCATTAAATATAATATTACACTCGCTTAACGCTTCTTTGGGTGCTTTTTCTATAAATTCATATTGCCTTTCGCTCAAATCCAAAACTTTAACTTGATCTATCAATATATCACCTTTGGTCTGAATATTATATTTATCCAAATTTACTCTGGTAAAAAAAGTACTGGTTGAATTTGTTATTGGAGCTACAGTTACTATTCCGTTCAATTCTTTTTGAGTAATAGGGTCAGATATTACAAGCCCTGGTCTGTAACCTTTCTGTTCATGTCCTTTAGAGGGTGAAAAATTGATTTTTATTATATCTCCGAATTCTAAGTTATTATGATTATTTTTATCTAAGTCAGTCATAACTATTACCACACCTCTTTTCCGACAGAATTACCCCAATCAATATCTATTCTGGGATTCAACTTTTCTCCTGTGGATTTTTCCGCTAAAAGTTCAAATTTTGTTTTTTTTTGTTTTTTTCCTAATATTAATTTATCTCCTTCTATGTCTATATTAAAACTTATATTTTCAAAATTATTGCTGTCTATATTTAACTTTTCCAATATTGCCTTTGGTATACGAATAGCAGCACTATTTCCCCATTTAACTAAATTAGTTTTCATTTAAATCACCTCTTTTTAGAATTTACTTATTTTTCTCATATATAGTATATACTTGTATATACGTCTTGTCAAATTATATTTTTATTTTGATACAGTCAAGTTACTGTAGGGAAAAATATATAGATATCATCCATATTTAAAAAAATAAATTGTTTTATACAGTTATTCCCTATTGCAGCCCTTGAAACTTCAACTCTTACAGAAAATAATTATCTGAATACTGGGGAAGGAGGCGGAAAAGAATGATTAGTGACTTAAGTTCGTATTGGGTGAATATAATTAGAATCAAATAAAATATCAAAAAATGATATAAAGATTGATATATATTCAATTTGGAAGTATTATATAATCATAAGAGAAGATAATATATCATTATATAATAAAAAGGAGGCAATATAATGAGTAAATTTATTGACAATGTTAATAAGTATTTAACTGCCAAGAAAATAAAAAAAGTATATATAAGCTTGAAATCAGGGATTGAGACGAATAAATTGTCAAGAATATTAAATGGCGTACAGGAAGCAACCGTTAGTGATATGGAAAAAATAGCATATGCATTAGGAGAAAAAACAGAATTTTTTCTTAGAGATAATATCGGCATTTCAAATAATAAAACCATAGAAAATCTAAATGCTGCGTTTTATGCCGGAGAACCAAAAGTTGAGCAAAAAGAATTTGCACTAAAATTAATTGATTTCTTGGAGAATATAGATGCTGTTCTTGGAGTTGAGAAAAGATTAATAAATTCATGTAAGGAGTGACCCAAGTGGATTTTAAAAAGTTCCGGAAGATAATTTCAAATAATAAAAAAAATAAAGATTTAGTGAATAGGAAATTAAAAGAATTTTATAATGAAGCAAATATGGAAAATGAGGATGATTTGCTTGATATTATGCAGATATCCAGAGCCGTTATTAGTAAAAACGGTTATTTACTGGCAGAAATTCCTTTTAAAGATATTGAAATAGGAGCCATATGTTTTAGCGGAGATGGTTCAAAATATGTTTTACTAAATTCATCATTACCGAGAGTAAATGTTAATTTTTCTTTATGTCATGAAATTTATCACATTCTCTATCAATACCATTCTTTCAAAGAGTCTGCTGAACTTTACATGAATGAAAATTATTATGATCATGAAGAAGAAATGATAGCCAACCATTTTGCATCCTGTCTTATGATGCCGGAGTCAAAATTTATTAAGATGTTTAATAAGTTCGAGCAAGAATCTGAAGAAAGTAAATCTGAAATACAGACAATTGTCAAATTGATGAATTACTTTACAGCACCATACATGGCGGTTTTAATTAGATGCTATGAGTTAGAATTACTTAAAGATGGCGGTAGTTTGAAAAAGTTATTAAATACCACCGGCGAACAAATAAGTGCTGAGTTTGATATGCTATGGTTAAATACGGAATTGTTAAAGGGATCAAAAAATGATGATTTTGAGAAATTACTGGCATTAGTAAATAAAAAAGGTGAATATCTTGTTTCAAGAGAATTGATGAGAAAAACAGAGTTAGAAAGAATTAAAAACAATATGAGAAAATTATATCAAGAGATAAGGGGGTAGTCCAATGGAGAAAACATATATGGAAGCCCCTTATAACTTTGATGAGATTAAAAAGTATGTAGTTCTTGATAAGAAAAAGGCAGTGGATATGATATTAGTAGCAGATATCTGCTTTATTTATGATACTTGTGCCATTAGGAGTCATGCAAAAATTTCTGATATTACTCCATTATTATCTTATATAAAAAATAAAAATGGAATTGTGATAATAACTAAAACTGTTTTGATGGAGATGTGCTCTAATAATCATATGATATGGGATGAACATATTGATTTCATAAAAAGATTGTCAGATGCAGGTATAAACGTATTGATATTTGATGAGGAAGATTCTTTGAAGTGTTTAAGAAGAGTTTATAGCTATAGTGGGGATGTTTTTAATAACTTTTTAAAATATGCTTTGAGAATAGCCCGAAAATGGAAAGGCTCAGTAGATGAGATTATTGTTAATTCCGGAAGTGATATGGTACGAAAATTTTGCGGGAATGAGAGTTATCAAAAAACTGAACTATTTTCTGAATTTTTTCAAATGGCCAGATCAAAGAAAAAATCAGAAGATAATCTTGCAGAAGAATTGTTTATGGTCTGTATATCAATTTTATCTAATATTCCGGATGTAAATGAATATAAGTATATTATTCTCAGTGAAGACAGAAGTTCTATTAGAAAGTTATTGCTGATGTCCGAGAACTTAAAAAAACATATGGGGGCAAAGAAATGTTCATTATTGACAACACCTGCTCTCTGTCAGATCCTTATAAAAGAAGGATTAATACATACGGTTGAGCTTCAAAATATATTAGATTGTATATATCAAGATAGGAATATAAAAGTTTTTTGTTCGGAAGAATATGATCTAAAACCAAAAGAAAAAGATTTCGATAAGGAAAAATTACAGGATAAGTTATTGAATGATATTAATTTTACAGTATATTATTGAATCGGTATAGGTGTAGAGGCATTGACTTACAAAAAGTATTCTGTGGTATAATAAGAAAAAAATTGGAGGTCAAGGTTATGACGAAAATGGTATAATATGAAAGAAGGATAATATAGTTTTTAATATTTTGTTAAAATAAATCCCTGTTTAATTTCAGTGGGATGATTTCTGTGTTACTTTAATAAGAATTATAAGATTAATTTAAGAGGATGAGATTATTGATATTCGATTATATTTAACAGGGAGATAGATGATTTATGAGATTTGGTAAAAAGGAAAATTATTTTGTGAGCATAACGGAATTTAAAGAAATTAACAGAAATCCTCTTATGGCAGGGATATTGTCAATGTTTTTGGGCATGTTTGGAATACATAGGTTTTATTTGAAAAGAAAATTAACAGGTGCTATTTTTTGCATACTCTCTGTATCTTCTTTAGAATTTGGCAACGTATATATAGCGAGTATTTTAATGTTAATATCTTTTATAGAAGGTATATTCTATATAATCGAAAGTATGGTCTTGCTGAAGAACAAATACATAAATAATAATGAAGATAAATATGCAGAAAAATTAAAGAATTCAATCGATAAGGAGAAAAATAAAGTAAACGTGAAAATAAAGGAAAAAGCAATCGAAGTAACTAATAAAAAAGAGTCGGATGAAATGGGGATAATTGAAGTATCTGATATTGAACCTGTTAAAATACCGAAGGAAAATGTATTTAATAATACAAATAATTGGATAGAAAAATTGGATTTACCTTATGAAAGAAATATAATAAAAGTGGTACAAGTTAAGGAGGAAACCATTAGCTTTTATAAAAAGCTTTGTGATTTTATTGATGGAGAATTAAGAAAAAATAAAAGTTCTTTGAATAGGGAAGTGAAAAGAATAGGGGAACAAGGCGGATATTATAATAATATTTTATATACGATTTATTGTATATCTGAAGGGCATGTAACTAAGACATATAGCAGAAATTATTATTATAATCCCGAATATTCTTATAGAATATTGGAGAAACATTTAGGCAAAAATCTTAAAGCTGAGGTTTTTGCTAAAGCTCAGGAACTTGAAAAATATGTATCACCGCCGGAAGGAGATACGTTAACATATTTTAATTTGGTGGAAAAAGGACTTCCAAGAGTGTGGTGGGATATGGATGGGAAACTTAGAAATAGCAGAGAATTTAGTAGGAAAGAGTTAAACGTTTTGAATGTTACCCCATCGAGAACCACAATAGTATGGGATATACATGAGGCGAAAAAACAAATTATAATTTTATACTTAGAAATTTGGCGGATTATATCCAATGGCTTAAAGAAGAATTTAAAATGGGAAAAGAACAGTAAAAAAACTTTACAAGATATAATAGACGGTAAATATATATATTTTGCAGATTATGAAAACAGGAAAATTTTATCATCCTTGATAAAAATCTCGGAAAACGCCATAAGAGAAGTCATGCCTAATACTCAGGTTTTAAATATCGGTAATGAACAAGATAATATTGAAAAATATTTTCCAAAGGAAATTGTGAATGATATAAACAAGAAGATTATAGAATATAAAACAAGTATAAATGGCGAAAAATTAATGGAAATATTAGGGGATATGATTAAAAAGAATCCAGGCGATTGGAAACTTAGGGCGGAGAAAATATTAACGGCCGAGGCTGATAAAAGAGTGAGTATTTTAATTGATTATAAGGAAGATGAAAATTTTATAAAAATAGCAAAGGAGATAATTAAGAAAGCAGATGATGAAAATTTATTGCTGTTATGCTTATACGGAATAGAGAGAGAAGAAAAATTAAGCCAGAAAAATATTAAATTATTGAAGAATATTATTCATCCCGGTAATACCTCCGTATATGAAAATATTATTCAATCTAAAGAAGTATTGTCACCGGAACTTTTTAATAGATTAGCGGAGCTTAAAAAACCTATCAGAAAGAAAATAGAATTAGATATGGATAAGGTAGATAAGTCAAAGAGAGAACTTAATGAAACTGTAGAGATTGTTGAGGAATATATAGGGGATGAAGAAGAAAAGGAAGAATCTCAAGAGGATAATTTTAAAGAGAAAATAAGAGAGACGGAATATGATTATAAATTGACATTTAAGTATAGGGATTTCTTAAATTTGATATTAAATAAGGGGCCCATGAAGATCGAAGAAGGCAAAAAAATAGCTATGGATAACGGTACTTTGTTAAATGCTTTTATAAGTGATGTTAATAGGGAACTTTATGAATATATACAAGACCAGGTAATTGTGATTGAAGATAATTATATAAAGATAGATGATTTTTATGTGGATATGATAAAGGAGTTGATTATGAGTGAAGCAAAGAGTAAATCCAAAGGAAGCTGATAATATTATAAAAGCCTTAGAGGGAGGTATAGTACCTCGAAGAGGAATTCAGCATCTTTTGGTAGGGCGGAACGAGGAAGTTCAAGAGATCATTTCTATTTTAGATTCTATAATCGAGGGCGGAAGTGACATTAGATTTTGGGTAGGAGATTTTGGCAGCGGAAAGAGTTTTATGCTTAGAACTATAGAGTCTATTGCCGTACAGAAAAATTTTGTTGTTTCCACGGTAGATTTAACCCCTACAAGGAGATTTTATGCGTCTGACGGAAAGGCGAAAGCTTTGTATAGCGAAATAGTCGACAATATAATTATACAGACTTTTCAGGATGGCAATGCTATAAACACTATATTGGAAGAATGGATAAACAGAATTATTATGGATATTTCTAAAAAGAACAATATACCTGTAAATCAATTGTTTATGATGGAAAATAAGGATATTGTGGAAAATGAAATATTGAATATTACCAGTTCTTTCAATTCGGTCGGCTTATCCTATGAATTAGGTCAAGCCATTGCTAAATATTATGAAGGTATAGTAAAAGATAAAAGAGCGTTAAGGCTAAAAGCTTTGAGGTGGATACGGGGGGATATGGATACTAAGACTGAATCCAAAAGGGAATTGGGGATTGAAAGGATAATAAATGATGATAATTGGTATGATGCGGTTAAAAATTTAGCTGAGCTGTTTTTAGGAATAGGATATTCGGGTTTTGTAGTAAATTTTGATGAGGTCGTTAATTTATATAAATTGCCCTTGAACAGAACCAGAGAAAGAAATTATGAAAGAATATTAAATATATTTAATGAATGCAAATCAAATACGGCAAGAGGATTGTTTGTAAATTTAGGAGCCACAAGAAAATCTGTATTTGATGAAAATCGTGGTATGGCCAGCTATGGAGCATTAAAGGGAAGATTGGGAACAGAAGACAGTATGGATTTTAAGCTGTTAAATACGAACAGAACTGTTTTGCCGTTGAGGCCTTTAAGCGTTGAAGAGATATATACATTGCTTGAAAACTTAAATAATATATATAATGTACATTACAAAGAAGAGATATCTATGACGACAGAAAATATAAAAATGTATATGGAAGAACAGTTAAATAGGCCCGGAGCAGTCGAATTTTTGACTCCGCGGGCAGTAATTAAGGATTATTTGGAAATTTTGGATTTAATAAGGCAGAATCCGGATGAAAAAACTGAAAATATAATATATGAAAAGTTCGGTAAAAAATCTATGCCCGTAACTAAGGATGAGGCTAATAAAGACGACGAAATCGAGGTTTTATAATGAACGGTTATGACCTATTACGAAAGGAAATAAGGCAATATATATATGATGAAGACTGGGATTCTCTAAGAGGTATACAAGAAGCTTCAATAAAACATGTTCATGATACGGAAAACAATTTAATATTGGCAGCACCTACTGCTTCAGGCAAAACCGAAGCGGCATTTTTACCTGCTATAAACTCAATAAAAGATTGGGCTTCGGGTCTTAAAATTGTCTATATATCTCCATTGATAGCCCTTATAAATGATCAGTTTAGAAGAATATACGAATTATGCGGTTATATGGATATACCTGTTACATCTTGGCATGGAGAAGCATCCAGGGCAAAGAAGAATAAGCTGTTGAAGAAGCCCAGGGGTATACTTTTAATAACTCCGGAATCTATAGAAGCTATGCTATCTTTAAGACCCGGTGAAGCAAAGGGGCTATTTAGGGGAACTGAATGGATAATAGTAGATGAAATACACAGTTTTTTAGAAAACAACAGAGGAATACAATTAAGATCTCTAATAGAAAGAATAGAATTATATATGGAAAAGGAACCTAGATTTATAGGTATGTCAGCTACATTGAATAGGGAAGACTATAAGAAAGTTAAAAATTTTTTTATAAGTGACAGGGTTACGGATGTATTGTTAGATAGTAGCCAAAATCCTTTGGAAGCCACTAAAAGTTATTATAAATCAAACATGAAGAGAGAATCAAGAGAAGCATTGGAAGAAATATATGATTATTCTCAAAGAGAATCTATGTTAATATTTCCGAATTCAAGAGGCGAGGTGGAAAGGCTCGCGGTGGGTCTTAGTAAATTAGGAAGACAGAGAGGTTCCGATACCAGATATTTTGCCCATCATTCTTCTGTGAGCAAAGACATGAGACTCAATGCAGAGGAATTTGCTAAGAGCAGCAGGGGAAAATTGTTTACCATATGCTGCACATCTACTTTGGAATTGGGAATGGATATAGGTTCGGTAGACAGTATAGTTCAATATAATGCTCCTCATTCCGTAGCAAGTTTAGCTCAGAGGTTAGGAAGGAGTGGCAGAACAACGAGAAAAAACATATTGCATTTTATAGCCACCGATGAATGGTCTTTATTGCAGGGATTGGCTGCATTATCATTTTATGAGGAAGGTTTAGTAGATAGATTTGATTACATAATAAAACCTTATGACGTTTTAGCTCATCAAATAATATCTATTCTCTTAGAAAATACGGGAATGCCCGTTAAAAATCTGAAAAATATAAATAAGAATTTCAGATGTTGGCAAGATATAGAAGACGATGAGTATTTTGAGTTATTGGAGTACTTAATAAAAAGAAATTATATAGAAATATTGGAAAATGAAGCTATAACAGGTATAGAAACAGAAAAGTTATTAAGGGGCAGTGATTTTTTTACTCATTTTGAAACGGAAAACAATTTTTCTGTCTATAACAGCCAAAGAAAAATAGGCGAGATTCCATTGTCTCCCGGTGTACAGACAGGGGTAAATATATTTTTGGCAGCACAGATATGGAAGATAACAGATATAGAACTGAAAAGTAAAAAAATATATGTAAATAGAGCTGTAGATGGGAATCCTCCTATATTTTTAGGAAGCGGTGCTAATATAACCAACGAAATAAGAAACAGAATGAAAGTTATATTAGAAAACGAGAATTATTGGATTTATTACAATGAAAATATAAGAGAAGTTTTATCGAAGCTTTCTAAAGAGAATTTAAGGTATGAAAAATTTCGGTGGGTAGAAAAAAATGATAAATTTGGGCTTAGAACATTTCAAGGAACAAAGATAAACAGGACCCTACAGCTGTTACTGAATATGTTAGATGATAGAGCAAATTATAAGCTTGATGATAGGGAAACCTTTATAAGTGGTCCAAATATAAGGAAAGATATAAATAGAGTAATAGAAAGAAAGTTTACTGAAGATGAAATATTTCTATATTTAAGAGATAATCCCGGAATAGTAGAATCGTATTTATCTTCTAATAAATACAGGATGTTATTACCGGATAATCTGAAGATTAAATATGTGATTAATAATAAGTTGGATTTGGAAGGAGTAAAATCATATTTGACATATAGTGGTAAATAAGTTTTATATGACAGGATAAAAAAATATTGCGGATACGTTAAAAGAAGCATAATTTAATATAATCAACAAGTAATGGAAGGTTCCAAAGACAAAAAGGTTCTTGAATATGGGCTAAACCGATGCCCTGTCTATGGATATTACCGGGAGTTAACTTTGCAGGAAATAACCAACAGGATTGATTGGATGATAAAGAAGGGCTACCTTGAAATAGAATATATGGGCAGGATCCCTATGCTTGTTTTCTCAAGAATGGGATGGGAAATTGAGAGGGAAACATATGCGGAGGAACTGTTCCAACAATTTACAAAATTCCTTGAAGATAAAAACTACAGTTTTGTTCAAGAGTTAAAGGATAAGAACAGGGACATGATACTGTTGTTGATTGAGAAAATTAAACAAACAGGAAACGCGAGGTTTATACCTATGCTGAAAGCCTGGAAGGAAATTGAATATAGGAAGGTACAGAACGAAATTCAGAGGGCTGTTGATTATTTAGCAAAAGAAGGAACAATATTTTGATAAATTTAAATACCGTCGGATTACTATCCAGAGAATGCGGCGCCGTTTTATCGTGCATACAGCGTTTTACTGATAATAAAAACGGCCAAACCCGGAATGGAACTTCTATTAGAAATTTAATGGGATATCACCTTAAAGTAAGATTTTATTGCTGCGATTTTTATAAAAATAAGAAGGAATATTTCGAATATTGTAGAATTATTATAATGGGTTGTTAGAGAGTTCATGGAGATTAATGCCAGTCAACTGAAAAATCCAATAGTTTATTAAGAAAGAAAGGTTTGCCGGAAAATGAAAACGTTAAACCGAATATACGAATATCCTAATGTTGTCTCGCCTTCTTTAGCCTATAAGCAAAAAGGAGGGTACAAAGATTTTGTCATGGTTAACTATGATAGGCTTTACGGTGATGTGTTAAAGGATACTCCAGAATTAGAAAGTTTTATTAAAGAAGTAATGAGGATTGTTCCTCTGCAACCGAAAGAGTTTGATTTTCTAATGGAACAATCTAAAAACGGAAACAAATATGCAACCGAAAGAATATTCTTGTGCTGTCTTAAAAGGGTAATTTATATTTCGTGGAATGAGCATAGGAAAGGCAGCAGTGAATTGGAGGATATAATTCAGATTGGTTCAATGGGGCTTTATAAAGCTATTAAGAAATATGATTTTTCTAGATCCTTAAGATTTAATTCATATGTATCATTGTGGATATTTAAATATATTAATGTACATGAATCATTCGTTCGATTGCCTATACATTTGCCTTCTCGTTTTAGGAATTTAGTTAATCAGGCATTGCGCTATATCGATATTCACCCTTACTATTCACTACCTTTTGAAGACAACTATGATTTAGTAAAAGAAGTCGCAGCTAAATTGGATATCGGTTATGAAAAAACGCTTCTGGTGTTACGTTACTGTAATCCGCCTATTCATTTTGAAGATATTCAAGAAAATTTAAAAGCAGTAAGCGAAGATGAAGCTTATCGTGAAGTTTATCGTCAACTCGAAGTGGAAGAATTGAAAAAGATTTTTAAAAAAATGTTCGAAGATGTACTGAACAGAAGAGAAAGCAAAGTTATAAGATTGAGGTTTGGGTTTGATATGGATAAGGGAATGACTCTTCAAGATGTTGGTGATATCCTGGGTGTTACAAAAGAAAGAATAAGACAGATTGAAAAGAAGGCAATTAAAAAGTTGAGAAAAGCGGCTAAAAAATTCAAGCTGGAATTATATGAATGAAAAAAGGTGTGGGTGGAAAAGATATGAAAGTCTATATTAATGTTGACTGGATTGGAAAAAATCAAGAAACATTGTCAAGAAATTCGGGACGTGCAGTAATTGATTATGGAAAAACTATTAAAATAACATTTCGACCTGAAACCAAGGTTATGGCAGATTATACATTGGTTGAGGTAAAACTTGATGAGTGCTTGATGTATCAGAATATTTTAAATGTAGGTAGATTTGAAATCGTCTGATAAAATACTCGGTATCTGCACAGTAATAAAATAAAATCGGATAATATTTCAAAAAACTAATTAGAGAAAATTGAAAAAATACGGGGATAAGGATTTTATCATATAGCAGGGTAAAGGAGTTGTTATTGTGATTAACAAGTTATTAGATAATTATAAAAAAATTTATTCATCAAAAAAAATAATAAAAAATTTCTCTTCGGTTATGAAAATTTTTATATTTGTTATATTGCCAGTGAGTTTTGTAATAGCAATTATAGATAAACCGTTTAAGATCAATAATATTTTGAAAATTATTATAATTATTATAATTTTAATTATATATCTTTTTTCATATACTAAAAGTTTCAATAGAGTTATAAAAAAACATTTGGATGTAGTAATATGATAGAGTTTAATAATATGAGGAAAACAGAATTTATTGAAAAGTCTGATGTTAAAAATTTAAATGATAATCAACTTAAATTTTTAATTGAATATATTAAAAATTACTCAGAAAAACTAAAAGCACCTTATTTTATAAAAACCGGTTCTATACTTGCCATCTTCATTCCTGTATATTCATCTTTTGTTAATAGGATTTATACTAATTATCTTTACGCTTTTTACATTTTTAGTAAACATTAAAATGTTATTAGAAGATTTTATATATAGTGATTATTATAAACTGAAAAGTATCATTAATATTTTGGAAGAAGTGTATTTTTGCAGAATAATAAATAATAATGAACTCAAAATGAGGGAAGGCTTGGCAACTCAATGAAGGATTTCTCCGGATTTTGCTAAAGGGTTTACTTTAAGCACTTTTAATTTCAGTGCTTTCACAGCTAAAACTTATAGCATATTTCAGAACACGTAATTTTTACTTGAAAGTATCTCCGAAATCCTTCTTCTCCGCTTCATCTTCAAACAGCTTATAAAAGTCCATTATTTCAGCAGTAAAATCAACAAATGAAACCCCAGGTGCGGTTATTATGTTTCCGTCTCTTATTACCTTTTGTTTTATAAAATTGTCCCAGTTAAACGGATCTTCCTTCTTTTGTTCTACGAAATATTCAGGAGACAGTGATGTAGTGAACTTTTTATCTTCCAGTATCCCAGTCTTTGCAAAGAACCTGGGACCTGCGCATATAGCCGCAGTAAGTTTTCCTTTTTTATATGTTTTATTTATTAACTTTGTGAGCTCGGGTCTCTGCTCATCATTCTTGCCGCCAGGTATAATAAGTCCTTCGATATCATCATATTCAATTGCTTCCTTTACAGTCATTACCGGAGTATAAATAAGGCCTGATAATGCCTTAACATTATTCATTGTATGCTACGGGAGTGATTTTATGTTTAATATTCCCGTTAAGCATATAGCAAGTAAAGGTTATTTCATAATCTGCCATGTCATTATAGATATAAACGAATATTTTTCCCATATAGATCCTCCCTTGTTCACTTTTATTACTAATTATACACTAATTTATAATAGTTTTGTTTACAAATCCGTACTGCCCTTCGCTCAAATTCAAAACTTTAATACATATTGCTTATCTATATTTTATAATGAAATATTATTTTTTTCCCGTTCCTTGTTATCTTGCCTTCAGATTCTAATGTCTTTAACAGCTTAGTTACAGTACTCCTTGTAGAGCCGATCATAGTAGCTAATTCTTCATGGGTAAGATTTAAATTTATTTCATAACCTGTTTCTTTGAGGGAACCATGCTGGACGGACAGTCTTCTTAAAAGGGAAAACAGCCTTTCCTTTGTACTCAAATATGTTTTGTCATAAATCTGGTACATTAATATCCTGAACTTTGTGGTAATCATTAATAAAATACTATCATATACATAAGGATTATTTTTTAGGTAATTATAAAATATATCTTTATTAATTTTACAAACCTTAACAGGAGAATAAGTTCTGGTAATAACACGGTCATAATCATTTTGAATCATTGTTATTTCACCAAACATATCTCCTTTTGTTAATATCAATATTGTTTTTTCAACTCCATTGGAATCCAAAAAAAATTGTTTAACTATACCATTCAGAATTAAATATATATAATTTAATTTTTTATATTCAAACTCGATTAAAGTATCCTTGTTAAAATCAATGATTTCACCCATATCCTTAAAATGAGTTAAAAGGACATTTCGGTATTCATAATTTATAGTATATTCAGCATTATATATAGACAAAAAATCACCCCCATAAGAAGTTTTTCTAATTTAAATATTATATAATAAATACTATGAAAATGTATTCCTGAACACATTAATAATATAATCAATATTATACAATAAAAATATAATATTTGCATTATTGAGATTTTTTAAATAATATCGAAAATTTATTATAGAAAGGAGAATTTGATAAAGAATAAGATATGTTGATAAAATTGAAAAAATTATAAAGCGAGATATCAAAAGATAATGGAGGAGGGATTGATTTATGTATGTTAAAAAGAGAGGGAAAATATTCTTATTGATCCTTTTAATTGTTGTAGTCAATACCTTGACTGCCTGTAGTAGCAGTCAAGAATCTTTAGAAAAAATTTTAAGAATAGGTGTTGTGGGACCTGAATCGGGAGGTTCGGCTCAATTAGGGCAGGGACAGCGAAAAGCTGTTGAATTAGCAGTTAATGAAATTAATAAAAACAAATTAGCCGGGGAATGGAAATTAGAGGCTGTTTTTCAAGACGATGAGGGGAACCCTACTAAATCTTCCAGTGCCACAAATAAATTAATTCAAGAATCCAAAGTAAATGTAATCATTGCTTCTATCAACAGTTCATCAACTTTAGCTGATATGGTAGTTACAGAAAGAGCAGGAATCCCTCAGATAACTCCCGGTTCAACCGGAGCTTCAATTACAGAACAGGGGAATGAATGGATTTTCCGTACGGCAGCAAACGACAGCTTTCAGGCGGATGCTTTAGTTAAGTATGCAAAGGAAGACTTGGGCATTACTAAAGTTGCTACTTTTACAGCTTCCGATGATTATGGCCAAAGCGGAGCAAAACTTTTAAAAAATGCTATAGAAAAATACGGCTTAGAATTAGTAGCTAATCCTACTTATAATAATGGGGATAAAGATTTTAAGCCGCAGTTAATAACGATAAGAGATAACGGGGCCCAGGCAATCTTTATGTGGGGTCTATATACGGAAGCAGCACTGATAAGCAATCAGTCACAGCAATTGGGACTTGATGTTCAGCTTTTCGGAGCAAGTGGTATGGCAGCTCAAAAATTGATTGAACTTGGAGGAGATGCTGCTCAGGGATTAATATTGACTCAGACATTTTTACCGGATGCGGATATTCCCACAGTGAAAGAATTTGTTCAGAAGTATAAAGAAAAATATAATGAAGATCCGATTCCTCATGGTGCACAAGCTTATGACACGGTATATATTATAGCAAATGCGGTATTAAAGGCTGACAGCAGTGAACCGGAAGCTTTACGAGATGCCATAAGAAATACACAGGGATTGGAATTGGTTACGGGGAATCCCACATTTAACGAACAAGGAGACGATATAGGCAAAAGACTGTTAATCACCAAAATTGATGGAAACAAATTTACACTTATTAAAGCATTTGAAACTAAATAGCGGACAATGAATAAAAACAGTTCTGACTTGAGGAAAATCATTGTTACTTTCCCATAACATTTAAAGGAAGTGAAAGACTTGTTACAATTTATTTTAAATGGTTTGCCTATGGGAGCAATTTATGCTTTAGTAGCTCTCAGTTATAGTTTTATATATGCAGCTTCATCTGTCCTTAACTGGGCTCAAGGAGATATGGTAATGTTTGGGGCATATGTAGGTTTCACACTTTATCAAGTATTTAATTTAGGTTTTACACCTGCTTTATTTATTTCTATGGCTGTTGTAGCTTTAGTAGGAGTACTGATACAATATTCGATTCTGAGGCCGCTGCGTCAAAGAAAAGCACCTCCTATTAATGTAATAATTGCTACATTGGGTGTATCGATTATTATAAGGAATGTTGCCCTAATGATTTGGGGCCCTGATGCACAGTTGCTTCCATCGCCTGTAAGTACGAAACCTGTAGCTACGGGAATTTTAAATATAACGCCGCAGAATATTTTAATAGTTGTAGTAGGGCTTTTATTAATGATCATATTTCAGTATCTTTTGAAACAAACTAAAGAAGGGAAAGCATTAAGGGCAGTTGCACAGGATCGTTATGCCGCTATGATTATGGGTATTGATACTGAAAGAGCCGACAGGGTAGCTTTCGCAATAAGTGCTGCATTAGGTGCAGCGGCAGGAATTTTAATAGCTCCTATATTCTTCATTACTTTTAATATGGGAGCAGGTATAGGATTAAAGGGGTTCGTTGCTGCGGTAGTTGGCGGATTGGGTTCTGTACCGGGGTCTATTACAGGAGGTTTTTTCATTGGAATTATTGAGGCTGTAGTAGGCGGACAGATAAGTTCCGGTTATCGTGATGCTATTACATTTGTTTTACTGATTTTAGTATTGTGGTTAAGGCCTTCAGGATTATTTCTAAAAAAGAAAGGACAAAAAGTATAGTTTGGTGGTGCTAAAATGAAAAAAAACAAAAAGATTTTTTTAATGATAGCTGTCTGTGTACTGATTTTGACCCTGCCCCTTTATATAAATAACCTTTATTATTTGCACATTATAAATTTAGCTGGTATTTATACATTGGTGACTATAGGTTTAAATCTATTAAGCGGATATACAGGCCAGACATCTATGGGACAAGCGGGTTTTTTTGCAGTTGGAACATATGTATCGGCACTTATGATGATGAATTTTAATTTTCCGTTTTTAGTTGCAATTATTATTGGTACAGTTGCTACTGCAGCTTGCGGATTGATTATCAGTATTCCGGCTATGAAATTATCAGGCCCTTATTTAGTATTGGCTACGGTTGGATTTGGCGAAATTACAAGACTTGTCCTCCTTAACTGGACACCGGTTACAAAAGGGGCGGCTGGCCTTACCGGAATACCATATCCTGAGATTTTCGGATTGAAAATAACATCGGAAGGACAGTTTTTCTACCTAATACTGATCTTTGTAATTCTTGGCACTTATATAGCAGTCCGTCTGGCAAAATCCAAAATAGGAAGAACTTTTTCCGCTATCAGAGAAGATGATTTGGCTGCCGAAGCTATGGGCGTGCCGGTAAACTATTACAAAATTGCGGCTTTTGTAATAAGCGCTATGTTTGCCGGATTAGCAGGAGGATTATTCGGAGCTTTCTCTGGTGTAGCCAGTCCGGATAATTTTACATTTGATGATTCGGTTGCATTTTTATGTATGTCCGTTATAGGAGGAAACAGAACGATTTTAGGAGGAATCGCCGGAGCCTTTGTATTAACGATTATTTCTGAGCTTTTAAGAGTTTTTCAAGGAACGAGATTAATAATATATGGTTTTATCCTTATTTTTACAGTAATATATATGCCTAACGGTTTAGTGGGGATTATGGACAATATAAAAAAGAATTACAGGAAGAATAATAAGATTAATGAATAAATATGGAGTGATATATGATGCCTCTTGAATTAAATATTTTGACTATAAAGGGAATTTCTGTACGATTTGGCGGATTGCAGGTCTTAAATAATATTGATATTCAGGTTAATAGAAATACTATACATGGAATTATCGGCCCCAACGGAGCAGGTAAAACAACTCTTTTTAACGTAATCACCGGGCTAATCAGATCTGATTCAGGGACTATTTCCTTGGAAGGAAAAGAACTACCTTATGTAAAGCCCTATCAGCTTGTTTCCTTAGGGTTTGCCCGTACTTTTCAAAATATAAGATTATTTAAGGAAATGTCCGTTTTGGATAATGTGATGATAGGTCAACATATTCATACACCAACGCCGATTTTTTCAATTATGATAAATGGCAAAAAATCCCGGCATTATGAAAAGGTTGCAAAGGAAAAGGCCTTAGAAGCTCTGAAATTTATGGGCATAGAGGAAAAAGCTCAGGAAACTGTAAGCAATTTGTCTTACGGTCAACAAAAGCTGGTTGAATTTGCTCGGGCTTTAGCTGCTCAGCCTAAAATAATACTTCTGGACGAACCGGCTGCAGGGATGCATCCCACAGAGAAGGCAAATCTGTTAAACATTGTAGATAGGCTTCGGGAAAAGGGATATACGATTATATTAATCGAACATGATATGAAATTAGTTATGAATATATGTGATATGATTTCTGTGCTTGACCATGGAAAGGTAATTACTCAGGGCAGACCGGAAGAGGTTCGCAACAATAAAGATGTAATAAGCGCTTATTTAGGAAAGGGTGAATATGTGAATGCTAGAAATAAAAGAAATTAGTGCCGGTTACGGGGCTACCGAGGTACTCCACGGAATATCTTTAACGGTTGAGGAAGGGAAAATAACAACTCTTATTGGCGGGAACGGAGCAGGGAAAACTACTACTTTAAATTGTATTATGGGTGTGGTTAAAACTTTAGGTGGTAGTATTACTTGGAAGAATAGGGATATCAGTAAGTTGAAAACTTCCGGAATTGTTGGAATGGGAATATCCCTTATACCTGAAGGAAGACATATTTTTCCCCAGATGACTGTAATGGAGAACCTGGAGATGGGGGCTTACAATCGTATAGATAAAAAAGAAATAATAAGAGAGGACTTGGCTTGGGTACTCGATCTCTTTCCGGTCTTAAAATCAAGATATAAACAGTTTGCGGGAACTATGTCCGGAGGAGAACAGCAGATGCTGGCTATAGGGAGATCCTTAATGGGAAATCCGGAGCTGATACTTATGGATGAACCTTCTATGGGATTGGCACCCATAATAGTTGATGAAGTTTTTGATATAATTCATAAAATACAGAATATGGGCAAGACCATTTTACTTGTAGAACAAAATGCAACATTGGCTTTAAGCAGTGCCCATTACGGTTATGTTATAGAACTGGGGAAAATAGTATTAAAAGGAACCGGACAGGAATTATTGAATAATCCTGAAGTGGAAAAGGCATATTTGGGCTTATAGCAATCTATTTAAAAAGTAGGAGAAAAAACAGGGATACTTAAATAATTTATTATTATATAAAAAAGATAATAATCCATTTATAGGTTATATATGGCTTTAAACAATGGGTTATTATCTTTTTTAAATTATTTTCCATGGTTTTAAATATCAATAAATGTATTAAATGTATTCTCAAACACATTAATAATTTAAATGACATTGTAAACTGAAAATGTAATATTTAAAATATTAAGATTTGTTGATTAATATAAATTATTTATTGTTGGGAGGAAATTATATGAAAAATTGGTTACAAGAGAACAATTGGGAAGAGGTCAAAGAATTGATAAAGAAAAGCAAGGGAGTTGCCATAATACCTGTGGGAAGCACTGAACAGCATGGGCTGCATTTACCCGTGGGGACAGATACCTATATAGCGATTACATTGGCGGAAGATGCGGCATTAAAAACTAATGCGTTAATTGTGCCTCCATTGTGGTTTGGATGGAGTCCTCATCATATGGTATTACCAGGTACAATTACTATCAGACCGGAAATATTGTCAGAATATCTTTTTGATATAGTCAAATCTTTATCAGTACATGGAATAAAAAAATTTTTGCTCATAAATGGTCATAGAATAGTGAATGTGATTTGGATGCAATTAACTGCTGAAAAAGCACAAAGAGAACTGGATGTAGAAATAAAAATATTTGATCCGGCCTATATGTCAAAGGATATAGTCAAAGAGCTTGGTTTCGGACCGGTAGGACATGCTGAAGAAATAGAAAGTTCGCATATGCTTTACAGATATGAAAACTTGGTACAAATTGATAAAGCAGCGGATAACCCGATAGAAGAAAAAGAATTATACTCCGTTGATCCTTCATATTCTCATGATACTTTGTGTTATGTACCCACTTCTGTAAAATCAGCAAGAAAAAATGCAGAAAAAGCCGGAGGAGTCACAGGCGAACCGACAAAATCTTCAAGAGACAAGGGAAAAATATATCATGAACATTTAGTAAAGAATTTAGTTAAAGTAATCAATCAGTTGCAAAATAGTTAATATGAACAGTTATAAATGTTCTTCTAATCTGACATTTCTTTGATTGTTAGTTGTTCAAATAAATGGGAATTTTATGCAAAATTGATGATGTAAATAAGTTACTTGCCTTAAAAGTTTGGCTGTGATACAATCAAAACAAATCAAATAATATCAAATTTATTGCATAAATCGTGATATTAAACAAAAGGAGAATCTGTTTATGTTAAAAGGTGAGAGATTGTATAATATGGCCGAATATATAGATGATAAAAAAGTGGTAACTATTATGGAATTATGTGACCATTTTAAAGTATCCAAGGCAACCGTTAACAGGGATTTAAGAATGTTAGAAAAAGAGAAGTTTATTACCAGGACTCATGGGGGTGCTATGAGTTTGACAAAGGGGACACGATTTGAGCCTATTTATGAGATTAAAGAAAAAGAAAAAATTGATGAAAAACAGGCTATTGGTGCATATGCAGTTAATTTTATAAAACAAGGCGAAACAATATTATTAGACTCTGGGACGACTACATTGTTACTTGCAAGGCAGATGAAGGATCTCGACAATATTACCGTAATAACCAATGATTTGATGATAGCATATGTGCTGAGTGAAGCTAATGGAATTGATTTAGTGGTATTAGGAGGTCAACACAGAAAAGGTGTATATAGTTTAATAGGACCATTTACAGAAAATATTTTGAAAGAATTAAATGTGGATAAAGCATTTTTGGGAGCAGATGCCATAGATGTTGATAGAGGTATAACCAATTCTAATATAGAAGAAAGCAATATCAAGAAGAGTATCGTTGAAATATCGAAGGAGGTAATAGTACTGGCGGATAGTAGTAAATTCGGGAATGTCGCTTTTACGAAGGTCTGTGATATAGATTCGGTTGATGTGATTGTTACTGACTTTAATATTTCCGAAAAAGAATTATCTAAATTTAGAAATACTAATGTAAAAATCTACATTGCAGAAAAAAAGAGTGTATAAATAATTTAAATAAATCTATGCTTTTACAAAATAAAATCCTCTTTTCTAGGAAAATCAAATTAAGATTTAAACTAGAAAAGAGGATTTTTTATTATCAGAAAATATATTGATAGGATATAAAAAACGCTTGCAATGAAAATGAGGTTATGATACAATCAAAATAAATCAATTAATATCATTAAAAATCATCAAATATCATTCGACACAATCATAAAATGTCAAAAGTAAAATGAAAAATATTTAATATCTTTAATAATGAAATTACATTATAAGGAGGTAACACGAAAATGAATGACATAAAAACAATATTAAAGGAACTGACATCGCTATCCGGAGTTTCAGGACACGAAGAAGAAGTAGCTCGCTATATGTACGAAAAGTTTAAAGGCATAACAGATAATGTAGCAATTGATAATCTGGGGAATATAGTATGTCACATATCATCAGAGGTGAAAAATGCTCCAAAAGTATTGGTTTTTGGTCATATGGATGAAATAGGTCTTATGATAAAAAAGGTAGAGAAAAATGGTTTTTTGAGGTTTGAAAGAATAGGAGGAGTAAACAGACAAGCTTTACCGGGGACTCATGTAGTAGTAGTTAATTCCCAAGGTACAAAAGTTAATGGCGTTATTGGACTGAAATCTCATCATATAATGAAACAGGACGAAAAAAGCAGGATACCGGAAATTGAAGAAATGTATATAGACATCGGCTCATTTTCGGATGCGAATGTATATGAAAGAGGTATACATGTCGGCTGCTTTGCAACATTTAAACCTTCATTTACCGAGCTAAATGAAGATATAGTGTGTTCTAAGGCATTAGATGACAGGGCGGCATGTACAGTATTATTACGGTTAGCGGAAGAGCTTTCAAAAGAAGTTGATAAATTAAATTCGGAAGTATATTTGGTAGCCAGTGTACAGGAGGAGTTCAATATTAGGGGGATTATGCCTATGGTAAGGAAAATAAATCCGGATATAGCTGTAGGAATAGATATTACACCATCTTTTGATACCCCGGAATTAAACTGTACAGCTTCTGATGTTGTGTTAGGAAAAGGGCCTGCAATAACTTATATGAATTTTCATGGGAGGGGCACTTTAGCAGGCATTATACCAAGTTATAAATTAACCGAATTTATTGAAAAGGTAGCTGTTCAAAATGATATTAAATTTCAAAGAGAGGTTATAACAGGAGTAATCACTGAAACAGGTTTTATATGTATAGAAGGTGAAAACGGGATAATTACCGGGAATTTATCTATTCCGGTGAGATATTCCCATACTCCTATAGAAGTTGCGGACCTAAGAGATATTGATATGGCTATAAAATTATTACTTAATGTCATTAAAGAAATAAAATCTTTTAATAGTTTCAGATTTATCAGTTAAATTTTATTGTGAAGGGAGGGGAAGGCAAAATGAAAAAACAAATTATTGTTGCATGCGGCGGAGGAATTGCTACTTCAACTATTATAGCTTCAAAAGTAGAAAAGATATTGGAAGATAATAAAATCGATGCCAGTATCATTCAATGCAGAGTTTCAGAGATAGATTCCCATAAAGACAATACTGACTTAATAATTTCTTCTGCTAACTTAAAAAAAGATTATGGTGTGCCCGTACTGCAGGCAATTTCCTTTATTAGTGGAGTAGGTGTGGAAGAAACCCGCAAAAAAATAATTGAGATTTTAAAAAATAAGTGAGGGGGTTTATTAAATGGCATTTTTCAATTTTATTAGTAGCTTGGGTTCAATGATTATGGTTCCTATAATAATCTTTATTGTCGGTCTCATCTTTAGAAATGGGTTGGCAAAATCACTTAGATCCGGAATAACCGTAGGCGTAGGTTTTATAGGTTTGAATTTGGTTCTTGATTTGTTGTTTAAATATGTTGGACCGGCAACAGATATTTTAGTGAAAAAATTTAATCTTAGCTTCAGTGTGATTGATGCAGGGTGGCCTGCTGCTGCAGCTGTGGCTTTCGGAACAAAGATTGGCGCTCTAATTATTCCGTTTATATTAATTGTTAATGTAGTTCTGTTAGTTACTAAGTTGACTAAAACAGTAAATGTGGATATTTGGAATTACTGGCATTATGCATTCACGGGAACTTTAGTAAGTACTATAACAGGCAGCTTAACATATGGTTTTATTGCAGCGGCGGCTCATGCGGCTATATCCTTAAAAATAGCAGATATAAGTGCTCCCAAAATTAAAGAGGTTATTGGGGTACCAGGGGTATCCATACCTCAGGCATTTGCAGCATCAACGGTACCGGTTTTTATACTGTTGGACAAGCTGTATGATAAAATACCCGGTTTAAAGGATATAAAGGCAGATGCAAAGACCATAAATGAAAAGCTTGGCATATTTGGAGAACCCATGATTATAGGCTTTATATTAGGGATATTATTTGGACTAATTGTTAATTATGATATAAAAGGCATACTTGAAATGGCATTTGCTATGGCTGGTATTATGCTACTATTGCCAAGAATGGTAAAAATAATTATGGAAGGTCTGGTACCGATATCCGAGTCTGCCAGAGAATTTCTACAGAGAAGGTTTTCGGGCAGTGAATTCTATATTGGTTTAGACTCAGCGATAACAGTGGGACATCCAACTACTATAGCTGTAGGGATATTGTTAATTCCTATCGTGTTAATATTAGCTTCTATACTTCCTAATAATACTACTTTGCCCCTTGCGGATTTAGCGTCAACAGCATTTTTTGTTTGTATGGCAACGCCAATTCATAAAGGCAATTTTCTAAGAATTCTTATAAGCGGAACTATAATGATGGCAATTGTACTGCTTTTATCAAGTGCATTTGCACCTATAATAACTCAAAGCGCAATTGAAACCGGTTTTGCATTTCCAAAAGGAGCACAAGCTATTACGGCATTATCCGCCGGGAATATATTTGCGTGGATTATATCCAAGATAATGTCATTAAGGATAGTAGGGGCAGTAATTATAGTTTTACTGGTATTGGCTTTTTTAATAATAAGCAAGAAATATGAAGACAAAAAATTAGTGGAATCAACAAATGAGAAAGGTATGGATTAATAAAATAAAGATATTTTTTCTTCTTTTTCGGTATTCCAAAATTTAATTGAAGCAAAGTTTATAGAATTAATTTTTATTAATAAATGGTAAAGGAGAGAGTTATTCATGGGAAAGTGGACGATTGAAGCATTGGGAACAGATAAGGTTATAATAGGGATGTGTCATTTTCTGCCATTACCGGGAGATCCGTCTTTTGATAAGAAAGGCGGAATAGAAAAAGTAATAGAAGCAGCGAGACATGATTTGTTAGCTTTGCAGGAAGGCGGAGTGGATGCCGTAATGTTTTCAAACGAATTTAGCTTGCCATATTTAACAGATGTGAGGACTGAAACGGTTGCATCTATGGCAAGAATTATCGGAGAATTAATGCCGGATGTTAAGATACCGTTTGGAGTAAATGTACTCTGGGATCCAAAACAATCGCTTAACTTAGCGGCAGCGACAGGAGCTAAATTTGTAAGGGAAATATTCACGGGAGTTTATGCCAGCGATTTTGGGCTTTGGAATACTAATTGTGGAGATGTAGTAAGACATCAGCATAATATCGGAGCAGAAGATGTAAAACTGCTATTCAATATTGTACCGGAGGCTGCCAGATATCTTGGTGATAGAAATATTATTGATATTGCAAAATCAACTGTATTTAATACAAAACCCGATGCACTATGCGTTTCCGGATTAGTTGCGGGAGCAGAAACCGATTCGCAGATACTAAAAAAGGTAAAAGAGGCAGTACCGGGGACAGTTGTATTTGCCAATACGGGGGTAAAACTGAATAATGTTGAAGAGCAGCTTAGCATTGCTGACGGAGCAATTGTAGGAACAACATTTAAGAAAGACGGAGTATTTGAAAATCCGGTAGATGTTACAAGAGTGAAAGAATTTATGGATAGGGTAAAAAAATTCAGGGAGAATTTAAAAAACTAATTTTAAACTTACGTAGCAGGACAAGCATTTATGCTTGTCCTGCTGCAAAAGAGTTAAGTATTTTCAATAACTAAGTTATAGAAGGGAGTCATAATATGCTGAATATATCTCCATCAATTGCATCTGCAAATCAAATAAATCTGGAAACGATAGTTAGGCGTCTTGAAAATATGAAAATTGACAATCTTCATATTGATATAGAAGACGGAAATTTTATACCTAATATTACATTTGGATTAAGAACTATAAAAAATTTAAGGGAGATAACGGATATACCTTTTTCTATTCATATAATGGGATATCATCCGGAAAATTATTTACATGATTTAGCTGAAATTGGCGTAGATTCGATAACTGTTAATATTGAAGCCTGTAATTATCCAAGAAAAATATTGAATATGATAAAATCTTTAAACATAAAAGCCGGTTTTGCGATTAATCCTAAGACTCCCATTGAACAAATATTATATATGAGTGATGATATAGATATGGTTCTCATAATGACTGCTGAACCGGATTGTTGCGGTCAGCTTTTTATTAGAGAGATGCTTAATAAAGTAGAGAAATTATCCCGTATTAATCATAGGAAGTTTAAAATATGGACTGACGGCGGCATTTCTAAAGCTGAACTTTCCGATATTTACAATGTCGGAGCAGATACTGCAGTTTTAGGCAGAGAAGTTTTTAAGAATGGGAAAATAGAAGAAAATATAAAATCTATAAATAAAGTTTTATCCGATTTATAAAATAGTATATGGAGGTATAAATATGGTTCATGAACTTGATGCAAAGAAAGGAGTAACATTAAACAAAGAATTAATTACATTGAATTTTAATGCTAAAGACAGAGAGGATGCACTAAGAAAGATGGGTGCAAAACTATTGAAATGCGGATATGTTAATGAGGGTTTCACGGAGGCAATAATAGAAAGAGAAAAAAATTTCCCAACGGGAATATCAACTAAAAATATGGGGGTGGCTATTCCGCATACGGATGTGAAATATGTAAATAAAACCAGTATTGCTATAGGAATATTAAATAAACCCGTAACTTTTCAAAATATGGGTTCTGATGATAAATTACAAATAAATATTATATTTATGTTAGCTATAAAAGAACCGAAGGAACAATTAAAAATGTTGCAAAAATTAACAGAAGTTTTCCAAGATGATAATGCGCTAGAGAAAATAAAAAACGCCAAAAATGAATTGGAAGTATTAGAAATAATGAAATCCTTTTTAGACAATTAACACAAGGGGACGGTTCTTCTGTGCTGCTTTTATCTTTAAAACCATGTTAAAACCCATACATGTAGGCAGAAGATGGGCTATTTATCTACAGAATATAATCAACTTGACTATAGAATTCAAAATATCAAATTATTGTTCTATGGTTTTTCCCAACCTAATTTTAATTTTGTATAGACTAAGTTATTGAAAAATACATATTTTATAGGTATAATATATGTATAAATAAATTTATGAAAAACGGTTGGGAAAATAAATATAAAATCAAGAAAGTAACAGGTATTAAGAGGTTTTATGTAAATGATGAATGTGTAATTTAGTGTAGTTGAACCTTAACATAGGATGTATTGAAATTAAAGGCTTGACAATGTAGAATAAGGTATCCCCGTTGTTGAACCTTAACATAGGATGTATTGAAATTTGGCAAATTCTTATTATCCATTTTATTCCGCCACCGTTGAACCTTAACATAGGATGTATTGAAATGGCTCTATAAGTTCAAAGTATATAAGCCTATTCATGTTGAACCTTAACATAGGATGTATTGAAATCAGTAATACCCGTTTTCATATGCCCATTCTGCCATCGTTGAACCTTAACATAGGATGTATCAGAATTAAAACTTGTAAGATGTAATTAATAAAAAAAAAGGGACTGATTTAAATGGATAATAATGAAAAGATTTAATAAAGTAAATTCTAAGACTGATAGCTTAGAAAGCGAATTATTGTCTAGTAAAAGGCAAGGAACACTATATAAAATAACTTTAAAAAACAATTATCGATTAAATATTATATTTTATTATTTTATATTTTTTAACTAATTGTTAGCTTAAGAATGAAATTACACAAAATTATTTATACAAACTAAATCCCTAACATCAGCCTTTCATATAAGAATTTCGGTAAATCATTTTCTGCGATTTTTCGAACGGTTTTGTTTATATCGTATTCTTGACGTCTATAACAAACAGAATATTTTTCTGTATCATATATTACATAGCAACTCCTTGGATCTTCATCTCTAGGCTGCCCTACCGAGCCTATATTAAAAATATATTTTAAATGTTCATCTAACAATATTTCTTTATCATAATCAATTGTTGTAAGCTCCTTTATATTTTCCAAACTATCTTCTTGCCAAATTATAGGCACATGTGTATGGCCTACAAATAGTAAATCGGTACTCATTAACTTAAAATTTTTTTCCGCTTGATAAATATCTAATAAATATTCAAAAGGGTCATCTCCCAGGCAACCATGAACAACTGTAAAATTCTCATTTTTATAAATTCTCTGAAAAGGTAATCCCTTTAAGAACGTGAAATCTTCTTCCCTCAATTGCTTTTTAGTCCAAGTTAAAGCTTGCCTTGCTACAGAATTAAACCACCAAATCATGTCTGGATTGCACATTGCATAATCATGGTTGCCTAATATACAATCAAAGTCTTTTACACTATCTATGGCCTCTTTGGGATTTGCCATATACCCCACAATATCTCCAAGTACAATGACATTGTCTATCTTATTTACCTCTTTCGTTAAAACAGCATCAAGTGCTTCTATATTTCCGTGAATGTCTCCTATCAAAAGTATCTTCATTTTTGTATACGTTTACTTCTCCTTTCTTATGAACGAGAGAATAAATTTCTCATCTCAATATTATTTAAAAAATAAGGTTGCAGGAATTTATTTATATATATTATACCCTATTTAAAATGCAAAGAAAATAATAGTTCCGATAGTAATTTTTATAAAAAAGTAAGAAGGAATGTTTGGAATATTATAGAATAATTATAAGAGATTATTGAACAATTTATAGGAATTAGTCAAGAAATTATGGCTTTTAGTCAAATAAACGGGAGTTTTAATGCTATCTTACCTTGTTTGTAAATCATACCTCAGGATCAGCAATGTACGATAAAGGTTCCAAAGATAAAAAGGTCCTTGAGTGTGGACTGAATCGATGCCCTGCCCGAATTTGTGACGATATCCGTAAAAATCGGTACGGGCAACCTCCGGATATTTTTTGAACATCACGCGGGCAGCGCTGCCGTAGGGGTTGCAAAAATAATATCGTGGTTTTCATGGCTGAACATCTCCACTATTTCGTCCAGCTCGTCAAAATAGTATTCGTGTTCAGAAGGCCGGATTTTTGCTTACGAAAACACATTAATGGTGGTACTGTTAATGCCTGCTTTGCGTAACAGGCGCATATCCGCGTCCCAGATTTCTCTGAGTATATTGAGCTTTGCCGAAAAAGATGCTTAAAGCCATTAAAATCCGGGATATCCCGGATTTTAATGGCTTTAAGCTAAAACACTAATTATATTCTGTTAACGTTAGAAGCCTGCGGGCCTTTGTTTCCTTGAATAACATCAAAGCTTACTGTCTGCCCTTCGTCTAACGATTTGAATCCGTCATCTTGAATTGCAGAATAGTGTACAAAAACATCATTTCCGCCTTCAACTGTAATAAATCCAAATCCTTTTTCTGAGTTAAACCATTTTACTGTACCTTTGCTCATTGGGTACCTCCTAAATTTTATTTATATTCAAATGCAAGTTTAAAAAAATCACATGTTTTTACAAATTATATATACAGATACTTATATAATCTCTAAAAACATGTGATATCTATAAATACATCTATAATACCTTTATAATATAACATAGATATTTATATATGTCAAGGATTTTTTATTTTATCTGTTACGGGTCTTTGACACTTGTAGAATAAAAAAATCGCTAAAGTTATTGAAAAGACTTTATTTTTGGTCAATTGTAAGTTTAATTGTCCGAAAATTTTAGTTACTTAGATAGCGAAAATATGATTTGTATATTTATAATTAAACAATCGCCCCGGATAGTTATTTATCCAGCTTCGATTGTTTAAGGCTACTTTCCCTAATATCTTATATTTTCATTTCTTTTCGTTTTTCTTAACAGATAAATCTTTATTATTTATATTTAAAAATAGTCCCATTTCTATATAATTATATAATACATTTGTACATAAATTAAATTTGGATTTACAGAAGAGATAGCCTATAGCATTTATTAAGGATTTAACAATTTTTAATAGATGGTATTATAATATTATACTTACCTAATGTTTTTTTGGGTGCTTTTTCTGTAAATTCGTACTGTTTTTCGCTCAAATCCAAGACATTAACTTGATTCATCAATATATCATCTTTAGTCCAGATATTATAAAATGGAGTTTTATTGCTGTGATTTTTATAAAAAATAAGACCAGCTAATTAAAGTCAATAGATTTTAGCAAAATAATATTAAATATTTTTTGAAAAATTAATAATAAAAAAATGCACACCTAATAAACCAATGATTATTGGTTTAAAAAACGAAGCTGTTATTTAAAATTGTTCTTTGAAAACTAAACATTAAATACAGATCATTAGGCTACTGAAGACCTAGTAAGAAGTAGTTCCTCATGCTCTTCTGGGGTTCTTAGCTCAAAAGGCTTTTTGTCTCTCATGACGGCGAATATAATATTTACTAATTTTCTCATTACAGCACCTAATGCAACCTTTTTGGGCTTGTTTGTACACTTTTTTTGGTAGAACTCATAGAGCACTGGATTAGTTTTGTCACCATTTCTCTTACTTCGAATATTGGCTAAAGCAGTTGTAAAGATGACCCTACGAAGCAATCTAGAGCCCCTTTTAGACATTTTGTTACGGGTTCCGGTGAATTCACCCGATTGATTAACAGAGGGGTCAATTCCAAAGAAAGCTACAAGTTTATTGGGGCTAGAAAATGCAGAAAAATCACCAACCTCAGCAAGTATCGTGGCAGCAGTTAGTATCCCGATACCAGGAATACTGCATAGCAGATTAATAATAGGTGCCAATACAGGATTATCTTCTAAAGAATCTGCTAAAATAATTTCATTAATTGCGTCAAGTATGTCTTTTTGGGCATCTTGTAAGGTTCTTACCATGGAAATATTAACTTTGAGAATGGCTAGATTTCCAGGGTTATTGATGCTTAAATCTTTAAATTCCTTAGCTTTTAAAACCAAAAGTTCATATTTTTCAGTGGACCACGCTAAACCTTTTTTAGAAGTTTTTTCAATAAGTGATATTAATGTTTGTTTGTTAGCCTTTAGAATTTGCTTAGGTGAAGGATACCTATCAAGTACTGCTAAGGCAGTGTTTGAATATACATTTTGGAAGACATCTGTAAAGTTTAGCATTACTTGATCAATAATGCCAATAAGCCTATTCTTGTAAGTAGTAAGTTCATCACCTAACTTGTAATATTGGCGACAAAGGCTTTTAAGGCAGTCAATAACATCATCAGGAACAACAGTAGTCTTAATAAAAGAAAACCTATAAAGCAATGCAATCTTATGGGCATCAAATTTATCATTTTTTACTTTCCTTATTCCAATATTTTTGATAGAATCAGATTGGATGGGGTTTATGATAGAGACCTCAAATCCAGAATCAGAAAGATAGTGGAAGAGGATTTTGTGATAGTGCCCAGTGGATTCTAAGACTACGACAGGCCTAATTGCAAAATCCTTTTCTGCTTTTTGCAATAGACCTATAGCCTCTTTAATACTGTCAATTGAATCATGATAGATCTTAATACGATGATAAATCTCATTATTAGGGGACAAAATACACATCTCACTAAAATTTTTACCAACATCAATTCCAGCTACAGGTGGATAATCCATAAGAAACCTCCTAAATAAAGTATTTGGATTTAGAAATCCATTCCTTCTCAAATAAGTACACAACCTTGCATGTGACACGAGGAACCAGTGTTAACTGGCCTCAACCAGCCAAATAATGTAATCTTATGAGAATGGATAGATACTCTTTTTTACAGGTAGTCGCATAAAGGCGTCCTAGGAGGAATTGCATCAACCTCCAAATCCATAAATTAATTATACAATATTGTTCATGGTTCAGGCCAAATTAAACTGGCTTTATGGCTAGGGTGAGAAGCCAAAGAAATGTATTTAATGATTAGAAAAGAAGACTATATTATTATTTAAGAAATTGATAATTATTACAGTGGAAAACTGTAATTTGATTATAACTATATTGTACAAGGAGGAATATTTGGAACATTGTAGAACTGTTATAGTAGATTGTTGGATAAGTTATAAATGAATGGATAAGAGGTACTGAGAGTTTGTTGGAGCGATTAGAAATCGACAAGGTTATAGCAATTCAAGAAGAGAATATAGCTATTTCCTGTAACAAAGAAGCTTATTTATAATTATGACTTTGGTGACAATTGTATTGTTATTATAACCAAGAAAAAAGATTGCGGTGATTTATTGGAAAGAAATGTTATATCTTACGAAGAACTTGTTGAAGCAAACAAAACTGTACTAATTAAGCATAAACCTGTTTGTATCAACTAAGATGGAGTATCTGTGATTGATAATGTGGAAGGACCCAAGGGATTTGCTAATTTTTTAGGAACTGTATATGAGAGTGAGGACAAAGAAGAAAGTGCCAATGCTCGTACCTGCAAATAGCCTTGGTTGGAGTATTGGAAAAGCTTCTAATAAAGTGAAGCTGTAGTTATAAAGTAACAGACGGGAGGTATTTATAATGAGTGAAGCAAGTAACAGGGATAAATATATGGAGCAGGTCACTGTCGGTAAACTGGAGCTGCATAATGCGGAAATTACCCTCAATGAATATGATACTAACTGGCCTGTTTTGTTTGAGCGGGAAGCAGATAGAATCCGAAAGGCACTCGGCAGTAAAGCAAAGCTGATAGAGCATGTAGGTTCGACTTCGGTTCCGGGATTATGTGCAAAGCCGATTATCGATATATTATTGGTCGTGGAAGATTCTGCGGATGAACCGTCTTATATTCCGGATTTGGAAGCTGCTGGTTACATCTTGCGGATACGGGAACCGGATTGGTATCAGCATCGGTTATTTAAAGGTCCGGATACAGACATCAATTTACATGTTTTCAGCGAAGGGGTCTCTGAAATTGAGCGGATGCTGCGTTTCCGTGATTGGCTGAGAAACCACGAAAGTGATAGGCAGCTGTATGCTGAGACCAAACGAAGACTTGCCAAGCGTAAATGGAAATACATTCAAAATTACGCAGATGCAAAAACAGAAGTCGTTCAGGAAATTATGAAACGTGCGTGTCCGGATTCTCGTAACGTACGGAATTAGATTTGAATTTATATTGGGGAGGGTTTATCAAGATGTATATGGTTAATTATACAAGCGACGATTTCAAAAAAAATTTATCAAAATCAGATTTGGTTATTGTTCCTGTAGGTTCTGTGGAAGCCCACGGCCATCATCTTCCTCTCGGGACGGATATATTTTCTCCGCGATTGTTTTGCCAGAGGATAGACAAAAAGATCGGAGACGAGGTATGGATTGCACCAGAAATCCCTTACGGACAGAGCTATGACCTATCCATATATCCCGGAACCGTACATATTCCGTCGGGGGTAATGGCAAATTACTTATATTATGTTGGGAAGAGCATGTTTAATAACGGCATGGGAAAAATTATATTTTTCAACGGCCATGGCGGAAATATAAATGCCCTCAATCTTGCAAGCGAAAGGCTTGTGCCTTTGGGCTTGGATGTGGCTGTAATCAATTGGTGGCTTGATTACTCGAAGGAAATACTTACCGTAACTACAGGCCAGGGGCACGCAGGAGAAGATGAAACATCCGCAATTTTATATTATGATGAGAAACTTGTTAATATGGATAAAGCGACTAAAAATACTAAAAAACCTCTTATAAAAGTACGTTATAAAAACAGAGGAAAAGAGATATTTGAAAATGCGCTAACGGGAGATGCCACACTGGCTTCAAAAGAAAAAGGGGAAAAGATTTTTAATATACTCGAAGGTAAAATCATAGAATTTATACACATCATGAAGAACGGAAAATATTACACCTCATAGATACCGAATAGACGGGCTGTTTTCTCATAAAGAAAAATAAATTTCATGCCGGAAATTATCACAATTGACGACATGAAATTTATTTATATCTCTGTAATCTGTCTATTTCAAATTTTTATAATAATAAATAGCTAACTGAGTTCTGTCCCTTAAGGACAGTTTATCCAGCATATTGGAAATATAATTTCTGACGGTTCCTTCGCTTAAAAAGAGTTTTTCCGCAATTTCTTTGTTATTCAATCCTTCTGCCACCAAAAGCAAAATATCCAACTCCCTTTCGGATAAGCCTATATCCATATTTTTTCTGGAATACTTTTTAATATTGGATACAATTTTTGAATCGAAAACTAAATTTCCTGAATATACTGCATTTATAGCAGGAATGATGCCTTTTATATTTTGTTTTAATATGTATCCTTTACAGCCTAAAGAAAGAGCAGCTCCGATATATTCATCATCTTGAAATGTAGTTATTAACAGGATTCTGGCATGGGGATCCGTTTTTAATATTTCTTCCGTTGCATCTATTCCGCTCATTTTTTCCATTCTTATGTCCATAAGAATTAAATCCGGCTTGTATTTCTTATAAAGTTTTACGGCCTCAAGTCCGTTATAGCCTACGGCCGATATATCGATTTCGTTAGCGTTTATAATTGTCTTTAAAGATTCTACCACCAAAGGGTCATCATCTATAATTATAATATTCATATACATTATCCTTTCATTAAAGTTAAATGTATTTTAAATCCATTGTCAAACTTATAATTCAAAAATCCGTTATATTTATTAGCTATTTCTTTCATGGAAACAAGTCCGATTCCCTTAGTTGAAAGTAAAGCTTTTTTATCGAAATTATTTCCGTTGTCCTTTATTATAATTGAATAAAATTTCGGCTGGCTGAATAAGCTTATTCTCAGCTTTGTAGCATTGGAATGCTTAATACAATTTGTAATGCCTTCTTTTACAACGGACAGAATGTCAAATTTCAAATTATAGCTCAGATTGTCTTCAATCCTATATATAATTTCGGTATCTATGGCAGGTACTTCATTGCAGAGTTTTTCAATTTGACTCTCCAGATCCAGAGATTCATTATATAGATTATGTATGCTTTTTCTGATATCTTCCATGCCGTTTTTTAAGGTTTTTTGGAGGATATTCAGATTTTTTATTACATTATCTTCAGTAGATATAATTTTCAGGGCTTCCACTTGCAATATGCTGCTGCTTATTACATGACCTATCGAATCATGGAGCTGCCTCGCAATTCTGTTTCTTTCCGTAAGGATGGCAATATGAACGTCTTTCTCTTTATCAATTTTTAACTGCTTATTATATTTTTCCAAATAAAGAGTTTCTCCTTTTAATTTATCTCTTACCGTTTTATTTTCATCTAAAATGAGTTTATGCTTTTTTGTCATGGCTGCAAGATAGACTGAAATAACGGAAATAAAAGAGTTTGATAAAGAAAAATTCATAAAAATCAGAGGTAAGGAAAATATGATATATGTGCTGAAATCTAAATACATATTGTAAAGAATTAAAGGCAGATAAAAGACGAACAGAGTATCGGAGAAGCAGATCATTGCAAATGAAATATATATAATAGCTTTAATTTTTTTATTGTTTAGCAAGTCCATCATTAAAGAGAAAATAATGCTTATAAGAAAATAAAAAGCTAAATTTCCATCCGGTTTTATTTTATAGGTATTATATAAGCAAAATGTTGCAACAACTGCCTTTTCCCATAAGATTCTCATAGCAGTCCTCCTGTAAAATTTAAAATATATTGAATTTTACTCTGTATTTTAATTATACTAATATTCATCATTAAATACAATTTAAGTTATGACAAATGTCATATTAGATTATAACTTTATACACTAAAATAGATTCTTTAAAAATCATACAATAATATCAAGATCGAACGGAAGGAGTGAAGCAGATGATAGTAAAAGTGAAAAACTTAGTAAAAAGATATAAAGAATTAATCGCCCTTGACCATTTTAATATGGAAGTGGAAGAAGGAGAAATATTAGGGCTTTTAGGACCTAACGGCTGCGGAAAGACTACGGCTATAAATTCTATTCTGTCCTTATTAAACTTTGATAAAGGAGAGATAGAAGTATTCGGCAAGAAAATGACTCCGAATTCTTATGATATAAAAAGAAAAATCGGAGTGGTTCCCCAGGAGGTTTCGGTTTTTGAAAATTTAACGGTAAAGGAAAACATAGATTATTTTTGCGGATTATATGTAGATGATAAGAATTTAAGAAAACAATATGTTGAAGAAGCCATAGATTTTGTAGATTTAAATAACTATATTAAATTTTATCCAAAAAAGTTAAGCGGTGGTTTGAAGAGAAGACTAAACATTGCCTGCGGGATAGCCCATAAGCCTAAGCTTATCTTTTTAGACGAGCCGACTGTTGCGGTGGATGCCCAAAGCAGAAATTTTATATTAAACGGAATAAGGGAATTAAACAAAGAAGGCAGCACGATTATATATACGACTCATTATTTAGAGGAAGCAGAGATGATCTGCAGCAGAATCATTATAATGGATAAGGGAAAGGATTTGGTTTCCGGCACGACAGAAGAATTAAAGGCTATGATAACTACATCTGAAAAAATAGTAGCCGAATTTCTGAATATTCAAGATGAAACAATTGAAAAAATGAAAAGCATACCCCATGTAATTGATATAGAAAAAGATGGGAAAGATTGTATTATAAAATTTGAAAACGGGACTAATAACCTGACCAATCTTTTGGAATTTATAAAGGAAAATAATTTGGCCTATACAAAACTTCACAGCCAATTGCCCACACTAAACGATGTGTTCTTAGAATTGACAGGAAAGGGGCTTAGGGATTGATATGAAAAGTCTATTAAGAAACTGCATATATCAAGGGAAGTGTTCAATAAGGGACTGGGGATTTTCATTTTGGAGCGTATTATACCCCCTAATCTTAGCTGTTTTTTTATATACGGCCTTTAACGGAATGATAAATATGAAATTGGAAGATATAGATGTAGGTATAGAAGATGGTAACAAGATATCATATATATTAGAAGAAACCGATCTTTTAAAGATTCATAAAATTTCTCGGGATGAGATAAAGGAAAAACTGGATAACGGAGAAATCGACGGATTTATAGACAATGACTTAAATATAACTGTAAAAGAATCAGGCATAAACCAAACTATAATAAGGGAAATAGTGGAACAGATAAAACAAATGGAAAAACTGAACAGGCCTATTGAAAATTATGACTTTAATGTGAACTATGTGTTGGACAGAAATCAAAAGGCAAATTCCATGATTATTATATTTTATTCATTGATTGCAATGTTTTCTACCTATGGAGTTTTTACCGGGATTGAAACAGTTAGTTTCATCCAAGCTAATTTATCTAATATAGGTGCCAGGATTAATGTTACGCCGCTAAAAAAACACAGTTTTCTATTAGCTGGAATCATAGTGGCATTAGCATTAAACCTGCTGTCCAACGGACTGCTTCTTATTTTTATAAAATATGTTTTAAAGATTGAGTTATTTAAAGAAATGAAATACAGCAGTATCTTTATAATATTGGGGAATTTATTCGGAGTTTCCTTAGGAGTATTTATAGGTGTTTCTAATAAAAAATCTGTTAATGTAAAAACCTTAATCTCCATAGCTCTGACATTATTTTTGTCCTTCCTGTCCGGTATGATGGGACCTGATATTAAAACAATGATAGATACAAGGGTTCCTGTTTTAGGTAAAGTAAATCCCATATCTATAATAACAAATAACCTGTATAGGATAAATTTATTGGACAGTACTAAAAGTGTAGGAGAAGGAATTTTCCTTTTATCCGTTTATTCTATAGTTTTGATTTCCATATCCTATGTATTCCTAAGGAGGCGAAACTATGACAGTATATAAGTATTTTATTAAAATAGCATTAAGAAATAAATGGGCCATTCTTTCATATACTATTATATTTTTTATAATAGCTGCTTTAAACGGTTCCAGTACTTCACAGAGAGAAGCTAATTTTGTGGAAACTAAATTAAACGTAGGAATAATTGACAACAGCAAAAGTGAATTATCAGGAGAGTTAAAAAAATATTTAATAAAAAAGAACAATATAGTTGAGGTTGGCTCGGATGAATCATCCATAAAGGAGGAGATTTTTTTAGGCATAGCAGATGCCGTAATAGTAATACCTGAAGATTTTGAAGAAAGGGTAATAAATAAGGAAAAGGCCGTTGAGGTTTATAGAGATGACAGAAAAATGGAATCTGTACAAATTCAAACACAGCTCAATAAGTTCTTTGTCTTCATTAACGCAACTTATGAAAATGGCAGGTTTAATTTAAGCGATGTAAACACAGCTTTAGATGAAAAAACTACGGTAAACCTGATGAAAGACGGAGGCAAGGTTAAAGACCAAGGTGCCGTTCAATGGTTTAGGTATTATTATAATTTTACCAGCTATGTAATTATAGGAATTTATATTATGGTAATGGGTTTGGTAATGAACGACTTTATGAATGAAAATGTTGATAGCAGGAGGAAAATATCTTCAAAGAGATTTTTACGGTTTAATGAGGAGATATATTTGGGGCAATTGTCATTAGCCGGTTTGATTACACTGATTTTTATTTTAGGAAGTATTGTTCTAAGGGGGAAATATATCGGAGAAGTAAATTTCGGTATGTATGTAGCTAATTTAGTGGTCTTTTCGTTTACAATTCTGTGTCTTACATTTTTAATAAATAATGTTGTCAAGAATAAATTTGCAATAAGTGCTATTTCCACAGTATTATCCTTAGGGACTTCGTTTATATCCGGAGTAATGGTGCCCCAGCAGCTTTTGGGGAAGAATGTTTTAACTGTAGCGAAATTTTTTCCGACTTATTATTATGTGAGAATAAATGATATGCAAGCCAATTCCTTTTCGGACGTAAGATATGAAATTTTCATGCAACTATTATTCGCAGCAGCGTTTCTATTGATGGGACTGTACTTTTCTAAAGCAGCCCAAAAAGCTTAGCGACGTAAACAGCACAAGAGAACACACGGGGACGGTTCTCTTGTGCTGTTTTTTTGTCCTCAAATTGTGTTAAAACCAACATTTACGGGCAGATGCCTTGTTTAACAAAAAAATTCTATGGCTGCAATGTTGATAATTGCAGCCATAGAATTTTTTTATCAAGTATTCTCTATGGTAGTTAAAAAGAGATCACTCTGCAGGGGTGCAGAGTGAATAAAAGTTATTAATCGCCGAATAGTCAATCGCATTGTGCTAAATCAATTGACTATTAATATTATACCATAAATAGATGTAAGAATTTAAAAAATGTTGAATACTTAATATATTTCTGCGGTTAACTTTATACTTTACATAAACATAAAGTGAATTTAACATATACTTTTAACTACTTTGTTATATTTATAGTAAAGACAGAGTAAGAAGGGAGGCAGATATATGTTCTTTTTTACGCATCTTTTCATATCTAAAGAATTATATCAGCACTTTTCCGGAGAAATGAAAATAGATAGGCGGGCATTTGCTTATGGCAATATAAAGCCCGATTTGCCGCTTTTAAAACACGATGCCCATACTTTAGAAAATTGTCTTTTTATTGTTTGTGATAAATTCAATCGTATTATGGAGGAGGAAGAAACATCGTCAGAAGAGTTTTCAATGGAATTAGGTGAGATTTGTCACTATGTATGCGATTTCTTTTGCTATTATCATTTAAGTGAAGAAATATACAACAAAAAAATCCGGCATTTTTTATATGAATTAAGGCTTCATTTTAAGCTGTATATAATTCGATTTACACATGGGTTTACGATGTCGCCCAGCAAGATGAAACCTAAAAGGAACATAGTTTTTATAGTAACCGAAATGCGCAAAGCCTATTTTTCTCAGCCTGACAGTATGAAAAAAGATCTGGATTATGCTTTTTTAAGCACTATATGGATTTGTGAATCCATCATATGTTATATGAAGCATTCTTCCAATGCTTCAGAGAAAACTGAATTGGCACTTCATTCTTATTATTAATGAAAGGGGAATATCTATGAAAATCGCTTTATTTGCTGATACTTATCTACCACAGATAAATGGAGTGACTAATACTCTAAATAAACTTATTCAATATTATGATTCAATGGGAATCCAGTACAAAATATTTGTACCAAAATATAATACGGAGATACCTGATGAAAATATTGAACAATTCTATAGCGTTAGATTCTTTTTATATCCTGAGTCCAGAGTTGCCTTTCCGAATTCTTTTAGGATTTCTTCTCTTCTTTCGGATTTTCGACCTGATATCATTCACAATATGACGGAATTTAATATGGGAATTTCCGGTCTGAATTACGGTAAGAAACATGGTATTCCAACTGTATCAAACTATACCACAAATTTTTCCCAATATGCGGATTACTATAAAGTTAATTTTCTAAAGCAGCCTATATGGAACTATATGAAATGGTTTCATACACAAAATGATATGACCTTATGTCCTTCGGTTGTGGCTCAAAAACTTTTATATAATCATGGCATCTATAATACGAGATTATTTTCACGAGGCATTGATTATAAAAAATTTCATCCTATGTATAGAAGTAATCAGTTAAGAGAACAGCTCGGAATTTCAGATAAGATTGCTTTCCTTTATGTCGGAAGAGTATCCTACGAAAAGGATCTTGATATTTTAAGTGAGAGCTATCAAGATATCCATCGAAAATATGGGACCAAAGTTGCTATGATTATCACAGGGGACGGTCCATATCTGGAAAAATGTAAGGAGATGTTCCCGAAAGATACTATATTTACCGGTTTCAAAAAGGGAAAAGAACTCTCGGAAATATATGCTTCCTGTGATATATTCATTTGTCCCTCTTCTACAGAAACTTTCGGTAATGTAGTTTTAGAGGCTATGGCTTCCGGGCTTCCTGTTATTGGGGCAAATGCCGGCGGCGTCGGAGAAATCATTCAACATGAAATAACCGGACTTAAGTTTTCACCGAGGGATCCTGAGAAACTCGTACAATGTATGGATAACCTTATAGAAAATGCCGATCTCAGGAATCGTCTTAAGAAAAATGGACGGAAATTTAGCGTTAACAGGTCATGGGATAAAATATTTAACGGGCTTATCAATACTTATCATGAAATATTGGAACAGAAAGGAGTAAATGATGAAACATACCAAAAATCCTGTTTTTCAAATCGATAATTTGCGTTCTGTATTGAATGGAAGAATTCCGGGACAAGTGGTAATCCAATATACAAACAATTGTAACGGTACTTGCCCTCAATGCAGCATGAGAAAAACGGAAACATATCCCCGTTCCAGATTATCGGAAGACGAGATTTGCAAAGTTATTGATTCAGCAGTACGGCAAAACGTCCAAGCAATTTCTTTTACGGGAGGAGAACCATTTCTCTATCAAGACTCCCTTATTCGGCTGATTCAATACGCATCCGACCGCAATATTCAATTTATCAGAACCGGTACCAACGGTTATATGTTTACTAACTCGGATAGTATTGGCTATACGGATAAAATTCATCGGCTTGCAGAGCGGCTGTCAAAAACTAAGCTCCGTAATTTCTGGATTAGTATAGATTCGGCCGATGCTCAAACTCACGAACAGATGCGGGGATTAAAAGGTGTTATTCAGGGAATAGAAAAAGCATTGCCTATTTTTCATGGGCATGGTATTTATCCTGCTGCCAATCTCGGAATCAATAGAAATACCGGCGGTTTGGATAAGATATCCACGAAGATGACGGATAAGGAAGTTTTTTATCAGGAGTTTAAAGAAGCTTTTGAGCATTTTTATCAGTTTGTTATAAGCCTGGGATTCAGTATGGTTAATGCTTGTTATCCTATGAATGTCAACGGCGATGACCTGAAAATGAAAGCCGTTTATGGTGCAACCTCTATAAATCCTGTCGTTAATTTTTCCAAAGAAGAAAAAATACAGATATTCCAAGCTCTAATGGATACCATTCCAAAGTACCGTTCCCAGATACGAATCTTTACACCGCTGGTATCGCTGTATTCCTTGATTAGACAATTTGAAGGTGATGAAGATTTCTCCATTCCCTGCAGGGGCGGTATTGATTTCTTTTTCATTGATGCAAAGGACGGAAATACATATCCCTGTGGCTACAGAGGAAACGAAAGTATGGGTAAATTTACGACTTGGATATAAAAGCTGTGAAAGAGAAGCCATTCTGCAAAGCCTGTGATTGGGAATGTTTTAGAGATCCTTCCGAGATGATCGGCTATTTAATATATTCTTTTAAACATCCCTTCAGCTATATTACAAACGGTATAAAAGACAGTACATACCGAAATTTATGGAAAAAGGATTTGAAGTATTACAGAAGCTGTAGTTTTTTCGACGGAAGGAAGCCATTCTGAGGAAAACAGGGGGCATCAACTAATATTGTTTAGGAGGAATAAAGGTGAAAATAGCAATAGCGGGAACAGGTTATGTAGGCTTATCAAATGCGATTTTGTTGGCCCAGAACAATGAAGTTACAGCATTAGATATAGTTAAGGAAAAAGTAGATATGATCAACAACAAAAAATCTCCGATTATAGATAAAGAAATAGAGAAGTTTTTATCGGCAAAGGAATTAAATTTGTTAGCTACCACTGATAAATATAAAGCCTTCAAGGATGCTGAGTATATTATCATTTCTACGCCGACTAATTATGATCCGGATAAAAATTACTTCGATACAAATACAGTAGAATCCGTGATTACAAATGTATTGTCTATTAATCCTGATGCAGTAATGATAATTAAATCTACCGTACCCGTAGGTTATACGGAAAATATAAGAAAAAGGTTTCGCACGGAAAATATTATATTTTCACCGGAATTCTTGAGAGAAGGCAGTGCCTTATATGACAATCTATATCCATCGCGCATCATTATAGGTGAAAGATCCGAGAGGGCAAAGAAATTTGCCGGTTTATTAGCTCAAGGTGCCGTTAAAAAGGATATTCCAGTTTTATTTACGGATTCTACGGAAGCTGAGGCAATTAAATTATTTGCTAATACGTACCTTGCAATGAGAATAGCCTTCTTTAATGAGTTGGATTCCTATGCAGAAATCAGAGGATTAAATACTCAGCAAATTATAGAAGGAGTCGGGCTGGATCCGAGAATAGGAAATCATTATAATAACCCTTCTTTCGGCTATGGAGGGTATTGTCTTCCAAAGGATACAAAGCAATTACTGGCTAATTATAAAGATGTACCCAATAATATAATAAGGGCTATAGTGGATGCTAACAGAACAAGAAAAGATCATATAGCGGAGATGATTTTATCTGAGAATCCAAAGATTGTCGGGATATATAGATTGACTATGAAAACCGATTCTGATAATTTCAGGCAGTCTGCCGTTCAGGGAGTTATGAAGCGGATTAAGGCGAAAGGCATAGAGGTAATAGTATACGAGCCGTTTCTTAATGCGGATAATTTCTATAATTCAAGAGTAATAAAAGATCTGAATGAATTTAAAAATGTATCTGAAATAATAGTAGCAAACAGGATGACTGATGAAATTAAGGATGTTGAAGATAAAGTTTATACAAGGGATTTGTTTAGAAGGGATTAGGGTACCCCAAAAATTAGTTAGGTCAGCTGATTTGAATATGTCTTAGGGGATGAAATATTTTTTTAATATCTGTTGTCTAAAATTTTTATAAGAGATATAATAACAGTAAAAGATTTGGTTTTTAAAAATAGTAAAAGGTCGGTGCTCAGACGTTTTGAGGACCCTATCGTAAGATAGGGTTTTGATTTTATGAAGAATTGCCGCAATCAATTAATATTAAAAGAATTATTTGGAAATAATATTCAAATGAAAATTGATATGAAATTTATATTTAAATTTTAATGGTTACAAATCAATTTGCAATTTGTGTATATGTAAAAGGAGGAAATAGCATGACTAAGAAATCTAAAACACAACAAAAAAATGGAAGAGATTTTACAAAAATACGTACGCCTCATACTTATGCAATCATTTTTGTGGTAGTGCTTATTTGCTGGGTCTTAACATTTATTATTCCTGCGGGGAAATTTAGTGTACATGAAATTGAATACAAAGATTCTAACGGAGAGGTAAAAACCAAGACTGTATTAATGGCGGATACATTCAGGTACAGTTATAACTTAAATACCGATTTTTTATCTGTGAAACTAAAAGATTTATCTAATGATGCTGAGGCTCTTCAACAAATCGGAGTTGACCAAAAGGCTTTAAAAGAATTCGTTAAGACGGATCCTAAAACCTGGGATCAATCTAAATTAGATGATTTGGGATTAACAGATGATGTTCTGTATGAAAAATACGGCAGATCCATATATGATACAAGCAAAAAGTTACATAAAACTGCAAATGTATGGGGTACAGATGATTTTAACGGTTTCGGGTTTATGAATTATGTTTTTGAAGGTCTTGTCACCGGAGACAAATACGGTTCTGCAGTGGGAATAGTAGCATTAATTTTAGTTGTTGGCGGTTCCTTTGGAATTATTATGAAAACAGGAGCAATTGATGCCGGAATCCATGCTTTTATAAGAAAAACAAGAGGGCTTGAAAGACTTGCACTTCCACTATTGTTTTTTATATTTTCTCTTGGAGGAGCAACATTCGGCATGTCCGAAGAGGTTATTCCTTTTGCGATAATAATGGTACCCTTTGTCATTGCATTGGGATATGATTCAATTGTTGCTGTTACAGTTACTTTTGTGGCTTCTCAGGTTGGCAATGCAGCTTCCTGGATGAGTCCTTTCAGTGTGGCTATTGCACAGGGAATTGCGGGTATACCGGTATTATCGGGTGCAACGTTCAGACTTATAATGTGGTTTATAATAACGGCTCTGTCGGCGGTATATATGATGGCATATGCTGAAAAGATAAGAAAGAAACCGGAACTTTCCGTAGTCTATAACAATGATGAGTATTTCAGAAACAGAATAGAAAATGTAACAGAAGAAGAAATGAAGTTTACCCTTGGTCATAAGCTGATACTTCTTGAAATGCTGGCAGTTTTAATTTGGATTATTTGGGGCGTTACTGCAAAATCCTATTATATACCTGAAATAGCTTCTCAATTCTTTGTTATGGGTTTTGCAGCAGGGGTTATAGCAGTTATATTTAAATTGAATAATATGACGATAAATGATATGGCATCATCTTTCCAAAAGGGAGTTGCCGATTTAGCCGGTACGGCAATTGTTGTCGGTATGGCAAAGGGGATACTTTTAGTCCTCGGAGGTTCCGATGCTAATGTTCCGTCGGCTTTAAACACGGTTTTGTACGGTGTGGGAAATGCTTTAAGAGGCGTGCCCGCAGTTGTAGGCGCTTGGAGTATGTATATATTCCAAAGTTTGTTCAATTTAGTCGTTACATCGAATTCAGGCCAGGCCGCGCTTACGATGCCGATCATGGCCCCTTTATCGGACATAGTTGGTGTCCCGAGACAGATTGCCGTTTTAGCATATCAGCTTGGGGCAGGTTTTTTGGATGCATTTACCCCTGTTTCCGCAAGTTTAGTCGGAGTACTGGGTGTTGCAAGAATAGATTGGTCCAAATGGGCGAAATTTCAGATTAAAATGCAGGCATTCTTTTTCTTATTGGGTACTATTGCAATAATTATTGCCGTATCCGTGGGCTTACAGTAAATTAGGTTGATAGTAAGAATAGGGAGGAATAAAATTATGATCACAATAATAAGAAATGCGGACGTTTATAAGCCTGAGCATATAGGCGTCAAAGATGTTTTGCTGCTGGGAAATAAAATTGCGGCGGTAGATGATAATATTTCTATAGAAACAAAGGGCTGTGTCGAAGTGAAAGAAATTGACGGAAAAGGTAAATCATTAGTTCCGGGTTTTATTGATTGCCACGTTCATATTTTAGGAGGCGGAGGGGAAGGAGGATTTGCTACAAGGACTCCCGAAGTTACATTGACGGGCCTTACTTCTGCAGGAGTTACTACTGTTGTCGGCTGTCTGGGAACAGACGGAATGGCCAGGGATACGATATCTCTTTTGGCAAAGGCCAGAGGATTGGAGGAAGAAGGAATAACTACGTATATATACACCGGTTCATACAGGTTGCCTTTAAAAACAATAACCGGAGAAATTATGAAGGATATAATGGTTGTTGATAAAATTATCGGTATAGGAGAGGTCGCTTTATCGGACCACCGATCTTCTCAGCCTACATTTGAAGAATTTATAAGAGCAGTGGCAGATGCGAGAGTTGCAGGAATGCTTTCGGGGAAGGCAGGTATTATTAATATTCATTTAGGTGACGGACCAAGAAAGATTGATTTTTTAAAAAGAACATTGAAAGAAACGGAGATACCTATTACTCAGTTTTTACCGACTCATGTAAACAGGAATCCCGAACTTTTTGAAGAATGTGTTAATTATGCTAAAGATGGAGGATATATAGATTTTACCGGAAACGAAGATCCCGATTTTTGGGAAGAGACAGACGGAGAAGTAAGATTCAGCAAGGGACTTAAGAGATTGCTTGAAGAGGGTGTGAACCAGAACAATTATACACTTTCATCTGACGGTCAGGGCAGTATGCCGATATTTAATGAGAAAAAGGAATATGTCGGAATAGGAATCGGTAAATCGACATGCTTAATCAAGGCAATAAAGGAATGTGTTAATCGTGAAAACATACCTCTTGAAACGGCAATAAGGGCAATTACATCAAATCCTGCAAGAATATTAAAGTTGAATAATAAAGGCAGAATTGAAGCAAATATGGATGGGGATTTGTGTCTGTTAGATGAAAATCTTGACGTAGACACTGTAATAGCTAAGGGGAAAGTAATGGTGCAGGATAAGAAGCCTGTTGTATATGGGATTTTTGAAAAAAATGTTTTGAAATAAACTGTTTAATATGAAAAAGGAGACCTCTTAGGGTAGAGAAATTTCTTGAACCCAAAGAGGTCTTTTTATTTATAAAAGATAATAAAAGGGCTGTATCTCCGGTTTGAATTATATGTCGGAATTTGCGATGAATAATTAGAGGAAATTAAAAATATTTACAGAAATAATAAATGTTAATAAAATGTAGTACTCATACTAATTGCATTATTCTGCGATTAGCTAATTAAATTATATTAAAGGGGGAGTTGTTTTATGAAAAGAACCAGAAAATTAGCGGTAATACTGACAGTACTTATGATTCTATCAGTATTTCCAATGGGAGTTTTTGCTGAAGAAGAAAGCAAAAAAATGCCCACGGCATCTTTTGATGAAAAGGTCACATTGAATGATGCAGGAGAGGTTATGCCAATTCGCAGAGCCGTTTTGAATCTTGAAGACGAAGATGGGCCCTATACAGTTACCAGAGTCAGACTTAGAGATGTGGCTTTTGCTTTGAGCAGTACTGAGGCTAAATTTGATATCAGTTTTGATGAAAAACAAAATGCTATCATCATTACAACAGGAGTACCCTATGAGCAAAGTGAATATGACAAACGGGAAATTGATTTAAAAGATGCTAATATTATTGATTCGCCGCATAAAGTACTGGTGGATGGAGTGGAGGCCAAATTAGACGCTTACAATATTGATGGAGAAACATATACTTCAATTACTAAATTGAGGAAAGCGTTAGGAAATAAGTTCTATGTCAGAACGATTCACGATACGGGAGAAACCCTTATAAGTTTTGAAAAAAATGATATGGAAGAATTCACAAAAGAGGCATTTGATGCAAAAGTTAAGGAAAAGAAAATTACATTGGTTTATGCCGGTGCTCCATGGTGCCCCTGGACCAAATTAAATCTTAAAGGATTAATACCTTTCCAGGAGTACATTGAAAAGAATGGTGCAGATGCACAGATTATAGCAATGGTACATGATTATCAGGATTATTATAAATCGGATGTTCTGAGAGACTATCAGGAATCCTCATCTAATTCCGAGAAAGAAATGACGGATTATCCGTTCTATACAGTTGGTATGACTTCCGAGGGTTGGGATCATATCAGCAAAATTGCGGGAACGGAACTGAAGTATCTTCCGTCCATCTTCTTTATGAACGACGAGGGAAAGCTTATTAAATATATCCAAGGCGGAGAGGATGAAGGAGAAGATCAGGAGGAGACAGATGAAAACGGAGAACCGGTTTCTTATAATTACATTGAGATGTACGAAGAAATTATAAAAGATTTAGATAAGGCAGAATAAAGTAATGTAGGCAAGGGATATATCCTTTGCCTGATTTTTTTGTCTAGAACCATTGTAATCGATAGTACATTGGCTAACAAATTATTCTTGTTCATGATATGGAATAGTATATTAATTTTATATTGTTAAAAGGTTATTTAAAAGTATATAATTAAAACATAAATGCACAAATTTTTTAAGAGATTATATGTTGCAGAAATTAATCATAAAGAATATAATTTGAAAATTTTAAAAATGACATGGCAGTGACTGCCGTTGTTGGTGCGGACTTGATAATAAAACAGGAAGGTGAATAGGTATTGAAAATCCAAGAAAAACCAAAGGACATTTTAGAAAATATTTTAAGACAATATGAAACGGGCGACAAAGTTTTATTTCAGCTGAGGCATAAGTCTATGCTTCATGTAGATTTAAGCAGGGGTTATCAATATTTAGAAGACGGCAGTTTAAATGAATCCTATGTAGAAGAATGTCTTCAAAAAGCAGTAGAAGTGTACAACTTTATGAAATATAGCGATAATCTTCTGGTCGTTTACGAGGATTCCTATGGAAAAGATAATGAAGCAGAAAAGAAATTTTTAGAGAGTACTTTAATAGGTATAACCGAATACGATACATATAAACTAAAATGGCAGTTTCCTATAAACAAGGATGATTTACCTATGCACAGAGATGAAGAAATCTACACTTGTACAAGACATATTTATCATGTAAAAAAGGTGAATATAGAAAAACTTTTTCCGAAAATTATCCTATCGGATATAGGTGGAGAAATGGATTTTTGTTCATCTGTTTTTATTATAGATATAAATAGTAATTGTATTTTCCATTTATATGATGACAGAGGGCTTTACCTATTTGCTTCTGAAGAAAGATACCTCACAAATGTATGGGGAGAATTTCATGATAGTATTTCTAGAGATAACAGGGATTTTAAAATAGAAGTAAATAATCTTTATTGGATAGATGGAAAGAAGGATGATCCTGATGACTTATGCCTTCATGGTGATATAGAAGTAATTATAGGAGAAGAAAAATTATCCTGTTCCTGTACTGCCAGTGCGGCAGCGCTCAGAATGTTAAAGACATTGTCTGAAGACCATTTACTAACAAAAGGAGAACAGATGCTGCCTTGCTGCGGTTTTTTTATGATTCCGAACGAAACCTTAGATGAGGTGGAAATCAGCGGATGTGATAACGGAGTTGATTGGACTGTTCTGCATGATGATGGAATGATAAGGCTCATTACCGAAAAGGGAAACACCGTATATATTTATTACCTTCAGTATAAAGAGGAAGTTTTGCGTTTTGTAAATGTGGTGGAAGAGTATTATAAGAAATCCTTGCCTAAGAATATTCCGGCAGACGAATTTGAGAGGAATGGATATATAGCATTTTGGAATGAATGGAATAGGAGGAGAGGTTAGTTTGTGGCTGTTTTTTTTTCAGTGAAATAAAACTATTTAGAAATCTATTACGGATATAATAATAGGTAGTTAGGAGATTATAAAACATAAGAATAAGTGGTGAGAAATGGACAGAGATAGAAAACTGATAAGAAAGATAAAAAAGAAATCGGATAAAGATGCGGCTAATGAACTTATTTCCATATATTATAAGGAAATATATGCCTATGTATATAAGCAGACTATGGATAAAGAACTATCTATGGATTTGACTCAAGAAATATTTATAAATCTTTTGAAATCAATATATAGTTATGACGAGAAAAAGGCTTCTTTTAGAACTTGGCTGTATAAAGTTGCAACATATCGTCTGGTGGATTATTATCGTTCCAAATATTACAGATATAACAGCATGACAGTATCTATTGACCAATTTGATATATACGACAAAGAAGATATAGGAATTACATTAGAAAATAAAGCAGATGTTGAGAAGATAGTCAGTATAGTAAACAGATTGGATATTTCTGCACAACAGATATTCAGATTAAAATTCTTTACGGATTATACATTTTTGGAAATATCAAATGTATTGGGAATACCGGAGTCTACAGTCAAGACAAGATATTATTCCATGATTAAGAAGATTAAAAGAAAATTTGAGGAGGGATAGTATATGAAGATAGATATGCCGAGTGAAAGAGAGGTAAAGGCTGAAATAGACAGTATTACGGAACAGGGATTAAAAGGGAAAGAATCATTTTATTTCTATTTAAAAAATATGTATAGGCAAATAGGAATCAGATACTTATTTCATGACGGCCTGGAGATTATCTTTATTATATTATTGATATTTTCTGTTTTATTTCCTGTAGTTACAAGCAGCAGTATGTATTATATGGAAAACATCGGAGGTATATATGCCTGCCTGTTTACGGTTTCTCCTGTGTTATATCTGACAATGTCCCTTTTAAGCTTTATTAATGCAAAACAGAATAAAACCTGTGAGATAGAGATGACATGCAAATACAATATATATCAGATATCGGCTTTTAGAATGCTCATATTCAGCGTTATATGCATTTTGTTTAACTCTTTCTTTATATATATAGTTGCATATGTATATGAAAAAATAGATTTTTTAAAAGCTTTCATAATCTCCATAGCATCATTATTTCTTTTTTCTACAGTTTTTCTGTTTACCATAAATAGGGTTAAAAACAGATATGTAAAGTATTTTATCATATTAGGTTGGATAATCTTCAATTTATCATTATATATATTTAAAGTTGATTTTTATATAAAGTTTCTAAACAGCATTTCTTTATATACATGGATTATGGTAACTCTTGGTTGTGCGTTTGTATATATAAAAAACCTTAAAGCACTTATAATGTTTAGAAATAAAGAAGGGATGATTTAGATGTTGGTTGTGAATAATGCAAGCAAAAGCTATGGCAAGTTTTTAGTTCTTAAAGACATAAATATTGAATTTACAAACGGTGTATATGGTTTATTGTCACCAAACGGAGCAGGAAAAACTACTTTGATCAAGATGCTGACTACCTTGATTTTTCCGGATGAAGGAGAAATACTTTATGATGGTACCGAAATCTCTGCAATGGGAGATGATTATAGAGACATATTAGGCTATTTGCCGCAGGAGTTTGGGTATTACAAAGATTACAGCCCTAAAAGATTTCTTCGCTATCTGTCTGCATTAAAGGGAATAGACAGAAAGAAAGCAGAAAAAAAGATAGAACAGCTTTTAAAATTAGTCGGTCTTGAAAATGTTGCAAATAAAAAGATGAGAAAGTTTTCGGGAGGAATGATTCAGAGAGTCGGTATAGCTCAAGCTATGCTAAATGATCCTAAGATTTTAATATTAGACGAGCCTACGGCCGGATTAGATCCAAAGGAAAGGGTACGCTTCAGAAATTTATTGGCGGAATTGTCCCGGGAGAGAATAGTTATTCTTTCTACCCATATTGTCTCTGACATAGAGTCCATAGCTAATGAAATAATTATGATAAAGGATAAGAAAATCTTATATAAGGATACTTTAAAAAACATATGCAAAATCCTTGAAGAAATGGTCTATGAAACAAAGGTTGAGTTTGATGAAGTTCCGAGCTTTAGAAATAAGTATTTTTCTCTCTCGGAAAAGCAAGAAGATGACAAGATGAAAGTCAGATTTATATCTGAAGATAAGCCGGAGAATTCCTGGGATTCTGTAAATCCAAGTATAGAGGATGTGTTTCTCTATGTATATAAAGATGAAATCATAAAAGAGGAGTAAATATCACATGAATATAAGGATAAATGAATTTAAAAAAGTTATAACTTCTCCGATTATAATAGGGCTTTTAATCCTTTTTATAATTTTTAATTCTACCATAATATTTAAAAGTTCATATATTAAAGAGGATTTAGAAGTTTTAAATAAGATTGTGAATAAATTCGGCTATAAAATAGATGACAAAATGATATCCGGATTTAAATCGTATTATGACAAAGGATTAAAGAGATTAAATATACTTGTAAACGAAAGGGAATCGAAAAATTACAATAGTGTATCGGAATTTTATGATGATCATAACTATGGCATTGAGGATATATACGATAAAGAAGAAATAGAATTTATCAGAGAACTGGGAATAGTAGAAGCCTATTATTATAAAATCGGAGAAATTGATGATGTCTATTCAAACATTGATATTATGGAAAAAGCCGAGAATGAAATAAGTAAATACGGACTCAAGGGAGAAGCCGCAAATACCGTAAGAAATGAGTATAGGGATTTTAATAAAAGATTTCATCAGTTAGTCAATAATAAAGAGCATAAAAATTTGTTCTATATAGGTCAGATTTATAGAATGCATTCTCTATTGTTTAAAAGTTTATTTAAAAGCATTATATTTGAGATAATCATATTAACGGTGCTTATCACATCTTATTTGATAAACTATGAATTTGAAAATAATACAGAAGCCATAACATATACTACAAGAAGGGGAAGAAATTTTATTCTGGACAAGATATCTGCGGCTATAGTTTCCAGTATATTAGCAACGGGAATTATCTTGATTACCGGTTTAGGTTTGTATTTTATGACTTTTGACTACTCGAGACTTTGGAATGTTCCTATAAGCAGTTGTTTTAACGCTGATTACGACTTCGTATATATGTCTTGGTGGAACATGTCCTTTGTACAATATTTATTTGCCGGTATAGGGGTGATTTTTGCGTGTATGTTACTTTTTATCGGAATCACTTTTATAATAGCAAGGGCAATAAAGAATAATTATATTGTATTCGTTATATTTGCCATAATATTCGGGTTGTTTTTAATTGTTCCGGGAATGGCTCCAAGAAACAGTAATGCTATATTTATAGGTGGGTTTACTCCTTTCTTTTTAATCATGAATCCTTTTATATGGTTTATGGAAAGCGGTGCTTTTACAACTTTTAAATATTATGAATTAGCTACAGTGGGTATATGGTCAGTATTGTTGCTGATTCTTGGGACTTTATCAATTAATAGATTTAAAAAACAAGATATAGCGAGGTGAAATAAATGGATATTATTTTAAACGAATTGAAGAAGATATTTAATATAAAGTCTGTTATACTGCTGATATTGATAAACATCATCATGTATTTTTTATTTATCGAATTTGAAATAAGCGTATTTCCAAACGGAAGACCAGCTACGGATATTTATAATATGTTTATAGAGATGGAAGACGATTATGGAGAGTTTATGGATGAAGAGGAATTTAAGGATTTCAAAGTAAAATATGAAGAAGCCGAAAGGGAAGCAGATGGGTATATCCAATCGAGGAAAGATTTTAAAAGAGCAGGAATAATGAATTATGACGATTTTGTCAATATGGATACAAATAATAAAGAACTTAAAAAATTAAATAATGATGTAATCTTTAAAAGGAAAGTAGATGTATTTTGGGAACTGCCTTGGAGGGAAGAGTATATACAAGTCTATGAAAATAGAGAAGATTATATGATGAGTAAGGCATCAAATGAAAAACAAGAGACAAGAATTAAGGAGATATTGGAAAAAAATTTAGAGACTTCTGTATTTACTGATGTGGTATTTTTTAATTATGATAATTTAATAAAACCCGTAGCGGCAACTATATTGCTAAGTGTAATGTTTATGATAACACCGATATATTTAAGAGATAATAAAGATAGAATAAGCTATCTTCAATATACATCTAAAACAGGAAGAAAAATATTTAAAAAGAAGATAATTGCGGGGCTGTTGGCATCTGCTATAATTGTAACTTTACAGTTTATATGCTTTTTTAGTATATACTCTACAAATAATACATCCATGTTCTTTAATTCAAATATAAATTCAATATATAATTCCATTATTTCCTGGTACGATTTAACATTTATTCAGTATATATATCTTACGGTAATAGGAATTTATATATTATCCTTTACCTTTACACTGATATCCATGTTGGTTTCCAGTATAGGAAACAACTATATAACTTTAATCGGGATTCAATTGCCTATAGCGTTATTTGTTTTTGTAATATTATTAAATTATTTGATACATTATATGACAAGCATCTTTTATCCAAAATATTTTTTAGAATTATCTTATATTGCTTTGATGCTTACCAGCACTGTATCCATGATAGTGAGGTGGAGAAAAGAGAGAAAAACGGATATTTTATATTAGAAATAAGGTATGGGTGTAAAAACGGTTGACAGTGCTTACAATAACCTGAGATAATAACATATTTCGCTTTTAGGTACATGATAACCCAACGGTTCGCATATCTGGTTTAATAACTTCTTAATTTCTATATATAGGGAATGATTTAAATTGATTATTGAATTTCCCCACTCAGGCATTGGATCTGCTTGGTTAGTGTGTATACGTTCAAGCATACATAGAAAATGTAAGGATATGTTAACAAAATAATTACTTGTATATGGTTTTGAAACTATTTTTTTCTTTACACCATCGCAAAAAGCCATGCAGGCATTCATTGCTACTGTTGAATCAATAGATGGAGTAAAATAAGAACATCTCTGCTTAATTAGGTTGAAAGCCTCATCATTTGTCATAACGGTATCTGATATTTCTGTTGTTGTTGTGAAACAATTCATATTTAAGAATGACTTTATTTTATTTAATCCTTCTTGCGTAAATACAGATTCTGCACCGATAAAAGGAACCCCGGGAATCTGAGGATTTATTCCGCCGACTATTAGTTTTACTCTTCCATGAAGATTTTGCACATATGTATTTATATCCTGATCGATTGCTAGTGCAATTATTTCAATACTAATATTTTGAGGCAATTTTTCTGCAAGTAATTGTTTTAATACAGAAGCACTTCCATATCCTGTCGTACAAACAGTAAGAATGACGTTCTTCATATCAGCCGATTTTTTACTGTTAGTTGACGGCAGACTTCCGGCCTTATTAACGGATTGTTTGAACTGATTAACAAAATATTCATAGTATGAACGATAAATTCTTTTGTAGACAGTATATAAGGAGTCCTCCGTGGACAGTACAATTTTTGCCGCTTCTAATACTAAAATCGGGCTTACCAAGGGTATAATCTTACAAGGAATTCCCGTAGCATTAATCAAGTCATCCTCCATATTCACAAAAGATCCCATATCTACTAGAAGCAAAACACCTTTTCCTTTATTTACTTTTAAAACAAGTTTGCAAAGATCATTAAAAACGTCGGAAAAGGACTTTTGCAGTGGAGCATCGACAGCATAAACATAGTTTATGGACATTACCTCATTAACAAAGTTTGCAATACTGCTGGCAGTGGAAGTTCCATGGCTGACAACAATTAACCCGATCTCCATGGAAGAGTCCAAAGAAGAATCATGATGACTTAAAAACATAGCCCAGAATCCTAATTCGTCATCAGGAATTGACACTCCTAATTTTTGGGAAATTGGATTTTCAATTTCCTTTAAGAATTTAAATTCTCTTTCATGTACTTTGCGTATATTTTCTAAGTTGGGATTATAAATTATTTCACCGGTTTTTATTCTTTCTAAAAATTGTTGTATATGCAAAGTAAATGCTATAGACAGACTTTTAGAATATATCCTTTCAAGACGTTTAGAAGCAATTTCAAGAATTTCATCAGCTACTTCGCTGTAAATGGGAGAAATAATCGAATCTATTAACTTTGAGCCATAATCTTCAGAAACCATCATCCTCTGAATAATATTATTATGATATGAATCCAAGTCCTGAGCGACGCGCAGCTCCACTTCATTATTATTAAGATGTAAATTTCTGTAAGCTTGAATCTTTTTTTCAATAAAATAATATAAATTAATTGAGTATTTGTCTTCATCAGAAAGAGAGAGGGATTTATTGAAATTGTCGGGATAAAACATAAACCCTTCACTAAATATCTTTGAATCAAAGCGATTTTCCATATAATGTGCAGAATTTATTTGCTGGTAAACTTTCTGAGGAAGGTCGTATATATTTAGTTGTAGATGACGGAGTCTCTGGTTCGAACTTTCTGTACCAGTTATATTATTGTCATTATTAGATAAAAAACTAAGATAACTTTTTGCACAGGAAAGATTAATAATATTTCTAAGCTCCCCAATATTTCCTTTGCCAGTATAGTTAACCAGTAACTTTAAAACGTTACCAGAAACCCAGATAGGAAGATTTATTCTTTTTGCTTCCTGAACAATAAAAGAATTTACCAGTTGTAATCTTTCTTTAGGTGAACGCTCCGATAATTTTGGCACATATATATGAACCGGAATACGTCGAATAAATGTTTTCAGAAGAGATGTGGAGATATCTTCCGTAGTAGCACAAATTATCATCACATCCACATGACGATCGACAGTATCTCCTATTCTGCGAAAGGTACCCTTATCGATTAATGTAAATAACAGCTCTTGACCGGCTGAAGGAAGCCTATGCACTTCATCCAAGAAAAGTATTCCATGGTCGGCTTTCTCAACCAAGCCTTCCTTATCACTAAGGGCACCGGTGAAAGCACCCTTTGCGTATCCGAAGAGCTGTGAGAGAAGTAGCTGAGGGTTATCTGCATACTCGGCACAGCAGAAGGTTATAAAAGGAATGTTGTCGGATTTATTTTGGAAAGTTTTTTTATCCGAAATATATTGCCACATAGCCTCTGCTAAAAAATTTTTACCGACTCCCGTTTCTCCAGTGATAAGTGTGTTCAAACCGTGGGGAGGATAAGATGCAGCAGCTTTGGCCAATTGAAAAGCTGAACGGAGGCTTGGGCTGTTGTCTATTATATAATCTAAGGCATTATTGATTTTGGACTCATGAACTTTGAGTCCGGTATCACATATATCTGCCTTATTTTCCGAAGGGAAAAATTCTACAGGTTTTTTCCCTTTTTTGATTAGCTTACCTGCTGAAAAAAGTTTGTTTAAGTCTGTAGATGCATCATTTCTGTTAATTCCCAGAGCTTCTGCAGCTTCAGAAGCCGTTATTCCGGAAGAAATACCGGAATTAAATCTTCGGCTACACTCATCCTTAACATATTCTTCTATTTTTTCTACCCTTCTCATCATAAAATCACCCTTTTCACCAAAATATAACAGATAAGGTTTTCCACACTTCTTTACATTAAAGTTATTCTTTTTTCATTATGGATAGTATTTATAGATTAGCTGTGATTATTATTGTTGATAAATAGGCAAAACTTATGATTTTTATTTAAATAAATTATACCATACATCATAAAGCAAGACAATAGTTATTTATGGTAAAAGGGCAAAAGAGACAATATGTAATGAAATTTGACAGGGTTATACGACACGTTTTGGCATAAATATTGCTTTATATAAAGATAGTCGTATTAATAATTTTTATTGAAGAGAGGTGAATGTTATTAATAATAGCACTGTCTAAGACTGAAAATTTTGCTGAATATATAAATCAGCGGTAGATAGTAAACATTAATATTATTAGGAGGAGTTTTAAAATGGAAGGCAAAATGAAAGTAATGGTAATGGAGGATATAGGCAAGGTAACTATCAGAAAAATGGATATTCCTAAACCGGGGCCAGGACAGGTACTTGTAAGAATACATCAGTGTAATATATGTACGACAGATTGGCAAACTTGGAAAGGACTTAGGAAATCCATGGGAAGAAAATTTCCCTGGGCACCTGGACATGAAATGGCTGGAGAAATTGTTGAATTAGGAGAAGGGGTTACGAATCCGGCATTGAAAATAGGGACCCACGTTGTATTCGGCGGACAGGGCTCCAGAGGTTGCGGAGAATGCCATTTTTGCAGGTCAGGTCATCCGGATAGGTGTGTAAATAAGCCTAAGGAAGTGGAATTTGGTGGAGTAAGCGGTTCCTTTGGATTCAGCCAATATGCGGCATATGAATCAGGAAGGTTGTATCCGGTAGACTCAAGTATTTCTTATGAAGAAGCGGGTTTTGTTGAACCGATATCTACCTGTATACATGGAGCTAAACGTATAAGAATTGCCCCGGGAGATAAGGTATTGGTAATAGGAGCCGGTAATTTAGGGTTGGTAAATGCACAGGTTGCAAAAGTTTTTGGCGGAGATGTTATTGTAAGCGAGATCAGCGAAGAACGCTGTCGGCTTGCTCAGTCTATCGGTCTTAAGACTGTAAACCCAATGAAAGAAGATTTAAACTCGGTAATTAAGAGGTTCACAAAGGGTATAGGAGTGAATGTTGTAATACTTGCTGTTGCCAATACAACGGTAAATGACCAGGCTTTAAAGGTACTTGCTCCCAGAGGAAGAATTCTCTTCTTCGCATCAGGGCATCCGGTACCGGAACTTAATGTAAATGCAAATCAAATTCACTATAAAGAAATGGAACTAATAGGAACATATAACTCTGATCCGTCGGATTATCAACTTGCAGCCGAATTTTTAGGTTCGGGAGTTGTTAAAGTAGGCAAGATAATATCCCAGAAGATACCTATGGATGACTGCCAGCATGCCTTTGAGCTTGCATCTACCCCGGGGACTTATAGAGTGTCAATAACTTTAGATTAATTTAGATAAAACTAATTCATAAGTAAATAAGGAGGAAAATTGTATGTTTGTTTCAATGGATAAAATATTGAATAAAGCTGCTGCAGAAGAATATGGGGTTGTAGCACCTAATGTATATAATTTGGAGACTGTGGGGGCGGGTTTTAAAGCTGCAATAGAGCTTAAATCTCCGTTAATAATGGATGTTTACGATGCTTTAGATCTTGAGCTTATTGCAGAAGCAGCAAAGTTTTTTAGCAAGAGATATCCGGAAGTTACCGTAGCATTAAACCTCGATCACGGTAAAAGTTATGAGGTTGCGGTTAAAGCAATTAGGTATGGTTTTACCTCTGTAATGGTAGATAGATCAAGCTTGGCCTTTGAAGATAATATAAAACAGGTCAGGGAAATTGTTAAAATGGCTCATGCAATCGGTGTCTCGGTAGAATCTGAATTGGGACATGTCGGACAAGGTATAACTTACGATAATGATAGAGATAATGGTCTCACGAAAGTTTCTGAAGCCGTAGAATATATAAACAAAACAGGTGTCGACTGCCTTGCAGTTGCAGTAGGAACAGCCCACGGAAGATATGTAGGAACACCTCATCTTGATTTTGAAAGGTTAGCAGAACTTAAAGCAATATGCAAGGTGCCTCTGGTTCTTCACGGTGGCTCATCTTCAGGGGATGAAAATCTGAAAAAAGCCGTCGAGACCGGCATAACGAAAGTAAATATAGGTACGGACTTAAAAACCGCAGGAGCCTTAGGGGCTAAAGAATATCTTGAAAGAACAGAGTTTCCGAGTCTTATTGAAATGATTGATTGTGGAGTTGAGGGATATAAAGAAAAGATTAAACATTATATGGTCCTTTTCGGATGTAATAATAGGGGATAGATTTACGACTAGTCGTGGAAAATTATGCGGAGGTATTATTAAATTTTTATAAAAATAAATCCTTTAAGGCCTTATATTAAAGATGATACCGAAAGTGGAAGGGAGTGACAAATAGTGAAAAGTAATTGCCCTGACGAAATAAAGGCTGATTTACCCGGCATAATCGTTATGAGCCATGGGCCGTTAGCATTGGCATTAATTGAATCCACAAAGTTAATTGCAGGAGAATCCGAAAATTTGGCAGCTTTTTCATTGGAAGCCGGAGATACAGCTGAAAATTTCAGAAATAAATTTATTGAGACTTTGAAAAAGTTTCCCAAAGGTTCGCTTGTCCTTTTGGATATTACGGGAGGAACTCCCTTTAACCAATTAATTTTATCAATTAAACAATATGACGTAGAAGTTTTATCATTAAGCGGCGTTAATTTGCCTATGGTAATCGAGGCGGTATTTGCACGAAAGTCTATGTCAGGAAAAAAACTGCTTAAACAAATAGAAAATGCCGGAAGGGAGGGGATAAAGAATGTGACGGAATTCATAGAAGAATTTAATAAAGAAAACGAAAAAGCGTAACGGAGTCAAGTGGTAGGAATATTTTGTTAATCGTAAAGATCGTTATAACTAATATTTAATTAAATGAAAAGAATAGGAGGAAAGGATATGACAGTATTACAATCGATTTTATTGGGCGGCTGTTATTGGCTTAGTTCGATTTATCTTGGAACCATTACCGAATCTTTTTTTAGATTTCCGTTATGTAATGTTCTTTTAGTCGGATTAATCCTTGGAGATGTTCCAACGGCAATGATAATCGGAGCTACTATAATGCCTGCATATTTAGCTTTTATAAATGCGGGGAGCGTGGCACCTGCAGATCAGGCAGCAGCAGGTATTGTACCTGCGACATGTGTTATTGCCTATGGAATGAATCCCGATGTGGCAATAGCATTAGCTGTGCCTGTTTCATTGTTATTCGCACAACTTTGGACTCTTAATAAAAGTTTATATTCATTCTGGTACAGCTTTGCGGATAAATGTGCCGAAAAGCTTAATTTTAAAGGGATAACTTTAGCTCATATAGTATTCCCGGCTGTTCAGAAGATCATTACCATGTGGATACCCATGAGTTTAATTCTTTATTTCGGCGGAAGCTGGCTTTCTAATGCGGCTTCAGTACTACCGGCTACGGTGACGGCAGGATTGGGTGTGGTAAGTAAAGCAATGCCTGCAATTGGATTTGCTATGGTTATGAAAATGATAGGCCGCAGCGATTTAATGCCGTTTTTCTTTGTAGGTTTTTTCTTTGTTCAATATACTCAGGTAGGAACAATGGTAGTAGCCATAGTTGCTATATTTATCGCATATCTTGATTATCGCTATGGAACAAAGGACAATAATAATGAGGAAGGGATTTTTGACCTTCTTAAAAAGAGGAACGACGAAAGATCTGAAGAATATAAAGTGGTGACTAAGAAGGATATTACTACCTGTTATCATCGTTGGTGGATTACCGCTTTCATGTCAGACGGCTTTGAAAGGATGAAGGGGCTTTGCTTTGCATGGTCCATACTCCCTATACTTAGAAAAGTATATAAAGATAAGCCGGATGAATTACGTAAAGCTATCCAAAGACATTTGCTGTTTTACAATACAGAGGCATCTATAGGCGGCACTCTTATAGAAGGTATAGTTATTTCTATGGAGGAACAGAAGGCTAGAGGAGAAGACGTTCCTGAAGAAACAGTAATTAATGTAAAGAATGCTTTAATGGGACCCTTTGCCGGCATTGGCGATACTATTAATCTTGTTAACTTAAGACCGCTTATTTTATCGTTATTTGTTGCCTATGGCTTAAAAGGATATTGGTGGGCTGCCGTAGTTCCGATACTTATTCTTCTTGCGATTACTCAATTTGAAGGTTATAACTTGGTTCATTTGGGATATAGGCTTGGGACAAGGGCAGCAAGTAATTTGCTTCAGTCAGGACAGATACAAAAGATTATATCGTTTTTTGGCGTTTTAGGCTTATTTGCAATGGGTGGAATGTCAGCATCAATGGTTAAGGTAACACTTGGTATTATGATACCTACAGGTGGGACACCTTTGAACCTTCAGACGGGATTATTGGATGCAATATTACCCGGTATACCTGTACTTGTTGTAATCCTATTGTTGTATAAATATCTTAAAAAAGGTGGAAAGATGTTAAATGCAATGCTTGCACTATTAGTTGGTACTTTTATATTAGGTTTTCTTGGTATTCTTGTATAATCCGATAGGTTTTAGTTCGTATGTTCAGATAGATTGTTTCTAAATTTTAGAGACAATCCATCTGATACATGTAATAACGGTGAGATTATTAAAAAAATTAACGGAGCATCAAAAAGAGGTGGAATAATGAAAATAAAATTAGCATTAGGTACTAAATTGGAACAGCCTTATTATGACAGAGTAGCTGAAGTCTGTGACATTAAAAAAGTCGGAAGTTTATTGAATGAAGGATTTATAGGAGAGGAAGAGTTGATAGAACAATGCATGGGATGTGAAATCATATATATCGGTTCAGACTTGGTTACCCGCAGATGTTTAGAAAAGTGGAAAAGTGCCGGATTAAAACTTTTAGGCTGCGGTCGTGGCACTCCGGTAAATGTTGATTGTCAGGCAGCCCGGGAATTGAATATTCCGTTGGTTTATTGCCCGGGAAGAAATGCGCAGTCCGTAGCTGAATTTACAGTGGGATTGATGCTTGCCCTTGTAAGAAATATCGGAATGAGCTGTAGCAAAATAAATGATGGTACGCTTTTGGGAGACAAAGTAGAGGATATATACAGGACTGAGGGAAAAAAAGATGTCTTGTGGAAAAATGATAAAATTTTTGTAAGGGATATAATACCGTCAGGTCAGGAACTATATGGGAAAACTTTGGGAATAGTCGGTTTCGGAGCCATAGGTTCTAAAGTTGGAAAAATTGCAAAAACTTTTAATATGGATGTTAATGTCTATGATCCGTTTTGTCCGAAAAAGATCATAGAGGAGGCAGGTGTAAAACCTTGTAATTTAGAAGAATTATTGATAAATTCCGATATAATAACTATTCACCTTCCGGCAAATGACTCCACTATAGGTTTAATAGATTCTACCTGGTTTGAAAAGATGAAACCGACGTCATTTTTAATCAATACATCAAGAGCCAGTGTTATAGAACAGAAAGCATTGATCAAAGCCTTGGATAATAATCAAATAGCTGGGGCGGCTATGGATGTCATGTGGATTGAGCCTTGCCCTAAAAATCATCCTCTTTTACACAGAGATAACGTGATAATAACACCTCATATTGCCGGCTGGACATACGGCGTTTATTTATGGCAGTCCCGTATGATATGCGACGAAATTATCAGATATGCAAATAATCAGGAACCGCAGCTTGTATGGAAAAAGTAAATATATATAAAAGTGGAAAGTATTCTTAAGGAGGAATGGAACAGATGGCTGAAGTAAGTTTAGTACGTATTGATAGTAGGCTGATTCATGGGCAAGTGGTTACAATGTGGGTTAAAGTTACGGAAGCAAAAAAAATCATTATTATTGATGATAATATTGCTAAGGACCCATTGATGACTCAGATATATACTATGGCTGCCCCCCCTGGAGTCAAAGTTGAAACAATTACTGTTGATCAAGCAGTTTCTTTATGGAAAGATGACAAGTTTGGAAAAACCGGTCCGATTTTAGTTTTATTTAGCGGAGTTCCTACGGCTTATAAATCATATATTAAAGGATTTGATTACAGTAAGTTGCAAGTAGGCGGAATCGCAGGCGGTCCAGGAAGAATAGCTGTGGAAGGCACTATAGCGCTAAATGAAAGCGATGCAAAAATGCTAAACGAAATGGAGAAGAAAGGAATGGAGATAATATTTCAAATAACTACTGATACAAAGATTAAAACATGGAAAAGCATAAAGGATAAATATTTTAAGAGCATATAAGAATGTATTTATAAAAAGGAGTGTAAGTATAATGTGTAATGGAATACAAAAAGCGAAAGAAGAGATAATGTGGGGAGTAAAAATGATGGCCGAAAGGGGTTATTCCTTAGGAACTGCAGGAAATATCAGTGCAAGAGTAGAAGGAGAAAATATGTTTGTAATAACTCCTTCCTCAAGGGCATATGCAACTCTTGCTGCTGCTGATCTTTGTGTAATAGACATGGAAGGAAATATTGTTGATGGAAAATACAAACCTTCTGTGGAAGTTACTATGCATAGATATATTTTTTTAGAAAGACCGGAAGTTAATGCAATCATACATTCTCATTCAAAGTATGGTACATTAATTGGTTCCATAGAAGGTGTTAGCGAATTGCCAATTATTGATTTAGAGAGCGTAAGTTATTTGGGCGGTGAGATACCTATAGCTCCTTTTGCACCTGCCGGTTCTTTAAAGCTTGCTGAAAACATAAGAAAATCAATAGGAACAAGAGCAGGCATTATTATGGAAAACCATGGTGTCATTGGGGTAGGAATTACAATGGAAAAAGCAATGATAGTTAATGATAACATTGAAAGGACGAGTGAACAGTATTTAATACTATTGGCAACGGGGAAGAGCATTAAACCATTACCGGATAATTATGTTCAGAAAGTAAAAGAAATATCTTTAAAAAATAGAAAAGTAATATAAAAGAAAGGAAGAATAGGACAATTATGAAAGCATTGATGAGGCTAACGGAAAAAGCTTATGATATGAATGTGGTAGAGATCCCCGAACCGGTTGTTGATAAAGATAATTGGGTTAAAGTAAAGGTTGCTTATGCCGGAGTATGCGGCGGTTCGGACATTAAATTAATGAAAGTTGATGCGGTTGGAGATTCTGCTAAGCTTAAGCCGCCAGTAATCTTGGGTCATGAAGCCAGTGGAATTGTTGTGGAAGTGGGAAAAAGTGTAACTCGTACGAAGGTAGGGGATAAAGTTGTTTATGAGACAACCGTTGATAACTGTGGTGCCTGCCGTTATTGTCATTCCGGAGATTGGAATATGTGCCCTAGCAGAAAAGGGCTCGGCTCTGCTATAAACGGTAGCTTTGCAGAATATGTAATCGTGCCTGAAAGAAATATCAGATTACTCCCTGAAAATGTGTCATTAAAGGTTGGTGCCCTTGCCGAACCATTAGCTTGTGCCTACCATATTGTTTATGATAGGGGACATATTCATAGTGGCGAAAATATTGTAATCATAGGTCCTGGGATAATAGGTTTGTGTTGCTCTTTGGTAGCTTTAGCCGCCGGTGCTAAGGTGATTATGATAGGGACAAGGCATAGCAGTCATAGATTAGAAGCTGCTAAAGAATTCGGCTGTTCCGTTCTTACTAATGATATAGACAATTTAGATGAAAGAGTAAGAGAATTATGTAACGGAGATTTAGCCGATATTTCGGTAGATGCTATAGGTTCAAATCAGGCTTTTGATACGGCCTTGCACCTTGTCAGAAAAATGGGGCGTATTGTTATAGGCGGAGTGCCAAGTCTGGAGTCAAATATGTATACGGTCGATATGTCATATATTTATAAAAATCAGTTATATATTACTGCAGGCCGCAGTTCAAGGCCGTCCAGCTGGACGGGGGCACTGAATGTTCTTTCCAGGTATCCTGATAAATTTGAGAAATTGGTCAGTAAATGCTTTCCTATTGAAAAATGGCAGGAAGCTTTTGATGCTACAATAAAAAAGGACGTTCTTAAAGCAATGATAAAATTCGATATATAAGGAAGCAGAAAACGGAGGAGAGAAAAATGAGTAAGTTTAGAATAGTACCTGATATATATGAGTTTGATACGTTTAAAGAATTTACAGAGAATTTTCCTATAGATAAAGAAGATTTACTTGTTACACAAAGATTTATTTATGAACCTTTTATGAAAGGCCTCAACCTCTCTTGTAAGATAATATTCCAAGAAGAGTTCGGAAACGGTGAGCCATCGGATGTGATGGTAGATGCGATATTAAAAAAGACAAAGGGAATGAGTTATAAACGTGTTATAGCTGTAGGCGGGGGAACCGTTATAGATATATCAAAATTATTATCCCTTAAATCTTTTGAATCCGCAGAAGAAATTTTTGATGACCCGTCCAAAATTATTCGGGAAAAGGAATTAATATTGATACCGACTACATGCGGTACAGGAAGCGAAGTTACAAGGTCGGCGATAATCACATCAGTACAGAGAAAAACAAAGGTTAGAATGGCTTATGACGCTTATTTTGCTGATGCCGCGGTACTCATACCTCAGCTGATATCAACTTTGCCCTATAGATTTTTTGCTTACAGTTCTATTGATGCTTTAATCCATGGTGTAGAATCATTTTTATCACCCAATGCTACTCCTTATACGGATATTTTTGCAATGGCTGCCATTAGAACAATAGTAAAAAGTTTTCTTGTAATAGCCAATGAAGGGCAGGAAAAGAGAAAAGATATTGAAAAAGATGTTTTGTTGGCAAGCAATTATGCGGGAATTTCTTTTGGCAATGCAGGTTGCGGTGCGGTACACGCCCTTGCATTTCCGCTGAGCGGAAGATATCATGTGGCACATGGAGAAAGTAATTATCAATTTTTCTGTGAAGTTTTAAGAAAATATTATTCCAAGAATCCTGAGGGGAAGATAAAAAATTTGTGTAAATGTTTGACTGAAATTTTAAATTGTAATACTGATAATGTTATTGATGAATTAAGCAATTTACTGAATAAAATCTGGCCGGTAAAAAAACTGAGGGATTTTGGAATGCGTGAGAATGAAATAAAGGAGTTCGCGGAAGAAGTATACAATGAATTGCAGTCTGTTTTAGCTACAAGTTATATACCGTTGGCTAAAGAAGAATTAGAAGAAATTAATAGAAATCTATATTAGGCATGAATATATAATATTTCCTATGACGATAAGGGATTATTTATAAAGATGGGAGAGAAAAATATGGATTTAGGTCATAGAGGAAAAACGGTAATAGTTACCGGAGGGTCTAAAGGCATAGGATCAGGGATTAGTGAGGTATTCGCTAAAGAAGGTGCAAATCTTGTTATAAACTATCATAGTGATTCCGTAAGCAGTGAAGCCTTTTCTAAAGAACTGATGGACAAATATGGCTGTAAGGCTATATGTGCGCAAGGTGATGTAGGAAACGAAGCAGATGTTAAGAGTATCTTTGATGCCGCGGAAGAATACTTTGATAGGGTGGACATACTTATAAATAACGCTGGCAAGGTATATACGAATAAGGTTACGGATATCAGTTTGGAGGAATGGAACAAATGCTTAAAAGATAATTTGACAGGACAATTTTTGATGTCAAGGGAATTTGCCCGCCGAGTTGTTCTCAAAAAGCAGAAAGGATGGATTGTTAATGTTGTTTCAAAAGCCGCTATGATGTCAACTACAAAAGGCCGTCTTGCTTATGTAAGCAATAAGGCAGGCGAGTGGGGCTTGACTCACGCATTGGCCGTGGAATTAACGGAGTATGGAATTCGTGTAAACGGAGTAATGCCGGGGCATGTTATGAATTCAAGATTGGTTAAAGAAATGGAAAATAACCCGGAAGGATTTAAACAGCGTATTAACCGTTCACCCATTAAACGTGTGGGCGAGCCCTGGGAAATTGGAAATATGGTAGCTTTTTTGGCAAGCGAACAGTGTGCCCTTGCGGTCGGTTCTGTGGTTGATGTAACGGGAGGATTGCTATTGGGTTTTTAAGATTATAATGGATATATTATGGTTAATGGGAATGATGAAGCAGTGTAAAAAAGCATATTTTTGTAAGAAGAAATTCTCTTTTTTGGCGAAAATCACAATAAGATTTAAGTCAGAAAGGAGAATTTTTTATGCCAATATTTTATTTTGGATTTTGAAAAATATTGGCATATTTATGAGAAATAAGAAGGAATATATGGGATGATGTAGAATATTTATAATATGTTGTTATTTATGCAAATTTAAGAATATAGATTTTAGAGGTTATAGATATTCAAATAAATGTAAAAAATCATAATTTTCAGTGAAAACTTTATGCAAAAATAAAAATTCAGAATATATTAAGAAAGTATTTACCAGAAATTCTAATATAGTTCTATTAACTAAATTCAGATAAAAATACAAATTTACATTCTATTATTAGTTCTATTAATATATTTACTATATTTATTAATATAGCATAATTATTTAAAAAGGTAAATGTTAAAAATATGATAAGTTGTTTCAGTTGTAAAACCATATGTGCACAGAATATTTTTACTATCTAAGTAAACTAAATTTTTGAGCAGTTAAATGTTTGATTTGTAAAATCTAAATGATAAGTTGTATAATGAATTGCCCAAATAAATAAAAAAAAGACCCATAGAGGTTAGAAACCAGTTATAATGAAGTTGAGAACACAACACAATGACTGGAGGAAACCACTATGGATCAAAATAATAGTACCACAAATAAAAGAAGATGGAAACAGATTTTGGAAAAAGAAAGATATCAAATTGAATCCCTATTAAAAGCGGGGTTAACCCCACTTTTAATAGGGATTCAGATGGATCGTGACAGCAGAAGTATAGAATGGGAAATAAAAAGAGAAAGTAATAGTAGCCTGACAAAAGAGATTAGGTATTGTGCAGATGTAGGACAGCGTGTTCACGAGGAATGTGCAGCTAATAAAGGAAGATGTCTTAAAATAGGAAAAGATCACAAATTAGTTAGCCACATAGAGAAAAAGATTAAAGATGAGAAATATTCTCCGGACGCTGTAATAGGAGAAATAAAAGAAAAAGGTTTTGTATTTGAAAGTTACATTTGTACAAAGACGCTATATAATTATATAGACAAAGGATTGTTTCTAAAATATTAGTAATAAGGATTTACCGGTAAAGAAAAATGGTAAAAAGCGAGAATATAAGCGAGTGAGAAAAGCAGCCCTTAATAATCTGAAAGGAAGAAGTATAGAACAACGTCCGGAAGAAGTAAAAAAAAGGGACGAATACGGGAACTGGGAGATGGATAGCGTTGTAGGCAGTGGTAAAGCATGTTTGTTGGTATTAACAGAAAGAAAAACCCGTCAGGAAAAGATATTTAAAATGAATAATAAAACTCAGGAAGAAGTGAAGAAAGTAATAGATAGAATAGAGAGAGAATATAAAGATGAATTCAGTAATATTTTTAAAAGCATAACGATGGATAACGGAGGAGAATTTCTAAATAAAGATGGAATAGAAAGAACATGCCTTAAGGATGGGAAAAGACGAACGACATGTTACTATGCACACCCATACAGCGCATGGGAACGAGGATCAAACGAAGTGGCCAACAAACTGATCAGGCGATTTGTTCCTAAAGGAACAAATATAGATAAACTAAAAGAATCAGAGATAAAAAGGATAGAAAATTGGATCAATAACTATCCTAGACGTATGTTTGGATATAAAAGTGCGAATCAAATGGTAATTTAATATAACTGGCAAAATTTTACTGGGCAATTAAACTTGCAATTTATATTGTAAAATCTAAATTTAAAAAATTGTTGACATATACAAATTTATATTGTATATTTAAGATATTAAGATAAAATTACAATGGATAAAAGGAGGTGAATTAATATGAGAATTATTGTAGAATTTTTGTTAGAAAAAGGCAGCATTGACAAAGATAAAAACAGAATATTTATCTCTATTATTAAAAGTAACTTAGAAAGTTATAATAAAAATTATTACAAAAAATTGTTTGAAAGTGGAACTGCAAGAAAATCATATTGTTTTGCATTATATATGAAAGATGCTGAATTTACAAGGGACAAAATTATAATACCAAGTAAAAAAATAATTTTTAAGTTTTCGACGTCAAATTTAGAGGATTCTATACATTTTTATAATGCTTTTTTGCAGAATGTTAAGAGAACTTATAAGATCAAGGAAAACGTTTTAAAACTCAATAAAATAAATATAATGAGAGAAAAGAAAATATATGATAATCAGGCGTCGTTTACTTCTTTATCTCCCGTTGTAGTTAGAGAACACAATGGAGATAATAAAAAAACCTGGTATTTTTCTTTGAATGATGAGAATGGAAGAATATTATTTTTGAACAATTTGAGGATTCAACTGTTAGAAGAATTTGGACAAGATCGTATTCTTGATGTTGAAGAGACAAAAGTTGAAGTTTTAAGCAATAAGAATGTAAAAGTTAAAAATTATGGAATTGAAGTTTTAGGCAATTTATGCAAAATAAATATATATGCCAAACCATACATATTAGATTATATGTATAAAAGTGGAGTGGGAGGGCTTAAAAGTTCCGGGTTTGGAATGTTAGATTTATTATAGGAGGTGATAGATTGAGTGGGAAAATTAGATTTTACCTGGATGACTGGTTGTTTAACAGTGGATTAGTTGGTTTTTATAATATATTAAAAAAATCTGAAGATTCAGTTGTAGTTGGCAAAGATTATTTGGAATTTGAAATTGAAGTATTAGAAAATTTTGAGGAAAAGTATTTTAATTATTTTATCTCTACTTATGAGAAAAATCTGACTTGGTATAAAATCATTTCTTTTGAAAATACAATTAAATATTATGAGGAGAAACAATTTGAAGGATTTGATGACAAAGCACTTAAAACCTTAAATAAATACATCTCTGATGTTGCCAAAAAATTCATAAAGAGTAACAGCTATTTGGCTGCTTTTGAATTTCTGGGAACGAAGGAAGAAATGTTATCTTTGGAAAAGCAGCTTACACCATTGAAGGTAAAAAAAAACCAAGACTTAAAGGATATTATTCCGGATGTGAGAAATACTTTTGATGTTTTGAAGGAAATTATTAATTATTTAAATAGAAGAGATGTCAAAAAATATGTGGCAGCAAAGAATGTAATATATTCCATTATTAACAAGGCATGGAATGGTATATGTTTTTTAAATCCTCAGACAAAAGAAAAGGATATGTACAAGGATTATAAAGAATATTTTGTAAAGCCCGCAATGGATTATTTTAATGAAGACAAGTCAAAGTACAAATATGATTGCTTTACATGCGATGAAAAAATAAAGGATATGACAAATGACCTTGGCTTTTTAAATGCTATTGGGTTTGATGTGAAGCGAAAGGCATCTCATGTTTGGAATTTCAACAATGATATATCTGTATGCCCTTTGTGCAAATTAATATATTCTTGTGTACCGGCGGGTTTTTCTTATGCTATTGATAGCGGAATATATGTAAATGACAACTTTTCTATGTCAAATGCAATTGGTATTAATAGTAAAATTAAAACGGAAGTTTTGGAGACAACGGATACTAACAGATCATTAACATACAGGGCATTGGTTGAGTCTATAAAGGAACAATTTACAGAAAGCACTAAATATGAATTGGCAGATGTGCAAGTAGTCAGGTATGTGAACGAAAAATATAGATTTAACATTTTGACAAAAAATATATTGGAATTAATTTATAAGTGCAAAACTGAACTGAATAATTTAATATCAAGCGGATATAAGGAAATCAACACATATTTTAATATTTATGATATAGTATTGGACAGTTTATTTAACAGCCAGAATTTGTACTTATTAATGCATAAGATGCTTCTGTACAAATTGACGGATTATAACAATTGTTATTTTTATGGGAAACAAATAAATAGCGTAATGAAGATTAACTATAATTTTATGAGGAGGTTAGGATACATGGAAAAAGTAAAAAACTATATTGTAGATAAAGGCAGAGATGAAGGAAAAAATTTGCGTTTAGGTTATGGGAAAAATACAGATAAACTAAGCGGTATATCATATAGACTTTTAAATGCCTTGAAGGTAAATGATGTAGACATGTTTATGGATACAGTACTTAATTGTTATTTATATGTTAAAAAATCGGTTCCTCCAATATTATTGGAAGTTTTAAAAGATGAGGATGCTTTTAAAACAGTAGGTTATGCTTTTACCAGCGGATTAATAGAAGGTCAAGATAATATAAAAAATATGGAGGTAGGAAAAGATGATAAATAATTTAAAACCGAAGGGTTTAGCTATTTCTATGATTATTGAGGCGGAGAGTGCAAATTATGGTGAAGGGGTTGGAAATGTTGCTTCACTGAAGAAAATGTCAAGAGGAAAAGGTAACCAGTATACTTATATTTCTAGACAAGCACTGAGATATAACATTGGAGAACAATTGGGGGAAAAATATGCACCTGTTAAAGCCGAAGGTAGTGGAGAGAAAAAGGTAATTCAATTTGATGAAAGTGCAACTATTGATGAATATCCAGAAATAGATTTTTTTGGATACTTAAAGACTGAAAAAGGTACCGGAGGAAAAAAACGTTCAGCGAAGATCAGAATATCAAATGCGATTTCTCTTGAAACTTTTAAAGGCGATTTGGATTTTTTAACCAACAAAGGATTGGCAGATAGACTTAAAGATGATATGAATATTGCTCAGGCAGAAATACACAGGTCTTATTACCGTTATACGATTGTTGCTGATTTGGATCAGATAGGAATTGATGAAGAATATAGTATAGAATTACCGAATAGTGAAAAGACAAGGAGGGTTAAAAAACTTCTGGATACCGTGGCTTTTTTGTATAGAGATATAAGGGGTAGAAGAGAAGATTTAAAACCTTTATTTGCTATAGGAGGAGTATATGATATTAAAAATCCTGTTTTTCAAAATGTAGTCGATATTAAAGACAACAGAATTTTAGTGAACCAAATACAAGGAGTCCTATATGATAATATAGCAAAAGATACTTATTGTGGATTAGTAGAGGGAAAGTTTGACAATGACAATGAAATAAAATCAAAACTTAAATCTTTATCAATGCCTGAGTTTTTTAATAAACTTAAAGCAAAGGTAGATGATTACTATGAAGGGAATTAGAATTAAATTACAGCAGGATATGGTGAATTATAAAAAACCTAACAGTTTTCAGTTAAAAGAAACTTATCCTTTGCCGCCTTATTCTACAATAATAGGTATGGTTCATGAGCTATGTGGCTTTAAAGAGTATAATGATATGAGAATAAGTGTGGTAGGGAAGTATAATTCTAAAGTTAATGATCTCTATACGAGATATGAATTTAGTAACGGCATAAAGTATGAAAATGGCAGGCATCAGTTAAAGGCCGGAGAATATGGCATAAGTAGAGGCATTTCTACTGTTGAACTATTGGTTGATGTAGAACTCATAATACATATTATACCGGTAGATCAAAGTCTTGTTGAAAAAATAGAAAAAGCTTTTTTGTTTCCTATAGAATATCCTTCTCTAGGTAGAAGAGAAGATATAGCTATAATCAACGAGGTTAAAGTTGTAGATATAATAGAAGATAAAATAAAAAAAACAGTTCGTATGAATGAAGATTACAGTGCGTATATACCAATAGAAGAATTAGAAAAAATAAAATTTAAAAATAGAGAAGAAGGTGTGAGTATATCAGGTACAAGATACAAAATAAATAAGAATTATGAATTAGTTAATTTAGGTACTCTCAACAAACCTAAAATTATTAGAAGATGGAATAAAATAGATGTTATATATGGAGGGAATATATCTGCTTTAGGAGATGAAATTCTTACAATGGACGAAGACGGGAACGTATTATTTGCTATCTGATGGGAGGAATATCTATGAAAGAATTTTTGGCAAAGACTAATCCCAAAGAAACTATACAGGAACATACTGATCAATTGCTGAAAAACTATAATTTACTAAAGTCAGCATATCCTAATCTAAATGTAGATTGGGATATGCTGTATATGGCATGTGTATATCATGATTTGGGCAAGATCAACAGAAAATTTCAAAATAGGTTAAAGCATGGGAAAAGAGATGATTCAGAAATACCTCATGGCATATTGAGTCTGGCTTTTATAAATTATGAAGAGCTCGAGAACAATGGATATAGTGAAGAAGATATATCAGTATTATTTCATACAGTAGGCTATCATCACGACAGAAAACTTGATTTTAGTCTTAAAGATGTTGATGATGAAATTGAGTTGATGCAAAATGAGATTGATGATTTTAAGTATGATAAATTTAAAGAAGTGATATTGAATAATACTATAGAAGAAGAGTTCTTTATTTTAAAAGATAGGATATATAGAAGGAATGGAGAAGAAAAATTTTTTAAGTATATTATGCTTAAAGGATTGCTAAATAGAATTGATTATGCCGCCAGTGCCCATCTACCTGTGGAAAATGAAAATAATTTCTTATTAGAAGGGATGGAAAACCTATTAAATAATTGGAAAAGAGAAAATCCAAACTCTGAATGGAATAAATTACAAAAATTTATGATTGAAAATAGGAATAGAAATACTATTGTAGCAGCGCAAACGGGAATGGGTAAGACGGAAGCAGGTTTATTGTGGATTGGAAACAATAAAGGTTTTTTTACACTGCCGATTAAAACAGCAATAAACTCTATATATAAAAGGATTATAGAAAATATTGTGACCGATAATTTTAGCAATAAGGTAGGTCTTCTGCATTCTGATATAATGAGCGTATATCTTAATACCCAAAGAGAAGAAGTAGTAGAAATAGATATACAAGAATATTTCAATAAAACGAAGCAATTATCTTTGCCTTTGACTATATGTACTATTGATCAAACCTTTGATTTTGTTTACAGGTATAAAGGCTTTGAGCCTAAGTTGGCAACTCTGTCATATTCTAAAGTTGTTATAGACGAAATACAGATGTATTCTCCTTTGCTTTTATCATATTTGATAGTTGGTATAAAATATATAACTCAGATAGGTGGTAAATTTTCTATTTTAACAGCTACACTTCCTAAATTTATAGTTGAAATTTTAAAAGATGAAAAAATAGAATTTGTATATCCAAAAGAAGGACCTTTCATAGATACCACAATGAATAGACATAGAATAAAAGTTATACAAGAAGATATTAATTCTGAGTATATAAAAAAACTGTATAATAAAAATAAAGTATTGGTTATATGTAATACGGTGAAAAAGGCACAGGAAATATATATTAATCTTAAGAAAGACAAAGTTCAAAATATAAACCTTTTACATGCGAGATTTATATTAAGTGATAGAAAAGATAAAGAGAAAGAGATAACAGATCTTGGGAAAAAAGAATCTAAAAATTATGGCATATGGATTTCGACTCAAATTGTTGAAGCCTCTTTGGATATTGATTTTGATTTATTGATTACGGAATTATCTGATTTGGCTGGACTATTCCAAAGAATGGGAAGATGTTACAGAAATCGTGAACTTGATAATGATGAATTTAATTGTCATGTTTTTATAGGTACTGATGATAAAAAATGCAGTGGTGTAGGTAGGATTATAGATAAAGACATATTCAATTTGTCAAGAAAATATATCATAAATAAAAAGGGAATATTTACTGAACAGGAAAAAATGGATATGGTAGATGAAGTATATTCAATGGATAAATTAAAAGATACTGATTATTATAAAGAACTTTGTAAAAATATAGATTACTTACAAAGTATAGAGGATTTTGAAAAGGAGAAATCAGAAGTACAAAAAAAATTTAGAAACATTGACAGTGAAACGGTTATTCCATTAAAAGTTTATGAAGAAAATATAGATATAATCAATGAATGTATTACAATTGTTAACCAAAAATTTGATGAATGTATGAATGAAAGAGAAAAAAAAGACTTGAAACTCAGGAAGATAAGTTCAAAAGATAGACTTATGGGTTTCACCGTTAATATCAGGGGTGAAGAAGTGAAGGATTATAAAGAAAAAGAGTTAAGAATAAACAAATATGAAAGTATACCCATAGTAAGATGCAAATATGACAATGAAATTGGTGTTTTATTTTCAAATGAAGACAAAAATAAAAATATTAGATCCACCAATATGTTTTAAGAGGGTGTATTATGAAAAATATAACCGGTGTAATGGTATATTATTATTTTGTTTGCAAAAGGAAATTATGGTATTTCAACAAAGAAATTAATATGGAATTTAACAGTGAGCTTGTTGGCATGGGCAAGTTAATTGATGAAAATTCTTACGGGCGAGAAAAAAAGAGTATTTTGATAGATGAAACTATTAATATAGATTTTTTAAAGGATTGGAAAATTATACACGAAATTAAAAAATCTAAGAAGATTGATATTGCTTCAAAGTGGCAGCTAAAATACTATATTTGGATACTGAGAAATAAAGGTGTAGATATTGAAAAGGGGGTTTTGGATTATCCGCTCTTAAGGAAAAGAGAAGATATTTTTTTAACAAAAAAAGAGGAAGAGGGGTTGTTGCATGTACTTGATGATATTCAAAATATTATTGCAATGGGCTTACCTCCGGAGATAATTAATAAAAAAACATGTAAAAAGTGTGCTTATTATGAGATTTGTTTTATATAAGGAGGTGCAGCGTGAAATTGGGAGAGACATTTTATATTATAAATAACGGAGATCTAAGGAGAAAAGATAATAATATAATCATTACTGGTACGAATGGTGAGTCTAAAAATTTAAAGGTAGAAGTTGCAGATGAAATTTATATATTTGGAGAAGTAAATTTAAATACAAAAGTATTAAATTTTCTATCTCAAAATAGGATTATTCTACATGTTTTCAATTATTATGGTTTTTATAGTGGAAGTTATTATCCTCGAGAGACAAATGTAAGCGGATATTTGTTAGTTAATCAGGTTAGGCATTATGATAACTATGAAAAAAGGATTGTAATTGCAAGGAAAATTTTAAATGCTTCTGCTCATAATATTTATAGAAATTTAAGATATTATAATGGAAGAGGTGTTGAATTAGAACAATTTATGAGTCAAATTGAATTATTGGCAAATACAATAGATGATGGAAATAGCATAGAAGAAATAATGGGAATCGAAGGAAATATAAGAAAAATATATTATTCATCATGGAATAATATTATAAAACAGAATGTTAAATTTGACAAAAGAGTTAAAAGGCCTCCTGATAATATGGTCAATTCTTTAATTTCATTTATTAATAGTTTAGTTTATACCACAACGTTGAGTGAGATTTACAAAACACAACTGAACCCAACAATTAGTTATTTACATCAACCTGGGACGAGAAGGTTTTCTTTATCTTTAGACTTGTCTGAAATATTCAAACCGCTTATTGCTGATAGAATGATATTTTCAATGCTTAACAAAAATCAAATTACAGAAAATGATTTTGATAAGGACTCAAATTTTTTATATTTAAGAGAAAATGCTAAAAGAAAAATTTTGGCAGAATATGATAACCGATTGAAAAATACTATATTTCATAAAGAATTGGGGAGAGATGTATCTTACCAATATCTAATAAGACTTGAATGCTATAAATTAATTAAGCATCTTATTGGGGAAAAAGAATATGAAGCCTTCAAAATGTGGTGGTGATAAATTTGTATGTAATACTTGTATATGATATAGTTATGGATAAAAAAGGTGCTAAAGTTTCAAAAAATATATTTAAAATATGTAAAAAATATCTTACTCACATCCAAAAATCTGTATTTGAAGGAAACTTAACTGAATTAAATTGTATGAAATTAAGGATGGAGTTAAATGAATATATTAGAAATGATAAAGATTCAGTACTCTTGTTTAAAAGCAGAGATGAGAAATGGTTGCAAAAAGAATTTTTAGGAATTGTTGATGATAAAACGTCTAATTTTTTCTAAGTGCTTGTCGATGTGTAGTAGCGCAAAAAACATAGAGTATTGACAAACCTGTAAGTTTCAATATATAAGTTAGTATATTTTTTTATTTTGATGCTGTTATATATATTAATTTTATAAATATTATATTATCGACAAAATATAGAGCACAAATTGGGTAATATCAATAACTAATAACAAACGGGTTTTAATAGAACTACAGTAGAATGTAAATGATGGATAAAACTACTCAAAGAATATACTCATTTTTGTTTTAATAGAACTACAGTAGAATGTAAATACCCTAAAATTTTACAATTAAAAGCGAGGTGGTATAGTTTTAATAGAACTACAGTAGAATGTAAATCAGCTTGAAAGGAGTGTCAATATACAATGCTAAATTGTTTTAATAGAACTACAGTAGAATGTAAATATCCCCATTACTGTTACATTGTATTTTTCTTCTATTGTTTTAATAGAACTACAGTAGAATGTAAATTTTGTCAATCGTGATGTAATTTTTTTATGTATATTAGTTTTAATAGAACTACAGTAGAATGTAAATATTCTCGTACTCCGTGGTTTCTTTTGGAGTATATGCGTTTTAATAGAACTACAGTAGAATGTAAATAGCAATTTTGCCCTTCCGACTGCCCCGTTTCTGTTTTGTTTTAATAGAACTACAGTAGAATGTAAATAGAGCAAATACCTCTTTCTACTGCCAACGTAATTGAGTTTTAATAGAACTACAGTAGAATGTAAATTATGATGGACAGGCTATTGTAAAGGGGGTGAGATAAGTTTTAATAGAACTACAGTAGAATGTAAATTATTTACGACCTGGTTATCACAGATAGCAAATTCTTGTTTTAATAGAACTACAGTAGAATGTAAATATACTTTTTTTAGCGGAAAGCGTGGAGAAGGTATACGTTTTAATAGAACTACAGTAGAATGTAAATTTTGCAAGCTCTATTTTATCAAGCCTTTCCGAATGAGTTTTAATAGAACTACAGTAGAATGTAAATTTCAGGGAGGTAATGTTAGTTGTAGCAAGAAAAAAGTTTTAATAGAACTACAGTAGAATGTAAATATCTATGAATACATCCCAATCAATCTTAGTTACATCGTTTTAATAGAACTACAGTAGAATGTAAATTTGCTGAAAAAGAAAATGGAGAGAGAAATAGAGGAAGTTTTAATAGAACTACAGTAGAATGTAAATTAAAAGCTATCGAGCATTCCCCTTAAACCGTTGTTGGTTTTAATAGAACTACAGTAGAATGTAAATCCTACTTTTATAGGCCAAGGGGGAATAATCCCCCTCGTTTTAATAGAACTACAGTAGAATGTAAATCCATAACAATATTTCAGCTGTGTGATGATATTATCTGTTTTAATAGAACTACAGTAGAATGTAAATAAAGGAAATTGGTATTGGTATATCTTTCCTGATGGGCGTTTTAATAGAACTACAGTAGAATGTAAATGAAAAATATAAAGAAATAAAAGAAACAAGGTTAAAAGTTTTAATAGAACTACAGTAGAATGTAAATGAATGTAAACAAGCATCTTGTAAATATATTTTATTGTTTTAATAGAACTACAGTAGAATGTAAATTCTATAATCTGTATTTCTTCCTCTACAACATAAACACGTTTTAATAGAACTACAGTAGAATGTAAATTAAGAATGCCAAGACGTTTATCTGTGCTTTAATCCTGTTTTAATAGAACTACAGTAGAATGTAAATTTGCTGCAATAAATTATTTACTCCTCTGCTGTATACGTTTTAATAGAACTACAGTAGAATGTAAATTTTGTATAAAAGGGGAATAAGAGAATATTCATAAGTGTTTTAATAGAACTACAGTAGAATGTAAATTACATACGCATTACCATAGTGATTCCTGTTTTGCTCAGTTTTAATAGAACTACAGTAGAATGTAAATGTATCCTGGACAGGGATGCTGGAAAATTACAAAGGTGTTTTAATAGAACTACAGTAGAATGTAAATGGAAATGGGAGATAATGACGCAAAGGTGATAGACTTGTTTTAATAGAACTACAGTAGAATGTAAATGGACGGGAAGGATACGATTATATAAGGAATTATCCTGGTTTTAATAGAACTACAGTAGAATGTAAATTGAATTGGCGGCAGAAGTAGCAGGGCTTGCAAGGAAGTTTTAATAGAACTACAGTAGAATGTAAATAATAATAATGAAAACAAGTGAATTGTAAAACATATGGTTTTAATAGAACTACAGTAGAATGTAAATTTCTTTTTTAAAACTGCTATGACAGTTTCTACATCGTTTTAATAGAACTACAGTAGAATGTAAATATGCAAATTATCAAGTTTGTATGATGAATGGTGACCAGTTTTAATAGAACTACAGTAGAATGTAAATGATCTCTATGCGAATATAGAGATTTTGGATAAAAAGGTTTTAATAGAACTACAGTAGAATGTAAATTGCTTACGAAAGGATATCCGGAATTTAACCGGATAGGTTTTAATAGAACTACAGTAGAATGTAAATAAAGTTATATCAGGATTGTTTATATTTGTTTCATTCAGTTTTAATAGAACTACAGTAGAATGTAAATTAAACCAAAGCCGCCTATCGATTTGATAAACGGCTTCGTTTTAATAGAACTACAGTAGAATGTAAATGTATCTCTATCAACCTTGTAAAGCCTATCTACACTCGTTTTAATAGAACTACAGTAGAATGTAAATACGGTGAAGATGTAGAAGTAGATATAAACTCCGGCGGTTTTAATAGAACTACAGTAGAATGTAAATTGAAAGCATTGCAAATACTAATATATACGGCATGGCGTTTTAATAGAACTACAGTAGAATGTAAATCTTGTTTGCACTTGCAAAGATACACAAGATTTATTGTGTTTTAATAGAACTACAGTAGAATGTAAATGAATTTTTGCAAGAAATGTATGAGCAACGTGGTACAGTTTTAATAGAACTACAGTAGAATGTAAATTACAATAGCAGAGCAATTCTCTATTCAAGCCTTTCAGTTTTAATAGAACTACAGTAGAATGTAAATTGATGACTACAATACTTCCCAATTGCAAAAGCAAATGTTTTAATAGAACTACAGTAGAATGTAAATGCAGGAAAGAAGAGAAAAAGAGAATGCAGAGGCAGCGTTTTAATAGAACTACAGTAGAATGTAAATTTCTTTATTACAAATTCTATTAGATGATTTATGAATGTTTTAATAGAACTACAGTAGAATGTAAATTTATCTAACCGCTTGCCTCTAAACTTAATTTCTCTCAGTTTTAATAGAACTACAGTAGAATGTAAATATTCAACCGCCTGGTAGTATTTCAATTCTGGCTTAGTTTTAATAGAACTACAGTAGAATGTAAATTAGCAAATCTAACCTTAATGGCGAAGGTAGGAATTTGTTTTAATAGAACTACAGTAGAATGTAAATTTAGGAATGTCGGAATATATGACAAGTAATACTCGGTTTTAATAGAACTACAGTAGAATGTAAATGCAAAGAACGCCGGTATTCCTGCAAAGAAGGATTTTAGTTTTAATAGAACTACAGTAGAATGTAAATTATACAAAAATATGTTCAAAGGTGGATAACAAACGATGTTTTAATAGAACTACAGTAGAATGTAAATACCTAAATGAACAGGATTTAATAGATAGCTGGAGCGGTTTTAATAGAACTACAGTAGAATGTAAATATATTAAACAATTATAAACTTAATATAATTAATGCAGGTTTTAATAGAACTACAGTTGTTTATGCTAATCTAAAAATAGGTCAGCTGGCTCATTGAAAATTAGGTCACTTTCTTAAGAAAATATGGTATCCTTTCAGTATAAACTGGGAGGAGGAAGAGAAGGAAGTGATAAAATTGAATCAAAAACAAAAAATCATACTTAAACATATTGACGGTATGAGCAATCGAAGCATTGCCAGTGAGCTTCACATGAGCAAGGATACTGTAAATAAATATGTAAATGAGTATGAAAATCAAAAGCAAGAACTTTTAGCAAAAAATCCTGAAACAGATACAAAAGAATTAATTCAAGCAATTGTTGAAAAACCAAAATACAATTCTGAAAACAGAGGGCCAAACAAGGTAACATCTGAGATGATTGAAGTAATTGAAGAATGCTTAAAGGTTAATGAATGGAAGCGTGCTAACGGTATGTCAAAGCAGCAAATGAGAAAAATTGATATTCATGAATACTTGTTAAAGAAAAATTTTAATATTAGTTATTCATCAGTTAAAAGATTAGTTAAAACAATCGAGGATAGGCATCGTGAAGCTTTCATAAGACAAGAATATGTTCTTGGAGATGTATGTGAATTTGACTGGGGTACGGCAAAATTAGATATAGGGGGAGAAGGATATAAAGCTTATCAAATGGCAGTTTTTACTCCTGCTAAAAGCGGAATCAGATATTCAATGCTTTTTAAATCTCAAGATACTCCAGCATTTCAACAATCACATGCAGAATTTTTCTCATTTTGCAAAGGTAATTTTAGAACAATGGTCTATGATAATATGAGGGTTGCAGTTAAGAAATTTGTTGGATTGTTCGAAAAAGAGCCAACAAAAGCATTGACAGAATTATCAATATACTATGGATTCAACTTTAGGTTCACGAATATTGCAAAAGGCAATGAAAAGGGCCACGTTGAGAGAAGTGTAGAATATGTTAGAAGAAAAGTATTCAGTGAGCCGGGTAATGACAAATTCGACACTCTTGCAGAAGCAAACAAGTTTCTTTTTGAAGAATGTATGAAGCTTAATAATAAAGAAACATCTAACGGATTGGTGCCGATGGAAATCTTTAAAGAAGAGCAAAAACACTTGTTTCCTAACTTACCTAAGTTTGAAAGCAGTATTTATTCAGAAAACCGTGTTGACAAATATTCGACCGTAACGGTAAGTCAAAATCATTATTCTGTGCCGGATACATTAGTTGGTAAAATGGTAAAAGTGAAGATGTTTACAGATAAGATAATTATCTACTACGATAACAGCATTGTAGCTAAACATGACCGCAGTTTTAAACTGCATGACTGGAAAATTGAGATTCATCATTATCTTAGAACTCTACATAAAAAACCAGGTGCCCTCAAAGGAAGCACAGCACTGCTCCAAACGGACACCCAGATCAAATATATCTATGAACAGTATTATACCAAAGATGCCAAGACATTTCTACAAGTTTTAGAAATTATTTATGAAAAAGGAATCCATGCTGTGACAGAAGCTTTAAGGGAACTTGAAAAACTGTCACCAATGGATATGAGTGCTGATAAGGTTAAGGTGATTTGTGAAAGTAGAAAGGAAAAAGAAATTTGCGTTACTGTTCCATTAAATGATCATCTAACTGAAAAATCAAGGAGCACATTATCGATTTATGATAAACTTGCAGCACTCCAATCAAGAAAGCTTAACAAGGAGGCTGTATAGTATGAAGGTTAAATTAAATGAAGAGATTAAAGAATACTGTAATATATTGAAACTTAAAGGAATTAAAACTCACTATGAAGAAGTAATATCTGAAGCGGCTGATTATGAGGATTTTCTTCATAAGCTTTTAACTTATGAGATGGAAGAAAAGGATAAGCGTTCCATTGAATGTCGTATTCGAAATGCACATTTGCCTTACAGGCAATATATTGAAGATATTGAAATTGACTGTCTCCCAGTAGATATGCAGAAAAGACTTCCTGAGTTAGCAACACTTGATTTTATCGAAAAAGGCAAAAATATCATAATGACCGGTAACCCGGGAACCGGAAAAACTATGGTTAGTATTGCTTTAGCATTAAAGGCTTGCATGGCAGGTTATAAGGTTCTGTTCACGACAATTCCACTACTGGTTACTACATTGAAGGAAAGCAATAGCGCTAAGACCTTGAGATATTTTGAGAATAGATTTGAAAAATATGACCTTGTAGTGGCAGATGAACTTGGGTACACCTCGTTTGACCGGGAAGGGACAGATCTGCTGTTTAATAATCTTTCTTTAAGGGCAGCAAGGAAATCAACAATAATTACTTCTAACCTTTCATTTGAGCGTTGGATTGAGGTTTTCGGTGATCCGACAGTTACAAGTGCGATGATAGATAGACTTACTTACAAGGCAATTCTTGTCGACATGGAGGGTGATTCTTATCGGCTAAGAGAAACATTAAGAGAAAATGGTGCATCTATTAAATCTTTAACAGCTTAAAGTATTTGTGCCTTTGTACACAAATTTTAGAGGCACATTTATTTACAAGAAAGTGACCTAAAATTAAATGGTCTTTTGACCTAATTTTCGGTTGACAAATAAAATTGAATATAAAATTCAAAAATTCAATACTGAAGATAATTTAAAAATTGGCCTGAATGTAGTAGAGTGGTCTATTGAAAATAATTTAATACAACAAGGTTTTACTGCTTTGGAAGAGACCATAAGGACATATGTATGTAATGAAACGGATAGAAATAATAGGGAAAGAATTGCCAAAATTGCTCTTATGATAAAATCAGAGGCAATAACCGAGAAAAATTTGAGTACGGATGTAAAAGGAAAAGTAAAAAGAATTGCAGATAGATTGGATCCTGAAATTGCTAAACTTTCCTATCAGGTTTCTCAGAAAAGAAATTCAATAAATCATTTTGAATTTTCTGATGATTCGAATGATTATAACTCTTTAAAAAGAGATTTAAAGAAATATTATAAAGAATTTAAGAAGATAATTGAGATCTAAAAAGTTATTGTTGTTTGGTAATATAATAATGGTAGATAAGGTGCTTTATTCATATGCCTTGTCACCATTTAATTGTTAAAAAATCAGGAAGGAATATTTGGAATGTTGTAGAATAATTACTTTGAACATACAAATATATGCAGAAATTATAGACTTGGCAGCTGACAGATAGCCAAAATTATGTTAAATTAAAGAATATTGTTTAAAATACGGTTTATATAAAAAACCATAGGAGATGATGCGCATGCTTTGTAAAATAACTTTTTCATCGAATGATAAGATATTTTTGCCTATGTCCTACAATTATATAATTCAGGGAGTTTTATATAAGTTTATAAATGAGGATTCCTTTGCTGATTTTATGCACAATAAAGGATATACATACAATAAGAGAAGCTATAAACTTTTTAGTTTTTCGAATGTATTGGAAAAACCTTTGTTGGTTGACAGAGAAAAAAAGCATTTTGTATTTCCAAAGGATATCAGCATATATTTTTCTTCGATTGATAATGAGTTTTTCAAATATGTTTTTAATTCAATAATTAATACGGAAGATTTTATCTATGTGAGTCAGAACAGGACATCAATATCAAAGGTAGAGCTTATCAAGCAGAAAATATCCGAGAAAGAAGTAATAAAAACCATGTCTCCCATAACAACTTACAGTACCTTTGTAACTTTTGAAAACAGTAAAAAAACTTATTATTATAATCCATACGAAAAGGAATTTTCTACTAACATACAAAAAAATCTGATTAACAAGTATCAGGCTTTGTATGACGAACCACCCCAAAACAGTGAATTTTCGATTGTGCCGCGAGGGACTCCTCATGAGAAGATTATTAAATATAAGGACTTTATCATAAAAGGTTATACCGGAATTTTTGAGATAGAAGGCTCCAAGGAGCTTATGGATATGGCTTTTTGTGCCGGCCTTGGAAGTAAGAATTCTCAAGGTTTCGGCCTTATTATAAAAAATGATTTAGATAAATAAAATTAAAACGAGGATAAGAGGAGGTGAAGATATGCTGGAGGAGATAATCGAAATAGGCGAAAAGATTCTTGCCGAGCAGGACATAATTGACAGCAGAATCGTTAAGGTTAATATTGAGGATGACAAAAATAATCCGAAGAAAATAGTTATTATAGATTTTGACACTGCCAATAAAAAGGTTAATTTTAAAGTAAAAGAAATGGATGAAAATACCGTTTCGCAATATCTGAATTTGGGAAGAGATGGAGGGCCTAACGCAAATCAATGGTACGTTACTTTTACGAATTCCGTTTCCCTTACTTCCGAAGTAGTAAGTCAGCTTGCAGAAAAGGAAATTCCTGCTGATATAAAAGAAAAACTAAATTTAATTACTGATGAATTTTATTATGATTTCGGGGAGGATGTAACTCCAAAGTACAGGTATATGCTGGATTGGTATAAAATTGGAGTGATATCAGAAAGTCTCAAGGAAATATATGAAAAATATAAAGACGAATCAAAGCCGTATAAGGAAGTTCAAAGTTATTTACAGAAGGAGCTTCAAAAATATCTTGAAAAGTCCAAGGGAGCAAAGAAAAAGCAAATAGGGCTTTATACTCTTAGTATTGACGGACAGGCTGTAGGTTCTTCAAAATGGTATAGGGATTTGGTGAAAAAAAGGCTTACAGTTCAAGAACGAAGTTCAATGGAGAGTAAGGAATTATATTGCAGTTTCTGCGGTTCCAAAGAAGAATGTACATCAGACTTAAGTGAGATGAGTATAAAATACTATACTACAAATCAGTTGATTTTTGCCAACAATTTTGACAGAAAGAATTACGATAAAAATATGGTTTTATGTAAAAGCTGTAAGGATAAGCTCCTTACAGGAGAAAAATTTGTTCAAAATCATATGCAAGGGAAGATTTCCAAACTGGATGTATATATAATTCCCCATATTATTTATAGCAGTTATGAGTTTAAACAAAAGGATTTATATAGGTTAAGCGATAAACTTAAACAAACCATAAATACAGCCAATAATATTGAAAATTTAAAAATATACAAATATGGTTTGCAGGAGTTGAATGAAGCTGTCGGTGAAGGCAATCATTATCTCATAAATTTTGCTTTTTATAAAAAAATGAATCAGGCTACAAAGATATTGAAACTTATTAAAGATATAAATCCGGGTATTTTTGAGAAAATAGGAGAAAGCATAAATGAAGCTCAGTTCACATTTGAAAAGTATTTTCAGCTGATACCTAAAAGAAAATATCAGAGGGGGCTGAATCTTGTTTATTATATGACTCCTATAAGGCTGAGTCAAAAGGTTCCGACCCAGTATCAAAACGTGCTGAATATTTACGAAGCTCTATTTTATGGAAGGAAGCTCAATAGAGAAGAAATTATTTCAAATATTACTGAGTGCTTAAAGATAAACTGGTTTGAACAAGTAGATTATAATGTTTCAAGCCCAAACAGCAAAGATTTTATAGATTTCAGGATTTCCGACGGATTATATTATATGTTGTTTTTGGAAAATATGGGCAATGTGGAAAGGAGTAAGATTATGGATGTATCTAAATTGAATCTTAAAGACAATTATAAAGGATATATAACCGATATGAGATATGATGATCAGCAGGCAAGCTTATTTTTACTTGGATGCTTAGTCGGAGCGGTAGGAAGAAGTCAAAATAGCAAGGCAGCTGCAGCAGATAATAGCGGTACCTATAAACCTATATTGAATAAGATTAATTTTAACGGTATGGATTTTGTAAAAGTCAAGAGGTTGTCAAATGAGATTTTAAATAAACTTAGACAGGAGAAAATATTAAGGTATACGGAAGCTATTTTTTCTGCTCATAAGATGTTGATGGGATTAAACGAAAAGAATTGGAAATATAATAAGGATGAAAATTTATACTATATCCTTTCTGGATATGCATATGAAACTATGAAGAAAAAGGAGGAAAAGAAAGATGAATAACGGACAAATTTTGTATCTTTATGATGCTAAGCTCACGAACCCCAATGGAGATCCTGACGAAGAAAACAGGCCGAGAATGGATTATGAAAGAGGTTTAAATTTAGTATCTGACTTAAGACTAAAGAGGTATATAAGGGATTATCTTAATGATAAGGGCTATATTTTATATGTTCAGAAGGTTGACGGTGAACCTGTTACATCTGCCGCAAGAGTCAAAGAGTTCGTGGAGGATGGGAAAATCGATAAGGATTCCTTTGAAGAACTAAAAAATACTTTTATAGATGTCAGGTTGTTCGGAGCAACTATAACCTCAAAAGATAATAAAGCGTTAACAGGGCCGGTACAGTTTAACTGGGGATGTTCTCTCAACAAGGTGGAACTTCTTGAATCCAGCATAACTTCTCATTTTGCATCTTCCGATACCAATAAACAAGGTGCTATAGGGAAGGATTACAGAGTTAAATATTCCATGATAGCTTTTTCCGGAGTAATAAGCGGAAGAAGGGCAGAAAAGACAAATTTAAGGGAAGAGGATATCTTCCTTTTGGATGAAGCTTTATATAAGGCAATACCTCTTCTTGCGACACGAAGCAAGATAGGGCAGTATCCGAGGTTTTATCTGAGACTTGATTTTAAAGATACGGAAACGATTTTAAGGGATTTGAGAAGTTATATTAAATTGAATCCTGATGATTCAAGTATCAGAGACGTTAATGAATGTAGTTTGGACATAACAAAGCTTGTAGCCTATTTAAACGAAAACAGGGACAGCATTAATAAGATATATTATTTCTATGATGAAGCTTTATCTTTGGAAAATAAGGGCGAAAAGATATTATTGGAAAAGGCTTTGGAAAATTTCAATATAATAAAAATACAGTAGGTGACTGCTATGAAAGGTGTAGTGTTTGACATAGAAGGGAAATTTGCTCATTTCAGAAAATTTTATACCAATTCATCCTCTTTGTCTTATTCATTGCCTCCCCGTACTACGGTGGAAGGCCTCATTGCTTCCATTTTGGGCTATGAGAGGGACAGCTATTATAAAGTACTGTCGTCCAATAAACTTCATATTGCTGTAAAGAAAAACGGACCTACCCGAAGCCTTACTCAAACTTTGAATTATATTAAGGCTACGTCTGCATCGCAGCTTTGTTTTCCCGACGAGCATACTCAAATTCCTTTTGAAATTATCACAGGTTGTAATGATGACAGTATAGTATCTTACAGAATATATGCTGCTTCCGAAGAAGGTTTTATGGAAGAACTTCAGGAACGGCTTATAAAGAATAAATTCGCTTATCCTCCGTGTATGGGAACAGTATTTTTTCAAGGGGATATTGAAAATGTACAAAGATGTGAAATATATTCTGAAAAAAGTAATGAATATGTGCCTATAAGTTCCGTTGTTCCGTCAGAGAAGATAGAGAATATAAAGATTGAAAACTATCAGCTTGTGAAGGAACGTATGCCCAGGGACTTTGATGAGAACAGGGAAATAAAAAAAAGCGGTACCTATATATTTGATCATAGGGGGGTTAAAATAGACCTCAAATTGAAAAATGATTATTATGTTGTAAAGAGCGGTGAAGAATCGTATAAATCTGAAAATATATTATTTATGTGAAGGTGATAATATGGAATTTTATTCTCATCCTGATATGAAACTTATCGTACATTTATCTCAGGTAAAGGAATATTCGCTGATTTATGGGAATAAGGAATATTCTAAGATAAATGAAATTGTTGCTTGCGGTCATGACTTCGGCAAGTACACGACATACTTTCAAGACAGGCTTTTTAAAAGAGAGAAAGGAGAAAAGCCGGAAGGAAACCATGCTCACATATCGGCTGTTTTTACGGCATATGTTATGTTTAATCGGGAAATGGGGGAGGGAGTTCTCCCCCTTATTGCTTATAACGCCGTTTTGTCTCATCACAGCAGGGTGAAGAATTTTGAAAAGTATCTTCCAATGTCATATCACGGAAATAAAATAAATAAATCCGATGCTATGTATTGGAAACTTCAAATTTTGAATAAGCAAAAACAAAACATTAAAGAAAATTATACGGATATTTATAATGAATATAAATCATTAGGATTCGGAGAAGATTTTAAGGCTTTTATGGATGATGAAAATTCAATTGAAAAAACATTAATACTTTTACGTAAGAAAATTCTTTTATTATATGATGAAAAAGATGCATATTGGATTCATCAACAAATTTTTTCAACGTTAATTGCTTCTGACAAAGTAAGTGCATCAAAAGTTAAGCCATTTGAACAAAAATTTATTGGATATTCGGAACTTAATAAAATAAGAGAGGACGAATTCTCGAATAAAGAAAAAAACGAAATTAATAATATGAGAAACAGCATTTTAAAAAGGGTTCAGGAGAATATCTCTAAGAATTGTAATAAAAAAGTATTTTCAATTACTGCTCCTACAGGTTCTGGGAAAACCATGACGGGGTTTTTTGCGGCATTGAAATTGAAAGAGTTAAATTCTGAACTAAAAAAGGTCATATATGTTCTTCCCTATACTTCAATTATAGATCAAAACTATAATGATATCAGAGATTTATATATTGCCGATGAAAATGTAAAAGGCAGTGAATACCACTATATTATGAAACACCACCATTTAAGCGATTATGAAAAGGACAGAGATGATGAAATTTATAATGCAGTTGATTACCAGACTTTTATGGAAAACTGGGAAAGCGGGGTTATTGTTACTACATTTGTACAATTTTTAGAAACAGCCATAGGAGCCAAAAATAAGATGCTTAAAAAATTTTATGCTCTTAAAGATTCTATTGTTTTGATGGATGAGGTCCAAGCTGTAAATATAAAATATTTTGAGCTTTTGAATTATGTATTTACTGAATTAGCGGAAGAACTTAACTGCCATATTATAATAATGACAGCTACAAAGCCTTTATTTTTCCCGAAAGCTTTTGAACTTTTGGATAGTGATATTTATGAAAATTATTGTGAGAAGTTTAACAGAACCCAAATTGTATGTAAGTTAGATGAAGGTATGACTTTAGAGGGATTTTGCGATTATTTCAGCAAAAATAGAAGAGACAAGTCATATATGATTGTGGTGAATACGATTGGTCAGTCTCTTGAATTATACAAGTTGATAAAGGAAACACTTGAAAATAATAACGAATATGGGCATCAGCTTTATTATTTGTCGACCAATTTGATACCTAAGCATCGTGTGGAAAGGATAAATTTAATAAAAAAGAAATTGAAAAGTAAAGAAAAAGTCATTTTAGTTACTACCCAAGTAGTAGAAGCAGGGGTTAATTTAGACTTTGATGAAGTGTATAGGGACATTGCTCCTCTTGATTCAATAATACAATGTGCGGGAAGATGCAATAGAAATAACCGGGGCTTTATTGGAAATGTAAATCTAATAAAAATGGTAGGAGAAGACGGAAGGACTTTCGGAGAAAAAATTTATGGATTGGATACTATCAATGTAGTTGACGAGATTTTGGGGCCGTATGAAAAAGTTGAAGAAAAAGATTACCTGCAACTTATAAATGAATACTATAAAAAAATAAGCGATATAAAATCCCAGCAGCCTTCAAAGAATTTCATTAAATCGATACAGGAAATGAATTTTGACGAAAATGACAAATGGGAAGTAGGGCATTTTTCTTTAATAGAAGAAAACAGAGGATATTTGGATGTATTTATAGAGTATGATGAAAAGGCAGAGGACTTACTTGAAGAATATAGAAACTGTTATGAAATACAAAATATAAATGAAAGACAAAAAAAACTTATTCCTATTAAAAAAGAGATGCAGCAGTATTTTATATCGATGCCGGAGAAGTATTGGAGGACCCTTGATAAATTTACCGTTACTCCGGAGTATGAAATACTTTATATACCGAGAATCGGAATAGGTAGTTATTATGATGACATGACAGGTTATAAGAGAGAAGAAGATGACAGTATGTTCTTTTTCTAATATATTTATTCAAATTTTGCATGTTTAATAATTAATTTTTTAAGGATTCAGGTGATATTATGGAGGTAAACGGTACTTTAATCTGGTATTACAATATATGCAAAAGAGAGGTGTGGCTCATGTCGAGAAATATTGTTCCGGATCAAAATGATGAAAACATAGATTTTGGGAGATTTCTCCATGAGCAAACGTATAAAAGGAATAAGAAGGAGATAGCATTTGGTAATGTCAAATTTGATGTTATATTAAGTACTAAAGAAAAACTTGTAATAGGTGAAACTAAAAAGACTTCAAAATACAGTCAGGCATCAAAATGGCAACTTCTATATTATCTTAAGGTATTAAAAGATGCGGGAATAGATGCTGAAGGGGTGCTACTTTATCTCGAAGAAAAGAAGAGAACAGAAATTATTTTAAATGAAGAGACTTTGCAAGAACTTGAGGTAATGAAGAATAGTATTGTTGATATTATGCAGAATGAAACTCCACCTAAAGTTGAAAAGTGTAAATTTTGCTATAATTGCGGATATAATGAATATTGTTATTCTTAAGGGGGTCGGAATAGTGAAGAAGGATATGTTTATTTTTAATAATGGCAGGTTGTGCCGAAAGGATAATACATTAATGTTCGAAGGAGAAGAAGGAAAAAAGTATATTCCAGTGAATAACGTAGAGTCAATTTATATTTTCGGAGAGGTTGATGTAAATAAAAACTTTCTTGAATTTGTATGTTCAAATAAAATTACAATTCATTTTTTCAATTACTATGAATACTATGTGGGAACTTTTTATCCAAGGGAATATTTAAATTCTGGATACGTAATTTTAAAGCAAAGTGAGGCATATTTGAATTATGAGAAAAGGGTTATTATAGCTAAGACATTCATCGATGGTGCTATAAAAAACATACTGCAGGTTTTGAAGTATTATGAGAGGAGAAATTCTAACTTAGAAGGGGAAATAGAAGAAATAACAAATCTTCTTGATACATTGCAGCTCCAGAGTACAATAGAAACTATCATGGCAATTGAAGGCAATGTAAGACAGGTCTACTATAAAAGTTTTAATAAAATTTTGGATGATGAAGACTTTACATTTACTTCCAGGACAAAAAGGCCTCCTAAAGATAGAATTAATTCTCTGATAAGTTTTGGAAATTCTATGCTTTATACTTTGGTTTTATCCCAACTGTATCAGACTCAATTGGATCCTCGTATTGGATATCTGCATAGTACAAATGACAGGAGATTTTCACTTAACCTTGATGTAGCAGAAATTTTTAAACCTATAATAGTTGATAGGACAATATTTTCTGTAATTAATAAGAAAATAATAACTAAAAAAGACTTTAACAAAGATTTGGGAAGCATTATACTTAGTGATGAGGGGCGAATGAAGTTTATTAAGGAATTTAATGAAAAACTTGAGACTACGATAAAGTACCCGAATTTCCCTAATCGCGTAAGCTATAAAAGATTGATACGCCTTGAAGCATACAAATTGCAGAAATTTATAACCGAAGATGAACAATATCTACCATTTATAGCTAAATGGTAAGAGATGTGAGATTATGTATATTATTTTAGTATACGATTTTGGAGAAAACAGAGTAGCTAAGGCGTTGAAGACATGCAGAAAATATTTAACTTGGGTTCAAAATTCGGTATTCGAGGGAGAAATTACTGAAGGTGATTTAAAAAAACTAAAAATTGAACTTGAGAACAAAATGAATAAGAATGAGGATTCATTAATTATATATACCTTAAGTAATGACAAATATTCCAATAAGGAAATAATCGGCTGTGAAAAAAATAAACCTACGATATTTTTTTAATGTCGACCTATAATAAGGTAAAAACATCGGGGGATCGACATTTGAAAATTTATAATAAAAAGGCTGATAAATACAGATTAATAGCAAATAACAAATAATTTTATTTAACAAATATTTATATATTGCAGTAATATGAATGGCTAACTTTAGCTAAAAATATGGATTTATAATACCTAATGAGGAATTGAAACAATTTTTTGTAAATTTCATTTTTCTTTTTCTGTCCAATTTATAATACCTAATGAGGAATTGAAACTTTCTATGAAAGAAGGCATTTCAAACATTCTTCCTACATTTATAATACCTAATGAGGAATTGAAACACTAGCCGATAGGCTGGTGTTCTTAGGAATCCACTAATTTATAATACCTAATGAGGAATTGAAACTTTGCCATAATCTACACTTCCCTTTGTGTCCGATTCATTTATAATACCTAATGAGGAATTGAAACTGTTTTCTATTCACGCAACCAAATACAAGGAAATGATTTATAATACCTAATGAGGAATTGAAACTCATTTTCTTAATCCGTTTCCTGCACTGAGCGTCTTATTTATAATACCTAATGAGGAATTGAAACTAGTATTGTCAACGTATAAGCCCTTTAATCCGCTTAATTTATAATACCTAATGAGGAATTGAAACTAGCACATAAGCTTACGGGGCAAAAAGGAACAGTGTATTTATAATACCTAATGAGGAATTGAAACCTTTCTTTTCAAATTCTTCTATACTTCCTTCAAAACAAATTTATAATACCTAATGAGGAATTGAAACATTAATTCAAAGCGGCCCCTTACCCCCGCTTTGTAGGATTTATAATACCTAATGAGGAATTGAAACTAGGCCCTAAAACGGCAGATATGCAGAACGAAGATTATTTATAATACCTAATGAGGAATTGAAACTCATTTTGAAATTTTGTAGTCTATCTTGACATGTCATTTATAATACCTAATGAGGAATTGAAACAACGCAGGAATGGCCGCTAAGATCACAACAGTTGAAGATTTATAATACCTAATGAGGAATTGAAACATCATGGATATCAAATTTTAAGGTTGACAGATAGGCATTTATAATACCTAATGAGGAATTGAAACCTTCATTTGGATTCATTATTCCTCTGTCAACGAATTATTTATAATACCTAATGAGGAATTGAAACATGAACTGCAACGGATGAACGCTATTCAGAATTTTAATTTATAATACCTAATGAGGAATTGAAACTTTTCTATAGCTGTATTGAGGCAATCCTTGCACGTATTTATAATACCTAATGAGGAATTGAAACATATTTTCCATGTTATCCATTTTATCACCTTTCCTTATTTATAATACCTAATGAGGAATTGAAACATAAGTAATTCTTGTATTTTAGCTTGACGTTCAAGAATTTATAATACCTAATGAGGAATTGAAACTAAAAGGAGTGATAAGAAGTGAAAGAAGCTCAAAAAATTTATAATACCTAATGAGGAATTGAAACTCATGATTCCAAGGAAGAACGGTAAGGCATTATCTTATTTATAATACCTAATGAGGAATTGAAACTCTAAAGTATCAGCTAACTCTCTTAAATCTTCTGAAATTTATAATACCTAATGAGGAATTGAAACGACGAAAATGCTGAAAAACAAAAATGGGCTAGAGTGATTTATAATACCTAATGAGGAATTGAAACCACAAATTATAGGGGCATCTGCCTTATTCTCATACAAATTTATAATACCTAATGAGGAATTGAAACTTGCTGGAGGAAAACAAAGAATGAGGAAGCAAAGGAATTTATAATACCTAATGAGGAATTGAAACGCCGGATGAAACCGGAACTTGTTTCAGATAATGTGTATTTATAATACCTAATGAGGAATTGAAACAGAATATTGGAACCTATTCTCTGAACATCTTCTTTCTTATTTATAATACCTAATGAGGAATTGAAACTCTATTTGTTCTTTCAATAACTCTATTTCTTTATTCAAAATTTATAATACCTAATGAGGAATTGAAACTAAAAAGATTAAGAAGATGGACAGGCAAGAGATGGAATTTATAATACCTAATGAGGAATTGAAACAAATTTCCCTCTACGCTTTTTTACAAGGTTGCGACCATTTATAATACCTAATGAGGAATTGAAACCAGGAAGGCCGAACAAAGAGGAAATAGAAAAATTCTAATTTATAATACCTAATGAGGAATTGAAACTTTGCTTTTGATTTGTCCTCTACTTCTCCGCTTTCCGATTTATAATACCTAATGAGGAATTGAAACAATACACCACGTGTTACGGTTCATGAACTTTTATAAAATTTATAATACCTAATGAGGAATTGAAACCAATGTTTTTTGCGCCCTTGAGGGGAACAGTGTAGCAATTTATAATACCTAATGAGGAATTGAAACATGTTTTGTTTTTTCCCATAGCATCCGACGCTACAAATTTATAATACCTAATGAGGAATTGAAACATTAAATTCATTTTAATTCCTCCCTTTATTTAACAATTTATAATACCTAATGAGGAATTGAAACTATCCTTTTGTGCAAAGTTCCGTGGCGCATTGTCTGATTTATAATACCTAATGAGGAATTGAAACTTTAGAGAGAAAGGGAGGTAAAGTATAAATGATGTATAATTTATAATACCTAATGAGGAATTGAAACACGGCTCTATAGCAGTTTTTTTCTGTCCAAAACGACATTTATAATACCTAATGAGGAATTGAAACATAAAAATGGAGCTAAGGCAAAGAGAATTAGAATCCGATTTATAATACCTAATGAGGAATTGAAACACGACGAGAAAATAAAATTAATAAGAAAAATGCCCATTTATAATACCTAATGAGGAATTGAAACCTTGTCCTTTTAGAATTTTTCCTTGGTTTCCTGTTATTTATAATACCTAATGAGGAATTGAAACTAATTAAGATAGCCATTATTAAAAGGAGGTTTAAAATTTATAATACCTAATGAGGAATTGAAACCAGCTATATAAAACTATTACTTAGCTTTTTAGAAGCATTTATAATACCTAATGAGGAATTGAAACTTGTCACGGGAGCGGATATGTTTTTATCGACGGGGAATTTATAATACCTAATGAGGAATTGAAACTTCGGGAGAGCTCTATGGCCGTTTAAAATACCTGCGATTTATAATACCTAATGAGGAATTGAAACTCTGTACACTTGCGGCCACACTAATCACCTCCTGAAAATTAAGCATAATAAAAGCACTTACTAAATAAAAATAGTGAGTGCTTATTTCTTTCTAAATGTCTATCCCATGCTTTTCTTTTAAAAATTGAATGAATTCTTTATGATATTTTTCTTTTTCTCCCTCCTTTAAAGGTTTGTAGCCTATAGTTGTTCCTCCTGGATTTTGTCCTAATCTTGCTTTAAATTTATCTTCATCTGAAAGTTTTTTATAAGCTTCTCCTTTCTCTTGCTCTGGCAATTTCATAAACTCTTCAAAGGTTAATTTTTTATTATTCATGATATTCCTCCATCATAATATAATATTTACTATTATTTTCAACAATGTCTGATATTCTAAATATTGAACCTCTTTGATATAAAACTTCTTGCTCTTCCGGGTTATATTTAGAAATATCCTTCCCTTGCTTAGAGTTTATTATAAAATATTGTACTTGTCCATCGGGGTTATAAATATTTATAATACCTAATGAGGAATTGAAACTTTACCGTTTCTTCATGTTTAAAATAGATATCCTATCCCCAAACTTTACTTTCCCCAATATAATATTTACACTATAGTTAATTTTATTGACACAGCAAAACTGTAGTGATACTATAAATTTATAAACAATACAATTTTAAAGCGATACGATACGTTTAATAAGTTTTGGGAGGTATTATTTTGAAAAAATCTTTAATAATGACTCCTGGGCCAACGGAGGTTCATGAAGATGTGAGAAGAGCAATGGCCCAGAGTATAACTAATCCGGATTTGGATGTGAATTTTTTTGAATATTACAAGGAAACCTGTGGTAAGCTGAAGAAACTTTTAAATACTAAAGAGGATGTACTTATATTAGATGGCGAAGGAATACTGGGGCTTGAAGCAGCCTGTGCATCTTTAATTGAACCTGGAGATAAAGTACTATGTATAGATAATGGCATATTTGGGAAGGGTTTCGGAGATTTTGCTAAGATATACGGAGCAGAGATTACATATTTTAAGGGAAATTATAGAAGATCCATTGACTTAAAGGAACTAGAAAACTTTTTAGAAAAAGATAATGACTTTAAATTGGCAACTTTAGTCCATTGTGAGACACCTTCTGGTCTTACAAACCCTGTAAGCAAAATATGCCCGCTATTAAAAAAATATGGGATAATTACTGTGGTGGATTCAGTTTCAGGCATTGGAGGAGAACCATTAAAGGTGGATAAATGGCAAATAGACGTAGTCCTCGGAGGAAGCCAAAAATGTATATCCGCATCACCTGGATTGACTTTTTTAAGTATCAGTAAAAAAGCTTGGGATATTATCCTCAACAGAAAAACACCCATTGCATCTTTCTATTGCAATCTGGCAATATGGAAAAACTGGTATGAAGAAAAATACTTTCCTTATACTCCTCCTATAAGTGATATATATGGGCTAAATTGTGCATTGGATAGAGTTTTTAAAAAGGGAGACTATATAGAAAGACATAAAAAAATAGGTACTGCAGTTAGAGAAGCTATAATGAAATCCGAATTGGAACTTTATCCTATAGACGGATATTCAAATACGGTTACCGCAATTTTAATCCCTAAAGGAATTACATTTTCCGATATATATAATCATATGGTGGAAGAACACAATATAATGATAGGAGGAGACTTTGATTGTCTGAAGGATAAGGTTATTAGGATAGGGCATATGGGAGAAAATTGCTATGAAGAAAAGGTTTATATAACTTTAAAGGCATTGGATGAAACATTTAAAAAATATGGAATTAATATAAATGGAAGTTTGCATAAATATTTTGCTGATGCTATGTAGATATACTAAATCATGATAAGCAGAGTTTATTTTATTAATAAGCTCTGCTCATAAGGTTTCAGCAATTCTTTTAAAATCACTGGATTCTTAATATTTATATTGAGCCACAAATCTTCTTTATCTTTAGGCAATATAACAGGCATTCTGTAGTGAATGGATTTCATTTCTTCGTTTGAATCTGTCGTAAGTATAGTAAATGCATAATATTCAACTCCATTATCATCTCTAAATATATTATATAATCCGGCCATAGAAAAAATATCCTCACCTTTAACATATATTCTCCTTTTTATTTTATTATCTCCGGATTTTTCCCATTCAAAAAAACTTGTTGCGGGTATTAAACATCTTTTGTTATAGAAGGAATTTTTAAATGTTGGCTTTATATCGACAGTTTCACTTTTTGAGTTAATTATAGGTCTTTTAGCAAAGCTCGGCATAAATCCCCATTTTAACACTCTAAGTTCATTATACCCCCTGTTTATTATCACAGGAGAAAAATCCGTTGGAAAAATTTCATCCTTAGAATTAAATTCACCGATTTTTTTAATTACTTTATATCTATCTATTAAAAAATCTATATCCACATCCAATGAAAATCTACCGCACATAATTTTCATCCTCTCATTATTTGATTATATATTCTTTATAATATTATTATATAATAGTAATAGATTATTTACCAGGTTATAATAACATATATAAAAAGTGGACAAGGGGCGACAATATGCAGAATAGAATACCAATTAAATTTTGGAGAAATATTGCTGATGTTTTAGTTTTAATAAGTATTATTTTGACCGTCCTTGCTTTAGTTTTTCTTGGAAATGATATTGTTATTCATTGGACAGCCGATGGAATTCCAAATGGAAATATGAATAAATGGATGTTTTTTGTATTTCCGATTTTTACTGTAATGAGCTCGCTTTCCTACAATTCTTGGATGAAGGGTTTAAAGGAAGAGGAAATAGGAGGTGCATTTACTGTATTTTTGACTTATTTATTTGTAGTAGTAGAAACCCATATTTTTCTTCTTAATATTAAGTTAATTAAACCATCTTTTTCTTTGTTACTAATCTTATTTGTGTTTTTTGCTTTGTTTTTTGCAGTTCTTGTTGGTGTACGGTTACGGAGAAACAAATAGAAGGAGTTATCATAAGAAAATTTGTCATTTGAGAGAGGATGACTGAAAAATGAAGATTGAAGTTGATAAAAGGTATTTATTATTTGGATTAATGAATATTGTGGGAGCAATTTTACATAATGTCAACGTAAAAAATGTTTTATCTCCCAAAATTGAACAGAGGATACAAGAACAACAGAATAAAGCTTTAAAATATGATGAAACTGTAATAAAAAATAATAAGATATTGGAAGGATATAGGGCAATGATTAGAAAATCCGGCAGAAGTTTAAAAAAATATCCGCCTACGGCAGAAGCATTAATTAATAATATAAAGGATAGAGGACATATGCCTCGTATTAATAGTATTGTAGATATTTACAATATGGAAGTAATCTCAAATTTTTTATCTATCGGAGCTCATGATTATGATAAAATTTCACAAACATTATGTTTTACTTTTGCTGAAGGTGAAGAAATTTTTTATCCCATAGGCGGAGGAGAAAAAAGAACAGTCAGAGGTGATTTTCTTTATAGGGATGAGAATGATATTTTAGCTTATCTTGATGCTAGAGATTCAGAGCTATATAAGATTTCAGAGGAGACAAAGAATGTTATACTAATTGTTCAGGGAAATGCAAATACAAGTAAAGAATACCGAGAAAATTCTTTAAAACAGATAGTTGAGCAAATAATAGATAATTGCGGAGGTCAGTATGAGATGTTCTCAGTAGATTGTGGTAACAGCATAATAATATCTTAGCTGAAATAATTTAAGACTCTTAAACCTTTTTGAATTGACAAGAGACGAGTAATATAGTAATATCAGCTGTGGATGGGGTTAAAAAAATATTTGAGAAGATGTTTGTTCTTATGGAAAACGTTAATATGAACGCTGTTTTATACATAACAATTAATTCTCTAAGATTTCTTGAAATTTATTTTTTAACAAAATTTATAAAGAGGAAAGAGGAATTATGGACAATCAAATTTTAATTTATGGAATAACTATTATAGCAACGATTATACTGTCGATATTTTTGTATAAAAAATATCATTTAACACGGTATCAATGCTTGATTTTTATCTTATTGGTTTTATTTTGGTCTGCTGTTAATATTGTACGTTCTTATCGTAAGGCTTATGCAATGGCACCTGTTGATATAGGAGGACTGGCATTAGGAGGAACATTGGCTGCCAATATTGCTGCTGCATATGGATTGATATCAACTTTTATTCGCTTACCTGTATTTGCTCTGAGCGATTATTTTAAATCCCGTAAAGCTCTGATTTTATTTGCGGTTAGTGCTGTACTGGTTACATCAGTTTATGTAGTGTTTAAACCCGGTTATTATTCATTATTATTGTCTTCATTGGCATTGGGAATTAGCGCATCGATGTTGTCTTTGTTTAACGTATTGTTTGCCGAAACTTTTGACAGCAATCAAGCCATGATGTCTGTGTCAATTTTGTCGGTTGCGCCATTATTGGCGGAATTTATTATGTCCCCCATACAATATACAGCAACTAAAGGTAATATTAAGCATTATGGCGAAATGTGGATAGTAAGTGCTGCTTTATCTTTAATCACATTAATATTTTTGTTATTTGTGAAAGATAATAAAGAACCTACAAGAAATTTTTCGCTAAAGGGATTCAAAAAAGTAGTTAGTGATCAGCGTTTGCTAATTCTAAGCGCAGTGGGAATATTGGTATCATTTATTAAATTCAGTTCCAGCGGTAGTAATTTAGTTGCTTTTGTTCGCTTAAAAGAAATTGGAATGAGCGATTTTCTGATTGCATATATTGATTTTATTTACAGCAGTTTTCAATTAGTTGCAGGCGTTCTGGCAGGATTGTATTTTAAAAAGAAGATAGGTATTCGAAATACCCTAATTCTTGGACTTGCTCTTTGTGGCATATTTTCATTAACATTGACTATTACTACAAATCAGTGGGTTATATTCTTTACCCATGCTTTAAGCGGTTTTGGATATGGATTGACTTATAATATTTTGATTGGAGTTGTAATGGAACCATATGCAAAGAATGTTCGTGAGATGACAATGGGAGTATATCAAACCTTCTTTGGATTAGGCATTTTCTTTGGAGACAAGATTTATGCGTGGATGATAGATTTATTACCCGATGGAATCTCTGATTATATGATGCATATAGATGTTTTTACGATTATAACTGTCATAACATTTGCAACAATATTGCTTGTACTGTATTTGTTTAGACAAAGTAATCGCAAATTTTTTGAAAACAAAAGTTATTGATTGAAAAAAATAAATTTAAAAGATTAGATATTCAGAGGAGATTTTGTTATGAGTAAAAGATATATACTTGCATTAGACCAGGGCACTACCAGTTCGAGAGCCATTCTCTTTGATAAGAAGGGAAATATAATAAGTTTGTCTCAAAAAGAATTTACTCAAATATATCCCCATCCCGGCTGGATTGAACATAATCCTGAGGAAATATGGAAAACCCAGATAGAAGCTGCAAAAGAGGCGATACAAAAAGTAGGGTTGAGTCCTTCAGATATTGCTTCCATAGGTATTACAAATCAAAGGGAAACGACAGTTCTGTGGGATAAAAATACGGGTAGGTCCGTTTATAATGCTATAGTATGGCAATGCAGGCGAACGGCAGATCTATGCGATAAAATAAAAGCAGCGGGTCTTTCTGATTATATAAGGGAAAATACAGGCCTTATAGTTGATGCCTATTTTTCAGCAACGAAAATAAAATGGATTTTGGATAATATAGAAGGAGTGAGGCAAAGGGCGGAAAAAGGGGATATATTATTTGGGAATATTGATTCATGGCTTGTCTGGAAACTGACAGGGGGAAAACTTCATATAACCGACTATACAAACGCTTCAAGAACAATGCTTTTTAATATTAAAAGCCTTAAATGGGATGAAAATCTTTTAAAAGAACTAAATATTCCTTCTTCCATACTTCCAGAGGTAAGGCAGTCTTCTGAAATTTATGGAAATACCGATAAGGAATTGTTTGGAGAAGAGATACCGATATCAGGTATAGCGGGAGACCAACAGTCTGCACTTTTTGGGCAGCTTTGTTTTCAGGAGGGCATGGTAAAAAATACTTATGGAACAGGCTGCTTTATGCTTATGAATACGGGAGATAAAATAGTCAAGTCTCAAAGTGGGCTTATAACTACAATAGCATGGGGAATAGACAACAAAGTGGAGTATGCCATTGAGGGTTCTATATTTTCGGCAGGAGCTGCAGTTCAGTGGCTGAGAGACGAGTTGAAGATAATTCATGATGCGGCGGATTCTGACTATTTTGCATCTAAAGTAGATGATACAAACGGAGTATATTTGGTTCCGGCATTTACTGGACTTGGAGCGCCATATTGGGATATGCATGCAAGGGGTATTATAGTTGGACTTACAAGAGGAGTCAACAGAAACCACATAATAAGAGCAACCCTTGAATCTATAGCATATCAGACAAAAGATGTTATAGATGCAATGATAAACGACTCGGAAATTAACCTGACGACGCTTAGAGCAGACGGGGGAGCAGCTTCCAATAATTTTCTGATGCAGTTTCAATCTGATATACTTAATGCTAATATTGAGATACCAGAGGTAACGGAAACAACAGCATTAGGAGTAGCTTATCTGGCGGGGCTGGCAGTGGATTTTTGGAAATCAAAAGGAGAAATTGTTCAGAATTGGGGCATAAACAGAAAATTTAAGCCTATGATGACTCCGAAAATGAGGGAAAAACTGTACGCTGGTTGGAAAAAGGCGGTAGAAAGGTCAAAAAGCTGGGCATAAATTAAAAAGATGATTCCTTTGAATCAAGGTAATCATCTTTTTAATGCTTTTTAGAATTTTAGATTTGTTATTCTGCCAAAGAGCCCATAGGATCCCATGGCTGTAATTTAGCTGGTTCCTGTTCCCACTCTTTTTGAAGTTCTTTTGGAAGATATTTTTTATTTACAACTACCTGATACATATATTCATTAAACCATTTGTCACTCATTACCATATATCCGTCTTTTCCAACGTCTTTTCCCCAACTGTTTTCAACTCTCCATCGTATGGGATTTCCTTTTTCGTCAAGATCAACGCCCATAAACACCATGGCGTGGGTCATTAGACTTTCGCCATAATCTAACTTCTGAGCTTTTGTCATGGAGAATTCCGTTCCGAAGAGTTCACCTACTTTTACAGCATCAAGATCAAGAATCCCTTGTTTTCCAAGGCTGCTCTGTCCAACGTCACATCCGAACCATACCGGGAGATTATCTTTCAACTGAGCAATTGCTGCCTTTTTAAGCTGATCAATTTCTAAGTTTAAGTACTTTACAGGTCTTCCCTCTTTTACATTTCCAAGATAGGAAACTGTATATGTCTTATGATAAGGCTTGTCTGCTGTTGGTGCATTTATAAGGCTTATATAATCGTCAAGATTCATGCCTACATATTTTTCAAAGAATTTTACCGGGGTAATGTTTTTATCGCATATATATTTTTTATCTTCGTCTCTTACTTCAAAATCAAAAATCTTTGGAGGTTCTCCGAGACATATACACAAAATATTATAGATGTTTTCCATGTATTTCTTCTTTTCTTTACGAAGGTTTTCTACCGTCGTGCCTTTTTTATATTCTTCTCTTATGTTACATGCATACTGTCGCAAAAGTTTTGTAAGATAACCGTCCATTTCTCTTGTATTTTCGGAATTTGCGGTTTCCGGCATTGCATATTTTGGCACCACACCATATTTATTTACCAAATTTACAAACATGTCCCACTGTCCTCCATCATTTAAAGGTGCTGTCAGCAGGAATGAAATCAGTCTTCCGTTAGTTTCTTCATCCAATGTTTCCAGTATGCTCTCCAAAAAATAATTGGATTTTTCAAGTTTGTCATAGAATAGAGGATAGTTTTGAGACAGTTCGAATGTCTTTAGATTTAATTTTTTTATAATTCTGTACCTCATAGTGTTGAGGGCAGAGAACATCCAGCATCTTCCGCTTTGTTTTTGATTGGTAATGTCTCCCTGTTCCAAATTTATGGAAAAATTATGTCTTACATTACTGAATACCAGCGGATTTGTTGCTGCCTTTATAACTCCATTTGTAGCTGCAGCATTCATTGCAACTTTGTTGGCTCTGTCACTTTCAAAATTGTCTTTAAACTCTTTTAAATTTTCAAAGGAAATTTTCTCTTTCATAATTAACCTCCTTGTTTTATTTTAATTATCATCTGTTTATAAGTGTAAATATAGCACAACGGAATTGTTTTTTCAAATGTTAAACCAACCATTATTCTAAAATAGCAGAAGATACTTTAACGTTGAAACTTTCCTAATATTCTTTTAATTTTTGTCTAAATGTTATTGAAACCATGTTTAATTATTACATTGTTAAAAAAAATTTATGAAATTATTAAAAAAAGTTTAGAAAGTATTGACTTCATATTGATAAAGTATTATGATTATATTCATTATAAATAAATGCTGTGATGGAGAGAAAGATATTTAATCTTTTTTACAGAGAGTTGGATAAGGTGGAAGCCAACATTAAGATGATATGTAATATTCCCTCTTGAGCAGATTTGCTAAACGATTAATTCTATTAGGCAAATCCGAAAGCCCATCGTTACAAGGGATAAGACTGTTAGGTCCGATTTGAGTGATGACGGTGTTGTCATAATAAGGGTGGTACCGCGGAATGGAATTAAATCCTTCGTCCCTATAATTACAGTTAAAGACTGTATTTATAGGAATGAAGGATTTTTTTATTGCCCGAATAAATTTGATCTAACGAATATTATAAGAGGAGGATATTAAATGAAAAAAGTAAGTTTGGTAACATTGATTTTACTTATCGCGTTAGTTATGACAAGTTGTGGTAAGGACAGTAAAGAAGTGAGCAGTAATGGAGAAAAAGTATTTAAAATTGGAATAAGCCAGTTATCTGAACATCCTTCTTTGGATGACACGAGAAAGGGATTTGAAGATGGTCTGAAAGAACTTGGAGTTAATGCAGAAATAGATTACCGCAATGCTCAAGGGGACATCCCAACATCATCTGCCATAGCTCAAAAATTTGTAAAAGATAAAGTAGATCTAATATTTGCTATAGCAACTCCTGCAGCCCAGAGTGCTAAGCAGGCAACTTCCGATATTCCAATATTATTTAGTGCGGTAACTGATCCGGTGAAATCTGAAATAGTTGATGATATGAAAAATGTGGGGGGAAATATAACGGGAACATCTGATGCAGCTCCTATTGCCTCCCAATTGAAAATGTTTAAAGAAATTGATCCTGATATAAAAACCATAGGTATATTGTATAATACAAGTGAAACGAATTCTGAAATACAAATAGAAGAAGTGAAAAAGTTAGCTCCTGAAGCAGGATTAAAGGTGGTAACCGTTGGAGTAACCAATGTAAATGAATTACCACAAGGAATAGATTCTATAGTTAAAAAGGTAGATGCCTTATATCTGATTACAGATAATACTGTAGCTTCGTCTATAGAGCTGGTATCTAAGTCTCTTATAGAAAATAAAATGATTTCCGTTTCCAGCTTTGCGGCTGCAGTAGATGATGGAATTCTTGCAACAAATGGACTTGACTATTATGAACTGGGAAAGCAGACAGCAGAAATGGCAAAAAAAATACTTGTAGATAAAGAAGATTTATCATCTATACCTGTAGGCACAGCAGATAAAACCGTAATAAAAGTAAACAAAAAAACACTAAAAGCCTTAGGCCTGGATTTGAATTTAAAAGTTTTTAAAAATGCTGTAATAGTTGATAAATAAATTTGAGATGAAACTGGAGGATAAACAATGAATTCGCTGATTTTGACATCTTTGGAACAAGGATTGATATTTGCGGTTTTAGCCATGGGAGTGGTACTGACTTATAAAGTATTGGACATTGCAGATCTTTCTGTTGAAGGGACTTTTCCATTGGGAGCTTTTATATTTGCGAAGTTTATTTCTATGGGAGTTAGTCCTATATTAAGCAGTTTCATGTCTTTTTGCTTTGGATGCTCGGCAGGACTTTTGACTTCAATATTATTTATTAAGTTAAAAATAAAGCCCTTATTAGCAGGGATACTGACTTTAAGCATATTGTATTCTGTGAATCTTAAAATAAACGGTAAATCAAATATTCCGCTGTATAAATACGGTTCAATATTTGATATGGGTCCAGCTCTTTTTGTACTGATAGTTATAGTGCTGCTGGTAAAAGTTTCATTGGATATGTTTTTGAAGACAGAAATCGGGTATTTGCTAATAACTACGGGAGATAACGAAATTCTCGTAAGATCTCTTGGAGCAAATAGTAACAAATATAAAACAATGGGACTTGTACTTTCCAATGGACTGGTAGGATTGAGCGGAAGCTTAATGGCCCAGATTCAAGGATTTGCCGATATAACAATGGGAAGTTCAATTGTTGTAGTTGCCCTTGCATCTATTATAATAGGAGATACTATAAAGAGAAGTTCAAATGCTGTAAAAAATACTACAAGGGCTATATTGGGAGCCATAGTATATAAAATTATAGGAGGAATTGCTATAGATTTGGGGTTGGATCCTAATGCCCTCAGGGCGATAAATGCAATAATAGTGATAATATTTATAGCTTATAATAATATTGCAGTACATTTACCGGATTTAAGAAATAAGAGAGGGGTGAAGAAAAGTGTTGAAAATACGTAATTTATCAAAAACATTTAATATTGGAACAGAAAATGAAATAAATATATTTGATAAGCTTAATTTAGAAATAGAGTCAAAGGAATGTGTATCAATAATAGGCTCTAATGGTTGCGGAAAAAGCACTCTTCTCAATATGATAGGCGGCAGTGTTTTATCAGATAACGGTGAGATAATGCTGGACGATATAAATTTATCTTCTTTAAAAGAAGAAGATAGATCCGTTTATATAGGAAGAGTATATCAGGACCCATCTATGGGGGTAGCCTCATCTCTTACAATATTGGAAAACATGTCTTTAGCAGATAAAAAGGGAGAAAAATTTACTTTAAAAAAATTAATAAAGAAGGATAAAATAAATTCATATAAAAAACTTTTGAAAGATTTGGATTTGGGATTAGAGAATAAGTTAAATACAAAAGTAAAATTTCTATCCGGAGGACAGAGACAGGCTCTTTCTCTTATAATGGCAACCATGAAATATCCTAAACTGCTTTTGCTTGACGAACATACGGCAGCATTAGATCCAAAGACTTCCAAAGTTATAATGAAAAAAACCAAAGAATTAATCAAAAAATGTTCCATAACTACTGTAATGATTTCCCATAACATGAAAGATGCTATAAATTATTCCAATCGGATTATTATGCTTGATAGGGGAAAAATAATATTGGATAAACCAAGTACGGATGTTACTGAGGATGAATTGGTTGGGATATATAAATCCAAATTAAATGAACAGGGAATATATTAGAAATAAATATATATTGATGTATACAAAAATTGTCGTCAACTTCAAATGATATAGAAGACTGAAGTTTGATGACATTTTTGTATATTTAAGTAATATAGGTATATAAGAAAATCATATGAATGGCATTAAGAATATAGATGTCTTATTTAGAAGTTTGCTTCAATTATATGTAATAATGTAAGATCAACTTATTAGGTAAAACTTTTATTAATTTTATATAAGATAATATTATAATATAGTATAATGTACATTGACAATTAGAATTAATTTATAATATTATTTATAATAAAGATGTGGAATTATTGTAAATAATTAGAATATCTATGAGAAATTGAAACTATAATATAATTTTATAATATGAAGGTATCAATAGTTTATAAATTAAAGCAAAGGGGGATAAAAAATGGATGAAAGAAGTATTCTTGATATGATATCCAACGGTGAAAATTTATATGTTGAATTTAAAGAAGAAAGTATTCGAGCAAAGGAATTGGCTGAAGAATTTGTGGCTTTTGCTAATTCTGAAGGTGGTATTGTACTTATTGGGGTGAATGATAACGGAGATATTAAAGGAATTGAAAATAGTAAAATTGAGGAAACAATAATGAATATATGCAGAAACAATTGTATTCCTCATATTATACCGGTTTTTGAAGAAGTGAAAGTAGGCGGTAAGAAAGTGGCAGCAGTAAGTATTCCAAAAGGGTTAAATAAACCGTATTATACTGTTGACCATAAATATTATATAAGAGTCGGTACTACAAAAAGAATTGCCTCACGAGAGGAATTGTTAAGACTTTTTGAAGGAACAGGAAACTTACATTTTGATATATCTCCGGTGGAAGGAACAACTATCAAAGATTTAAATGTTGATATTATAAGAGATTATTTTATGAAATACAATACTTTTGATTTATTTGAAGAAAACAGTGAATCTACACGAAGAATATTGATTAATGCGGATATATTAAAAGAAGTTGAAACGGGGACAGTCTGTACAGTAGGAGGATTACTCATATTTGGAAAGGAGCCGGAGAGGTATCTTCCGCAAAATGGCGTAAGTTTTGCTCATTTTAAAGGTAATGAGATAACGGATGAATTAATAGATAAAAAAGTAATAACAGGACGTATTCAAGATATTGCCGATCAATTAATGGTGATTATAAGGAATAATATGCGAACGCCTTCTATTATAAATGGTCTTAGGAGAGAGGAAAAAGAAGAATATCCAATAATAGTGTTGAGAGAAGCTATTGTTAATTCATTGGTGCATAGAAACTATAGTATTAGTGGTTCTAAAATTAGGGTATTTATGTTTGACGATAGAATAGAATTTAGAAGTCCGGGAAGACTTCCCAATACAGTTACTATAGAAAAAATGAAAATAGGAGTGTCTTATGCTCGAAATCCATTTTTGGTAAAATATATGGAGAATATGAGATATATTGACCAGTTAGGAAGAGGAATTCCTATGATCATTAAGAATATGAAAGAATCGGGAGCCAAAGAACCATTACTGATGGAGCAAGGAGAAGAATTTATTCTTACTATATTTAAAATTAAAGTATAGATGGTTATAGAATGTAAAAATCTTCTTAATAAATAATAAGTTCATATCTTAATTTACATAGGTATGCAATCGAAGACGGAAAATTTTATACCAGAAGAAAATTTTTGTATTTAATATAAAATTATAAAGTAAATTGTTGTCGACCCCTAATAAGGTAAAAAGTTCAGGGGATCGACAACAATTTATTTTTTTGTATAATTAAGTAATACCAATAAATACAGGGAAATTATTAAAAAAATTATACAAATTTTTTAGTTTGACAAAGAATAAAGAATATAATAATATCAATGTATAGATGGATTTATAATACCTAATGAGGAATTGAAACCGATTTCTTCAAAACCTTCAATCGCTACATTCTCGAATTTATAATACCTAATGAGGAATTGAAACTCGTTTTTTTCGGTTTTGCCTTTGCTTTCTTCTGCCCATTTATAATACCTAATGAGGAATTGAAACCCCCTCTGTCCTTTAGACTGGTCCCGGAAACAAGTTATTTATAATACCTAATGAGGAATTGAAACTCCAGCCCAGCGACGCAAACCGGCATTGGCACCGTTATTTATAATACCTAATGAGGAATTGAAACGCGTTTCAACTGGCTCGGGTACTAAAACTATAGTTATTTATAATACCTAATGAGGAATTGAAACTTCCTTTTAGCAATGGATTGCAATCGGATATAGAAGATTTATAATACCTAATGAGGAATTGAAACTATGTTTAAATACTCACGAAGTATTCGATTGTGCAAAAATTTATAATACCTAATGAGGAATTGAAACCTGTTTTACTAAACCCCTGACAAGGACTCCCACCAAGATTTATAATACCTAATGAGGAATTGAAACGCTTTCTCCGCCTTCGGGTCCGCTATCATTTCATATGATTTATAATACCTAATGAGGAATTGAAACTATGGATTTATAGCGTTTTCAAACACTACATGTATTATTTATAATACCTAATGAGGAATTGAAACCTGTTACCTCCCAGCCTTTTTTATATTTGCCGGTTGGATTTATAATACCTAATGAGGAATTGAAACTGTAATTCAAGGAGAATCTAACTTGCATTCTCCTTTATTTATAATACCTAATGAGGAATTGAAACTTGGGTGAAGGAGGTGAATATGGAACCGCCCAGGCAATTTATAATACCTAATGAGGAATTGAAACCGGGACAATTTTCGGACGTATTGAGGAATACAGCAATTTATAATACCTAATGAGGAATTGAAACTATCACTCCTTAGGCTCCTTGTTCCTTTGTATTTACAATTTATAATACCTAATGAGGAATTGAAACATAGCCATCTGTATTGAGAAGTCCTCAATCGCCAGATTTATAATACCTAATGAGGAATTGAAACTTGTGATTGCATCTCTGAAAGCCAAGCCAAAAAAATTTATAATACCTAATGAGGAATTGAAACCTCCCATCCGATATATAAAATATATGCGGATGATATAATTTATAATACCTAATGAGGAATTGAAACGTAGGCCAAGACAAGGCATATGCCGTCGTGCCCATATTTATAATACCTAATGAGGAATTGAAACTATACAAGCTCTTTCATTGGCTTGTATACTTCCACTTATTTATAATACCTAATGAGGAATTGAAACTTGTTTAAATATAAAGGTTCTTTCTGCTGGATAACATTTATAATACCTAATGAGGAATTGAAACTTTGTGTACCAGTTCATCAGGGGGTTGTCTCCCCATATTTATAATACCTAATGAGGAATTGAAACATGGGTTCTTTAGATAGCAGCTTTAATAATTTTATAAATTTATAATACCTAATGAGGAATTGAAACCCTGTCAATTCATATTTCTTTTTCATTTTTCTTCTCATTTATAATACCTAATGAGGAATTGAAACTTACATCTTTAGATATAGAATTTAAAAATGTAATAAAATTTATAATACCTAATGAGGAATTGAAACAAAAAAGGAGTGATAAAGCATGGCAGAAAATGATGTAATTTATAATACCTAATGAGGAATTGAAACAATAATAACACTCTGGAAGTTGCTTATAGGGAATTTATTTATAATACCTAATGAGGAATTGAAACAGCATGGATGAAATAAGTTTGCTTAATATTCAGGAATTTATAATACCTAATGAGGAATTGAAACTGCAACCGGAGATAGCAAATTTAAATATGTAGCATAATTTATAATACCTAATGAGGAATTGAAACTTCGGGACAACAGAACCAACTGATGTAAGAGCCGGGATTTATAATACCTAATGAGGAATTGAAACTTTTCCATCTCTTAATTAGTTCTTTCTTGGTAAGAAGATTTATAATACCTAATGAGGAATTGAAACCCGTCGGCCCATGCACTGGCATGATGTATCATCATTATTTATAATACCTAATGAGGAATTGAAACTCGGTATCAAAGCCTGCCTCTCTCAATGCTCTTGCTAATTTATAATACCTAATGAGGAATTGAAACCGTTCAACGGTCACGCTCTCACCGGTAAAGAGTTTCTATTTATAATACCTAATGAGGAATTGAAACAGTAAAGGCGGGTATACTCCAATTCCGAAAGGAGAACATTTATAATACCTAATGAGGAATTGAAACTCAGCCATATCAGTCATTGCCATATCTGCAATTTTAGATTTATAATACCTAATGAGGAATTGAAACTCACTTTCTATTATCTCATTTGCTAAAAACAATTTCTTATTTATAATACCTAATGAGGAATTGAAACTCAGCCATATCAGTCATTGCCATATCTGCAATTTTAATTTATAATACCTAATGAGGAATTGAAACTCAGCCATATCAGTCATTGCCATATCTGCAATTTTAATTTATAATACCTAATGAGGAATTGAAACCTGTATGGGTTTTCTTTCATTTACTCTCCTCCTTGTACAATATAGTTATAATCAAATTACAGTTTTCCACTGTAATAATTATCAATTTCTTAAATAATAATATAGTCTTCTTTTCTAATCATTAAATACATTTCTTTGGCTTCTCACCCTAGCCATAAAGCCAGTTTAATTTGGCCTGAACCATGAACAATATTGTATAATTAATTTATGGATTTGGAGGTTGATGCAATTCCTCCTAGGACGCCTTTATGCGACTACCTGTAAAAAAGAGTATCTATCCATTCTCATAAGATTACATTATTTGGCTGGTTGAGGCCAGTTAACACTGGTTCCTCGTGTCACATGCAAGGTTGTGTACTTATTTGAGAAGGAATGGATTTCTAAATCCAAATACTTTATTTAGGAGGTTTCTTATGGATTATCCACCTGTAGCTGGAATTGATGTTGGTAAAAATTTTAGTGAGATGTGTATTTTGTCCCCTAATAATGAGATTTATCATCGTATTAAGATCTATCATGATTCAATTGACAGTATTAAAGAGGCTATAGGTCTATTGCAAAAAGCAGAAAAGGATTTTGCAATTAGGCCTGTCGTAGTCTTAGAATCCACTGGGCACTATCACAAAATCCTCTTCCACTATCTTTCTGATTCTGGATTTGAGGTCTCTATCATAAACCCCATCCAATCTGATTCTATCAAAAATATTGGAATAAGGAAAGTAAAAAATGATAAATTTGATGCCCATAAGATTGCATTGCTTTATAGGTTTTCTTTTATTAAGACTACTGTTGTTCCTGATGATGTTATTGACTGCCTTAAAAGCCTTTGTCGCCAATATTACAAGTTAGGTGATGAACTTACTACTTACAAGAATAGGCTTATTGGCATTATTGATCAAGTAATGCTAAACTTTACAGATGTCTTCCAAAATGTATATTCAAACACTGCCTTAGCAGTACTTGATAGGTATCCTTCACCTAAGCAAATTCTAAAGGCTAACAAACAAACATTAATATCACTTATTGAAAAAACTTCTAAAAAAGGTTTAGCGTGGTCCACTGAAAAATATGAACTTTTGGTTTTAAAAGCTAAGGAATTTAAAGATTTAAGCATCAATAACCCTGGAAATCTAGCCATTCTCAAAGTTAATATTTCCATGGTAAGAACCTTACAAGATGCCCAAAAAGACATACTTGACGCAATTAATGAAATTATTTTAGCAGATTCTTTAGAAGATAATCCTGTATTGGCACCTATTATTAATCTGCTATGCAGTATTCCTGGTATCGGGATACTAACTGCTGCCACGATACTTGCTGAGGTTGGTGATTTTTCTGCATTTTCTAGCCCCAATAAACTTGTAGCTTTCTTTGGAATTGACCCCTCTGTTAATCAATCGGGTGAATTCACCGGAACCCGTAACAAAATGTCTAAAAGGGGCTCTAGATTGCTTCGTAGGGTCATCTTTACAACTGCTTTAGCCAATATTCGAAGTAAGAGAAATGGTGACAAAACTAATCCAGTGCTCTATGAGTTCTACCAAAAAAAGTGTACAAACAAGCCCAAAAAGGTTGCATTAGGTGCTGTAATGAGAAAATTAGTAAATATTATATTCGCCGTCATGAGAGACAAAAAGCCTTTTGAGCTAAGAACCCCAGAAGAGCATGAGGAACTACTTCTTACTAGGTCTTCAGTAGCCTAATGATCTGTATTTAATGTTTAGTTTTCAAAGAACAATTTTAAATAACAGCTTCGTTTTTTAAACCAATAATCATTGGTTTATTAGGTGTGCATTTTTTTATTATTAATTTTTCAAAAAATATTTAATATTATTTTGCTAAAATCTATTGACTTTAATTAGCTGGTCTTTTTTTTATAATACCTAATGAGGAATTGAAACTATGATGAAGAGAAGAAAGAGGCCGAGGACGAAATTATTTATAATACCTAATGAGGAATTGAAACTCGCTTATATAATTGCGACAGATGCAGCTGATTACAATTTATAATACCTAATGAGGAATTGAAACAAATCACTGCATACTTTTTTTGTTATCGCTTCCGGAGACATATTTATAATACCTAATGAGGAATTGAAACTCTGATCTGCAAGCTTGGGAATATGGATTTCAGTTTTATTTATAATACCTAATGAGGAATTGAAACCGGAATGTCAATGGCAGGAGCTTGGAACATCAATAAATTTATAATACCTAATGAGGAATTGAAACACGTCAGAATACCTCTGAAACGCTCTAAAACGCTCTCATTTATAATACCTAATGAGGAATTGAAACTCGCTTGAAGAAACGAACTTCTCTGGATGTTCATAATTTATAATACCTAATGAGGAATTGAAACAAGCTATTCTATGCGGAGCGGATAACGCTCTTGTGAAAGATTTATAATACCTAATGAGGAATTGAAACATTCGCTATCCCTAATATGCTGTTCAAAAGCCTCAAATTTATAATACCTAATGAGGAATTGAAACAAATTTCCAAAGTAGAAAGGATATTTTATATCTGTTATTTATAATACCTAATGAGGAATTGAAACTTTCATACTTTCACCTCTTTTCCAACTTTTCTAATGATTTATAATACCTAATGAGGAATTGAAACAACTTCATTCTATCCCTCCTTCTCAATAAAAAAAGCATTTATAATACCTAATGAGGAATTGAAACCAGAAATGTACGATGAATTGAAAGAATACGGGACAACATTTATAATACCTAATGAGGAATTGAAACTAGCTGGCCCCTACAAAAACCAGCGGTAAATGTGACATTTATAATACCTAATGAGGAATTGAAACAGGGCTATCCTTAGAAGCACGACCGACACGACCAAATTTATAATACCTAATGAGGAATTGAAACCAATGTGATAATCCTCATCAACTGTTTCAATCAGAATGGTCCTATGTCAAGATTTAGTACAAATTAAAATGAGAAAAATATCCTCATATTAACCAGCTAAAAGTAAGCTGTCATTCTGTACTTTAGCATACAGCTTCTCGAAATCATCGGGTGACATATAGTTGCAATGACTGTGAATTCGTTTTGTATTGTAGAAAGCTTCAATGTATTCAAATACAAGCTTGTATGCCTGTTGATAATTGCGAATTTTAAATCGATTCAGCCACTCACGTTTGATTATTGCATGAAACGATTCAATACAGGCGTTATCCCATGGGAAAGCCTTTTTTGAATAGCTTCTCTGCATTTTAGCAGTAGCTTTTATATATTCATTGGAAACATACTGGCTTCCGCGGTCACTATGTAAAATAAGTGGTAGGTCTGTATTTCTCCTCGCTTTAGCTTTGTTTATTGTATTTATTACGCAGGAAACTTCCATCGTTTTTGAGAGCATCCATGCAATGATTTTTCTGGAATATAGATCCATAATGCTTATTAGATAGACGAATCCTCTTGTTGCCCAGATATAAGTAATATCGCTGCACCATACTGCATTTGGACGGTCAGGGTTAAATTGTTCATCAAGGATATTATGAAGCTCCGTACTAAAATCGGAATCTTTGGTTGTTGCAGTCCATGGCTTTATCCACTGAGCTTTAATACCCATTTCCTTCATATATTTGCCTACGGTACGTTCAGAGATGGTTTCACCTTCCTGCTGAAGCTTTTGGGTAATCTTTGGTGCACCATAATTCTGCTTTGAATCATCGTATATATCCTTGATTTTAACTTTAACAGCCTCTTTGCGCTTTTGTGTATCAGAGGGCACACGTTTCTGCCAGGCAAGGTATCCAGAGCGTGAAACGCCTAAAATTTTCAGCATTCCGGAGACGGAAACCCGGCGATTTTCTTTTTTGGCAGCCTCCGTCTTTTCAGAAACTTCATGATAAATAGCTTCTGTTATCTTCCCAGAATGCTTATAGCTTTTTTTAAGACATCAAGGGCATCCTTTGTGTCACGAAGTTCACGCTTAAGACGTGCTATTTCTTTTTCATCGTCGGAAGAATAATTCCCGGAGCCACGGCACACAATCTCTCCAGTTTGTTCAAGTCCCTTCTTCCATCTGGAAAGGCTCTGCTGGCTGATACCAAGGTTTTCAGCACAACCTATAAGCCCAAGGTCTTTGTGATCCTGATAATACTGGATTGCATCCAGTTTGAATTGTTTATCATATTGTTTAGCCATAATGAGTTCCTCCTTCTACGATACATACATTGTACCATAATTTATATTTATTTTGGATTTTCTCATTTTGACTTGTACTATTTATATTCTAACACCAAGTTAAATATATTTGATTGTTTGAGAAAGATTGAAGTGATATAATAATATCACTGGAGTATTATTAATTGATTGTATGCTGAATGAAGAAAGGCGGGTTATTTGTGAAAAATTGTACAAACATAAGGGTCAGATATAAAGAAACGGATCAAATGGGTGTAGTTTATTATGGAAATTATTTTACATGGTTTGAAGTTGGAAGAAACGAATTTTTTAGAGATATGGGCTATACCTGTGAATACCTTGAAACTCAGGGAATATTTCTTCCGGTTATAGAAACAGGATGTAAATATATATATTCGGCTAAATTCGATGATGAAATTATTATTGAAACTAAAATTGAAAAAATGGAGGGAGTAAGGCTGAGGTTAAAATATAATATTATAAGGAAGAGGGATAATTTATTGTTAGCCGAAGGCTTTACCGAGCATGCTTTTGTGAACAAAGAGATGAAACCGGTTAATTTCCGAAAGAAATTTAAAGAAATCTGGGATATGTTAAAAAAAGCGGAAAATGAAGAGAAGTGTTAAACAACTATATATTATATATAGTGAAAGAGAGGAATTGAAGATATATGAAACCCGAAATTGTAAGAAGAATTCTATATTATTTCCTAAAGAATTGCCGTAAAAAGACCATATGTTTATGGGAGATAGAAGATCACTTGCGGGGAGATGTGGAATATGATGATTATGCGGTAGTAATTAATGATATGTTAAAGGAAGGAATACTTTCTCCTATTAAAGCCAGCGGCACTACCGATAAACCTATTTCCATTCCAAATAGTTTTAGGATTAACAAATCATATTTCAATATGGCAATTGTCGACAGAATAGCTTCCTATCAATTGAAAGCGAATAAAAATATAAATCTGCAGAACTATTACTCTCTCGGAGAAAAATATTGGGAAAGGGATCTTCCTTATATAATGAAGATCAATTCTTATTTAAATTCAAAAGGAATTCCTACCGGTGAATATACGACCTCAGAGCTTTCTTACAGGTTTGTGGGAAATGAAAAGTGGATAGATGAAGAAGGGGGAAAAGTCATATTAGAAAGGATAGGACTGTGGAAAAGGCTTAATATAAATTTCATGCCGGACCCTTTGATGATTGCTGTAAACAGAAATAAAATTCTGGGTGAAACTCATATGCATCTGATAGTGGAGAATAAATCTACATTTTATGCTTTAATGGATGATATTGAAAATACGGAATTTACTTCTTTGGTTTATGGTGCCGGTTGGAAGATAACCTCGGGGATATCTGTACTGGAAGACCAGCTGAGGCTTGGATGCGAGCAAAATAAAGTTTTTTACTTCGGAGATCTGGATTATGAGGGAATATCCATATGGAATGCCGTAAATGAAAAAAGAGAAGCTTTTCTTGCCGTGGATTTTTATAAGGAATTTTTTAAAAATCATTTTTCTTACGGAAAACATGGACAAATCCATAACGATGAAGCTGTGAAAAATTTTTTAAATAATTTCAGCGTTGATTATAAAGACAGGATTATGGATATGCTGAAAAGAGGAGGATACTATCCTCAGGAAGGATTGGAAAAGGAGAAGATGAGGGAAATTTGGAGGAAAATTTCGTGGACATAAACATAAGGGGAATACTTGATAATTATGGAGAAAGAGTGGGGAGGCTTTTCTTATATGAACCCTTGTTTAAACTGGAAAATAAAAGAGAAAAAGATAACAGCGGAAACTTTATAGATTATTTTAGTTTGGGATTACTTTCTCTGTTGTTTTTTTTCGAAAATATGATAATGAGAAACAGAAATACGGGAGTGAAGGAACTTGCACAGTTTTTTGCCGAAGTAAATGGCGGAAGAATAGATTTGAATATTGAAGGATTTGAAAGAGCAGCAAGAAATATTATTGATGCTTTTAGGCCTCCCAGCGGAAAAAGAAACAGCAAGACTTTTTATAATTGGGAAAAAAGAAGATACGAAACCGTATATTATTCAATATTGAAATCCGGGCTGTCCGATACAAAATCGAATATCCAGTATTATACATTGGATGAGCAAGGACTTGAACTTGTATTTTCCACAAGAGAATATTTCAGCGAATTTCAAATATCCATAAATCAGCTTCTATTGAGGAAACAGCTGGAAAAAGGGGAATTTGCCGGGGCTTTGAGGCAGATTGACGAGATGAGGTTAGCTGTCGGCAACCTTAAAGACAGAATAATTAAAATAGGCCATGAAATAAATCGAAATATTGTTTCCGAAGAATCCTATGAAAGATATAAAAACCTTATAGAGGATATAAACTTAAGGCTTGCAAGAGAGAATGAAGAGTTTGATGAACTTCTAAATTTTGTAAACGATACGAAAAACAAAATGGAATACGAAATTAAAGATGAAAAAGACAGAAAGGCTTATGAATTAATAAGGAAAATTCATAATGAATTAGACGAAGTACATAGTGAGCACAGGCAATTGCTTAAGAACAGCATATCTTTAAAGACAAATGCTTTGGAATCAGCTCAGGAATCATTATATTTTATAGGAGTTGAATCTTTTAATTTTGAGGAGGAAATAACAAAAAGGCTTATATCTATACCTCTGCCCCTTGGGGCGTCAAGGTACATTATAAATCCGTTTATGTATTTGTCGATGGCAAAAACCTGGTCTCCTCTGAGAGTTTTTTATGAACAAAAGATAGAATCGGAAAGGGAAAGTGAGGATATTTATGAATTTGCCGAGCCCCAAGAAGGGGAAATTATAGATGAATACCTTAATATTACAAAATTTAATTTTAGAAAAATAATGGAGATCGTTATTAAGATGATGAGAAACAAAAATGAAATTACTTTAGAAGAAGTTGTCGGAAATATGCAATCTGAGGATGAAGATATATTAAATCACAGGAGTTTTTATGATTTTTGGATAATACTTCATCAGAAATCCCCTATTATTTTGAATGACACAGAATATGATAACAATGAATTGTTTAAGGATGCATTTGAAATCTTTAAAGGTAAAAGGATAAAACTAACTGTAGTTGAGAAGGACGGAATAGTTTACGGCAATAAAAGATTTTCAATAAAGAATATGGTTATGAGATTAGAGGAGAATACAGATGGAATATAGGGATGTTGAAGTTTTGAATGCGTTTAAAATATATTCTTACCTTGCAGCCAACGGTTTTTGCGAGAAAGATGAAATGAGGCTTTATATAACCGATGACAAGGTAAGAGACTTAGTAAATCAATTTTCATCAGTTGTGGGGTGTACTGTTATACCTGCGGGAGAATATGTATATTTGGTTCCAACGGAACCTCTTTCACCATTTCATGTATCAAATGAAGAGATTAAAAAAGAGTATCTACCTTCGAGAGCAGTAAACTTGGATATATATCTTATGTATGTGGCTATAATCGTTTTATTCGGGGAATTTTACGACAGCTATCAGAGCACCGAAGCAACAAGGAATTTTTTACCCATGAAGGAATGGCTTTCTTCTCTAAATAATCATATTTCCTCAATTAAGGAAATAGACAAAGATGAGCTGAAAAAGATTGAGAAGGATAGCGAATATAATTGGGTGGGAATAGTGGAAAAGTGGGAAGCAATGGATGATTTGAGGGAAAACGTAAAAGTCCAAGATGCCAGGACCGTCAGCAGGCTCAGCTTTTTAAATACGGTGAAAAGATTTTTGGAAAATCAAGGGCTTATAACTGATATAGGAAATGACGAAATAGAACTTACGGAGAAAGCCAAGACAATTGTTCAAAAATACTATATGGAATATGAATTCAACAGAGGAATTTTAGATTTTATGTATCAAGCGGAAAGAGAAGGAAAGGAGAGAAAAAATGCCGTCCATATCGAAAATAAGGTTCACTAATGTCGTATATGAGGGAGGTTCCAAAAGATACAACGATGACATCTTTGTTTTTGAAGGCAATAACGGAGCAATTCTTTTAGAAAACGGAGGCGGGAAAACAGTTTTTATACAAACCGTTTTGCAGGCAATTCTTCCTCATTCGGATTTAGCGGAAAGAAAAATAAAGGATACATTGTCTTTGGAAGGCAATCCCGCTCATATAGCCGTAGAATGGATATTAAACGAAAGACCCAGAAGATATGCCTTAACTGCAGTAACGTTGTTTTTAGTTAACGGTAAGCTGGATTCTTACAGATATGTTTATGAATACGGAAGTAGTGACAGCAATTCAATCGAAAATATCCCTTTTGTCAGAAATACTTCAAATGGGAATAAACGCCCTGCGGGAAGAGAAGAAATGAATGATTATTATCAATATATGAGCAAGGAGCATGTAAATGCCAAGAGATTTTCTACAATTAGAGAATATCAAAAATATATAGAAGAAAATTTTAAGATAATTCCTATGGAATGGAGAAGAATATCATTGATAAACGGAGAAGAGGGAGGGGTGGAGAAATTTTTTGACGGCTGCAAAACTACCGAAAGTTTAGTCGACAGGCTCCTGATTCCCGTTGCCGAAGAAGCCCTGGCGGGAAACGGAATGAAGGATTTTGCCGATACTTTTGAAAATCAGAGGGAACATTTCAAGCAACATAATTATCTGAAAAAGAATATAGATGAAAGTAAACTTATTCAGGATAGAATAAGAAAATACGTTGAAGTATATAAGGAATATTATTATTCTCTTGAAAAATTCGGTAAGAAAAAAGGAGAGGGAAAAGCCCTTTATGAATTTTTCCTTGATGAGCATAAAAAGACGGATAAGGAATTAAAAGATGTAGAAAAAGCACAGAATGATTGGAAGAGTACAAATGAAAAATTAGTTCAGAAGGAATATTCCTATTATTTGGAATGCATAAAGCAAGAATTAGAAAAGGATGAGAACGAATATAACAACTGTCTCAGAGATTACGAGGTGCAAAAAGACGAATTTTCGGCTAAGGAAAGAAGGCTGGAAAACTTAGAGATTGCTCAATTGAAAAAAAAGATCAAGGATGATGAAGACGAGATTTTGATCTATAAAAAACAGCTTGATATGTTGGAAAAAGATGAAAAGACCGATGAAGCAGAAAAACAATTGAGAATCAACTCATCCGCTGTTAGTGGATATTTTGACGGAGAATTTAATAAATTGAATGGGAAGAGAGATGAAGCGAATAGAAAAAGAGAGGAATGTAATGATAATCTCCGTATACTTAGAGAAAAAAAGGACTCTTTAGACAAGGAGTATGAGGAACTTGTTGAAAAAAAAGGGAATCTAAGGGGAGAGCTGAACTTTTCCTGCAGACAAATGAAAGATATTGAAAGCGAGATACTTTCCAATTCCGAAAATGAAACAATAGAAGAACAGTATCCTAAATGGACGGATAAAATTAATTTTCTGGAAAAGGATTTAGTAGAACGCCGTGAGAGGCTGAAAGAGATGTATGAGGAGAAAAACCGTATCAATGCCGAATTAAGTTCTTACAGGGAAAAACAGGAGCAGCTTTCAGATAACAGGGGAGTTTTGGGAGAGAAAATAGAAAGAATAGAAAATGAAGAAAAGGAATTGTTAATCAAGATAAAGGAGCTGATTTCAGGTTATGAGCATATAAACAGTTTGTATATAAAAAAAGAACAGATAGTAGCGGCTTTAGAAGATAAATGTGAGAGAATCAGGCGGGAAAGGGAAGAACTTCTGATAAATGAAAGGATATCTCACAGGTTTTCCGATGATTATAAGGATAATGAGTATTTTACTGCCGAACCCATGCTGGATTCATGGATAAATCAGTGGAGGAATAACTTCGTTTTTTTGGAATCCGGTGCTCAGTATATCGGAAGGGCGGCTGCCGTTTTGAATAAGGATGAAACAGAGTATTATCAGAACTATCCTTATTGGGCATCATCCGTAATTGTTGCGGATAACGGTGAAAATAAATTACATGAAAAACTTAAAAGGAATATAGATAAAATCAGCTGTCCCATTGGAATTTTGACTCAATCCAAAGCACAGCTCCTTTTGGAAGGAGGAAAAATAGAAAATGATATTTTTCTCTATCCTTCGGTATGGAAGGATAATATAAAGAGAGAAGATTTTCAGGCTAAAAAAACCGAAGGACAAAAAAAAGCCGAAAGCGCTACCCGGGCAAGGAAAGAAAAAGAAACAGAGTTGGAAAGGTATACTAAAGTTTTAAACAAAATAAAAGAATTTTTAGACCAATATCCTTATGAGGATTTTACTATGTTAAAAGAGGATTACAAACATACTGATGAGGAAATAAATACGATAAAATGCAATATAGAAGAAGGAGAAAAAAGAGTATTGCAGATAGATAACGATATAAAAAATGCGGGAAATAAAATCAACAATTTGCAAGAAGAACAAAATGTATTAAATAAAAATATTGTGGAAGCCGGAAAGTATTTAAATTTCAAAAACTCCGTGAAAGGTATAAAAAAAGATTTATTCCGATTGGATTTTAAAATTGAGGAAAACAATAAAAAAAAGGAAGAGAATAAAAAGGAAACAGAAAGGTACAGGGGAATATCTGAAAAATTACTTTTAGAACTAAATAAGATTAAAGGTTATATTGATTCTTTAAGCAAAGACGAATTGTATATGGAAGTCAGAGATTTTGTTCCCGAATATTCTCCGATTTCCATAGAAGTTTTAAAGAGAGAAAGAAAGGAATTGAAAGATGTATTAAATAAGAAGCAGAAGGACAGAGAAAATATATCGTATAATATAGTGAAAATTTCTGATGCAAAAGAAGAGCATCGGAAGGATTTAAAGAATTTGATTTTACGTGCCAAATATCAGTCAGAAAAGGATATGGAATTTCCCATATACGGAGAAGCCGAAATCGAGGATTTGATTAAAAGTATAAAAGTTCTTTCTCCCCTGCTGGATAAAAAAGAAAAAGAATTAAATAGATTTAAAGAAAAATATCAGAATATTAAAAGTAAATATGAAGTCAAAGAAGAAGATTATTTTAAGGTTTATGATAAGATAGTGGAATTTACCGATTCCTTGGGAAATGTGAAGAAAGAGATAGATGATGAGAAGATCGAATTGGGTAAGAGAATTGATTATTTGAATTCCATGGAAGAAAAATGGGATAAAGAACTAAAATCAATAGAAGAAGTTTTGAATAATTTGAGGCTGAAAAATGAAAAATACGAATATCTGTCTGATAATGTCATATCCTTAGGTTTATCCGATGATATGATTCAAGGGCTTCCTTATGATAGAATGAAATATGTTAGTCTCGTTTTGAACTCCCTTGAAAATATAAAAAAGGAAACAGAGGAAAATATAATTAAAGTAGATAAAGAAAAACGGGACTTTGAGATGTTTTGCAGTGAACACATAAGCGAACCCAGATTGAAAAACATGGCGTTATGGGGGATTAAATATAAAGATAAATATGATGATATTATTGAATGGCAGAAAAACATAGATAAAAGAATTGACAAAACCGTAAATATATTGGAAATGGATATGATGGAGCATGATAAGGAGATAAGCCAGTTTGTGAAATATCTTAATTCTTATTTAAAGTCCCTTGCTCAGGAAATAGGGTCTATTTCTAAGAAGACGAGGATAAAGGTAGACGACAAATCAAAAAAAATATATATAATTGACGTTCCGGAATGGAAAGAAGAATTTGGGAAGGAAGAAATAAGAAATTATATAAATATTATGATTAAAGATATTGAAAGCAATGAATTTAAGGATGAAGAGGGAAAAGAAGATAAGTCTTCCGTAAGAAAATATATAGAAGATAAATTTCAAGCCAAGCAGCTTATGAAAGCCCTTATGGCAGGGGACGGAATAAAAGTAAAATGCAGAAAAGTTACGAATGACGGTAAGGTAAATAGTATTCCCGTGTCTTGGGAAAAAACGAATTCTTGGTCCGGCGGGGAAAAATGGAGTAAAAATATGACTTTATTTTTGGGGATATTGAATTATCTTGCTGAAAAAAAGCAGAGTATAAATTTCGAACAAAAGAGGAACCGTACGGTTATATTGGATAATCCGTTCGGAGAAGCTTCAAGTAACCATGTTTTGGATCCCGTATTCTTTATTGCCGAACAGTTGGGGTTTCAAATAATAGCTTTGACTGCTCACAGCGAAGGAAAATATATAAGAGATTATTTTCCAATAGTGTACAGTTGCAGACTTCGTCCTTCTTTAGACAAAGATACTCAGATATTCACTAAAGAAAGAGAGATAAAGTATGCTTTTTTTAAAGATAATGATCCCCAGGTTTTATCGAGACTCGGAGAAAAAGAACAGCTTACCATGTTTTAGAAGATTTTTTACTTGTAAATTATTTTCGAATTGTATATAATAGATATAATTTAGTAATACAAAAATATATATGAGCGATGATAAAAACTTCGGCTTATAAATCTATTCAGAGAGCTGGTGTTTGCTGCGAACCGGTTAGAATTTAAGCCTTTCCACTTTTAGAGCTGTCGATGAAAAATCGAAGGAATGTGTCCTTTATTGCACGTTTTAGAGGTGGTCAGCCTTATGGGCTGACAATTTGGGTGGCATCGCGGATCCTTCCGTCCCATATTTATTATATGAGATTGGGAGGTTTTTTTATTTAAAATACTGTATATGAGGAGGAGAAAAATGTTAGATATTAAATTTTTGCGGGCAAATCCTGAAATAGTAAAAGAAAATATCAGAAAAAAATTTCAAGATGAAAAACTTATATTGGTAGATGAAGTAATAAAATTAGATGAACAATTCAGGGCAACAAAAACAAGAAGTGATTTTCTCAGAAGTCAGAGGAATTCTATTAGCAAAGAGATTGGAGCTTTAATGTCCAAAGGGCAAAGAGAAGAAGCTGAAAAAAAGAAAAAACAAGTTGAAGATATTGCACAGGAACTTGCTGATTTGAAAACGTCAGAAGATAATATTGAGAGTCAAATTCGGGAAAGAATGTTGGTTATTCCAAATATAATAGATCCGTCCGTACCCATCGGAAAGGACGACAGTGAAAATGTTGAACGTGAAAGGTTTGGAGAACCCATTGTTCCTGATTTTGAAGTACCATACCATGTTGATATTATGGAAAGACTTAATGGAATAGACCTTGATAGTGCAAGAAAAACCAGTGGAAACGGTTTTTATTACCTTTGCGGTGATATTGCCCGTCTTCATTCCTCCATTCTTTCATATGCACGGGATTTTATGATTGATAGAGGTTTTACCTACTATATTCCACCTTTCATGATACGTGGCAATGTGGTAAACGGAGTTATGAGTTTTTCAGAAATGGAAAATATGATGTATAAAATTGAAGGAGAAGACTTATATCTAATCGGAACAAGCGAACATTCCATGATTGGAAAATTTATTGACACAATTTTAGATGAGGAACAGCTTCCTCAAGCATTAACCAGTTATTCTCCCTGTTTTCGAAAAGAAGTAGGTGCTCATGGTATTGAGGAACGAGGGGTATATCGTATTCACCAATTCGAGAAAGAAGAAATGATTGTAGTTTGTAAGCCGGAAGAAAGTCCTCAGTGGTTTGAAAAATTATATCATATTACAGTAGATTTTTTCCGTTCTTTGGACATTCCCGTACGTACCTTAGAATGCTGTTCAGGTGATTTAGCAGATTTAAAAGTAAAAAGTATTGATGTGGAAGCCTGGTCACCCCGTCAGAAAAAATATTTTGAAGTTGGAAGCTGTTCAAATTTAGGAGATGCACAAGCGCGTCGTCTTGGTATTCGTATTAGAAGTAAAGAAAAGGGAAACTATCTTGCACATACTCTTAATAATACAGTAGTCGCACCGCCCCGTATGCTGATAGCATTTTTGGAAAACAACCTTAATGCAGATGGCTCCGTTACAATTCCTAAGCCTCTTCAAATGTATATGGGCGGGAAAGAAGTTATAAAAAAATAAAAGTAGGCAGTTTGACTTACTGCCTGCTTTTTATTTGACTTTCATTTATAGCGGATTTAACTGCATATTTTATTACAAAATATAAAATGGCCAGTTTTATTAAATCCCAACCTATGTTTAGCCCTAAGCCTAATGAACCTAATATAGTTGAATTTCCCATATTTTTCTCCTCCGCTTTTATAATATGGATTAATTACATATTATCTCAAAATATAGTAAAATTCAATGATTAAAATACTTTATTCCATATTCTGTTCATTTTATGAAGCTATTCAATTTCAAACATATCATTTATCAGAGGAATAATATTGATTACAGGTTCCTCATAAGGATGAATTTTTTTAATTGTAGCTACTGCATCCTTAACTTTCGTAATTGGACAGCGGACTTCCAGTTTACATTCGGAACCGAAATTTATGGTACCAACTTCTCCGTTAAAAGGACTGCTTCCAAGCAAGGGGTGCCAATAACCTTGTACATTAGAAAAGGAAATAACGTGATCATATTTTCCGATTTGGCAAGCTCCGATTTTCGTCAGCTCATCCCTTAAACTTTCAATATATTCTTGCGGGACATATATTTCTATTTTAACTTTTGAAAAATCCATTTTTATCACCCTCAATATAAATATGATTAGAACTGTATAACTCAACTGCTAAATCTCATTTTTTTATTCCATACCAGTATAAACAATAAATAGAAAGAAAGCAATGTAAAAACCATAGATATTCCGAAAATACTGACAAACTGCAACTATGCTGGGAATCTTAATATTGTGATATTTGGACTGCCAAATAAAATCAATATGGCTGTCAGAAAAAAGATTAATAGGTGTCAGAAAATGGTGATAAATGCATTAAAGATAATATACAATCAAGACCATTCATCTCATTTGTTTTATAAAGCAAATGAGATGAATATTTTAAAACATGGTTTTTTACATCGTTATACTTGTTTTATAAGGTTTATGAAAGATTTTTTATATAATAGACAATTATATAACATTGGCATTAAATGAAATAGTCTGTTATATTGAATAATAAAAAAATTTTTATAAATCCGGTTTGGACAAACGTTTGCCAATATAATGCTGTTGAAGTAGGGAAAAATGTAAAAAACTTTAAAGTGGGAGACAGAGCCGTTGGAGCTAATTCAGTCCCTTGCTTTCACTGCTATTTCTGCAAACGGAAAGAGTATAGCTTATGTGAGAATCTTCAGTATTTAAACGGGGCATATGCCGAGTATATAGTGATTCCGAGTCAAATATTAAAATATAACTATCTTCATATTCCCGATGACCTTGATTATAAAGAAGCAGCTTTGGTCGAACCTCTTGCTTGCGTACTTCACGGAATAGATGAAATCAATATTAAATTAGGTGATACAGTAGCAGTTATAGGATGTGGTCCCATAGGATTGATGTTTGTAAAACTTTCTTCTTTGAAGGGGGCAAGAGTAATAGCTGCCGATTTTTCGGAATATAGGCTGAAACAAGCCGAAAAATTTGGAGCAGTAAAAACAATAAACGCGTCCTATAAAGATTATCCTCAAAGAATTAAAGACATAACGGAGGAATCAAAAGGTGTTGACGTGGCCATAGAGGCAACTGGATATCCCGAAGCTTGGGAAAATGCAATAAATATGATAAGGCCGGGTGGACAGGTACTCACTTTTGGAGGGACGAAGAAAGGAACTTATTTTAAAATTGATTGCGTCAAGTTTCATTATGAAGAAATAAAGATAAAAGCTGTATATCACCATACCCCTTATCATATAAAAAAAGCTCTTGATATTCTTGCAACAAGGCAGGTTGACGGAAGTGAATTCATAACGGGAGAATATCCATTATCAAAAACAATTGATGCACTGGAGAGTATTGGCAGACAGGAAGGCATTAAATATGCCATAATACCCTAATAAAGATAGTGTAAAGTAGCCTATGAAAAACAAGAATAAAAAAATCAGGCTGAATAGAACCTGGGAAATTGCAAAAATATATTTTCATGGCAGTCACCGCCACCCTTGACAGTATGCCAAAACAATGCTGCGCAATATTTACCGACGGCGAAGAAACTCAAGAACAGATAATTTTTCGTGCCGTCTTTACAGTATTGTAGCATTGTATTTGTCCTACTATCAAGGGCAAGCCCTAAAGGGTGGCTGGGTTACCTCAGGCTCTGAAATCTAAGAACAGATAGAAATCAAGATGCAGGATTTTCTTGCATATTAAGAATGACTTGCTGTCCTAAAAAGATAAGAAGCTGCCATTTACCGGGCATATTGCCGGCATTCTTAAGCATATCAACCTCATTTAAAGGACGTTTCCAACTATAAAGTTCATGAGGACGCAGGAAGTTATAGTAAGCAACCCAAAGGTTTATACCATAATAAGCACCATCATCGGTACCATAACCGCAGGTAACACGATAAGAAGCTTTGAAAGTACGGTTAAGGCGTTCAATCTTTTGTTTAAAGGGACGATACTCTTTAGTTACAGGATCATCATTAGTCAAACCAATGACCTGAGTAACATTAAAGTCCCAGTCCTTTTCAATTTTAAACTGTTGAGCAGCTAAAGGATAAGCACTGTAACCATCAGATATAAATTTTAAAGCTTTACCTGGGAATTTTCTAAATTTATCAAAAGCCATTCTCATGGTAAGTATACAAGGGCCGACGTCACGACTTTTAGAGACTTGATAACCAAGAATAGAGCGGGAAACAGTATCCATAATGAGCCAAACATAACCTTTGAGTCCTTTAATTTTGATATAGGTTTCGTCAGCAGCTAAGTTATTTGAAGGATTGTAATCGAATGTATCAACAAAAGGCTTAATTAATACAGCAGCAGTTCTTGCATAGCTTGCAACCATAGTGTGAGAGATATTAATATTATGGATTTCACGCATAGCTTCAGCAGTTTTACGAAGAGATAAACCAAGATTAACATGGTAAGTAAGACAAAGTCCCATAATATGAGCATTGTTCTTTCTAAACTTAAAACTAGTAGCCCATGAAGGAAGCTGATGTAAATCCATAGAAAAGAAATCCAGCGTAAATTCACGATAGATGTAATGGAGCTTGTATTTATACTTCTCACTAGGATCTGAGTCTTTGGGAAGCAGCTTTAAATTGTTCTTGTAGTAAGAACAATTCTTATTGACACATTTATGCACAATAAAGTGTTTACGATCTTTTTTAGCAACTAAAGCATGTCCGCAATAAGGGCAAATAAGAACCAAAGGAGAAGTTGCTTGTTTACCTGTAATAAAAGTTTGACCACAGACTTTACATTGAAATTGGCCTTTACCACCATTATTATCGTAAATGTATTGATGAGGAGCACCACAGAGAGGGCAGACAGTATCCTCAGGAATGGTTTTACCATTACGGCGTTGAACAGGCTTGACAGGCTTACCATATTTCCAGATATAGTATTCAAGTAGGAATTTATAATCTTGTTTGATAAATTTTTTGATGATAGGGAGCTTATCAATTTTAAATTTCTGATAATAAGGACTTTTAGAATCATCGAAAGTCCACTGTTTAATAGGGATATGCTTTGCGATAAATAAAGTTAATTCATAAATTCGATTAAGTAAGTATTGATTATATAGTAGTAAATAAGTTATAATTTGAGACATAACAATGACCAACCTTTCTATTTAAATTTGGTGCGTGATAACTCAAATTATAGCAGAAAATGGGGGGTCATTGTTTTTTATTTTATAAAAACTCTGTAACCCTTGATAATATAAGGCTTTAAATAAAAAAAGAGGGGTGTCTTATTGACACTACCCTAATAAAAAAGGAGGTAAAATTATGTATTTTTTACAAGCTGTAAAAGCAGGTGTTAATTGGATTCTTGACTTAGGAGCAGCTACTATGCTGCCGATTATTATGATTATTTTCGGTTTAATTTTGGGACAAGGGTTTAAAAAGTCTTTTAAATCGGGGATAACTATAGGAATAGGTTTTGTCGGATTAAATCTGGTTATCGGATTATTGAGTGAATCTGTAGGAGAGGCAGCTCAGGCTTTAATTAAATCATTGGGAATTAATTTAAACATTATTGATGTAGGATGGCCTGTAGGAGCGGCTATAACTTTTGCCACACCATTGGCGGCTATCTTGATTCCAATTATTTTTATATTTAATATGATTCTGCTTTATTTTAATTTCACCAAAACGATGGATGTAGATATTTGGAATTATTGGCATTTGATATTTCCTGGAGCAATGGTATATTATGCAACAAATAATAATATGATTTTGGCCATAATAGCCACTTTAATAAATACCGTAGTTATATTTAAACTTGCGGATTGGACGGCACCCGTTGTTGAAAATTATTTCGGGCTTCCCGGCATCTCTCTGCCTCATGGGGAAACAGTCAACTTTGCCCCGATAATGTATACCTTAAATAAAATAGAAGATAAGATTCCATTTTTTAATAAAATAGTAATTAATGAAAAAACAATCAATGAAAAGATGGGTATATTTGGTGAGCCTCTTACAATCGGGCTTGTATTGGGAATACTGTTGGGAGCTTTGGGAAGGTATAGTTTAGCCAAAACATTGACCTTAGGAGTTCAGATGGCAGCAGTAATGGTCCTGATGCCTAAAATGGTAGGGCTTCTTATGGAAGGGTTGATGCCAATTTCCGAAGGAGCCAGGAATTTTATTTCCAAAAAGTTTCCGGGAAGAGAAGTTTATATAGGTTTAGACGCCGCAGTGGTCATTGGTAATCCTTCCAATATGGCCGTAGCATTGCTGATGGTACCTATTACCATAATATTATCGGTTATTTTACCTTATAATAAAATGTTGCCTTTTGCAGACTTGGCTGTTCTTCCCTTTACAGTTATCTGGGCAGTAGCAGCCACCAAAGGGAATGTTTTCAGAGGACTGATAAATTCAATTATAACGATGTGCGGGGTATTTTATATCGCAACAGATTTGGGAGCATTAACTACAACCTTAGGACATGCAGTAAATTTTGCTTTCCCGAAGGGCGCAACAATGATTTCCGGAATTGATATGAGCTGCCACGTTACATTATGGATATTGCTGAAATTGATTAGCAGCAAGACATTTATAATAGGATTGATTGCTTTAATTATATATGCTGGCATGTGGATATGGACTAGAAATGATATAAAGAAGCAATATAAACAATACAGCGAAAATTGAAATAACCTGGACGAGGACGGATGTTCTTGATTGTTAGATTCGGACATCTTTCCTTGTTTAGTAAATTTTAATTTCAAAGGAGATATATGTATGAAAAATAAGGTAGTAGTTGCTACAGGGACTTCACATCATAAAACAGAATTTGCAGTTGATTTTATAAAGGACTACTGTAAAAAAAGAAAAATTGATGCGGAGGTTAAAGGAGTTAACGTATATGAGGCTGACTTTAATGCTTTAGATCCCACTGTCATTGTTTTAATAGGACCTAATAATATTAAAGTTAATAGACCTGTTGTTTTAGGTACGGCTTTTGTAACTAAAATAGGAATGGAAGAAGTTTGCGAAAAAATTATTGGATATTTGACTAAATGAAATTTAAATTGATTTTGAAAGGAATGATAATAAATGCTTGAAGAATTAAAAGAGAAGGTTGTTAAAATAGCGAAGAAAGCGGATAAATCGGGCATGTGTAAACATAAATCCGGTAACTTCAGTATAAGAGATGAAAAGACAGGATATGTCGTCATAACCCCTTCAGGAGTTTCAAGGGAGATTTTAGCTCCCGAACATATTTCCGTTGTTGATTTGGATGACAATGTAATAGAAATGAAAACGGAATATAAGCCTTCAAGTGAAATTTTGATGCATCTTGAAATCTATAAGACAAGACAGGATGTAATGGCAGTGGCCCATACTCATTCTCGCTTCGCGACTGCTTTTTCCGTTTTGGGGAAGGAAATACCTCCGATAATATATGAATGTAATAACTGTAGTAAAAACGGAAGGATACCTGTCGCACCTTATGGAAGGCCTGGAACTCAAGTTCTGGCACAAAATGTTGCAGATACATTGAAGTATAGCGACGTGTGTCTTATGGAAAGCCACGGAGCTATTGCAGTGGGAAATGATATAGAGGATGCATTTCTGAAGGCTCAGTATTTGGAAGAAATAGCGGAGATTTATTATATTACTTTAACTTTGAATAACTTAAAAGAACCTAATATTCTTCCCAAAGAAGAACTTGAAAAGTGGAAATATCCTTCAGAAGTAAAATTTAAGACAATGTAAGGAGGCTTGAATATGAAAGAAAAAATGAAAGCTATGGTTCTTTATGGACCTAAAGATATAAGATATGAAGAAGTAGATAAGCCAGTATGCGGGGATAATGATGTTTTACTTCAAATTAAGGCTATAGGATTGTGTGGATCGGATATAAGAACTATCACTTACGGACATTATAAGGTTAAATATCCTCAGATAATAGGGCACGAAATAACAGGACAAGTAGCTGAAACAGGGAAGAACGTAAAGAAGTTTAAAGCAGGAGACAGGCTGTATGTTTCTCCTGTAGTACCGTGTCATGAATGTAAAGCATGCAGGTTGGGATACGAAGAATTATGTGAGAATTTAACTGTTATAGGTACGGAAATCCAGGGAGACTATGCAGAATATATGCTTCTTGAAGAAAAAGTATTAAAAAATGGAGTAGTACTTAGTATTCCGGATGAACTTGAATATGAACAGGCAGTTATCACGGAGCCATTATCATCGGTTTATGCATGTCAGGAAAACTGCAGCATAACTTTAGGAGATACTGTGGCCATTATAGGAATGGGGCCGATAGGATGCCTTCATACGGCTCTTGCAAAGATAAGAGGAGCGAAAGCGGTAATAGCAATAGAGCAGTCGGAAGAAAGGTTAAACAAATCAAAAGAATTTGGAGCAGATTATCTGATAAATTCGTCAAAAGAAGATCCCGTAGCCAAAGTAAGAGAAATAACAGGAGGATGGGGAGCAGAAAAAGTAATATCAGCCTGCCCATCTACCGATGCACAAAATCAGGCTATATCGATGGCATGTAAAAAAGGTACCGTAATATTTTTCGGAGGAGTGCCGAAGGGGAAATTGACAAATATAGATACAAATATTATACATTACAATACCTTAACATTGATAGGACATTATGGATACAGTAACTTACAGGCAAGGAAGGCATTTTCTCTTATAACGTCTGGGAGGCTGGATGCAAAGAAGTTTGTAACTCATGTTCTGCCGCTGAAGGAAATAGAAAAAGCCGTAGAGCTTACAAGAAGCGGAGAAGCAATAAAAGTGGTATTGAAGCCTTAAAGTGAGAAAGTAAAATATAAAAATACTCATCTTTCTTTTCAATTTATAAGAAGATGAGTATTTTTTATTAATTTATACTTGACCTAAATGGACTTCAAAAAAGCTACATTGATATAAGTATTTTTATATTATTTGTTGTTTTGAATATCCAATTAAGCGTATAGCGTTAAACTGGATGTTATTATACCTAAAATATAAAAGCATATATTATGTATATAAAATGAGCTATTATTCCGGCACACAATCCGGCAATGGTATGGCTTATTATGGCTTTTGACGTCAGCTCCCTCATATTTAAGGCATCCATCATTGCTACATGAGTGCTCAAATATCCGCTCCAGCACATTCCCATTGCAGTAAATACAGCTATTTCATTTTCACCGATAAGGTTTTCTTCTAAAAATTTTGGTACGAGGCCCAGAGCGGCACCTACGGCTCCCAAAGACGTAATTGGAAATGATATAGCCTCAGGGTGTTTAAATCCGAAGAGAGGATTTAAAATAAACTTCAATTTTTCTCCTATATATGGAAGAAGCCTGATTCCTTCGTAGGCTCCTCCTGTATACATTCCGTCGGGAGAAGGACCGTTGGTAAGCATCATTATAAACGTACAGATGATTACGACTCCCGGAATAATTGATAAACCCAGATTGACACCTTCTTTACCGCCGTCCAGCAACGACTCAAGAAATCTCTGAAATACACTTCCATTTCTTATTTCTCTGAATTCCATTATGTCATAGGAACTGTCATCTTTTGATGTTACATATTCTTCGGTACCGTAAATCCTTTTTGTATGTTTCATCATCAATCTTACGCTTATTATGCTTCCTATGGCTGCACTTATATTTCCTATAATAACCGGAACTAAAAAATTTTCTCCATCCTTTGCCTGAGAAATCATAAATGTTGATACAATCAATCCCATTCCGAAGGCTGTCCCAAGGTTTGTAATAGCCGGAAGCTGGTATTTTTTAAAATATTTTCTGAAATTGTTTTCACGGCCTAATGAAATAATTGCAGGATTATCGGAAAGGTATGTGGTAATAATTCCAAGGCTGGCTACTCCGGGCAGATCAAATAAAGGTTTGATAATTGGACTTAAAATTTTATTCATTATTGAAATAATTCCGAATTCGGATAACACGGCAGAAAAAGCACTTGCCAGTATTGCAACCCCCATAATGAAAAATGAAGTATTTAAGATAAGATCGTGGGCAGTAGCTATCATTGTCTTAAACGTATTAGTAGCACCCATTATACTTATAAAAAGAGCAAAAAAAACAATAATTCCAATCAGTAAAAGAAGTGATTCTTTGCTTACGGATTTTACAATAGTTTTGTTTTCCACGCCATCATCCTCCTAATTTTATATAAAAATTTATTAATAATGTTAGTTTCCGCTAATTCTATTTTAATATAGGTTATATGATTTTGTCCAAAATATTTAAAGAATTTAATAATTCAGAAAAATAGAGCAGGGTAGTAGTTTTATTATTACAAAATTTTTATTTTTACAATAAAGCCTGTAAAATATACTAATAATAAATTATAATAGACATAGAGCTATAGTATATTATGATTTTTTAAAGTGTAAAGTTTTGTTAAATAATATTTTGAGAGGTGGAATATAAAATGGTATTGGTTAATGCTAAGGAAATGCTGAATAAGGCCATGAAAGAGAAATATGCCGTGGGACATTTTAACATTAATAATTTGGAATGGACCAAAGCGATCTTATTAACGGCTCAAGAAAACAATTCGCCTGTAATTTTGGGAGTTTCTGAAGGTGCAGGGAAATACATGGGAGGATATAAGACCGTAGTCGGAATGGTTAATGGATTACTTGAAGAGTTAAATATTACGGTACCCGTGGCTCTGCATTTGGATCATGGCAGTTATGAAGGAGCCCTTAAAACTATTGAAGCTGGTTTTTCATCAGTTATGTTTGACGGATCTCACTATCCTATAGAAGAAAATATTGAGAAGACAAAGGAACTTATAAAGATCACAAGGGAAAAAGGGATTTCCTTGGAGGCCGAAGTCGGTGCCATAGGAGGAGAAGAAGACGGAAAAATTGGTGAAGGAGAATTGGCTGATCCTGCTGAGTGTAAAAGAATAGCCGATTTAGGCGTTACAATGCTGGCTGCCGGTATCGGAAATATTCACGGTAAATATCCTGCAAATTGGAAAGGACTTAATTTTGATGTTTTAGCTAAAATAAGAAAGATAACCGTAGATGTTCCCTTAGTATTACACGGAGGGACAGGAATTCCGGATGATATGGTAAAAAAGGCTATTTCTTTGGGAGTTGCTAAAATTAATGTAAATACCGAATGTCAATTAGTTTTTGCAGAGGCTACTCGTAAATATATCGAAGATGGTAAGGATTTAGTAGGGAAGGGCTATGATCCCCGTAAATTATTAGGACCTGGCTTTGAGGCTATTAAGGCAAAAGTAAAGGAAAAGATGGTACTATTTGGTTCTGTAAACAGAGCTTAAAGATTTTATAATAATGGCACTGCAAAGAGCAGTGCCATTATTGGTTAGACTTTTATTTTGCTACGTCTTGTTCTACAGTTGAAATGGAAGGCACGAAAGGTGTCTTATTAGGTCTGCCTGCTTCTCTTGATACGTAAGTAAAAAGTTCTTCATATATTGTCTTAGCCTTTGACATTGCATCTTCAGCAATGTCTATACCTAATTGTGTAGTATATTCGGCAGCCTTGGCTTTGTCCTTGTTATAGATTTCCAGCACTTTTTTGTCTGTTTTTTCTTGCTCGGCAATAAGATTATCTTCATAATCACTCCAGTATTCTCTTACGGATTTTCCGTATTTATCCCTATCAAGTTCTGATAATGTACTTAGACTTCTGAATATCCAATAAGCTGAGTCAGGACTGTAATTAGCTGTTTTTACTTTATAAGCTTTATGAGTATCGTTTATATTTCCGTAAGTAGGAAGATACACGGAATGTTCGGCATTCCCCATTGCCAGCCACATGATTCCTCCAAGTTCTGTAGGATATTTATCTTTTAGTTGAATTATGTGACATTCTGCTTGTCTTTCAGTTCCTATAGGACGTACTGTTTTGTTTTCGGGAAGATTTGCATCTATCTTAGTTCCTTCATATCTGTATCTTTGAAGTTCCATTAGATCTTTTAAAGATACTTTTTTATCCGGAGTTATAAATAAATCAAATACTTGTGAATCATAAGAAATATTTTTGCTTGGAGCCAACAAATTTTGTGCTCCCCAGAGTCTGTCTCTGTTTCCTTGCTCTAAAGGTTCTCCGTAGGATAGAGCAGTATGAAATTTACCTTTATATTCTTTATAAAATCCGTGGTTTTTTGCAAATGTTAAAAGATCTTTTGAAGCAATTACATTTTTACTATCCTGCAAATTAACATATCCTAACATATAACAATTGGGAAATACTGCAGCAACGTTTTCAGGAAACTTTATTGCCGCATATCTGTGGCCTGAGAGAATTTCCATATACCAAACTTCATTTTTATCAGCTATCACAAGTATATTTCCTTCTGCAGAGCCCTGTTTTTCAACTATTGAAGCTACAAGTTTTATTCCCTCTTTAGCTGTTTTCACTCTTGGCAGTACTATTGTCGGAATATTAGCTTCTCTTAATCCGTTTTCAACTAATGGATCATATTTTAAGACAGTATCATTGGGACTTGCGGAAACGGTTGCATCGATGCATACTCCATATTCATTGGATCCCACTTCTGCATAAATACCGTCCTCTTCTATTTCAGAATCTGGTACTGCTGTATATTTATAAGATACTTTAGGCTGAGGATATTTAAAGCCGGTTGCAGGGTCCTCAAATATGTCTGTTGACTTATATTCAGTCCTCGGATGTACAACGAACTGTTTTGTATGAGCGCTGTCTATATCTTCAGTTCTTCCTATAAGCGTGCTTCCGTCGGCAGAAACATCTTTTCCGATAATTGTTCCTGTACAAGCCAGGACTTGTGTGGCGGAACTCAAAATCATGATACTTACCATAATAACTGCTGCTATTCTTTTTTTCATATTCTAACACACCCTTCTAATATTTTTAGATACCAGAGATAGTATAATATATCTTTTTTATATTCGCAATAACCCTACGTTGTCAGTATTCCCATAAATCTTTGAAATTGCTTTGACAGAATAAAATTATTAACTTTTGTTTTATAAAAATCGGTCAAAGAATTAATATTTATAATATAATTTTATATTTATAAATATTAATGTTAAAAAGTATGCATTATTCTTTGTAAAAAAATAATATTGAAAAAAATTCAAAATTGTTGTAAAATAGAGTTGAAAATGTTTTCATTATATTAAAGTGATGAATAAATGGTGCTGCTTTGTTTATGTGATATGGTAAATAAAAAGACCATATCGGAGTAAATGAAAACCAGCGAATACAGGTAAGCCTGTTTTTCGCTGGTTTTTTATTAAAAAATTTTAAGGGAGGGTTACAGTATGATATTTAATTTATCACCTATCTTTGGCTTAGTACCATTAGTTATTTATATCATTTTATCATTTAAGGATATTAATCCTGTATTAAATGTAGCAATAAGTGTTATATTAACTGCTATTCTTACAAAGCAGCCATTTTCATCTTTTGGGGGAGTATTGGCCGAGTCGCTGGGATCATTTTTAGGTATGATAGGATTTATAATTATGTTAGGTTCAGGGCTTGGAGCAATTCTGCAAAAAACAGGTGTAGCTGAATATTTAGTTAAATCTCTGATGAAAAAAATAGGAGTTAACAATGAGAAAAAAGCAATATTAGCTACAATGATAAGCTCAATGGTTCTTGTATCACTTCTTGGTACATTGGCAGGAGCAAATGCAATTATAGCTCCTATCATAATCCCTTTGGTTGCAGTAATTGGTATAACTCCATCGACTGTTGCAACGATTTTTTTAGGGGCAGGCCTTACGGGAATGTTTGTAGGACCTTATACTCCGCAGGTAGTAACAATTATGGGGCTTACGGGTTTAAGCTATGGCCAGTATATATTGGGAGCGGGAATTCCGTTGGCTATTCTTGTATTGGTAATAACATATATATTTGCAAACAGAATTCAGAAAAAAACTAAAGGAATTTATGCCTATGAAAATGTGGAAAAAGTAGAAGAAGATTATGAAGCTAAGCAAGAAACCAAAAGAGCAACTTTGGCCTTTATTTTATCTATGACTGCATTAATAGTGTATGGTATAACTCTTCAAAGCGGAGCTTCATATGCAATATTGGTTATTGTCTTAGCGTCTGTAATAACGGGATTGGTGGGGAAATTAAAGCCCAATGATTTAATTGATACTTTTATCAAAGGTGCTTCCCGTATGATGTGGTTGTTTATCATGTTTATATTGTTTAATCCGTTTATTGAATTTATTGACAAAGCAGGGTCATTTAAAGCTCTTGTCTCATTATTAAAACCTCTTCTTAAATCACAAAACAAAGTGATATTCTCCATAGTAACTGCTTTGACAGGTATTTTTGGAGTTGGCGGTGCTGCGACTGCAGATAATATAGTAATGAATAATATGTTTAAAATTATTGTTAAGGATTTAGGAGTGTCTCCTTCTTTGTGGGCATTGATACTACTTGTTTCCGGACAAATTACGTCATTTGCATACCCTGAAGCGGATATGATTGGACAAATGGGGCTTGCAAGATCAAAGGATATGAAAAATTTAGTTAAATATGGGATAACCGTGACTGTATGTTCTGTAATACTTGCTGCAGTCAGAGCTATTTTCGATTAAAGGAGTGAATTTAGATGCTGGAAAACAAGATAAGAGAATTTATTAAAAATCAAAAAGGAAATGTAGCTGTTGCAATAAAGGATTTAAAAACAGGGAAGGAAATAAAAATAAATGAAAATCTTGTATTCCCTTCTGCAAGCACGATTAAACTTTCAATAATGTCGGAACTTTTTAATAGAGTCAATATGAGGTCATTAAATTTAAATGATAAGATCAAATTGACTGAGAACATGAAAACCGGCGGAGACGGTATCCTTAAAGAGTTAGAATTAGGTCATAAATTTACATTAAAAGAAATAATGACATTGATGATTATAATAAGTGATAATATGGCTACTAACATATTAATTGATTTGTTAGGCATGGATAATATAAATAAGAGAATAAAAGATATGGGACTCAAAAATACAAGACTTCAGAGAAAAATGATGGATTCTCAGGCTGCAAAGGAAGGCAGGGAGAACCTTACAACGGCTAATGATTTGTGTTTAATTTTAGAGCTTATATACAGAGGTAAGAACATAAATGAAGAATGCAGCCGTATGATGCTGGATATTCTAAAAAGGCAGCAGGTAAGGGGAAGACTGGATTTGTATTTGCCGGAAGATGTTATAATAGCCCATAAGACAGGGGATTTAGACTGTCTTGAACATGATGTGGGAATAGTATACCTTCCTCATAGGGAATATATAATATGTGTCCTTACCAATGAAACCGAGACTAATAAAGATGGGCGAGAGATAATAGGGAAAGTATCTAAAATGGTATACGATGAATTTTAGATGTTTAGCAATAAAATCAGTGATTGATGGATAAACCCATCAATCACTGATTTTATTATAGACAATTATATATGGTTATAGTAAAATAAAGTCAATATCATGAGAACCATTTTTTAATAAAATATATGTAAAGATAAATAAGGCGGTGCTTTAATATATGATTAAGGAAGATTATCTTATACGCATGATCAAAGATTTAATAAAAACCATTGCAAAATTCTTTTTCGGCAGCGATTCGGTTACTTATCAGTTGCCGGATGAGAGGGAATATACAGAAACGGATTATCTATATCAACAGTTGGTAGATATGATAAACCAGGGAGATATTAATGAAGCCGAGGATTTATTATATGAAAAACTTGATCCACAAAATAAAAAATATTTGGAATTAGGTTTAGATTTTTATTCAAAGTTAAATAACTTAACTGATGAATACCTGGCATCTCATAATTATAGCAGAGATGAAATTGAATTGGGGCTGAAGACGTTGGTAGAGAAGTTTGGAGATTCCGGACTGCTGACACTCTTTGAGAATTATTAACGTTCATATAAAAGGAAGGAATAAAATTTATTCCTTCCTTTTATACAGTTATATAGTTAACCTTCCATTATATTTTTAATTTTTTCGGCTACGGGCTTTCCGCCCACTTTGCATCCGTCTATAGATGCTTTTTCTTCCACGATAGCAGATGCCAATCCTTCACAGCCGGGATATCCGCATGCTCCGCAATTGACTCCCGGTAAACATTTCTTTATAGCTTCTATTCTCGGATCTATTTTTACTTCGAAGGCCTTTGATGCCAAGGACAACCCGATGCCAAATATAAGGCCCAAACTTCCCAATACTGCTACCGGCAATAATATTGTACTCATTTAAAATAACCTCCTATACTAATCCTTTAAATCCTAAAAATGCTATTGACATAAGTCCTGCGGTAATAAGGGCTATGGGGAAACCTTTAAGGCTTTCCGGGATTTCAGAAAGTTCCAGCTTCTCTCTTACAGATGCCATAAGTATCAAGGCAAAAGCAAATCCTACTGATGCGCCTATTGAATTAACTATTGTCTGTACTAAATTATAGCCTTCCTTAATATTTAATATTGCAACTCCTAAAACTATGCAATTAGTTGTTATCAAGGGAAGATAAACACCTAAGGCCTTGTATAATGTAGGACTTGTTTTTTTCATTACCATTTCAACAAATTGAACTAATGTAGCTATTACAAGTATAAAAACTATTGTCTGTAAATATTCCAATTTCAACGGATCTAAGATTAATTTTTGTATGAAATAAGTTATTATAGATGATAATGTTACTACAAATGTAACCGCAACTCCCATTCCCGCTGCCGTTTCCGTTTTATTTGATACACCTAAAAAGGGACATATTCCTAAAAAACGGGCTAGAACATAGTTGTTGACGAATATAGTACTTATCAATATTGTAAACAAATTCATAGAATTTCCCTCCTGTATATGATATTAAATATTGTAGGATTCTTCTTTATGTTTAACGTCTTTTTTATTTTCGTTTTTCTTTCTTATCAAATTAAAAATTCCTATTAGTGTTCCCAACAATATAAATGCTCCCGGCGGCATTATCAATATCAATGCAGGCTGAAACCCTTCTCCGAACAATGGTATCCCGAATATACTTCCGGCTCCCAATATTTCTCTTATACTTCCCAATATTACTAATGCTATTGTATATCCTATTCCCATTCCGAGACCGTCAACGATTGATTCTATTACTCCGTTTTTCGAGGCAAAAGTCTCTGCCCTTGCAAATATTATACAGTTTACTACTATTAATGGGATGAAAAGTCCCAATGCACTGTATATTGCCGGAGCAAAGGCTTTAAGAAACATATCGACCATAGTTACAAAAGTTGCTATTACTACGACGAAGGCGGGAATACGAACTTTATCGGGGATTACATTTCTCAACAAAGATATTACAAAGTTGGAACAAACCAATACCCCTGTAACGGACAATCCCATTGACAATCCGTTCAATGCACTTGTAGTTATAGCCAAGGTAGCACACATTCCGATAAGTTGCACGAATATCGGATTTTCCTTTATTACTCCATTGTAAAATATATTTGATAATCTCAAACTGTACACCTCCTTAAAGAATCATTCTGCAAATTTTGAATTGAATGTATCTATTGCTGTATTTGCACCTTTCACTACTGCCTTTGAAGTAACGGTAGCGCTTGTTATTCCCTGCACTTCATTGTCAGATGTGGGCTGAGTTTTTACTACGACTAACTCTTTATCTGTAGGTTTATCTTTAAATCTGTTTTGAAATTCGGGTTTGGTCGAATTGGCTCCAAGACCCGGAGTCTCTTCATGATTTAATATTTTTATTCCGGTTATTTTTCCCTCAGAGGATATACCTGTTATCATCTCTATTTTTCCGCCGTATCCTGAAACTGAAACTTTAAAGGTGTATCCTGCCAAACTTCCGTCTTCTTTTCTTCCTTCAAATATTTCTAATATTTCAGGATTTTTTTCTGTTATTTCCTTTAATTTATTATTCTCTATGGATTTAAAGGTTTCTCCCTGAGGAAGAGCTTCTTGCCTTGCCGTATCGTTAGCCAATTTGTCGGCTTCCGCTATTTTTGCCGATGTAATATTATTACTTATTGCAAGGACTATAGCACTTATTGCTGTTATCAAAAAAAGCGATATTCCAAGTTTCAACGTTTCTTTCATCCGTTAACCCTCCCAAAAACTTTAGGATTTGTAAATTTTTCAATCAATGGGGTAGCTATATTCATAAGTAATATGGAATAAGACACACCCTCGGGATATCCGCCTTTAGTTCTGATTAAAGCTGTTAGAAATCCTGCTCCTATTCCGAATACAATACGTCCTATAGGAGTAACAGGCGATGAAACATAATCCGTTGCCATATAAAAAGCTCCTAAAATTAGTCCGCCCCCGAGAATATGATATGGTATCATTTGACTTTCTACTCCAAATAACAGAAGGAATACAGCAGTGCTTAATATATATGATGCTGGTATCCTCCAATCGATTACTTTTTTTATCAATAAATATATAGCTCCTATAAGAAGTAAAATAGCCGATGTTTCTCCTAAGCAGCCTCCGGTATTCCCGAGAAACATATCCATCAATTTGGGAAGGGCATTTCCTGCTTCCTTCACTGTAGCCGACGCTGTTACATCAGCTGCTCCGTATTTCATTATCGCCAATGGAGTTGCCGAAGCAATTCCATCTGCAGAACCGGGCGATACAAAGTTAGTCATAATAGTAGGCCAAGATGTTAAGAGCATTGCTCTTGCCGCCAATGCAGGATTCATAAAGTTTGAACCCAAACCGCCAAAGAATTGTTTTACTATTATAATTGCAAATCCGGAACCTATAAAAGGTATCCACCATGGTGCCGTTGAAGGCAAATTAAATGCAATAAGCAATCCTGTAACAATTGCACTGCAATCATTTATGGTAATTGGTTTTTTAGCTATCTTTTGATAGAATGCTTCAAAGAATACCGACGAAATTACTGATACGGTTATTATTTTGAGGGCTCCTAATCCAAAATAATATATACTTCCTATTGCTGCTGGGAACAGTGCTATTATTACATCCAACATTGTCTTTTGAACCGTATTTTTGGACAATATGTGTGGAGATGATGTCACTGTAAGTTCATTTTTAAAAATATTGTCCATTTCTAATTCCTCCCATCATTTCTTGCTTTTTTTCTTTTTCCGGTAATTACTTTTTTTGCTAATCTTATTGACTCTACTAAATGTATCTTTGACGGACATACATAAGAACACAATCCGCATTCAATACAATCTAAGGCATGATATTCATCTGCCTTGTCATATTGCTTTTTTAATGAATACTTGCTTATATAAATGGGCTGCAATCTTACGGGACAAACTTCCAAGCATTTTCCGCATTTTATGCAAGGCAAAACCTCTTGCGGTTTAGATTCTTCTTCGGTTAAAACTAATATTCCGGAAGTTCCCTTTATTACAGGAACGTCATCGGTAACTTGGGCTATTCCCATCATAGGACCTCCCATTATTATTTTCCCCGGGTTTTTATTGTAACCTCCGCATTGATTTATAACGTCTTTAAAAGATGTTCCTATTTTTACTATAAGATTTTGAGGTTGCTTAACTCCATTTCCCGTTACCGTTATTATCCTCTCATAAAGTGGCTTACCTTCAAGAATTGCTTCGGCTATGGCGTTTGATGTTCCGGCATTATTCACTATTACACCCACATCCATTGGCAGTCCTCCGGAAGGTACTTTTCTACCTGTAATTACATTTATAAGCCTTTTTTCATCTCCTTGAGGATATTTGGTTTTTAAAAGTACTACCTCAATATTTTCTTCTTTTTCACAGGTTTTTTTAATGGATTTTATTGCTTCTGTCTTATTGTCTTCTATTCCGATATATCCTCTTTTGACTCCCAATACTTTCATTATTGCTTTTAATCCAAAGACTACATTTTCGGGTTTTTCAATCATCAATCTGGCATCAGATGTGAGGAAGGATTCACATTCCGATCCATTTAAGATAACTGTATCTATTTTTTTGTCCGGAGGAGGAGATAATTTTACATGAGTGGGAAATCCGGCTCCACCCATACCTGTTATTCCGGCTTTTCTGATTATATCCAATATCTCCTTTGGAGTCATATTTTCAAGAGAAGCATTAGAAACTATCTTTCCTTCTGATTCCTTTGTGCCATCATTTTCAATTATTATAGATTTTACTTTGTTTCCCGTTGGAGTTAATTTTGTTTCAATTCCTGCAACTGTACCTGAAATACTTGAATGTACAACTGCAGAAACAAATTCCTGTGAACTGCCTATAACTTGTCCCGCTTTAACTTTCTCTCCTATTTTTACTAAAGGTTCACAAGGAGCACCTATATGTTGCTGAAGGGGGATAACTACAAAATTTGGTTCCTTTGCTCTTTTTAAGGGGAGTAATTCTGTTTGTTCCTTGAAAGGAGGTATATGAATTCCGCCCTTAAAGGTTCGATTTTTTAGTTCCACATTTTCCACCTCTTTATTCATATTACAATTGAATTAAATAATAAAAGTTTCTTAAATATTTTGATCATATATTACTTAATTAGATAAATTATAGTAAAATAATTCACTAACGTCTTAATTATACCATATATTTTGCCATTTTGTATAAAATATCTAAATAGTCAAAGATAGTGCATAATAATTAAGTTATTTGTTGTTTGAGACGATTACTTTTGTGGGAATATTTATAAAGATGTTTTGAGGTGATTAAATGAAGATGATAAGGGTAATAAAAATAACTGATGGAGAATGAATTCCATCCGGGACAATAAGAGAGGGGAGAGAAAATGAAAAAATTTATATCATTAAGTTTAATTTTAGCATTATTAGTTTTTTCCGGATGTTCTAAAGGTACAGATAATCAAGCTGCGAATACCAATAAAGAAAGCAGCAGTACACAGGAATTAAAAGATGGCGATTATTTGATCAAAATGCCCGCTAATGATCATGGAATTTATTCCTTGTCTACCATGAAAGTTGAAAATGGGAAAATAACCGACTTTGATTATAATGAATATTTTTCTCAGACAGGAGAGGCTAAAAATGAAAATAATTATGAATACAAGGAAGGTTTGGAGGTAATTAAAAATTTAAATCAGCAGTTTACAGATAAGAAAAATTTAGATAATATTGATTATGATGCAGTATCAGGTGCTACAAGTACAAAAAGTAGTTTTAAAGATACGGTAGGAAAATTGTTGGAAAAAGCTGAAAAGGGAGAAACATATAGTCCTGTTTATAAAGACGGAGTTTATGAGGCAAAGGCTTCTGAACCAAATCACGGATGGCTTTCACAGATCAAGATTGTAGTCAAAAATGGGACTGTTACCGGGGTTGATTTTCATGATGTTGCCGTAGAAGATATGGATGGAACGAAGGCTGTATTAGATAAGGACGGGAAACCTGTAGTCGGGGATGATAATAAGCAGAAAACCGAGACTGTTAAAATTAAGAAAGGAGATATAAAATCTACGGAAAATTATGAGCATCTTCCTGCATTTGATACTATTACGGAATTTCAAAAACAGATAATTTATAATGATGGGGTAGAAAATTTAAAACTTGATGCAGTATCAGGTGCTACAAGTACAAGAGATACAATGATTGAATTAGCAAAAGAAGCTTTGAAACAGGCCAAATAATATTATGAGGTCCTGACTATAAGTTAGGGCCTTTTTTCAATAAATAGTGAGAAAGGGAATCAATATGAATAAAAAATATTTATTAGAATTATCTATAATTATACTTTCTTTTTCTTTGATATTTACGGGCTGCCATAAGGAAGAGAACAAGAGTATAGAAAAAACGGAATTTATGATGGATACTGTTATGACCATTAAGATATATGATAAGAAAGATGAAAAAACATTAGATAATGCATTTAAAAGGATAGCCGAAATTGAAAACAGGATGAGCAATACAATAAAGACGAGCGATATAACTAAGGTAAACAATAATGCGGGAATAGTACCTGTAAAAGTACATAATGATGTATACTATGTGTTGAAAAAAGCGAAATATTATGCCGAACTATCAAATGGTGCTTATGAACCAACAATAGGGCCCTTGGTTGATTTGTGGAACATAAACGGAGAAGGAAAGATAGAAAGAAGCAGTATACCTGATAAAAAGGATATTGAAATTGCCAGGGAGAAGGTAGATTATAAAAAACTTGAGCTTCTTGATAATAATCAGGTATTTTTAAAAGATAAAGGAATGAAATTGGATCTGGGAGGTATAGTTAAAGGTTATGCGGCAGACGAAGTTAAAAAAATACTTGAGGACAATGGTGTAAAAAAGGCTATAATAGATTTGGGAGGAAACATATATGCTGTGGGAAATAAGGGGAAAAATACTAAATGGAAGATAGGATTACAAAATCCCTTTGGGGAAACAGGAAGTTATGCAGGGATAGTTCAGGTAGAAGACAGCTCTGTGGTTACTTCGGGAGATTATGAAAGGTATTTTATAGTAGACGGAGTCAAATATCATCATATTATTGATGCCAAAACAGGGTACCCTGTAAACAATGAGCTTACATCGGTAAGCATTATATCAAATAAATCCATAGATTGCGATGCCCTTTCAACGACTATTTTTGTTTTGGGAACAGAAAAGGGAAAGAAATTTTTGAATAATTTCAAAGAGGTTGAATGTATTTTTATTAAAAAGGATAAAGAAATAATCTTACCTAAAAAACTTTCTAAACTTTTTTCTGTAGAAAATAAGGATTTTAAGTTAATTAAAGAAGAATATTAATCTGTAGTAAAGCGGAATCTTATAATTAAATATAAGATATAATATTGGATTGGAAGCGGGGGAAATATATAATGAAAATTTTAGAACTTAAATGTTTAAATGAATCTCAAGTAGCGGATATCAGAAACCTTGAACGTATTTGTCAACGATACGAAAAATTGAAGGGAGACTTATTTTTAGCAAATGAAATAAATTTTAATCATGAAATAAAATGTTTTTATTTATTATACGATGAGGATAGATTGATAAGTTGTTTAACTATGTTTGTCCCGACTTCCAAAGAAGCGGAGATATCTGCATATACCTTGCCTTCCCATAGAGGGAAGGGATATTTTGATACTTTATTGAATAGAGCTATCGAAGAATTAAAATTATATTCAATTTCCGATATACTTTTTGTTGAGGAGCCGAATGGCAATGATGCAAAGGGCGTTTTGAAAAAATTAAATGCTAAATATGAGTATTCGGAATATCTGATGGTATATAATCGAGAGTTCTTTAAAAACCAAAATACCAAATTAACTTTGCAGCCAATTCCCCAAGAAAAAATAGAAGATATGATATCTTTGAATACGGACATATTCGGAGGCAGTTTTGAGGATGAAAAAAGTATGATAATCAACTCAATAAATTCCCCTAAAATAATTTCCTATATGGCAATCTTAGGGGATGAAATTATTGGGACTTGTAATGTCAACTTAGAAGAGGAAGCTTCCATATTTGGATTGGGGATTTCTCAAAGATATCAAGGCAAAGGATACGGGAAAGAGATGCTTAATCTGTTACTGAAAATTCTCATAAATATGGGTATTAAAGATATAACTCTCGAAGTCGACAGTAATAACGGCAGAGCATATAATCTTTACATTAAAAGTGGATTTAAAATTAAAACCCGGTTTGATTATTACAGATATTCATAAAATGTTGTTTTTGATATAATTTACATTTAATTTATTTTTGCAAAAATTCTAAAAAGATATAGTTAAACAATTCAAGTTCATCATAAAAAATTCCGTGACCGCTATGTTGAAAAGGATATAATTGGGAACCTATTATTCCTTTGCTTAATATAAGGGCAAAATAATTGTTTTTTTGCTTTTAGGATCTAAATCATGAATTGCAATTCTTACATTTTTTTCAACTTCTATATAATGTACGGGTTAACCACTTCCTTTAATGATATTTAATATTATTTTATATTTGAATATTAAAAATGTTACTTTAAATAATTCCTGACATACAGATGTCAAGAATTGTTTGATATAATTGAAGTAAATACTATATAATCAGGCATTTCACGAAAGACGTATATATTGTTGAAAGGGGAGATATAAATATGGCTGTTGAAAAGTTGGATTACAAAAGGGAATACAAAGATTTATACTTACCAAAGGAAAAACCGGTTTTGGTCAATATACCTTCCATGAATTTTATCATGGTTGACGGAAAGGGAGAACCGAAAGATCAAGAATATCAGGAGGGTATTAAAATTCTGTATTCTCTTACTTTTACTATTAAAATGAGCGGAAAACAGAAAAAAGGATATTTTGAATATGTGGTACCGCCTCTTGAAGGGTTATGGTGGTGTGATGGAGGAAAATTGGATTGGAACAAGCCGAAATCTCAATGGTTATGGACTTCGATGATACGACAACCGGAGTTTGTAACTCAAGAAATATTTGAATGGGCCCTTGAGGAATGTAAAAGAAAGAAAACTTCTATAGATGTTTCAAAGGCAAGATTTGAAATATTTACAGAAGGATTGTGCGTACAAGCAATGCATATCGGAGCATATGATGATGAGAAGCGTACTATTGATAGGATATCTGAGTTTATCGTCAATAACCAACTGAAAGATATAACGGATGATATTCATAAGCATCACGAAATATATATATCTGATCCGAGAAGAACTAAGACTGAGAAATTAAAAACGGTTTTGCGTTTCCCCGTAGAAAAGTACGTTAAATGATTTAAATATAAGTTATATGGAAAATGTAAAGAAGGTATAAATTATGTATACAATCATTCCAATTTGTGATGAATTAAGAAAAGATGTAGTTGATTTTATATCCGATAATTGGGGTTCACCAATAATAGTTTCAAAAGGCAAAGTACATTTTGCAGATATCTTGGAAGGTTATGTAGCCGTTGAAAACGGGGAAATAGATGGTGTGATAACTTACAGTATTGAAAATGGTGAATGCGAGATAGTGTCTCTTGATAGTTTAGTGGAAAACCAAGGTATAGGATCAAATTTAATTAATAAGGTAATCGAAAAAGCTAAAGAAAATAAATGCAGGAGGGTCTGGCTTATAACGACTAATGATAATACTAAGGCCATAAGATACTACCAGAAAAGAGGCTTTTATATGAAAGAAATACATATAAACGCAATACAGAGATCAAGGAAACTCAAACCTCAAATACCATTATACGGTTTTGATAATATCCCTATTCTTCATGAAATTGAATTTGAGAAGATTATTTAAAAAATATTAAAGGCTGTTACATAACGAACCAAATAGTTCCGGATGTAACAGTTTTTTTAATTGAAAGCTCTTTTACGAAGATAGAGAATAAAAGTGGTTGTATATTTAATATAAATGTGATAAAATATTAATAATTTCGTAATAAAATTTTAACAGAACCTTAACAAACTGCTTTTTATATAAAAAAATGAATATATGATGTATAAAATTAAATTCAAACCAGATATTGGCATTAATATTATGCGAAATTGTTCATATTGTTATTTGACAATGTATATATGTTTATTGTATTATTAAAATAATTTCCAAATATGAAAATAAATTAAAAATAATAAAGGGTTTATATGGTTTTATTATTAATTTAAATGGTGGGTCAAGGATAACGAAAATACAGAAAATACTGAATTCTGCGTAAAATTAGTCTTTTCTTAACAATGGAATTATAAAATGTGGAATTCGTGTATTATAAATGGGTTTAACTAAATAGTGATGGGGAGTATAAATGTTTAAAAGAGTATTGTTAATTGGTTTAAGCATTGTTATGGTATTTGGATTAATAGCATGCTCTAAATCAGAAACACCACCGGCTGGTTCCACAGATGGTGAAGAAAGTAAAATGCATATTGGTATCGTTACCGGAATAGTATCTCAAGGTGAGGATGAGCTTCGTGGTGCTGAAGCCATGATTGAAAAGTATGGAGATGCTGATTCGGGAGGAATGATAAAGCATGTTACCTATCCTGATAATTTTATGCAAGAGCAGGAAACTACTATTGCGCAGATTGTAGGTCTTTCCGATGATCCTGATATGAAAGCAATTGTAGTAAATCAAGCTGTTCCCGGAACTGTTGCGGCTTTTCAGCAGATTCGTGAGAAGAGACCTGATATATTGCTTTTAGCGAATTCTTCTCAAGAAGATACAGCGATGATTGAAGGGGCTGCAGATTTGGTTGTTGACCCTGACAACATAAATCGTGGGTATCTTATAGTTCTTGCCGCTAAGAAAATGGGTGCAAAGACTTTTGTACACATTTCCTTTCCAAGACATATGAGTATAGAACTATTGTCAGTAAGAAGAAATATCATGGAACAAGCTTGTAAAGACTTAGGATTAAAGTTTGTATTTGAAACAGCTCCGGACCCAATGAGTGACGTTGGAATTCCAGGCGCACAACAGTTTATTCTTGAAAAGATGCCTGCATGGGTTGAAAAATATGGCAAGGATACCGCCTTCTTCTGTACAAATGATGCTCAGACAGAGCCGTTGTTAAAGAGGGTTGCAGAACTGGGAGCCATATTTGTTGAACCTGACCTTCCTTCACCGATAATGGGATATCCGGGAGCGTTTGGCATTGATCTGAAGGAAGAAGCGGGAGATTGGCCTGCTATTCTTAAAAAAGTCGAGGACGTTGTAGTTGAAAAAGGCGGAGCTAAAAGAATGGGGACATGGGCTTACTCCTATGGATATACAGCTACGGAAGCTTTAGTTGAATATGGTAAAAATGTAGTGGAGGGTACAATGGAGAAAGGTTCTCTTGAAGATGTACTCGATGCTTTCAGAGAATATACTCCCGGAGCTGATTGGAATGGTTCCCTGTACTATGATCGTGTTAACAAAGAAGATATTAAAAACCATGTGCTTGTTTATCAAGACACCTATGTATTTGGCCAAGGATATTTAGGAAATAGTAAAGAAGTTGTTCCTGAAAAATATAAGGATATAAAATAATATTTAGAAACGGTCCTTTAGGACCGTTTCTAAATATTATTATAACAAAAAAGGCTTCTATCGAAGCATTAATAAACTAAGGAAGCCTTTTTTAAAACTCATTTATAAAACTTTCCTATGGGTTATAAAATAATATTATTTATATTCAAAGATGAGGTGAATCTATTGTCTATGAAAGATGAGTTACTTCGATTAGAAAATGTCGGAAAAGATTTTAACGGAAACCAAGTATTGAAAGATGTAAGCTTTACCCTTGAAGAAGGAAAAATATTAGGTCTTGTTGGAGAAAATGGTGCCGGGAAATCTACCTTAATGAATATACTCTTTGGCATGAATGTAATTGCTGAAACCGGCGGCTATGAAGGTAATATATATCTTAATGGAGAAAAAGTTGAATTTGATAATCCCGTTGAAGCACTGAATGCGGGAATAGGTATGGTACATCAGGAATTTTCTTTGATTCCCGGGTTTACAGTTGCAGAAAATGTATTGCTTAATATGGAAATAACCAAAAGCAGTGTAATTTCCAAAATTTTGGGGAAGAGACTTGAAACCGTAGATTTACCCAAAATTCGAAAAAGTGCAGCGAGTGTTATAGATACGTTGGGAGTTCAATTGGGCACAGATACTTTAGTTTCTGAGGTACCTGTCGGTTATAAGCAATTTATAGAAATAGCTCGTGAAATCAGAAGAGAGAAAGTTAAGCTTATTATTTTAGATGAACCGACTGCTGTTTTAACAGAATCGGAAGCTGAAATTCTTCTCAAATCTATGCGAAGATTGGCTGATTCGGGTGTTTCCATTATATTTATATCTCACCGGCTTCGTGAAATAACATCCATTTGTGATAGTATTGTTGTATTAAGAGATGGTGCGGTGGTGGTGGAAAGGCCTACGAAAGATGTTAGCGTGCATCAGATTGCCAAATGGATGGTCGGTAGAGACGTTGATAAAGAAGAAAATAAAGCTGTTAAATCTTTTAATACTATTAATAAAGAAGATGTTATCTTTGAAACAAAGAACCTTTGGGTGGATATGCCTGGAGAAGTAGTAAAGGATTTATCCTTGAAGGTTTACAGAGGAGAAATTCTTGGTATTGGAGGACTGGCCGGGCAGGGAAAGTTGGGAATTCCTAACGGAATAATGGGACTTTTCGAAGCCGGCGGAGAGATTTATTTTGAAAATAAACCAATCCCTCTGAACAATACATTTGAAGTTCTTAAAAATGGTTTAGCTTTTGTTTCTGAAGATCGCCGAGGAGTAGGTTTGCTTTTGGACGAGCCTATCGATTGGAATATCGGGTTTAATGCAATGCAGGTTCATAATAGGTTTATTAAGAGTTATTTAGGCGGAATTATTAAATGGAGAGACGATAAGGCTATGAGAAAATGTGCACAGGATTATATTAAAGCATTGGAAATTAAATGTACCGGCGAACGTCAGTTAGCACGAAATCTTTCAGGAGGTAACCAACAAAAAGTTTGCCTTGCCAAAGCTTTTGCTATGAATCCCAAATTATTGTTTGTATCCGAACCTACTCGCGGTATTGATGTTGGAGCAAAAGAATTGGTTCTGGATGCCCTAAGAAAATATAATAAAGAAAATGGAACGACTATAGTTATAGTTTCTTCTGAATTAGAAGAGCTTCGCTCTATAAGCGATAGGGTTGTTGTCGTTTGTGAAGGAAAAGTATTTGGAATTTTGCCGCCTGATGCTGATGCAACTGATTTTGGACTCTTAATGTCCGGAGAATGTCAGATTAATGAAGAAGGTGAAAAAGTATGGTTGCGATAAAGGAATTCGTAAAAAAATTTGGATGGCCCCGCATTATTATTGCACTTTTTTTACTGTCTTTGTTTGTTATCGCTCCATTTTTTGGAGTAAGGGTTGATACTTCTTTCAATGATGTTATTACGCGTTTTGGTATGAATGCAATTATGGTTTTGTCTATGGTTCCTATGATTCAATCAGGGTGTGGACTGAATTTTGGTATTCCCGTGGGATTAATAGCCGGAATGATTGGAGCTGTAGTCAGCCTTGAACTTAATCTCGCAGGTTTTGCAGGAATATTAATGGCCTTTCTTATAGGAATAGCTATTGCGGCTGTTTTCGGATTTTTTTATGGATTGCTTTTAAACCGTGTTAAAGGTGATGAGATGATTATAGCCACTTATGTAGGATTTTCTTTCGTATTTTTTATGAATATGATGTGGCTGGTTCTTCCCTTCAGAAATCCCGCGAGTGTTCAAGGATTTAAGGGGGAAGGTCTTCGTGTAACAATTAGTGTTGAGAACTACTGGTTTCATCAGATTAGCAATTTTTTGAAAATTGATATTTCAAATTATTTAACTATACCTACAGGTATGATTTTAATTTTTGCTGTTATGTCTTTAATCGTATGGGGATTTTTCAAAACTAAGACCGGTACTGCCATCACTGCAGTCGGGTCTAATCCGGATTATGCAAGGGCCTCCGGGATAAGTATTGATAAAATGCGTATTATATCTGTTATGCTTTCAACTATGATAGCGGCTGTTGGAATGATTGTCTATGAACAGAGTTTTGGATTTATACAAATGTATAATTCTCCGCTGGCTTTTTCATTTCCGTCAGTTGCTGCAGTTCTCCTGGGGGGAGCTTCTGTTAATAAGGCGTCAATTGGTAACGTGATTATCGGAACACTTCTGTTTCAAGGTATTTTAACAATGACTCCGTCAGTAATCAACAGTGCCATTAACATTGATATATCCGAAATTATCAGGATAATAGTTTCTAATGGAATGATAGTATATGCGTTGACTCGAAAGGGGAGGAGGTAAATTATGAACTATGATAAAAGAAAAATGGGCCGACTGCTTACCGGCAGCGCTGTTCCGGTACTGTTTTTGGTCATCAGTATAATAGCAATTCCGCTTTCGCAGTTTTCCGGAATTTATTTGGCAGACCAGATTGTAACACGATTAGTGAGGAATTCCTTCTTAGTTTTATCGTTGCTCCTTCCTATAATGGCAGGGATGGGTATAAATTTTGGAATGACTTTAGGAGCTATGGCAGGACAGATTGGACTGATATTTATAAATGACTGGGGTGTAGGAGGTGCTTGGGGCCTTATGTTGGCGGCTCTTGTTTCGACGCCCATAGCCATTGTTCTTGGGTATTTTGGAGGAGTAGTATTAAATAGGGCTAAAGGAAGAGAAATGATTACTTCCATGATGTTGGGACTTTTTATTTCGGGGATTTATCAGTTCTTCCTTTTGTATGTATGCGGCTCTTTAATCAATTTCAAAAATCCCGGCATGCTGCTCTCAAGAGGATATGGCGTGCGTAATGCTTTAAATTTAGCTACGGCTAAGGGTTTTGATAATTTGTGGATGATACGCATAGGAAGTGCAAGTGAAGGCGTGAATATACCTCTCGGGACTTTTATGATTATCGGCTTGCTTTGTCTCTTTACCTTCTGGTTTAGAAAAACGAAGCTTGGTCATGATATGAGAGCAGTAGGATTGGAAATGAATGTTTCTGATTCTGCCGGCATCAATGTAGAAAAAACGCGTATTCAATCAATAGTAATTTCAACGGTTCTTGCTTGTTACGGACAAATTATTTATCTTCAGAACATTGGGACTTTAAACACATATAATGGAGCGGATCAGGCAGCTCTTTTTGCGGCAGCTTCTCTTTTAGTAGGAGGCGCGACTGTTGCCAGAGCTACTATTCCAAATGCTATTATTGGTACGATTTTGTTTCATTTGATGTTTATTGTTATGCCGATGGCAGGTAAGTATATTACCGGTCAGGCAATGATAGGAGAGTACTTCCGAATGTTTATATCTTACGGCGTTGTTACCACAGCATTGATACTCCATTCATGGAAACGCCAAAAGGATAAAGATATGGATCGACGCATGCTAAGATTGGATACCGGCGGCAAGAATAATGTTAAATAAAAATTTTTGAATCATGTAGGGGGAAATCTATTTTCCTCCTTTTGATTTGTGTTATGAAAAATTGTTGAAAAAATCTTTAAGTTATTATATTATATATGGTGTAGATGATTATAGTATATCCCAAGTTTGACAGTTGGAGAAAAGAAAAAGCTTGTAGGCTATTGAAAACAATAGGATACAAGCTTTTATAGATTAATATAAAAGTGCGGAATGTTTATCGATTTTTTGTCAGCTTAAAAATTTTTTTCATTTGTTTTAATGTTACGATTTCATAGTCAGTACGAAATCCGAATACCTCATGCAAGGCATCAGTAAAATCTGTTCTGGTGTATATGGGAATATATCCTTCTCCCTCTTCTAATTTAAAATTCATTTTACGTAAGCTGTTGATAATAGTACTACATGTAAACTTCTCTTCTAATTTTTTCTCCAATATCCTATAGATCAATAAAGCCATAAAACAGGTCATAAAATGCGCCTCAATTCTGTCATCACGGCTTAGGTGTACAGGCCTTGCTTTAAATTCACTTTTCATAATCCTGAATGATTCTTCAATTTCCCAGCGCTTTCTGTTTACTTTGACGATTATATCAACATCATCTTCAAGATTTGTACATACACCATAGAAACCGTCATATGTTTCTTCTTTTGATATAAGATCCGTATCTATGCTGTAAATCTCTTTTTTTGCTTGTTTCCCATCAGAAGTGTAATGTTTTTTTTCTATGAATCTTTTATAGTCATTTTGATTTGCCTTCTTTAATTTTGCTTTTGGATTTGTATTTATCAATTTCATAGCACGTTCAATCTGCGAGCTGCGTATCTTTCTATGATAATTTCTGTATTTTATTGAATATGTAACAACCAATCTTTGCTCTAATCCATCTTCTTTTATCCAGCGTTCTTTATAAAATATTTTTTCAATATCATTTTTTTCATCAAGCTCCATGATATCGTAGAGCCCATCATCTCCTGAAAGATGCCATCCTTTCGGATCAAGAGCCCAGTCTTTAAGATAGTTTTTCAATTTTTTGATCGATTGAGTTGTAATAAAAGCACGATCGTTTTTATCGTTGAATTTCCTGTTAGCATTAGACGCAAGCCCTGCATCAGTACATACCACAAATCTTGAAACATTGAAGTCTGACAAAATCTTTTTTTCCAAAGGCTTTAAGGTAAGCTGTTCATTTGTATTTCCTTTGCTGATTGAGAAAGCAAGAGGAATGCCGTCACCATCCATAAACAGTCCCATCTGTACAATGGGATTTGGTTTGTGATCTTTTCCAAAGCCATATTGTTTTAATCCTTCTGATTGTTCAATTTCGAAAAAGTAATTAGTGCAGTCGTAATAAAGAATCCCGGTATTTCGTTTAGAACCCTTTAAGCTGTTTTGATACAAAGATGATTGAATAAAATCTGATTCCTTTGCAATAATTTCAAGTGCCCTGTATATATGCTGGAGTTGAAAATCCGGTGGCTCAATTAATTCAGAAGAAAGTTCATAGGTCGACAGTTTAGAACCGGGGAAAAGTATTCTGCCATAAATTAACCTTGAAAGAATGGAATCTAAATTAAAATTGAATTTATATTTTTTTTTAATTTCGCTGCAGATATTATGTATCCCTAAATCATGATAAATTTTTTGGAGGAATAGGTAGCCACCATTGAAACTAAATTGAACATCTTTTTTCAATAATCTTGATGGAGAGTACTTAGCAATAACATCAGTTTCTTTGCCTTCTTTTTCAAGGAGATTCATCTGAGCAATATATTTTTTTGCCCATTCAACAGGATCTTCGCCGCCCAACTTTTTTTCCAATTCGGCAACAGTACCTAATTTTTCAACTATTTTAGTAGTCCTTTTACCATTGACCACAACATCTTTTTTAACATAAAGTGAAGTAGCATTTTTAGATTTAGAGATTGATAACCTCATGGACGACACCTCCTATATATAAGAATATTATAACACATTCCGGTCTATTCCGCAATATAAATATTTTAAATTTGACAAAAAAATAAAGCCATTTCAATGACTTTAGCGATTTTTTTATTCTTCAACTGTCAAAGACCCGTGTTATGAAAAATTGTTGAAAAAATCTTTAAGTTATTATATTATATATGGTGTAGATGATTATAGTATATAAGACGATTATGTAAGGTGATGTTATGTCTGATAATACGGTTTATATTATAGGTGAATCCAGGACAAATATGGATAATGCCATTAGTGTAATATATCATTCATTTTATATGGCCTATGAAGTGAACGTAGAAACTGATGAGATAGTAGATGTAGGATGTACCCATACTCTTAGTATCACTGAAAATTTTATAAGGGGAATTTTTATTGGAAAAAGATTAAATGAATACGATGACGATATAGAACAGGAATTGAAAAAACGCTATCATGGCACATCCCAGAAAGCAATTTTGGTTTCCTATAAGGATGCGTTAAAAAAATACCAGGAAGTAAAACAAAAATATTATAAGTAAAATATTAAAAGGAAAAGCTGCTTTGTTTATGTGATATAGCACAACTATATCGGAGTAAATGAAAACCAGCGAAAAACGAAAAGATTTGTTTTTCGCTGGTTTTTTGTATAATTATCAGGGTTATAAATTTAATATTATGGGGGTAATGAATATGAAAATTACAAATATTAGGGTGGCAGAAATTTCAGTTCCTCTTAAAGTGCCTTTTAAGACTGCGTTAAGAACTGTAACCAGTATAGAAGATATAATTGTAGAGGTTCATACGGATACAGGCAATATAGGGTACGGAGAAGCTCCTCCTACGGCAGTTATAACCGGAGATACTAAAGGTTCCATAGTAGGAGCTATAAATGATTATATTTCAAAATCAATAATGGGAATGGATATAGAAAACATTGAAGGGATAATGAAGAAAATTGATCGATCTATAGTAAAAAATACAAGCGCCAAGGCAGCCGTAGATATAGCGTTATATGATTTGTACGGTCAATTGTATAATGCTCCTCTCTATAAATTATTAGGAGGGCATAGAAAAGAAATAACTACGGATATAACTATAAGTGTGAATGAACCGGAAGAAATGGCCAAAGACAGCTTGGACGCTATTAAAAGAGGATTTAAAACTTTAAAAATAAAGGTAGGGAAGGATCCTCTGATTGATATAGAGAGAATGAAAACTATAAGAAAGGCAGTAGGCTATGATATAAAACTTAGAATAGATGCTAACCAAGGTTGGAAACCAAAAGAAGCCGTAAGGGTTTTAAGAAAAATGGAAGATGAAGGTCTGGAAATTGAATTTGTGGAACAACCTGTAGAGGCTCATGATGTAGAGGGGTTAAAATTTGTAAGGGATAATGTTTCTATACCTGTTTTGGCAGATGAAAGCGTATTTTCCCCGAAAGATGCTTTATATATACTTCAACAGGGAGCGGCAGATCTTATAAACATTAAACTTATGAAAACAGGGGGACTTCATGATGCACTTAAAATTTGCTCTATTGCGGAAATATACGGAACGGAATGTATGATTGGATGTATGCTGGAATCAAAGGTAAGTGTAAATGCCGCAGTACATCTGGCAGCAGCCAAAAGTGTTATTACAAAAATAGATTTAGACGGTCCTTTCCTTTGCAGTGAAGATACCATAGAAGGTGGGTCAACTTTTGAAGAATCCAAGATTACCTTAAATGATGAACCTGGTCTTGGAATTAAAAAAATAAATGGGTTAAAGTATTTAGACTGATTTAGCAGAAAAAACTTTTGGGTTATAACAAAATATGATATGAAATACATTGTATTTCATATCATATTTTCATTATCTATTAGTTATAGGCAGTTTTTCCTATGGTTTCTAAAAAAGCCTCTATCCTTACTCTTAATTGTTCAATATCCGAATCGGAATAATCGGTTTCAATTTGTATAAAAGGAAGGTTCAGTTTTTCTTTAACAAAATTTTTAACAGTAAAGGACTCAATATTGTAAGTATGACAGGCCTGCCATGTTAGGTCTACAACTCCGTCAGCTTTATATTCTTCGGACAATCTTCCATAAGTTTCGGTCTCATATATTATCCCCCTTATATAATTGTATAAGCAAAAATGTTTTTTAAAATGATACAGCTATTACTATAGCAGAATACTTTCATTAATTTATCAATCGTTAAATAACCTCAGCACTTTCAAATTGAGAATTATAAATGCTGGTGTAGAATCCGTTGGCCTTTAATAGCTGTTCATGAGTACCTTGTTCCACAATATCACCGTTATTCATTACCAAAATCAAATCCGCGTCCCTAATCGTTGACAGTCTATGGGCAATAGCAAATGTAGTCCTGCCCTTCATGAGATTTTGCATTGCTTTTTGAATCCTCAGTTCTGTACGAGTATCTACCGAACTGGTTGCCTCATCCAAGATTAAAATTTCAGGGTTTGCCAGGATAGCACGAGCTATAGTTAACAATTGTTTCTGACCTTGAGAAATATTGGTTGATTCCTCGTTAAGCACCATATTATAACCTTCTGGCAAGGTTTGTATAAAATGATGGACATAGGCAGCTTTAGCGGCAGCAATTACTTCTTCGTCGGTAGCATCTAATCTTCCGTAACGGATATTATCCATTATTGTGCCGTTAAACAACCAGGTATCCTGTAATACCATGCCAAACATTTTACGAAGATCCCTTCTGTTAAAGTCCTTTATATTATGGCCGTCTACTAAAATAGCCCCATTGTTCACATCATAAAACCGCATAAGGAGTTTCACTATTGTAGTTTTTCCGGCGCCTGTAGGACCAACAATTGCAATAGTCTGCCCGTCTTTTATATTAGCATTGAAGTTGTTGATAATAGTACGATCCGGTGTATATCCGAAGTTGACGTTTTTAAATTCCACATTTCCTTTCAGCCCGTTAATTGATACAGGATTAGGAACTGTCTGTACCTCTTCTTTTTCGGATAAAAATTCAAATATTCTTTCTGCAGAGGCAACTGCCGATTGTAACATATTTGATACCTGAGCAATTTGTCCGATAGGCATTGTGAAACTTCTGGTATATTGAATAAAGGATTGGATATTACCTACTGTAATAGTTCCCTTAATTGCTAAATATCCTCCAAGAATTGATACTCCCACATATCCGATATTACCTACAAAAGACATGATTGGCTGCATTATTCCGGAGAAAAATTGGGATTTCCATGCTGATTGATACAACTGTTCGTTTTCTTTTGAAAAGCTATTGATAGCTTCATCTTCTCCGTTAAATACTTTGACGATATTTTGCCCTCCGTAGACTTCTTCTACTTGACCGTTTACATGGCCTAAATGACTTTGCTGCTGTTTAAAATATCCCTGGGATCTTTTAATGACGAAACTTATAATAGCCATTGAAAATGGCAGGATCAGAACAGCGACTAAAGTCATTTGCCAACTGATAGACAACATCATTACTAATGATCCGATAATTGAACAAAAGGATGTGATAATCTGAATTAAACTTTGATTTAAACTTTGGCTCAAAGTATCAACATCGTTTGTAATCCTAGATAAAACTTCACCATGGGTTTGAGTCTCAAAATAACCTACGGGCATCTTATCAATCTTTTCCGATAAACTTTTACGGAGATTATAAGTGAATTTTTGAGAGATGTCTGTCATGATAAAGCTCTGGACATAGGAAAAAAGTGCACTAACTATATATAATCCTATAAGCATCGTTAAAATCTGTCCGATTTTATTAAAATCGATTCCTTTGCCTCCTGAAATTTTACTTACAAGTCCATTAAAGATTTCCGTGGTGGCATTACCTAAAATTTTAGGACCGACAATGGAAAATACAGTGCTTCCTATTGCAAATACAATGACAAAGGCAATTCTGACTTTGTATACTGATAAGTAAGAAATCAAAGTTTTCAAAGTACCTTTGAAATCATTAGCTTTTTCACTGCTCATCATATTTCTGGGACGTTTATTATAACGTTTATTTTGATTACTCATTTGTAAGTTCCTCCTTTGAAAGTTGTGATAAAGCAATTTGTCTGTAAATTTCACAGTCTTTCATGAGCTGATGATGAGTGCCCTTTCCCACAATTTTGCCTTCATCCAGTACTATAATCTGTTCTGCGTGTAAGACGGTGCTTATTCTCTGTGCAACGATTATAACGGTAGATTTTTGGGTTTCTTTTTTAAGAGCATGACGAAGAGCAGCATCGGTTTTAAAATCTAAGGCTGAAAAACTATCATCGAATACATAAATATCGGGGTTTTTCGCAATCGCCCTTGCAATAGACAATCGCTGCTTTTGTCCTCCGGATACATTGTCTCCGCCTTGTGAAATCTCGCTTTGGTATTTATCCGGTTTGCTTTCAACGAAGTCGGTGGCTTGTGCAATCCGGACAGCTTTTTTTATTGTTTCTGCAGAGGCATCCTTTTTACCGTATTTAACGTTAGATTCTACGGTTCCCGAGAACAGAATTCCCTTTTGCGGTACAAATCCAAGTTGGTCTCTTAGGTCATGCTGTTTAACATTTTTGACGTTTACTCCGCTAACCAATACTTCACCTTCAGTTACATCAAAAAAGCGTGGTATTAAATTAATAATCGTAGATTTACCGCTTCCGGTACTCCCAATAATAGCGGTGGTTTCTCCCGGATTTGCAGTAAAACTGATATGGCTTAAAACTTCTTCCTTAGCATAAGGATATTTAAAAGAGACATCTTTAAACTCAACGTATCCTCTTTTGGATTCGTCAAAACGTTGAGGATTTCCGGGATCTTTAATTGAAATTTCCGTATCCAGTACTTCCAAAATACGCTTTGCCGAAACAGAAGCTCGGGGAAGAATTATGGAGATTATAGAAATCATTATAAATGCCATGACTATCTGGATAGTGTATTGAATAAATGCCATCAAATCGCCTACCTGCATGGAGCCGGCATTTATTTTTTCGGCACCTACCCAAACGATCAATACGGCAATTCCGTTCATTATAAGCATCATAGTAGGCATCATAATAGTCATTATTCGGTTTACAAACAGGCTGATTCGCGTCAAGTCACGATTAACATCATCAAAACGTTGTTCCTCGTGTTTTTCATTGCCGAAGGCACGAATAACCGTTAAACCGGTTAATATTTCACGGGATACCAGGTTTAACCTGTCGATTAATTGTTGCAGTTTTTTAAATCTTGGCATAGCAATAGAGAATAATCCTATTACTAAGAATAAAATTATAAGTATGGCTATACCTATGACCCATTCCATAGAACTATTGGCATTTCCTGCTCGGACAAATGCGCCGACGCCTAAAATGGGAGCATAGATTACGATTCTGAACAATAACATCATCATCATTTGAACTTGCTGTATGTCATTTGTGCTTCGTGTAATCAATGATGCAGTTGAGAACCGATTAAACTCGTTATTGGAAAAATTAATTACTTTGGTGAAGACTTCTTCTCTCAGCTTTTTGCTCAATTTTGCAGCAACTCTGGAAGATAAAAGTGTAACTAAAATAGACGCTATTACACCTATTAAGGCCAAAATTAACATTTTTAGACCGGAAAAAGTTATATAGTGGTTTTGCATTTTATCAGTATTAATACCGATAACCTTATATTCGTTTTTTACATAGACTGTTGCTGCCTGCTCAATCATACTATCCGACATGCCGGCAAATTTATCGTTTATCTTTTTCAACATTTCGATACGCTGTTCTTGGGGTAAAAGTGAAAATATATCGAATATATCGGCATTTTTCGGCAGCGCTCCTTTAGGAAAAGCATTCATCAATTGTTTGGTTAAAGCGGTGACTTCATCCGATTTGGTTTCTAATTGAGAGACAATGATTATGGATTTACTCATAGTAGAATTCAATTTTTTCAAAGTATTTTCATCTATGTTTTTTAACTTATATAAAGATTGAGATTTCAATGCAGGGTATTCATCTTTATATTCCTTGAAATCATTTTTACTTAAATTTTTTTGATTGAGCAGAGTATAATTTTTTAGCACCGTCTCTTTTTCTGAATTATTCATAAACAATAAAATTTTATTCATTTCTTTTTCTCGAATTATAGTTGGAGCTGCATTATCAATGCCTCCTTGTTGGATTCCTACGTTTACAATTTTTGAAGTATATTCCGGCAAAGACAGATCTGTAACTGCTTGTATAGCCAAAAGTACTATTATTACTAAGATTGGAATGATTGATTTCTTTAGATATTTAAAAATCCTTAACATTTAATTAGTTCCTCTCCTTCAATATGCCATATTTGATGATATTAATTTTATTTAAAAAATGAGCTTTTGCCTGAGGTAAATTTTCCGAAGTTGTAGGAGCGTGTAAAATGGAAAATTTCATAATACAAATGAGAATTTCCAAAAGGTCCTTTAACTCTTCTTTATTATCAACACAAAGATTTTCAGTATTGATATTTGATATAAGAGCCTTAATATCTTCCATTTCATTTCTGAAATTAAAGGTTTCACTTATGGCAAAATCTCCACTGGTATGCATTCCTACGAATATATTTTTGAACATGGACATAGCGTCTCTTACGATACTGTATTCAAGAGTAAAATTGAATAAGTCTGTAAATGTGGCAAAAATATCTCCGTTAGAATTTTCTAAGGTTTTCTTTCCTTGGATTACCAACTTTGTAGCATATTCGTCCATCATATACTGAACCAAATCTTTTTTATCTTCAAAATAAGTATAGAAACTCCCTCTTGAAATATTGGCATCCTGAATTATTTGGTTAATAGATGCCTTATTATAAGGAACTCTGGAGAATTCCTTTCTTGCTGCTTCAAAAATTCTTTTCTTTTTTTCAGGAGGTAAATTATAAAAAGTAGTTTTAGGCATTAGTATCCTCCCTTCATAATAATGACAGGGTGTCATATGACACCCTGTCATTATTATAGTTATCATTTAATTATTTGTCAAGAAAAAACCAATATATTAAATGAAAGTTTTACTATGGAATTTTTGAATAATGTTTACTGGTTGATATATTATGTATATTATCTTATACTTTATATAGGATGGATTTTAAGTATAAGTGAAAATAAAGGGTGATCAAATGTTGCAGAATTATATTAAACAAATATTGAGTTTGTACAATTATATTGATGCAATAGTAATGATAAATGATAAAGGCATTATTGAGTATTCTGGAAACTATAGGACGGATATATATAACCTTTACGATGAAGAGATTGTGGGAAGATACATTTGGGATATATATCCGGGATTAAATGAACGTAACAGCAGTATGCTGAGAGTATTGAATACGGGTAATGCGATTTTAAATGAAGAACAGCATCTTGTTAATTATAAGGGAATTGAAATATATGCGGTAAATTCTACATTTCCCATAAAATCAGGAGAAAAGATAGTAGGAGCTGTTGAGGTTTCTTTATATATTGATCCGGACAAACGAAGGAAGGGTATATCATTAAAATTAAAGGAAATAGATGAGAACAGAAATAATTATTATAATATAGACGATATAGTTACTAATGACGAGAAGATGATTAATATAAAGAAGACTATTTTGAGAACGGCCAAGACGGATTCTCCGGTTCTGATTTACGGGCATACGGGGACAGGAAAAGAGATGGTTGCTCAATCCATACACAAGAACAGCAAGAGAGTATCAAAACCTTTTATATCACAAAATTGTGCGGCAATTCCTTCGACTCTTTTTGAAAGTATATTGTTTGGTACGGTAAAAGGCGGCTATACAGGGGCGGAAAATAGAAGGGGATTGTTCGAGGCCGCTAACGGGGGAACTCTTTTTCTTGACGAAATAAATTCAATGGAATTGTCTATGCAGGCCAAACTGCTTAAAGCCATCGAAAATCAGGAAATAAGAAGAGTTGGCTCTGTAGATAGTATAAAGGTGGATGTCAGAATAATATCTGCAGTTAATGAGCCGCCTTTGGAATCGGTTGCTGAAAATAAACTTAGAGAAGATCTGTTTTATAGAATAGGAGTGGTTCAAATCAATTTACCGGATCTAAAGGATAGAGAAAATGATATTGAAGTTTTATATGATTTTTTCATAAAAGAATATAATAAGAAGATGGGTAAATCCATAAAAGGTCTTAGCGAATCGGTAAAGAAAATATTTAAAACGTATTCCTGGCCGGGAAATATACGGGAATTGAAAAATGTAATAGAAGCATCTTTTAACTTAGCGTCTAATGATATGATAATGGTAGAGGATTTGCCGGATTATATTTTTTCCGTAAGAGGACATAATCGGCTTAATACAGATTTTAAATCAGGTGAAAAATCGCTGGCAGAGCTTGTGGATAACTATGAGAAAAGTATTATTGAGAAAGTTTTAAAAGATACCAAAAATGTTACAGAAGCAGCGGAAACTCTGAAAATTTCAAGACAGAGTCTTAATTATAAATTATTAAAATATAATTTGAAATAGAAAAAAATTTTGCTAAAAAGCAAAAAAATTTTCCTTGTTTTTCATTAAAAGTAGCTCTGTTATGGTATTTTATTATTGGCATGAATTTTGCTTATTAATATTACAGTTAAAAAATATGCTCTATAAATAAAAGGAGATGTTTGGAATGATAAAAAATGTAATAGTGAGAAAGCCATCTAAAAATTTTGCTGATGGTATAACTACCGCTGATCTCGGCAAACCGGATTATGAAAAAGCATTAGAACAACATGAAGGTTATATCGAAGCACTAAAAGAATGCGGATGTTCCGTTACTGTACTTGAAGCTGATGAAAGATATCCCGATTCCACATTTGTAGAGGATGTAGCTGTTGTAACTGAAAAGTGTGCCATAATTACAAGACCTGGTGCTGCTTCAAGAAAGGGAGAAGAAAAGGAAATAATAGATACTCTTAAGAAATTTTATAGCAATATCGAGTATTTAGAGGGTTCTGCCTGCCTTGAAGGAGGAGATATACTGAGAATTGACAAACACTTTTATATAGGACAATCGAAGAGAACGAATGCGGAAGGAGCAAGGCAGCTTACGGCAATATTAAATAAATATGGGTATACCGCTTCAGCAGTGCCGGTAAAACAAATACTTCATCTTAAGACGGGAGTAATTTATGCAGGGAATAATACAGTTATTGCCGCCGGTGAATTTAAGGATAATGATGTATTTAAGAAATTTAAAATGATAAAAGTAGACGATGATGAAGCTTATTCTGCAAACTGCGTTAAAATGAACGGTCATCTTATAATTCCAAAGGGATTTTCAAAATCAAAGAAAGCCATAGTTGATGCAGGTTTTAAGATTGTAGAAGTTGAAATGTCGGAATTTGAGAAGATGGACGGCGGACTTACCTGCCTGTCTCTTAGGATACCGGAAGATAGCTCAAAATAAAATTGTACATTGTAAGATAAGCTGTTGCAAAACTAATTTGTGACAGCTTATTTTATTACTCCGAAGTCCTGGATTGAATAAAAATATTTATGTTTATCCGTGACTTCAGCCGTGAATTAGTGGGCAATATATATTATAATAATATATAGTTATAAAAACAAAATATTTCGTGCTGAAAGGATAAGTAAATTCTATGTCAAATTATATTGAAAAATTGAAAAATGATAAGTCCAAAGATGTAGTAAGAAAATTGTTTTTTATACTGTTGGGTAATCTCTTTTGTGCTGTCGCGTTTAATGTATTTTTTGTACCTAACAGACTTCTAAGCGGCGGTATAGGAGGCATTGGAATATTAATTCAGTACCTGACAGGTATGCCGGCAGGTATTATGGTATTCATTTTAAATCTTCCTATTTTTTTAATAGGAAGCAGACTGGTGGATAGAGAATTTGCTGTATTTGGATTTATTTCCATGCTGGTTTTTTCTTTTTTATTGACTGTAACCAAGGACATCAATCAATATTTAGCGGTAAAGGATATACTGCTGGGGGCAATTTTTGGCGGTATATTTAACGGAATAGGTATGGGGCTTATGTTTAGGCACAGAACTTGTCAAGGGGGATTTGACATAATAGCCGCCGTACTTAAATCCAAATATAATATAAATATCGGGTCTGGATTGATGGCAGCCAATACGATAGTAATATCTTTTTCGTCTTTGTTATTTGGATACAAATCCGCAATGTATACATTGATATCCATGTATATAGGATACAGGATTTTAGACAAAGTACAAACAGGGCTTAATGTAAGGAAAAAAATAATCATAATATCAAATAAGCCTGAAGAATTGGCAGATACCATACTAAAGCAGTTAAACAGAGGGGTTACCTTTTTGGAAGGCTCAGGTGCTTATACAAAAGAGGGCAAAAAGGTTATATATTGTGTGGTTACTTCCAGAGAAACGGTAAAATTAAAACATATTATTGATGAAATAGATCCGAAAGCATTTTTTATAGCAAGCGATGTCGTAGAGGTAAGAGGAAAGGGATTTAAAAATACGGGGATATAAATAGTTAATGCCTGATTTGTTGTACAAGTATTAATATTAGTATATAATATATAAATATTAAAGCACGTGACTTAAGTCTTGTGAGACTCAATTAGTACCAAAATTATTTATATTATAATAAATTTGCGGGAGTGAGTGTGAATGAAATATAACTTTGATGAAGTGATTGACCGTTCGGGAACTAATTCCGTAAAATGGGATCAAGAAAGTTTAAAACATTTATTTGGTGAATCGGACGCAATTCCTTTTTGGGTAGCAGATATGGATTTTAAATCGGCTCAGCCTATTATCGATGAAATTGTAAAAAGAGCCGAGCATGGTATATACGGCTATAGTGTCAGGCCGGATTCTTATTTTGAGGCAATAATCAATTGGATTAAGAGACGCCATGGTTGGACTATTGAGAAGGAATGGATTGAATATACTCCAGGGGTGGTTCCTGCAATTAATTATCTAATACAAGCTTTTTGTGAACCGGGAGACAAAGTAATAATACAGAATCCTGTATATTATCCGTTTTCAAATTCTATAAAGGAAAACGGATGTACTGTGGCAGACAATACATTAATATTTAATGATGATCACTATGAAATTGATTTTGAAGATTTTGAGAAAAAATCAAGAGATCCTAAAGTGAAAATGTTTATACTTTGCAGCCCTCATAATCCTATAGGCAGAGTTTGGACGAAAGAAGAACTTATAAGATTAGGAGATATTTGCTTAAAAAATAATGTAATCGTAGTAGCCGATGAAATCCATAATGATTTGGTATTTTCCGGATATAAACATATAATGTTTGGTTCCATTAGAGAAGATTTTAGAATGAATTCCATAACATGTACTGCTCCAAGCAAGACATTTAATTTAGCAGGAATGGAAATCTCCAATATTATCATACCAAACCCGGAATATAGGAGAAAATATAAAAAAGTTTTGGACAAAAATTCTATAGGGAATCAAAATCCCTTAAGTATTGTAGCTCTTGAAGCGGCATACAACAAATCTGAGGATTGGTTGGACCATCTGCTGAATTATCTTGAAGAAAACATTGATTTTATACATAAATATCTCGCTGAAAACCTTCCAAAGGCTAAGCTCATTAATCCTCAAGCAACATATTTAGGTTGGCTGGACTTTAGGGAATACGAAAGAAGCGGTAAGAAGTTGGAAAATTTTGTTTATCATAAAGGGAAGGTTGCTTTAGATGGCGGGACATGGTTTGGAAATGGAGGAGACGGATTTTTAAGAATAAATTTTGCATGCCCGAGGAGTTTGCTTAAAGAGGGACTTAAGAGGATATGTACTGTAATAAAAGAGGAGTATGATTAATACAGGGGGAGGTGTGGAGGTTACAGCTTGCATTGTCTGTACTTATGCAGAAAAATATAAAACAATAGGGATTATTGCTTTATAAGTCATATATTCTCATCCTGTAGGAGTTCATAGCGGTGATTCCCAGCTTATTTATAAGTTTGGAGTTTACAGACATGCCTACCAATGCTCCTATTACCGGAAGCATCTGCATGAGTTTTGCAATGTCTATATAATCCCTGTATTCCTGCTGAAAGTCTCTCCAATTAAAGAGATTTATATCATCAGGAAGTGTTTTTGAATACTCCTCCCAGTTTTCCATCTTTGAAAATACCTGATTTGTTTTGGCCTGACTTGAGAAAGCAAGTTGGAAAATGTGAAGGATATAAAGTCTTTCTTTGTAATCATTCGTGTCAAAACCGTAAATAGCGGCAATATCATAGAGAAGCTTTATTTTAATGCTTAAAAGTAACGGAAAATCGGCAAGGGCTATTAAAAAACCTCCTGCTCCTGTGCCTGCTCCTTCTATCATCGCGGTTTTTCTGTAAAAGTTTATTTTTTCTTTTACTAAATTTTCTCTTTCGGGAAGAGATATTTGGAGATACGGTTTTTTGCTTAAAAATTGGGAGCCTGTAAGTACGGCTTTAACCATGGTCTTTATAGCTGCGGTTACAGCTTCGTGATATGGTTCTGGAAGAATACTGTTGAATTTATTTTGTATAGTCTTTGAAGCATTGTTGATTATAGAAGGCTTCCTTCTTGTTTTCTTTTTCCATTCGTTTAATTCCTTTAATATTTCTGTATAATAGGAATTGATATTGATCACCTGCCTTGTTTTATAGATCTTTTATATTTTATATAATATCTTATATTATTATACTATTTTTGTCTTGATGTAAAAAGAAAGAAATCCTTTCTTAATATCAAATTAAAAATAATATTCAAATAACAGATGCAAAATGAGTTATTGAAAGAGAAATCAGGAAGAAGGGATAAACATGAGTTATATATTTAGATTGGCTGAAATGAATGATATAGATAAAATATTTAAAATATATCAAAATGTTGTTTTTCACCTGAGAAAACTGAATATAGATCAGTGGGATGAAGTTTATCCGACTAAAGAAATCTTGAGGAATGATATAGAAGAAAGAAGTTTATTTGTAGTTTTTGATACATTAAATAATATTCCCATATCTTCGATAGTAATTAATGGATCTCAGGAGCCAGAATATAAATCGGTTAATTGGGCTAACACTAAAGGAAAAATATGTGTTATACATAGGTTTTGTGTAGAACCTGTTTTTCAAAGGCGGGGAATAGGCAATAAAACTTTATTGTCTGCTGAAGATTATATAATGAAGAAGAGATATTCATCTGTTAGACTTGATGTTTTTACGGAGAATCTTTCTGCACTTAATTTCTATAAAAGAAACGGATATGTTTTTAGAGGGCAGATTGTGTTTAGAAAAGGAATTTTTAATTGTTATGAAAAAATATTTGACTGTTGAATCATAAATTAGATTAAGAAACATGTTTTGTTAAAAGGGTTTTAAAAGAGGCTTCCTTAATTTATCAATATTTTAAGAGAAGCCTCTTTTGTTTTGATAGAAGGAAAAAAGATATAATGCTATGTTCACAAAAGGAAATATAAATGTTATAATGTTCTTTATTAGAACACAAATTATTCTTCTAACCCCAAAAGATAGTTGGTACTTACATTTAAAATTTGAGATAAAGCCATTAATTCAATATCGGTAATAATTCTTTTTTGGTGTTCGAGTTTGGAAATGCTGGCTCTATCAATATAAACAGCTAATGTTTCGAGTTTTATCGATAACTCTTTTTGCGTCATGTTACTTTTTAACCTTGCGATTTTTACTTTAGGGCCTGCGATATTGTGTTCTTTAGAATCTAAAACTAATTTCATAATATATCACCTCTGTTCGTTATTAGAACAATTGTATTTTATCCGAAATTATGGAATAATATGTTCTAATAAAAAACATATTGTAAATTTGGAGGTTAACAGTAATGCATGAGGGAAATTTTGAAACCAACGGGGTAATTCAAATTGTAATGAATCGGGAACATAAGATTTGTTACAGTAATATTGAATATCGGATGACTTATGACTACCTTAAAGAACTAAATATTTTAGAAAATTTAGCTGTAGATTTACCTATTCAGTATACTTCGGATAACTATTTTGTAAATATTGATGGATTTTATATTACTGACCAACTTTATTACATAATTGTCATTAATCCAAAGAACTATAAATGCTGTAATTGCAATAAGGCCCTTATTGATACTGCAACAGGATTATATAATAGAAATTATTGGGAGCAAATGAATAGTGAATTTTTTTGTCATCCCGAGCTTAAAGACATTTCCGTAATACTGATAGATATAGATAATTTAAAAAAAATTAATGACAATTACGGACATTTAGCGGGAGATAAGGCAATAGAAATAGTTGGACAGGCAATTAAAAGGAGTATAAGAAAAGAAGACTTAGGAATAAGATATGGTGGAGACGAATTCTTAGTTTTACTACACAAGCAAGGCAAAAAAGGCTTGAATAAAGTGATTCAAAGAATAGAAAAAGAGATTAATAAAAGCACCATGGAAGTTAACGCTGATATTCATGTCAGTGCAGGTATAGCTTGTTCCGAATATTTTGATAATTTAAAAGAAATGATAAAAACAGCAGATAAGGATTTATATAAAGAAAAGAGAACAAAGCAAGAAGAAAAGCGGATAGAAGTAAATGATTTAAAAAATCTAAAGCAAAATATTGAAAAGATGAAAAATGAATTGGACAGAAAAATTCCGAAAGATGGCAGTAATGCAAGCAGTAAAGAGGTACTAAAATTAAGCAGGGAATTGGACAGATTGATTGTGAAATATTTAAACAATGTATAAAGACATATTAAACCAGCGAAGGTGCATATACGCTACCCTTATGAGAAAAGAATATACAAATATGCATAAGTTGTTGATAGTGCAGTAAAACCGTGATAAAATTATGATAATAATTAGAAATGAAGGGATTAAATAAATGTCAATGAAAAACGATAAGGGGTACATACTTCTTTCGGTTGTAATGATATTAAGCATAATTTTAATATTTGGTTTGACTATGATTACGGTAGCTGGGGGAGAATTTAACAAAACTTTGATTCAAGAGAAAAAAGTGAAAGCTTACTATATAGCAAGATCCGGAGCGATAGGAACTGCAGATTGGATATCAAAGATGAGCGGAGATGCTTTGAAGAAATTTAATGAATCCCTTCCTCTTTATAGTGAGCCGGTAAAATTCGGAGAAGGAGAATTTGTGGTAAGTATAGTTAAATCGGGAGATAATTTGTATATAATTTCTACGGGAAAAGTTCCGTATAATAAAAGTACTGTAGACAGAAAAGCGGAATTGGTCATGTCTGGAGATAAAAGTGGAGATTCTCAAACTGTAGAGTTAATTGCAGCGGTATTTGGAAACAGCAGCATTGAGATCCGGGGAGGAACCGTAAAAGGCAATATAGGAAGTAATTCAGAGGAGCCGGGTTCCATACATATTTCAGGATGGCCTACTATAGAGGGAAATATAGAGGCTTTAAATGATGATGTGATTAAGGTTGATAATAGCGAATGGAAAAAACAAATGATGCCTGATGTAGAGTACATTGAAAAGCAAAATTATCCTATTCCTTTACTGCCTGAGTTTCCCGAAGATTTGTCCGAAGGGTTGCCTACAGAAAATCCTGAAAGTCACGCTGAGAATGGGATATTAACAGTATATTGGCAGAATAATAACACGGTTATAGGAAGCAGCAGATATTATGACAGTATAAATATAATACAAAATACCACTTTGCGTGTGGATACAAGTGATGGGGACATAGTGCTGAGAGTAAGAAATTTAAATATAGAACAAGGACGTATAGAAGTTGTCGGAGACGGAAAGCTGTATCTGTATGTGGATAATAATTTTAAAGTTAAGGGTGGAATAAATGAAAGAGAAGGGAAGACGGATAATGTTAAAATATATTCTAATTCCGCAAATACAATTAACGTAGATAATGAAACTCAAATATATGCATCCCTGTACTCAAACAGCCGGGAAATAAATATCAGCGGAAGCGGAAGTGTTTATGGAGATTTGATTACGGCGGGAAGTAAAATTACAATTAATGGAGGAGCAAGATCCATGAATATATATGCACCGAAGGCTTCCATAGACATCGGCGGCGGGGCATCGGTTACAGGGGGGATAGTCGGAGGCAGTATTGTGTTGGGAGGAGGTTGCAGAATAGATTCACCAAATAAAGAAATAAAAATAACACTGCCAGATTCAGAGGAAGATGGTTCTTCCGGCAGTGCCTATAAAATAGCTTATTGGAGATGATGCACTTGGAGAGAAAGGGTTTTACTTTGATTGAAGTAGTGGTTTCCATAGGTATAGTAGGTATGCTTGCTGCTATACTTTTAACTGTGCTTTCAGGAAATATGAAAAATATATTTTCTTCGGGGGAGAAAACTCGGTATATTTTTCAAGCTCAGGAAAACATTGAAAAGGCAATTAAGAATAATGGAGAAGATTCGAATCGGGAGGAATATACATTAAAGTTAGAATTTCATGATGATAATGGAGAAGATTTTAAGTGTGAATCTGATGGTATTAAAATTCAAGTGAATTTACATGATAAAAATAAAAATACAATATCAACTTATATTCCGCAATAAAATGAGAAAGGTAGATAGTGATTTTATGTTTTGCACAAATTGGATAGGGGATGTAATGAATTGAATAAAGGATTCACTCTTGTGGAATTGATATTATCTCTAGCTTTATTATTAATAGCATTGTTATTGATATTCAATATATATTTTCTTGGGAATAATATTTTCAATAGATCTGTAGATCAAGGCGATATACAAAGAAATGTAAGAGTAGCTATGGATAAAGTAACAGAGGAAATTAGAATGGCAGATTTTATAACCTCTAAAGTCTCCGAAGATGGAAAAATTAATGGAAAAAGCGAGTATTATTCTATTGGGTTGGAAGAAAATAAGTTGGTTAAGAAATATTCAGAAGAAGACGAGGAAGAGGTAATTGCCGAATTATCGGATATACTCTTTAAACCGAAGAATGGGGGATTGAGTCTAAAAATATCTCGAGATAATTATGAAATAGAAACGGAAATACCTTTAGAAAACAATCCTTCCATAGATATAGACAATGAAGGGACTCATGTCATATATTATACCAAGCGGTAAATCAAATAAAACAGTTCTTTTCCTTTGAATCAGGACAAATTAATGATAAAATGAAATTATATATAAATAAAGTAATCAATAGAGGGAATTATGAAAATGAATCAGAACAAAAAACGGATTATATTTTATGTTGTTATATTATTTTGGCTGTCAATTATCTTTGTTTTATCGTCTCAACCCGTATCAAAGTCTAACGCTCTGAGCAAAAAGATAACGGAAATCGTTATAAATTCAGCAGAAAGAGCTGCACCTAATTCAAATTTTGATTTTGACAGAACGAATCACTTAATACGGAAAAATGCTCATTTTTTTTCCTATTTAATTTTAGGAATATTGATAATAAATTTGATGAAAAAAAGTAAGATGGGAAGATTTAAAATATTTATTATCTCTATCTCATTTTGCATTGTTTATGCAATCAGCGATGAATTTCATCAGATTTTTGTATCCGGCAGAGGTGCTCAGATAAAAGATGTGTTGATTGATAGTGCAGGATCTCTTATGGGTATTGCCATATATGAAGCAATAAGTAAGATTAAAAAGAACAAGTATTGACATATTTTTAAATGGAAGAAAGATAAGAGAGCGTTGTATAAAAGTTGTATAAAAAGGATGGTAAATAAAAATTTTACCACCCTTTTTTTTATTTAGTCAAAATTAAAATCTCGATTTACATATTTGCTAAGTAATTCTATGGAAGATTCTACATCTTTCATATTTACCAATGAATTTGGGCCATGGGGATATCTTGTTACAACGGATATACCTGCTGCTTTTACCCCAAAATTAGACTGATTTATAGAACTTGCATCGGTTCCTCCAACTGCAATAACGTCAAGTTGGTATTTTATGTTATTTTCTTTACAGCATTTAACCATCTCTTCCACAAGATATTCATCACATATTACAGAAGTATCGGATACCTTGACGGCAGTACCTCCTCCTACCGTATTACTTCCTTCCAAATCACACGGATAATCATGAGCGGGAGTTACATCAATAGCTATTCCCAAATCCGGCTTTATTCTTGCTGCAGTAACTTTCGAGCCTCTGCAGCCTACTTCTTCCTGTACAGTAAACACAAAATAAATATCATTTTTAGGGTTATCTATCTTTTTTAATGATTCAATCATTATATAACATCCTACTCTGTCGTCCATTGCCTTTGCGGTAACGTCATTATCCTTAAGTTCGACATATTCACCGATATAGGAAGCGACATCTCCCACTTTTACATGTTTTAGTGCTTCTTCTTTTGATTTGGCGCCGATATCTACGTATAGTTTAGTAAAATCATTTTTAATGTCTTCTGCTTTAACTGTGCTGGATATTATACCTGTTATTCCATTTCTGAATTTGACTCTGCTCATGTATGTCGTATAAGGCCAGAGAAATCCTAATGATTTTATTTTGATCATTCCGTTTTCTTCAATTTTTGTTACTTGGATTCCTATTTCATCCATATGGGCAGCTAACATGATTTTCTTCTTATTTTTTCCTGTACCTTTTTTAAACACGATTAAATTACCCAAAGCATCTACTGAAATTTCATCAGCATATTCAGAAACAGCTTTTTTGATAAAATCTCTTGTTTCCTTTTCATATCCACTTACTCCACATAATTGAGTTAATTCTTTTAAAAGCATAAATTTCCCTCACTTTCTTATATTTTTATTATAATTTATTTGTTAAACAATCTTTTTTTATCCAATGAGCTTGGTTCATTAGAGGATGACGAAGGGTAATGGCTCCTTCCACAGGACATTCCATCACACAACATCCGCAATACCAGCATTCTCCCGGATATAACACAATGGGAGGTTTACCCTTTTCGGGATTTGGAATTAAAATATCTACTTGGCATATATTCACACATCTGTTACAACCTATACATTTTTCTTTTTCATATATAATAGGATTTGCCGCAGGCATTTCATACATTATTTTTTCCTCCCAACATAATCTTTATTGTGAAATTCGTAATTCTCTTTTAAATCCCCGAAGTAGTTAAGAGGCAATTTATTTATTATCACTTTATCATCAGCTTGTTTTAATGTAATAAATCTTTTCTCGTCTTCTCCGTTATTATCGCCTCTTTTAAAATGGAGAGGCTTTGAACTGGTTTTTCTTGATAAACAAGATTGTATGATTATTTGAGACACGGTAAGGATATCAAATACTTCAAGAAGCCTTACAAGTTCATGAGGATTATAGGCAAAAGTATTTGGAATAACTTGTTTTTCATATTCTTTCAATTGCTTTAATCCTATATTCAAAAGTTCGTCTCTTTTAATGTCCCCGCAATAATTTTGCATTGTTTTTGATATTCCCATGTTTAATTCTTTCCATCCTATGCTTGTATAAGGATCATTATTGATAGGAGAATATATTCTTAATTTTTCCTTTTCTATTTGTACTGGATTAACTTCTGATATACTTGCAGTTTCAGCGTATTTTGCTCCATGCCTTCCGGCATAATATCCTGTAGTTGCAGCATGTCCAAAGCAGTCTGATGCAAATAAAGCATCACCGGCAACGTATAACCCTTCTATATTGGTTCTCAAATTCCAATCATTTAAGAACCCTCCGGGAAGGCCAAAGAGCTGACGCTCCTGAGGCAGAAATTCAGCTGAAGTCCATCCGGTACCGTAACACTGAAGCACATCTTTTTTCGGATCGAATCCTGCATCAGTATAATTTTTATAAACGGGTATTTTAGTTTTTCCTTCTTCTCCTATCATCATGCCCCATATAACTTTCCTTTCAAGTTCCGGCAGTGTAGATAAATCGGCATAAAATGGCAATTTATAACCTTCTTCAATCATTTCGGAAAATGGAAGGGTTTCAGGACCTTCGTAGTCATATTTTGGATTATCAATTCCTCCTCCTTTTAAGAAAAATTTTTGACTATCGGCAGGTTTAAATCTCTCCGATACATTTCTTAGGATATTTCCATCTCTGTCCGCATAAGGGATTTCCTTTCCCTCAGAATCTATCAGAGAAGCAGGATACCAGGTATTATGATTATTTCCCGCTCCATAGGGAGGATAACTTCTTCCTGCAGCAGAAAATTCACCTACTACGGATTTTTCCATCATGGTAAATTCAGCTCCTGCTTTCCATCCCATGGCATGACCGTCTCCAATGCATTGGGTAGGCCTGAATTCGCATAGTCCGGGAAGGGAGGGAGAAAATAACCATATTCTGGCAGGCCTTGACATGCATAAAATAGTGGCTTTACTTCTAAAGATAAAAAACTTTCCGGTTCTTGTGTGCATACCTGTTGCACCGATGCACCGATTGCCTTGTTTGCCTTCTTCATTGAGTAGGGAAGTGACCATTACTCTGTCATAAATTTTTACACCTAATTTTTTTAATTTATTATACATGGCAGGTTTAAAAGTAGAACCCCATATCCTTAAAGTATACCTGTTTTCGTAATCATAGGCGAACATAAGCTTTGTAGATTCATCTCGAAAGGCTGCACCTTTAAATTCATCCTCCGTATCTCTTATTTTTCCGCCCATTTTTTCAATATCCAAAAGTCTGTCATATCCTTCCCGGCATTCGATATAGTGGGATATACCGTTATTGTATCCGTCATTATCGTCAAGCATAGCAGAGGTGAGTTCTTCAGGACTTATTTTTGAACAGGGATTTGTAGCGGCGGATTCCCAATGATCACAGCCGGAACCTCCGGCACCGCTTCTTTTGGTAGCTCCCTTTTCTACCAGCACGACTTTTTGTCCTCTTTCTGCAGCGGCAATGGCAGCCATACATCCTGCAATTCCGCCTCCAAGGACCAAAACGTCTGTAGTTATTTTTTCTTCTTTTTCATATTCCAAAGAATATGGCCATTTGATATTATACATAATTTCTCCTTTCTGCCTTTAAATTTAAACTTTATAATACTTACACATTAAATTGAGTTTAATATTATGAGGAAATGATAGAAAGTTTAATATATACTAATTATGATATCATATTATAATACATTTTGCAAAATATATTTTGCAGAATGTATTGCATTATTAGATTAAATTTATTATAATAAAGTAGTGAAATTATAATTAACATAAATAATTTAAGATGATAAGAGGGAGAAAATATTATGGATAATGTAGTAAAAATGACTCTTGCAGATCAAATTTATAATATTTTAAAAGAGGATATCATAAATCAAAATATTAAATGCGGTGAAAAATTAACATCAAAGATCTTGCAGGAAAGATTTAATGTCAGTTCTACGCCGATTAGGGAAGCCTTAAACAGATTGGGGCAGGAAGGGCTGATTGACCATATAACAAATGTAGGCGGCAAGGTAATTGAATTTAATGAGAAGGATATTAATGAGATATATGATTTTTGTGCCTGTTTAGATTTGGAAGCTCTCAGATTATCCATGGAAAGCATTAAAAAGAAAGAACTTGTATTGGAGATAAATAATTCTGTCAGACTCCAGGAAAAGTATTTAGAATCTGACAATATAGAGGAATTTATGATAGAATCTGACAATTTTCATGATATCCTTTTTAGATATGCAGATAATTCGAGATTATATAATGCTTCTAAAAACATAAGAAGTCAATTCAGTATATTGGCAAATATATATCAAAATTTAACAGTTACAAAATCAGTAGTTCTTTTAGAACATAAGGATATTGCAAGAGCAATGAAAGATAATGATTTCAGCAAAGCATCTTTTTTAATGAAAAATCATTTTAAACATGCTAAGGAGTATTTATTGGAAAATATAAAAAAGGCTTCAATCGAAAACTAATAATAATGAAGCCTTTTTTGAAACCCATTTAACGGGAAATATAAATTAAGGAGAACATAATTTCCCTATGGGTTATAAAAAAGGCTTCAATCGAAAACTAATAATAATGAAGCCTTTTTTGAAACCCACTTAACGGGAAATATAAATTAAGGAGAACATAATTTCCCTATGGGTTATAAAAAAGGCTTCAATCGAAAACTAATAATAATGAAGCCTTTTTTGAAACCCACTTAACGGGAAATATAGATTAAGGAGAACATGATACGAAAAGCAGGAAGATATTTAATTTTATTATATAATATTTTGTCATTTGACACCTTTCCAGCATAATATATAAGGGAAATATATATTAGAAAGAAAGGTGGTTATTTATGTACAATGATTATGGAATGGAACAAGTATGTCCTGGTGGAAGCTTTCAATATATAATAAGAGCAGGAGATACTTTATTTGCCCTTAGTCAAAGATTTAATGTAAGTGTTCAAGAGATTATGAATGCCAACCCGGGGATTGATCCGAATAATTTACAGATAGGAAGAATAATATGCATACCTGGGGCAGGACCTATGCCTTCATGTCCAAATGGATTCTTATATACAATAAGAGCAGGAGATACTCTGTTTGCTCTTGGCCAAAGATTTAATGTAAGCGTTCAGGCTATTATAAACGCTAATCCAGGGATTGATCCGAACAATTTACAGGTAGGAAGAATAATATGTATACCAACTATGGCAACGCCTACACCTCCGTGTCCGAACGGATTTCTATATACGATAAGAGCAGGAGATACATTGTTTACCCTTAGCCAAAGATTCAATATAGACGTTCAGGCTATCATAAGTGCCAATCCGGGAATTAACCCGAATAATTTACAAATAGGCCAGGTAATATGTATACCAACTATGGTAGGGCCTACACCTTCATGTCCGAACGGATTTCTATACACGATAAGAGCAGGAGATACATTGTTTACCCTTGGTCAAAGATTTAATGTAAGCGTTCAGGCTATCATAAATGCCAATCCGGGGATTAACCCGAATAATTTGCAAATAGGCCAAGTGATATGCATACCAACTTAATATTATAATTTGAACAATTATTTATAACCCATAGTAAAGTCATAATTTACCTTGACAGGACTTGACGTCAAATGGGTTTCAAAATTTACTTGATTAATATAAAGAAAGCTCAAAAATTTAATAATTTAGATTTTTGAGCTTTTAGATATATTATATTTTGCCTTCACCGTCTTTTACTATCTGTTTAAATTCATTCTCCTTAATATGTCTTGTATATCATTTGCAAAATCATTCAGAGGTCTTCCGTTACTTATGTTTCTTGCTATAGTACTGATTCTTGAATATAAGTCAGGATTAGTTGTTACATTTACCGTTGTTATATTTTTATCGGCTTCTTTAACTGCGGTTTCAACTTTATTTCGTATATTCGTTGTAAGATTATCGTTAGTTGTTCCCTTCAGATCTACTCCGACTAAGGCAGTATTTCCTGTTATTACTGCTGTTGCACTATTTATGTCATTTAATGCTGCAACTCTACGAGCAATATTTTGTGCTCTTTGATAAGAACCTTGAGTCATGTTTCCATTATTATTTGTGCTTAGATTCGTATTCCCATTATTATCAATTCCAGAGTTGTTATTTAAGTTTGATTCAAGTCTTGGAACATTACTTCTCGGCATAACGTTTGGAGTTCTTCTTTGAGCCTGATTACCAATCCTTGTTTCTACTCTGCTGTTTGGCCTTTGGGAAGTTTTGGTTCCACAGCCGGCCATTGAGACTGACAATATCGAAGCAGTTAAAATAAGAATTAATTTATTATTTTTTTTCAACTAATCACCTCCTTTTATTATTTTCTCATTTTATATTTTTTTTATTAAGACAGTTTATAATCAATATACTTAATAATGGATTGAGAAAAACAGAAAATGAAAATAAACATATCTTTGGAAAGAAAAATAATATCATAAAAAATTTTATCATAATTGATAAATACTAATATCCAATAAAATAAAAAACAATTAGGCAACAAATTTTTTCATAAAATCAAAATATAAAAAAGGCTTTAATTAAAAATTAATAATAATGAAGCCTTTTTTGAAACCCATTTAACGGAAAATATAAATTAATGGGAATATGATCCTTCTGTATACTATAAAAAAGGATTTTTAAATCCTATTTAATGAAAGATATCTAATGATGTAAATGCAGCTTTCCTATGGTTTATAAATGAAAATTTGACTTTAAATTACAAAAAAACGCTGTTTAATTTAAAATTATTAAATAAAAAGTAGATTAGCTATATAATACCAAAATATTTAGTTAGTGTAAAATTACAGTAGGGAAATAGAATATATTTCCATATATAGTTGAAAAGAAGATATCATCCTATTAAAATATAAGTTGAAACACCAATAAATTAAGAAAGGATGATATCTTCTATGTATAATAGTATACAACATTTTAATGAGTTTGGAGTAAAAAAAATTGAAAATGAGATAAAAAATTTCATGGAAGGGAATAAAAATATTGTTGGTTTAATACTTGCCTTACAAAAAATTTTATTTGAGCTTGGAAGAGATATTATAACAGAAGTATTGGAGAATATGGATGAATATCTACGTAACAGCGGAGTTAGAAAGAAAAAATGGGAAATAGTAAGAAAAGATAAAAATAGGATTTTAACAAGTTTTGGTATTGTAACATATGAAAGAACATATTTTAAACCCAAAATGGGAGGGAAAAGGCATCATCTTGTTGATGATATGGTTGGAATAAAACCGCATGAAAAAATGAGTGAGGATGTAATAATAAATGCAGTTGATGAGGCAGCAGAAAGCAGCTATAGAAAAGCGGGAGAAAAAGCGTCATATATGAATGAAATAAGTAAACAGGCCGTGATGGATAAAATACACAACCTTGATTTTACAACAACAGAAACTAAAAAACACAAGAAAAAGGATATAAAAACATTATATATAGAAGCGGATGAAGATCATGTGCATCTACAGCAAAAAGGAATTAACAAAAGCAAGTATAATATAGCAATGCCAAAGATCGTTTATGTACATGAAGGAATAGATGCAGAAAAAAGCAGTAAAAGCAGAAAGAGGTTAAAGAATGTAAAATATTTTGGAGGGATGTATGAAAATACGGAAAAATTATGGCTTGAAGCAGCAGATTATATAGACAAACAATACAACATGAATTATGTAGAGAAAATATATATATCGGGAGATGGAGCATCCTGGATACGCCAAGGAGTAAAGTGGATTGAAAAGAGTAAATTTGTGCTTGACGGATATCATCTGAAAAAGTGTATAATAACAGCAACCGCGCATCTAAATAATGAAATAATAAGACAGGAATTGAAAGATGCGGTTGACTGGCCGGACAGAGAAGAAGTAAAAAAAGTATTTAAAGAGATATTGAGCCTTACAGAAAATAAAACAAAGAAGGGAGCAGTAAAAAGAGCAGAACAATATATATTAAACAATTGGGATGGAATAGAGATAAGAGCAGAAGAAGGGATAGGAATAATAGGATGTAGTACGGAAGGACACGTAAGCCATATATTTTCAAGCCGTTTGAGCAGCAGACCAAAAGGATGGTCAAAAATAGGAGTCGGTAAAATGTCGAAGTTATTAATTTACAAAGGGAACGGAGGGAAAGTATATGATTTAGTAATGGCGCAAAAGATGAAAAGGGAAAAAGAAGAGAAAGAACAGATACAAGATGAATTAATAAAAGAAGCAAGAAGTATTGCGAACAGGTATAATGATACTTGGGACATTAGGCCGACAGCAATAGTGAGAGGAGAAAAGACAGGATTATATAACGAAATAAGAGCAATAATGGGTAGAATTTAAGTAAAGTAAAATAAGAGGTAAGAATAGTTGTAGCAAAAAATAAAAGTTATATAATAGAGTTATAAAGTTAGCATATTAGTTAGAAAACCATAGAGATAAAAGATTTGGCGTAGCGGGCCATTGATATGGAGTAGCCTGCATGGTAACCTGTAAAGGAGGGTGGTACGTTTATCTATGGGTTACCCCCTTTAGGTACACAAACCATGCAGGCAGAGGCTCCATGTCAATAGCAAATCGGCAACGAAGTAATAAAAAATTTTATACCAAAAGAAATAAAAGGAGAACTTATTTTACAAACATAGGGAATAATTGTATAAAACAATTTATTTTTTAAAATATGGATGATATCTATATATTTTTTCCCTACAGTAACTTGACTCTATCAAATATTTATGAAATATTGAAAAAACATAAAATCTTTTGTATAATCATAGATAATAAATGAAAAAATTGAAGGGAGAATTATGAAGGGAAATAATGCAAAACTTGGTGATTTGCTTTTGTATGTAGGGAAGATAACAAAAGAGCAATTAAATGAAGCAATTTCAGAACAGAAAAACAGCGATAAAAAAATTGGAGAAATTTTAGTGGAAAAAGGTTGGGTAAGTGAGAAAGACATTATAGAGGTGTTAGAATTTCAACTGGGTATACCTCATGTAGACTTGGACAGATATTTAATAAATTCGGAAGTATCAAGGCTGATACCGGAAAATTTAGCCAGAAGGTATGATCTAATTGCAGTAGATAAGAAAAATGATTATCTGATTGTAGCGATGGCGGATCCTCTTAATATATTTGCAATTGATGATGTTAGATTGACCACTGGATTTAATGTACAACCTGTAATCTCTACAAAAAAGGATATTGAAAGGGCAATAGATAAATATTATGAAAAAGAAAGAACAAAGAGAGTACTTGAAGAGTTTAAAGAAAATTATATTCCAAATGATGAAACAATCGAGGAAAACCAAGAGGAGATAAATAGTGCTCCCGTTGTAAAGCTTTTAAACTCTATGATAGCACAGGCTGTTAACATGAGAGCCAGTGATGTACATATCGAACCCTTTAACGATAATGTCAGAGTGAGGTTTCGTATAGACGGAGATTTACAGGAAATAATGAATTTATCTAGAAACACCATTTCTGCTATAATTACCAGAATAAAAATAATGGGGAAGATGAATATTGCGGAAAGAAGAATTCCTCAAGACGGAAGAGTTGAAATTAATGTGGACGGAAGAGATATTGATTTGCGTATTTCTACTCTTCCCACAATTTACGGAGAAAAAATAGTTTTAAGGATTTTGGATAGAGGAAGTTTTTTATTTACTAAGAAGGATTTAGGCTTTACTGAAGAAGATTTTATATCCTTTGAAAATATTCTTAATCAGCCTTATGGAATGATTTTAGTTACCGGTCCTACAGGCAGCGGAAAAACGACTACTCTTTATACTATACTTAGTGAGCTTAATTCCATAGAAAAGAACATTATAACGGTGGAGGATCCCGTGGAATATAAGTTTAGCGGAATAAATCAAGTTCAGGTCAATAATAAAGCAGGGCTTACATTTGCCAACGGACTCAGATCCATATTAAGGCAGGATCCGGATATTATTATGTTGGGAGAGATACGAGACGGCGAGACGGCGAAAATGGCTGTAAGAGCAGCTATAACGGGGCATTTGGTTTTTTCAACCCTTCATACCAATGATACTGCATCTTCTATAACAAGGCTTGTTGATATGGGAATTGAACCATATTTGGTTTCTTCGGCAGTTATCGGGATAATTTCTCAAAGACTGATAAAAAAATTATGTCCTTTTTGTAAGACACCTTACGAGACAAGTTATAGAGAAAAAAAGATTCTGGGATTGGATACGGAAAAGGACATGGTCTTTTACAAGCCTAATATGTGCAATTTATGTAATAAAGGATATAAAGGGAGAACAGCTGTCCATGAGGTAATGCCCATAGACGAGGATATAAGGAGAGGTATTGACAGAAGAGAGAGTGCCGATTATATTAAGAATTTAGCGATTGAAAAGGGTATGAAAACTCTGTTTCAAAACGCAGTACGGTTAGTGGAAAGTGGCACTATAACTATGGAGGAAGCTTTGAAGGTAGGATACACTTTATAATTAGGAGGCAGATATGGAGATTTCGGATTTAATAAAAGTGGGGATAAAATTAAAAGCATCGGATATTCATATAACCGTTGGAGTTCCTCCTGTATTTAGGATTAACGGTATTCTTCAAAATTATGGGGAAAATATTTTTACTCCGAAGGATACGGAATATTTGGTCAAAGAAATTTTATCCGAAGATAAATTTAAAATTCTTGAGGAAAAAGGAGAACTTGATATATCCTTTTCAAGTTCAGGCGTAGGAAGGTTTAGGATTAACGTTTTTAAACAGAGAGGAAGCTTTGGAATGGCTCTAAGAATAATTCCTTTGACAATACCCACTATGGATGAATTGGGGATTCCTCCAATTGTAAAGGATTTATCCATGCTGCCCAGAGGCCTTATATTAGTTACGGGACCTACAGGAAGTGGTAAATCTACAACTCTTGCTTCCATAGTGGATTTGATAAACCATAACAAAAAATACCATATACTGACTTTAGAGGATCCCATAGAGTATCTTCATAAGCATGACAAAAGCATAGTCAATCAAAGAGAAATAGGAAGTGACTCCTTATCCTTTGCCAATGCATTGAGAGCTGCTTTAAGGCAGGACCCCGATGTAATACTTGTAGGTGAGATGAGAGATCTTGAAACCATGAGTATTGCGCTGACGGCCGCAGAGACAGGGCATTTGGTTCTTTCTACTCTTCATACTATAGGAGCAGCCAGTACCATAGACAGAATAATAGATGTATTTCCTTCTTATCAGCAGCAGCAGGTGAGAATTCAACTTTCTTCTGTAATACAGGGAATAATATCTCAACAGCTTCTTCCGACGATTGATGGAAAAGGGAGAATTGCAGCCTTTGAGATAATGGTTGCCACTCCCGCTATCAGAAATTTAATAAGAGAAGAAAAGACTCACCAAATAGATACGGCAATACAGACAGGAAGCAAATATGGGATGCAAACCATGGATAATTCCATGTTGAAACTTTTCAATAAAGGAAAGATATCCGAGGAAACTGTATTAAGCCAATCTGTATTTCCCGATGTTATTAAAAGGTATTTGAAATAGGATGGTGTGAATATGTGGTTTAAATATAGAGCGGTATCAAAGACGGGGCAGCCTATAGAAGGAGTATATGAAGCGGAAAGTTCTAATGATGTGGTAGCAATGCTTAAAGACAAAAAATATTATCCCGTGTCCGTTGAAGAAAAAAAGGTTAACGAAAATAGAAATATTTCTTTTTCCAAGAAGATTTCCAAAAAGGACATGGGAGTATTTTGCAGGCAATTTTATACAATGTTTAATTCAGGAATAAGTATTGTGAAATGTTTGGACATATTAAGCATTCAAACCGAAAATAAAAAATTAAGATTAGGGCTAAATTCTGTTTGTGAAAATGTGCAGGAAGGTTTAAGCATATCTGAAGCTATGAAAAAAGAAGAGAAGATATTTCCGTCTCTTTTGATAAATATGGTAGAGGCCGGGGAAGTAAGCGGTAATTTAGATACAATAATGGAAAGAATGGCTTCTCATTATGAAAAAGAAAATAAAATTGAGAATAAGATTAAAAATGCTTTTATATATCCCGCCATTTTAAGTATAGTAACTATAGGAGTTGTGATATTTCTTATTGTGGTAGTCATGCCTACATTTATAGGAATGTTTGAAAGTAATGGCGCTCTTCTTCCTTTGCCTACAAGAATTTTACTGAGCATAAGTAACAGCATAAAGAATTTTTGGTATTTGTATATATTGATAATCGGTTTGGTTGTAGGATCGTTGAATGCCTATAAAAAGACTGTTTCGGGGAAATTATTTTTTGACGGATTGAAAATCAGGCTTCCGATAATTAAGGACTTCAATATTAAGGTGATTACTTCGAGATTCGCAAGGACTTTGTCAACTCTTATGTTCAGCGGCATACCTCTTATTCAGTCGTTGGATGTGGTGGAAAAGGTATTGGAAAATAGTGTTATATCCGATAAATTTGAAATTGTAAAGGAAAACATAAAAAAAGGTATACCTTTGTCTCAAACCATAGATGACACAAATATTTTTTCTCCTATGGTAGTTTCAATGATTAAAGTAGGAGAGGAATCCGGGTCTATTGATGAGATACTCGATAAAACAGCGGATTTTTATGATGAAGAGGTGGAAACATCCCTCCAGAGGATGACTACAATGCTTGAGCCTTTGCTTATAGTTTTTATGGCATTGATAGTGGGATTCATAGTTATAGCTATGGCAATGCCGATGTTTGACATGGTTAATACAATAAAGATGTAATTTGTAGGGGGTGATATAAAAAAGTAGTACAGCTTTTTATATAAATAAAATTTTAATAATTTTAATAAGGGGGAAGAAAGAATGTTTAATTATTTTGTCAAAAAGATGAAACAAAAAAGAGGATTTACGTTAATTGAATTGGTGGTAGTTATAGCAATACTTGGAATTTTGGCGGCAATAGCAGTGCCCAGATACACAAAATCAAGGAGGAATGCAGCGGTAGCTGCTCACAATGCCAATGTAAAGACTTTGGAAGGTGCGGCAAATTTGGCGATAACCGATGATGAAGCTCTGCCCGAAGGCGGTTGGACAAAGGATACTGAAGAAACGGATGAAGAAGGTGCTGTAGGGTGGAAAGATTATCTTCAGGAGTGGCCGGAAGTTCCGGAATCGGTAAAAAAAGAAATCGATCCGGATACTTACACAGTTACTGTAGAGGAAGATAAAATCAAAGTCGAGCCCGGCTATGCTAAATTAAATGATGACGGAGAAATTGTACTTGATGAAGAAGCTCCTGCTGAATAATATCTGTTAATCAAAGTTTTTAAAGGAGAAAAAAACATGCCTTTAATTATATTTATTTTCGGCACAATAATAGGTTCATTTTTAAATGTATGCGTTTATCGTATACCAAGGGGAGAATCCGTAGTTTTTCCGGGTTCTCATTGTCCCACATGCGGGCATCCTCTTAAATGGTATAATAATATACCCATACTTAGTTTTATATTTCAAAGGGGCAGATGCGGATACTGTAGGGGAAAAATTTCTTTGCAGTATCCCCTTATAGAATTTCTAAACGGAGTTATGTATCTGATATTTTATCATAAATACGGATTGTCTGCGGAATTCATATATTATGGGGCCATTTGCGGTGTCTTAATTGTATTAAGCTCTATTGACTGTTATAGCGGCATTATACCCGACAGATTTATTTTTTTAATCCTTATTTTTTCTATAATATATAAAATATCTCTTTATATATTTTACAGCGTATCTCCTCAATGGTTCAATAGTATTTTAGGCCTATTGGTAGGAGGACTACTTTTCCTGACTATATCCGTTCTGTCCAAAGGAGGAATGGGCGGGGGAGATATTAAATTAATCGGAGCGTTGGGGTTTGCTTTAGGTCTTAAAATGGTATTTTTAAATATATTTTTATCCTTTATTATAGGTGCAATTATATCATTAATGCTTATAGCTTTAAAAAAGAAGGGAAGAAAGGATTCAATCCCCTTCGGACCTTTTATATGTATGGGGTTTCTCATAACATCTCTTTGGGGAGATAAACTGCTTTTGTGGTATATAAATATTTTTTGGGGAAGTAATTAGGAGGAATTTTTTTGAAATTTTTATCTTTGATCAATAAAAATATTATTTCTATGGATATAGGTGCTTATGAAATGAAAATTGTAGAAGGAAGAGAAACACCGAAGGGAATATATATATCAAAATGTTTTTCAGTTTCTACTCCCGAGGGAGCTTATGAAAACGGATATATAAAGGATAAGGAACTTATCTGCTATCTCTTGAAAGAAGGAATGGAACATAATAAGATTAAGGATAGACAAACATATATTACGATTAAGAGTTCTGATATTATATCAAGAGAAGTAATTCTTCCTAACGTATCGGGAGAGGAAATAGACGGTATTTTGAAATATCAGGCTGACGAGTATCTTCCTAAGGATTGTGAAGATTATATTATACAGCATAAGGATATTAAAGTTGTTGAAGATGAAGAAGGTAAAAAGAAGAATATACTTATGATTGCAATTCCCAAGGAAATTGTCGAACAGCATTTAAATCTCATAAAGGAGTTGAACTTAAGGCCGGCTGTATTGGATTATCAGTCGAATTCTGCTGTCAAGGCAATTAATTTTTCAGATAGAGCAAATAACGTTTATAACACAAGGGCAGGTACTATCGCTCTTATTGATATAGGATTTGATTCCACAAATGTAACTATAGTTAAGAATGGAATTATTCAGGTAAGCAGAATAGTAGAAAAAGGCGGCAGATATGTAGATAATAATATGATGAATTTCCTTGGAATAGGAAGAGAAGAATTGAATGAAAAAAAAGAGACTATGGGAGAAATAAGGGATATTGATAATGAATATTCCGATGATAACAGGTTGAAAAATATAATGAAAACTTCAATTGAAAGCATACTTGAGAAGATTGAAGAAGTATTTAAATATTATACTTCGAGGGAAACAGGAAACAAAATCGATATGATATTTATATATGGAGGATACTCTCAAATATCTGGAATGGAAAATATCTTTTCTAATTATTACAGTATTCCTTCGGCAAGAATAGATAGTTTGAATAAGGTGTTTATAAATGAAGAATTGAATAAGTACATTAATTGTATCGGGTTAATAATACGGTTGTCGGGAGAGAAGTGATATGAGAGATTTAAATTTTTTTGAGCCTTATATTGAAAAGAAAAATGAAAGAACCAATAAAATCAATAAGGAAATAATTTTTTATTTTTCCATAGCATTAGTTATAATTTTTACTGCAATATATTCTGTTTCGAATGCCATTAGGGTTAGAAAACTAAGTAGGGAAACACTTCTCCTGAAAGAAAAAGTGGAAGATGAAGGAGCTAAAGAAGAGGTTAAGTACACGGAAAATAAGGAAAAAGAGCTTAAAAGTCAAGAAGAAATTGTTACGGGATTAAATAAAGCCGATGAAAAGATTACTTCAATGGATAAAATAGATAATGCTATATTAGAAAAAATTACGGACAAGATGCCGGACAATCTTTTTCTCACTTCAATAAATATTAATCCTTCTTCCATTGAGATATCGGGAAATTCAAAGAACAGATATCTGATTGCGGATTTTGAACGTGGCTTAAATGAAATAAAGGATTTTAAAAGTATATTTATATCAGATATATCTTCACGGGAAAGTTATTATAATTTTACATTAAATATTCAATTTGAAGGTGTGAAAAATAGTGATGGGGAAAAAAGTACGGAAGGAACAAAGAGGGAATCTCATAAGGACAGTTCCGGCGAGGAAAATTCCCAAGATGAACTTCAAAATAAGCCTGACGGAGAATGAAAGAATACTTTTATCTATATTGGTTTTTTTAATAGTATTTTGGGGAATGTTAAAATTTTTTGTTTTTCCCCAAAGAGATAAAATTTTTATGTTGAATTCAACAAAGGACGAATATACTGATATATTGGATAGGAGAAATGGAATATTCAGAAGAGAAGATAAAACGGAAAAGGAATTGATAACGCTGAAAGAAAATAAAGATGATATATACAGAAAATATTTTCCGTCTTTAGATCAAGCACAGATTTTATATATGCTTAACAATATGATCGAAAATTCTGAGGTTAAAATAAATGATATTTCCTTTAGCCCTTATTCTAAAGAAAAAATTGAAGGTATTACCTTTGATTATGTTGACATATCTATTCCATATGAAGGATATTATGACGGACTTATGGATATTTTGGAAAATATAGGGATAAGTTCTAAAAAGCTGGTTATTACAGGGCTTACAATTGACAAAACAGATAATGATGCGGTAAAAGGGGATATTTTTCTGAGGGCTTACAGTATAGAGGGAAATGATGATGAAAATAAAGATTTTGTTTATATGGAAGAACCTAAAAACAGTTATAAAGAAGATCCCTTTAAATCAGATTTTAATTATGAGAAAATCAAAAATTCTGAGGATCTTTCCGACTCTTTAGAAAACGCAGAAAATTTTTCCGAAATTTCCGGTAATAGCAGCTATCCATATGGAAGCGAAGAAGAAAGCGGAGAACAGAAAGCTAATAAAAAACTTTTAGAAAGCTTTGATGACGGAGAAATATATTTTATGCCTTCCCACGTTGATATCGGGGGAAGAATATCCAAATCCAGCAATTTCAAAGAAGGGAAATACTCTTTAAGACTGGAGTACAATATTTTGGGATCGGAGAAGGAAAACAGAGCTTTTGTGGATTTAACCGATGAAAATATCAAGATTGATTATCCTCCCGATTCTGTCGGGATGTGGGTTTATTCTTACGGATATTCTCCCGTCACGGTGGGAATCAGATTTTCAACTCAGGACGGAGAAAAAATATATACGAATATTTCCAACGGCATAGGGTGGACAGGATGGAAATATGTTGAAGCTAAGCCTCCTTCCGATTTAAAAGTTTATCCTTTAAAGATTGACAGGATATACGTGGAATTAAATGAAAACAAGAATGATTACGGAGTAATACTTATAGATGAATTGGAAGCGAATTACCCTTTAAACCAAGGGCAAAGTGCATCCGAAGATAAAAACACCTTTATATTTTATGTGGTGGAAAAGGGAGATACTTTAGATAAGATATGTGATAAAACACATAGCAACAGAAACAGGAAGAATGATATACTTAAATATAATGAAATATCCGGGGATCAGGATTTGATTCCGGGAAAAATATTGGTACTTCCGGTACAGGATGGAAGGTGAAAAGTGATGAAGAATAAGAAAAGCATTTTGGTGGCAGTATTTTTTATTTTATTTATATTCTTATTTAACGGGATTTCTTATGGAGATTCTGCTGACGAAGAAAATTATACCGAGGCAAGGACAAAAGGATATGAAAGGGGAATTGCCGACGGACGGGAAAAAGCTCTGGAAAATAAATTGAAGAAAATAGATGATGAATATTATAAATATTTGCCTTCTGCTGCAAGCTTAAAGACAAAGTTTAAAAATATTCTGGAAGATGAGAATGATGAGTATTTTCTGTACTTTTCCCAGGGATACTATGAAGGATTTCAGGTTGGATATGAAGAAATACTTAAACCAGACAAAAAAACCGACAAAAGCTCGGATAGTCAAAATGCAGATAATACAGATGGAAAAGACATGGGAGAACTTTTGGGGAAAATATATGGTATAAGGGATTATTATTTAGGCAAGAAGAATAATTATTATCAATCTCTTCCATCAAATTCAGTTATCATATCAATGTTTAATTTATCTTTGGACAGTAGTTCTTACAGGAGTGCTTTTATAAATGATTTCAGAACATTTTTTAAAGAGAAATATGAGGAAAGCTACAGAGAGGCTAATCTGAATAATGTAAAAATATTTTATGAGAATTCATATGATTACGGAAAAGAAATAGGAATGAGAAACGGAGAACAGGCAGGGACTTTTGATTATTATATGGGATATGCCGATGATCCGAATGATCATTATGTTTCTGATTTAAGCATTATACAGAATTTTAACTTGAAGATGGAAAATGAGAAATATATTGATGGGTTTATAGACGGGTACAGAGACGGCTTTAATGAAGGATATGCAAAATCTTATCAGACAGAGGAAAATCAGAATTTATCTCAGAGTTCCTTGACTAAGCTTATTTCTGCAAAGGGAGAAGAAGTAAAAAGCGATAACGGAAAGATAAATGTTAAAATAGAAAAAGGAACTTTTTATGAAGACAGTATATTAAACATCAATACAAACCCGAGAGGAAATTTTTCACTTCCCGATAATATGATTAAGGGGTCTGAAATAGTAAATATAGGATTAAACAATGAATCTGGAGTTTTTAATGATAATAGTAAAGTGAAAATATCCTTTGAATATTACGGGGATGAAAAGGGAGGAATATACAAACTTATCGATAATAATTGGATTTATATTCCAAGCAATATTGAGGAAGACAGTATTTCCGCTCTGGTTTCTCCATCTTCTATAAAGGGAGAAGGAGGAATATTCAGGGTACTGGTAGATAAAAATTTTTCCGGTTTATATGATATAAGGGGACACTGGGCAAGAGATGAAATTACAACATATATTAAAAGAAGATATGTTTTCGGATATTCCGACAATACATTTAAACCGGACAACCCCATAAGAAGGGGAGAGTTTTTAATTATATTGAGCAGAGTATATGATTGGCATCTTCCTGATGATGTTGAAAATATAGAAAAGTTTAAAGATGCAAATTCCATGAAGGGATATGAGAAAGTTATCGGCTATGCCTTGGATAAAGGGTATATAGGAGGCTACAATGACGATACTTTCAGGCCAAATAATTTTATTACTTATGAGGAAATTGATAATATAATGAAGAAACTTATGAATACCGACGGTTTTAAATGGAGAAATATCGCCGATAAAATTCTTTATATTAAAGATACCCGTTCTAAGAGTTACAATAGTATGAAAAGCTATATATCACGGGGAGAAGTTGTATATATGCTTAATATTATCAATGAAGAAAAATATTGAAAAGAAGAAGGAAATTTATGTTTTTTGTAGAAATAGATACTATAAAAAGAAAATTTCTCAAGAAGGGATTTACTTTTATTGAGCTGATAATAGTTATTGCCATATTTTCTCTGATCTTGTTCATTGCTCTGCCTAAATGGGAGACCGCCTTAAGAATAAGAGAAAGAGCCGAAATAAACACTTTTAAAAGGGATTTAATTTATTGCAGGAACAAATCAATAACGGAAGGAAAGATGTATATTGTAAGGCTTGACACAAAGGAGAATTGCTATTCTTTATATAAAGAAGAAATGAAAAAGGAATTGATAAAAAGAGTTTATTTTGAGAGTGGTTTATTGTTATACAGACAAAATTTTCATGACAACCAGATAATATTTAACCCTACGGGTTCACCCTCTCAGGGAGGAACAATCGGATTAAAAAACCGGAGAGAAGAAATTTTTGAGATTACAATTCAACCTGTAACAGGAAAGATCAATATAGAAAGAAAAGAAAGGTAAATATGAAAAGAAAAGGTTTTTTCCTTATAGAAATTCTTTTGGGATTATTCATATTGGGAATTGTAGCCGTCTTTGTTCTTCCCATATTAAATAATGCATTATACAATTTTTCTTTATTGGAACATAAAATGAAAATGAAATATTATGGGGAAACAGTCATAGAGAATATTAAAAGTTATGATTATAAATTAGGTTCCGATTTTTTTATTTTAGATGAAAGCCTTGATAATATAATGGATAAATTTAAACCCGAGGGAAATGCCGAAATATTTCTTCCCTCTGGTTCTGAGAAGAATAAATATCCCTTTACAATCCGTATTTATAAAGAAGAAGGAGTCCTGTGGAAGATTAGAGTGCTGATTTCTCATAATGGGAGAAAAGTTAAGGATGTGGAATATAAATCATATATTATCAAGAAAAGGGAATAAAGGATTTACTCTTATCGAGGTTGTGTTTTCTTTATGTATATGTTCTGTCATTATTTTAACTTTAAGTTATGTTTTAAATCATTATGCAAAGATGAATAGGAAAGTTGAAGAATTGGATGATATGTATTTAAACGGAAGGTATCTCATGGATTATATTGAAGGAGAAATTAAAGATGGGGATAAAATTATATCATCAGAGAAAATTCCCGACCTGAACAGAATAATAAAGAATAATATGGGGTTTGTGATTCAAAGGATCATTGATGCTGATGACAAGGAAGAATATAAATATATTACATATTATCATAAGGAAGAAACCAAAGAAATTATACGTCTGTCGGTTAGCGGAGGAAATGAATATCCTCATGGAAAGAGATTTAAAGAAGGAGGCCATAATTCAATTTGCCAGCATATAAAATCAACTGATACCTATGTAGACTTTGAAAGAAGTATAATTCGGCTTTCCTTTATATTCGACGGAGAGATTAACGATGATTTATTGTTAGAAACTGATATCTTTATAAGATGCCTGAGGGATTATTGATTTGAGGTGTGAAATTGTCTGAGAATAAAGGTTATATAACGATAATTTCGTTATTTGTAATGGCAATACTAATGTTTATGGGAATTTTTCTTTTATATCTTTCTTATTTGGAAAGAATGATTGTTAATTCTGCAATTCAAGCGGATCAATGTTTTTATTCAGGAGAAGGCAAGATTTATTTATGTTTGAATGATGAAAGGTATTATAAAGAAGAAATTCTTCCGAGGATTAAACATTATTTGATTTTTGGAAGAGAGGGTAATTTTCCTAAAGGAAACAGGATAAAGATCGCTGAAGAGGATTTGCTGATTCAAAATGACAATCCTTACGTAACCATGAAAATATCTGAGAAAGACGATAAATTAAGAGGTTGTCTCAACACAAACAGCATATATATAAACTCAAAAAAAAATATAGAAGGATATTTTAATATTTTAAATTCTTTTTATGAAATGGGATTTCCGATTCTTAGGGAAGATCTTTTTGAGGAAGAAGAAAAAGAAGAATTTAATGCTTTTTTATCAGAGACAATAAGAGAATTTGATCATCTGATTGTAGATAATAAAGTAGTGATTAATTCAATTGGAAATGAAAGAATAGATGTTGTTTTTAGTGAGGATGGGCAAAAGGTGTCCGTTGAGTTGTACAGACCAAAAGAAAGATTTCCCCATGAAAGGTTTGTTTTGAATTCGGAAGAATTATTTTTGGTTGTTAAAAGAGAGAAAGGAATACAGCCTTTTGTGAGTATTTTAAATGATTTTTCTGATAAGGACAAAAAGGTCAAAGGGATATTATATGTTCAGGGAAATTTAATTATTAATGATCAAATAAATATAGAGGGCATTTTAATGATTGACGGAGGGGAAATAGTATGTAATTCATTGGGGAAACCATCTGTTAGTGGAATAACTTTTTTAAATGAATATAAGGGACAAATAGATGATTTGTCAGAAAGAATAGAGTTTAGCTTTGATAAGAGGTTAATCAGAAAATTTGGAATTTATATTGATAATTATATAAATCCTAAATTAATAGCTATTAAGGAGAAAAGATAAAATGATAAAATTACATAATTTAATGGAAGACGAAGTGGAATATATAATAGATAAATTGCTAAAGAAAAGAAAAGATGTGTGTAGTTGCGAAAAGTGCAGACTCGATATTGAAGCAATATCGTTAAATAATTTACCGCCTAAGTATGTAGTTACAAAGATGGGAGAGATATATGAGAGGCTGGATATTATGAATTTTCAGTTTGAAGCGGATTTGGTTAAGGAGGTAGAAAAGGCAATACAAATAGTTAAAGATTCTCCTCATCATACGGATATGGAGAGGTAAAAAATATTTTTATTAAATATAGGAAATAATTAATATAGCATAAATTTTAATCTTGTAGGAATTGTTAGGAGTTGTTATAATTAAAATGATATAATTATTTTTTTAACTATTAATTAAAACTATTTATTGCTCCATATAGTGAGATAATTATATATTGCTCGATAAAATTAGAAGTACTAAATTATTCAGGAGATGAAATTTTTAATAGGAGGTTTTTTTATGATTTCTGCAAGTGAATTCAGAAAGGGCGTAACATTTGAAATGGACGGAGATGTATATCAAGTTATTGACTTTCAGCATGTTAAGCCAGGTAAAGGTGCGGCTTTTGTAAGGACAAAAATTAAAAGCGTTATGACAGGTGCAATAAAAGAAATTGCATTTAATCCAAATGATAAATTTCCTAAGGCCCATATTGAAACTAAGGAAATGCAGTATTTATATAATGATGGAGAATTATATTATTTTATGGATAACGAAAGTTATGAACAGATTCCATTAAATAAAGATCAAGTAGAAGAAGCCATAACTTATATTAAGGAAAATGATAGTGCTACAATAAGATTTTATCAGGGAAAGCCTTTTGAAGTTCTTCCGCCGAATTTTGTGGAACTTGTTGTAACTCATACAGAGCCGGGATTAAAGGGAGATACCGCAACAGGTGCCAATAAGCCTGCTACTCTGGAAACAGGAGCCACTGTATTAGTGCCTTTATTTGTAAATGAAGGGGATAAAATTAAAATTGATACAAGAACAGGAGAGTATTTATCAAGAGCTTAGGAAACAATAATATTAAGAAAAAAATATAAGGAGGGGTCAAAATGAAAATGGAACATTTATATGCAAAGGTATCTTATCTAAAGGGATTAGCCGAAGGGATGGAGATTGAAGCAGGGTCAAAAGAGGGCAAAATGATTCTACATATAATTGATGCGTTAGAAGAGTTTGCCGATGCAATCAGTGAATTGAATGATGACCAGTCGGATTTGGAAGAATATGTAGATTATATGGATGAGGATTTGGCAGATGTAGAAGAAAGAATATTCGGATCTGACGACGAAGATTATGATGAAGATTATGATGATGAAGATTATGACGATTTTGAATATGATAATGAAGATGACGATGAAGATGACGAAGAGGAAGAAGATGGAAATGGCTTATATAGTCATGATAAAAACTTTGACGATGAAGAATAAGATTTAATCAAAAAAAATAAAACTCTGAAATAGGGCCCTATTTCAGAGTTTTATTTTTTTTGATTAAATTCATAGCATATTCTTTTTTAAAAGTCATATTTATATATAAAAAGGAGGGACATGTTATGGATAAGAACGGAACGGAAACTTTTAACAGTATTTTAGAATATATTTCACCAGAGTTGAGTAAGAAATTATGGAAAGTTCCAGATTATATAAAAAAAAATGCAGAAGAAATTCGGCTTAGAAAAGAAAAACCTCTTATGATATTTGGAGGAGGAACAGAATATTTTTTAATGAATGAAGGGTCTGTATCTAAAAAAGAAAAAGGCGCACTGATTACAACCCATGAGGATTTGGTCAGAACTTTTCAGCTCATAAGCAGATATTCCGTATATGCCTTTGAAGAAGAAATGAGAAGTGGATTTATAACTTTGAAGGGAGGACATAGGGTAGGAATAGCAGGAAAAACTGTTTATGGGATAAAGGGAATAGAAAGTATCAGGGATATATCTTCTCTTAATATGAGAATCGGCAGAGAAAAGAAAGGTATATCCGATAATATAATGAAATTTATAATAATTCCTCCGGATTCAATTTTTAATACTCTTATCGTTTCTCCTCCTCAATGTGGAAAGACCACTTTATTGAGAGACATGATAAGAAATATCAGTAACGGAATGAAAGAGTACGATTTTAGAGGGTTAAAAGTAGGATTGGTAGACGAAAGATCTGAAATAGGAGGAGTGTACAATGGAGTTGCCCAGAATGATTTGGGAATCAGAACCGATATACTGGACGGTTGTTTGAAAAGTGACGGTATTACGATCCTTATCAGGGCTATGTCACCTCAAGTTGTGGCTACAGACGAATTGGGAGATTATAAGGACATCAATGCCGTTCATGAAGCATTAAAGGCAGGAGTCAAATTGATATCGACCGTTCATGGTAAAGATATAGAAGACCTGCTGTCTAAGAAAAGTTTAAGCTGGATAATCGAAGAAAAGATATTTGAAAGGATAATATTTTTGGATAATTCTAAGGGCGTAGGCACTGTAAGGGACATAGTTGAAGGATATTCTTTTAATTCAGTTCTTAATCGGGAGAAATATTAATATGATTATTTTAAGGATTATAGGAAGTCTTTTAATAGTTACTTCTTCTTCATTAATAGGATATATTTATGGGAAAAAATATTCAGACAGACTCAATAATATCCTACATATGAAGAATTGCATAAGATTGTTGGAGACTGAAATTATATATGGAGCAAATCCTATTCCTGAAGCATTCTTAAATATATATAACAAAGGAAATAAGAAATTTTCATTCATATTTAAATATATAAGAGATTATTTATTTCAAAATAAAAATGCCAATCTGTTGGATGGCTTTTTAAGTGTTGAAGATGTATTGAAGGAAGAACTGTTGTTCAAAAAAGAAGATGTAGAAGTATTTTTATCTTTAGGAAGAATGTTGGGTAATTCCGACAGAAGTGATCAGGAAAAGAATTTTAAACTTATATTTATGGAAATAGGAAATTTGGAAGAAGAAGCAAGAGAAGAAAAGGAAAAAAACGAGAAGGTTTATAAAAATTTAGGATTACTGTTTGGAGTAGCTCTAGTAATTATATTGTTGTAAGGGAGAGAAAAGCATGAATGTGGATTTGATATTTAAAATAGCAAGTATTGGAATTTTATCTGCAGTACTCCATACATTATTGGAGAGAGCGGGGAAAGAAGAATATGCTTATTTAGCGACTTTAGCTGGAGTAATAATAGTATTGGGAGTAGTTATAAATTTAATAAGCAAATTATTTGAAAATGTAAAATCTTTATTTCAACTTTATTAGCTGGGAAGTGGGGTTATGGATATATTCAGAATTGTAGGAATAGGCCTTATAGCTACAGTAATAATAGTAGTACTTAAAGGTATAAGACCTGAATATGCATTACTTGTAAGTGTAGCTACAGGTATTATTATATTTTCCATGGTTATTGACAAACTTTTTAATGTTGTACAAGTATTAAGTAATTTAGCCCAAAGAGCGAATGTGGATTTTGCATATTTTACAACAATTTTAAAAATCATAGGAATATCTTACGTAGTTGAATTTGGAGCTCAGATTTCTAAAGATGCCGGAGAAGAAAATATTGCAAATAAAATTGAACTGGGAGGAAAAGTAATAATAATGGTTATATCAATGCCCATATTTATAGCTCTTATGGATATGATTATAAAAATTTTTCCTTAAAGGTGGATTTTATGAAAAAAAACAAAAGTTTATTTTTAATATTTTTATTGTTGCTAATCCCTCAAATAAGTTTCTGTAGTGAGGTTGAAGATGAAATACACGAGGAAAATAAAAGTTTAATTGAAGAACAGTTTGACAAATTGAATTTAAGCGGAATAGAAAATTTTCTTGATAATTTGGATAAAACCACTTATGATTATTTTCCCAAAATCAGCCTTAAAGAATTTATATTATCTATGATAAAGGGAGAAAACCGAATAGATGGCAAGTCGATTCTTATAGGTATATTGAAGATTTTTTTAAAGGAGGTCTTAGCAAATATTACAATTCTAATAAATATATTATCTATAGTGATAATATCGGGCATCCTTACTAATCTTCAAAGTTCTTTTGAAACAAATAATGTCAGTAAACTTGCTTATTTTGTTTCTTATATGGTTATTTCAATAATACTGATACGAAGCTTCAGCATATCATTATCTATAGGCAAGGAAGCGGTAGATAACATGGTAAATTTCATGGAAATTATGCTTCCTCCCATGTTGGGCTTGCTAATAGCAGTTGGGGGAACCACCACAAGTGTAATGTTTAATCCCTTGATAATTGGGACTGTAAATATCGTAGGAACTGTGATAAGAGGAATAATATTTCCGCTGATATTCTTTTCATTTATTATAGGTTTGTTAAGCAAAATATCGGACAAAATTCAGTTCGGAAGATTGGCTGAGCTTATAAGAGGTGCTGCAGTAACGATAATTGGCATTGCATTAACGGTTTTTATAGGAGTTATATCAATGTATGGGGTAGCTTCCAAGGTTGATGGTGTAACTATAAGGACTGCTAAATTTGCGGTAGATAAATTCATACCAATAATAGGGAAATTTCTTTCGGATGCTGTGGAAACTGTGGTAGGATGTTCTGCAATACTTAAGAATGCGGTAGGCGTAATAGGGTTATTTGCATTATTTTTAATATGTATAATACCGGTCATGAAGATAATTTCCATAATATTTTTATATAAATTGACAATAGCTATTATCGAACCAATATCAGGTCAGAAAGAAATTGAATGTTTAAATGAGGTAAGTAAGTCTTTGACTTTAATATTAGCATCGATACTTTCTGTAGCAACCATGTTTTTTATAACCATAACTATTATTATAGAGGCAGGAAATGCTACTTTGATGTTAAGGTAGGTGGAAAAGTGGAATATATAAGTTTTTTAAAAGACTGGGCTGTAAATATAGTGATTTTATTTATATTAATATCATTCCTTGAGATTATTCTTCCCAGTGGAAACATGAAAAGATTCTTGGATATGGTAATAGGAATTTTAGTAATTATAGCAATTATGAACCCTATCATAAAGCTTTTAAATAAGAACAAGGATATAGATGTTGATAAATCCTTACTTACAAGTTCTGTTGAAACCATGAATATAAGCTATAAAGAAAATGATGATTTGTTGGCAGCTCAAAAAGAACAGGTGATAACTGCATATAAAAATAAGTTAAAAAGAGAAATTGAAGAAATTATAAGTTCCAATACAAACTATAGCGTTTCGGACATTAAAATAGAGCTTCAAGAAGATGAAGAAAGGGAGGATTACGGGAATATCAAAAAAATAGAAATGGACATAAAAGAAGCTAAAGAAGAAAAAAAGGAAGAAGAGGGTGAAAAAAAGAATATAAAAATTGATGACATTGAAGAGATAACAGTTAGTAAAAATCAAAAGCCCTCTTCTACAAATAGAGAAATAATAGATAATAAAGATATTAAGGATGTAATATCCGAAAATTTTAATGTACCTTATGAGAATATCGTTTTATATAAAAATACTAAATTGGCAGGTGATGAAAATGAAATTACTAAATAAAATAAAAGATGAGTTAGAAAAAATGGGAAATAAAGAATATATAACTAAACTCGTCATTATACTAATTATTGGAGTAATGATATTGATAACAGTAAGTATGTTTACTGACAGTAAAAATAAAGGAAATTATAATTTAGGGGAAACGAATACGACAGATAAATCGAAGAGAGATTCTACGGAGGATTACGTGACAATATTGGAAAGAAAATTAGAAAACATCTTAAGCCAAATAAAAGGAGCAGGAGAGGTAAATGTCATGATTACATTACAAAATACTACGGAAAAAGTACCTGCAGTAAATACGACCAAGAATCAAGAAAATACAAGTGAAAAGGATTCCCAAGGGGGAGTTAGGGAAACACTTAAAGAGGATACGGTTTACGAAATAGTTACAAAAGAAAATGAAGATTCATTTATAACGTTGAAGGAGATAAATCCGGAAGTTAACGGAGTAATAGTTGTGGCCCAAGGAGCGGATGATGCTGTGGTAAAGGAAAAATTATATGAAGCGGTAAAAACCGTTTTGGGAATTTCAGGCAGTAAGGTAGATGTATATTCAAGTAATTAGGAGGGTGATATTAATGTTTTCAGTGAAAAAACCTGCATTTATTACTATTTTAGTTGTGCTGTTGGTATTGGCGGGATATTTAAATCATTATTTAACTCAGAAATCAGCAATTAAATCTTCTAATGAATATCAGAAATATGAAGAGGAAAAACTCGCAGAAGAAAATGAAAAAAACTCTCTTCAAACAATAAGTGAAGAAAAGGTTCAGGTTGTGGAAAGCGAAAATCCGGCAGATTTAATTGAAGACACCAATAAGAATATCGAGGAGTCCCTTACGGAAGAAGTAAGTGCCCAAAAAAGTAATTATTTTGTGGAGTACAGATTATCCAGAGATAAAATGAGAGCAGGATTAATTGATAAATTGAATGATATTGTAAATAATGAAAAAACAAAGGCCGAAACAAGAGATGAAGCTCAAAAAGAAATTATGAGAATAGGAGCTTTATCGGAAAATGAATTATATATAGAAGGACTGATTAAAGCAAAGGGGTTTGATGATGCTTTGGTATTTTTAAAGGAGGACAGTGCAAAGGTTGTAGTATCTGCAAAGGAACTGACTGAGCAGGATGTGGTAAAAATATTGGAAATAATTAAAAGTGAGACAAATCTGGATTCAGATAAGATAAAAATAATGAAAAAGGCATAGAATAGTTTGTAAAACTAATGCACATTTGGTATAATATACTGGAGGAGATTAAAATTTATGGAGGTGGATATTATGGCAGAAATTAATGATAAAGAAAAAAGCGAATATGGAAATGTTAGGATTGCTAATGAGGTAGTAGCTATAATAGCAGGTTTAGCAGCAACGGAAGTTAAGGGAGTTGCCGGAATGAGCGGAGGAATAACAGGCGGAATAACTGAAATACTCGGGATGAAAAATTTGTCCAAGGGTGTTAAAGTTGAAGTTGGAGATAAAGAAACGGCAATAGATCTTTTTTTAATAGTGGAATATGGTTCAAAGATTGGAGAAGTAGCAAAACAAGTACAGGAAAATGTAAAAGAAACTGTTGAGACTATGACCGGATTGAACGTAGTGGAAGTAAATGTAAATGTACAGGGGGTAAATATTCCTAAAGAACCTAAATTAGAGGAAGAACCAAGAGTAAAGTAAAAATTTACCCTCTGATCGTACAGAGGGTAAATTTAAATACTTTTAAGGAGGTAATATTATGAATATGCTGGATAAATTGATGTTGGCAATTTATACATTTTGCATTGGGATACTGTCTATTGTCCTTATATTATTTCCCTTTGATAATATATGGTTCCTGTCGGATGAAAACCTGAATGTATATTTGCAAAACATGAAGGGAGAATTTGTTTTTTCCGTTATTGGCGTTGCTTTTTTGTTGGCAAGTATAAGGTTTTTTCTTTTGGTAGTTAAGGGAAGAGAAAATGGCGGCGAAAAAGAAGCTTATATTATAAAATATAATAATGTGGGAGAAGTGAAGATTTCATCTCAAACAATAGAAGGATTAGTACAAAGCGTTGCAGATAAATTTAGCGGAATCAGAAATGTTAAAAATGCTGTTGATATATCAGAAGGAAATTTGTCAGTCAGACTTAAGGGGGAAGTTTCTTCCGAAATAAATATTCCCCAAATGTCCGAAGAACTTCAAAAAAAAGTTAAGGAACATATTGAGGAATGTACAGGTGTTCCTGTAAATGAAGTAAAAATAGAAATATCCAATGTTACAACTGCATCAAGAGTAGTAAAATAAAGAGCAGGGGTGTTTAAAAAGTGTTTAAAGAGATATTAGATAATATCGTAAATATTTTGAATACTAACCGAGGAAAAACTATAGGCGGGATAATAGGTTTTTTGATTGGAATTTTTATACTTACAGTGGGATTTTTTAAAACTTTGTTTATAGTATTGTGTATTTGCATAGGCTGCTATTTAGGAGGTAAAACCGACAAAATGGAGGCTTTAAAGCACTTTTTGGATAAATTTCTTCCGCAAGGTAAAAATAAGCAATAGTATATAATGTTTCTGCTAAAGGAGGATCATAATGGGAAGGAAATTGGCAAGGGAAGAAACGATGAAGTTATTATATCAAATGGATATGAACAATGATTATTCTGAGAGCAGTGTAAAAGATTTTATAGAAAACGGAGAACTTAATAAAGAAGAGAAAGAGTACATTTCTTCTTCGGCAGTTACTATTTTAAAGAATTTGGATACTATTGACAAGAATATTTCTCAAAATATCAGAGGGTGGAAAATAAGCAGACTTGCGAAGGTGGATTTGTCCATCTTAAGAATCGCCATATACGAACTTTTATACAGGGAGGATATACCTATAGAAGTATGCATAAATGAAGCGATAGAAATTGCCAAAAAGTATAGTACAGAAGAATCTTCAAAATTTATTAACGGAATGCTGGGAAATTTCGTTCGAACAATGGAGAATAGATAAATGGATAAATATTATGTTGGAATTGATACCAGTAATTATACTACATCTTTGGCTGTTATTGACGCTGGAGGAAACACGTTGATTGATTTAAGAAAGATACTTGAAGTGAAGAAAAATCAAGTTGGGTTGAGACAACAAGATGCAATTTTTCAGCATATGAAAAATTTACCTCTAATGATCGATAAGCTTTCAAATATAATTGATCCGGGAAATATTAATACTATATCCGTAAGTGTAGCTCCAAGAACAGTTAAGGATTCATACATGCCTGTATTTCAAGTAGGAAAAGGACAGGCATTTATTCTTTCTTCCATATTGAAGAAACCTTTAAAACAGTTTAGCCATCAGGAAGGGCATATAAGTTCGGGAATGTTAAATAGTCCTTTAGAAGATGAAAAAAGATTTCTTGCCTTTCACCTGTCAGGCGGAACTACCGAATTGTTATTAATTGACAATGAGAAAGATAATTTTGATATTAATATAATTGGTGGGACAAAAGACTTAAATATAGGACAACTTATCGATAGAATAGGAGTGGCAATGGGAATTAGGTTTCCTTGTGGGAGGGAATTGGATTATATTTCTCAAAAAGGAAAGAGGATAAATCTTAAGTTACCGATGAGTACTCATGGCACATGGGCCAATTTTTCCGGAATGGAAAATTATTTTAAAAAAATTTACGGCGAGAATATATATTATAGGGAAGATATTGCTAATACCCTATTCTATTGTATTTCACAATTTATTATTAGAATTGTTTTAGAAGCCTCCTATTTATACGATGTAAAATATATTTTGTTTATTGGAGGCGTTTCATCTAATTCAATAATCAGGGATGAACTTCTAAAAGGCTTAAATTATAATGATATTGAATGTTATTTTCCCAATACCGATATATGTACTGATAACGGAGTAGGAATGGCAAACCTTGGGAGAATAAAAAAGGGTCATGTTTGGGAGATATAAATATGGATATAAAACCTTTAAAGGTAAGTGAAATAAATTTTTATATAAAAAGACTTTTTCAAGGGGACCCGATACTTTGCAATGTGTGTGTAGAAGGGGAAATTTCTAATTTTAAACATCACTACAGCGGTCATATGTACTTTTCATTGAAGGATGAAAGTGGAAAGCTAAAATGTGTAATGTTTAAGAATGATAATCAATCCTTGAATTTTTCTTTGGAAGACGGCATGAAAGTTATAGCGTTAGGATATATATCCGTCTATGAAAGAGATGGGGATTATCAGTTATATGTTAGAAATATCAAAAAAAACGGAATCGGAGAATTATATGAAGCCTTTGAAAATTTAAAATTAAAATTAGAAAAAGAAGGTTTATTTAATATTGAAAATAAGAAAGCTATTCCTGCTTTTCCTAAAAAAATCGGAATAGTTACTTCATCTACGGGAGCTGCAATAAAGGATATTTTAAATGTAATTAAAAGAAGATTTCCCATTGCGGACATTATAATATATCCGTCTTTGGTTCAGGGAGAAAATGCAGCTTCAAATGTAATAGAAGGATTAAAGTACTTAGATTCAAGGAATGATATTGATTTAATTATTATGGGAAGAGGAGGAGGTTCTTATGAGGAACTGTTTTCCTTTAATGATGAAAACCTTGCAAGAATAATTTATAATTTAAATACTCCCGTCATCTCAGCGGTAGGCCATGAAAGAGATTTTACTATTGCGGATTTTGTTTCGGATTTAAGAGCTCCTACTCCTTCAGCAGGTGCAGAATTGGCTGTTCCCAAATTGAGTTTATTGAAAGAAGATCTGGAGAATTCCTATAAGAGTTTAAAATCCAATTTTCTATCTGTGATGAAGGGGAATTTTGTTCAGATGGAGTATATGGGAAAAAGGCTTAAAAATTCTAATCCAGCAAATGTCATCAATGATGATAAACAGTATTTGGATGGCATATTTAAACATTTAAATATTTTATTTACGGCAAAGTATAAGGAAGAAAAAAACAAGTTGGATTTATATAAGCATAAGCTGAATGTTTTGAGCCCTTTGTCATCTATAAAGAGGGGATATGGAGTAATATATGATGATAAAGGAATGGTAGTAAAATCTGTGGAAGAAATAAAAGTCGGAGATAACTTTAATGTTTTATTAAAAGATGGTATGATAAAAGGAAAAGTGGCAAAAATACAAAAAGGGGTACTTAAAAATGAATTTAAATAACGAATTGTCTTTTGAAAAGGCCCTCCAGGAATTAAAGGATATTGTAGATAGAATGGAAAGTAAAGATCTGACCTTAGAAGAATCTTTTGAAAATTTCAAGAGAGGGGTAGAACTTTATAAATATTGTTTTGATATTTTAAATAAAGTTGAAGGGGATGTAAAAGTATTACTAAAAGATGATAAAGGAAATATTTTGGAGAATGATTTTTATTTGGAGGACTAATTAATGGATTTATTACAAGAGATGAATAACTTGAAAGAAGTTATAGACAAAGAATTAAAAAACGTCATTAAAGAATGCAGTTATCAGAAAAAGATTGTAGAAGCTATGGAATATAGTTTGTTTACGGGAGGAAAGAGATTAAGGCCTATTTTGCTTTTAGAAAGTTGCGAGCTTTTTAAGGGAGAGTATGAAGATGCAATACCATTTGCATTGGCAATAGAGATGATACATACTTATTCATTAATCCATGATGATCTGCCGTCAATGGATAACGATGATTACAGAAGAGGGAAACTTACTAATCATAAAGTTTTCGGAGATGCATTGGCAATACTCGCAGGAGACGGTCTTTTAAATCTTGCCTATGAAACCATGGCTGAAAATATTATTAACAAAAGCCATACATTAGAAGATTACAGAAGGTATGTAAGAGCAATGAATGTTATAGCAAATGCTTCAGGAATATACGGTATGGTAGGAGGACAGGTAGTTGATATATTATCGGAAGGAAAGAATATTGAAAGAGACGAGCTTTTTTTTATGTATAAAAATAAAACTGCCGCTTTAATTCAAGCCTCATTGATTTCCGGAGGAATAATCGGAGGAGCAGGTGAAGAAGAATTAAAAAAATTAGAAGAGTACGGGTTAGCTATTGGCGTAAGTTATCAAATTAAAGATGATGTATTAGACTATAACAGCGGAGAAGATGATTCCAAAACCACTTACTTATCTTTTCATACCGTTGACGAGGCAAAAAAAGAAATTGAAGAACTTGACAATAATGCCATAAATATAGTTAAATATTTTGTGAATAAGGACAGAAATAGAGCTAAATTTTTTGAAAAATTTGCATATTATTTAACTGGGCGGAATAAATAATCATTTTATTATTGAAAATATAATTTTATTATGATATAATTTAAATGGCAAAGAAGTGGTACAGTATTCTAGTCAGTACAGCTATTTTTGAAAACGGGGCTAAAAATCCGTTAAAGGGCATATCGATGAAGTTCCTGGTTGAGGCTTTCGACGCCCAGTTGAGGGTCTTTTCTGGGAGTAAAAAGGATGGGGCGACTTGCAACGGCATGCAGGCGTTGACCCTGCCTTTGTGGAGACTTGTTATAAATACTATACAGTAATTATGACATGATAAACTTGTGGTTTTAATTGAATTACCGCATAGTAGCCTGCCTTGAGTGAAATAGGCGGATGATAAGTTCGATTCTACCTGATTTAGGCCTAAAATGTGTAGAATTATGTTATCGAAACCTAATTTGCAAAAGAGGCTGAGAAATAGGCTGACTGTCAGAGGAAAACTCCTAGACTGTTCAGATGAGAGGTATTTTAGGGATTACAGTGCGGACTAAATGGTAATCTAGCCTTGCTTTTGGCAACAGAGCAGAGATGGAATTAAAGGGAAACCACTGTTATGGCGACATGCAGTTTCTATCTGGGAAATCCAACTAGACCTTAAGCCGTAAAATTTACCTATTATACTGCCACTTTTATGGCTGATAGCAAGAGCTATCAGCTTTTTATTTAATATGGTCTTGGAGGTAAAATAATGGGGAAAAGAGGGAAAAAATTTTTTTCCAATGAATTTAATACTAAATGGATTACCTTTATATTGTTATGGACTTTTGGAATGTCTGTATTTTTTACTTTGATTTCAGAAAGTCTGTTAAAAGAGTTGAATATAATATTGGGTTTTTTACTCCTCGTAATTATAATACTTATTGGAATCATATTTGACATAATAGGGGTAGCCATTACTTCCGCGATAGAAAAGCCCTTTCATTCCATGGCTGCAGATAAAGTCGACGAGGCGGTATATGCAATAAAATTGATAAGAAATGCGGGACAGGTTTCAAATTTTTGTAATGATGTAATAGGAGATATATGTGGAATAATAAGTGGTGCCGTGGGAACTACAATTATTTATGAATTAATCGATATATATAGTATAAAACGGGGGACAATGCTTAGCGTTATTTTTACTTCTTTGATAGCAGCTCTTACCGTAGGAGGCAAGGCTTTTGGGAAAGAAATAGCAATTAAATATAAAAACAACATAATAATTCAGACTTCAAAGTTTTTTAAATTTATGGAAGAGAAATTTCATATTAATTTTCTTCCAGATTTAAAAAAGAAGAATAACAAAAAAGCTGATAAATATTAGGAGCGGTTTTATGATACAAAAAAGAATTGACGTTTTGCTGACAGAAAAGGGATTTGCTGACTCACGAGAAAGGGCTAAGAAGATTATTAAAGAAGGATCGGTATATGTTGGTACAAAAAAAATAGATAAACCAGGAGAAAAAATAGATGAAGACAGTGTTATAGAAGTTAAGAAAGACCCTCTTGTCTATGTTGGAAGAGGTGGTTTTAAACTTGAAAAGGCAATTAATGAATTTAATATAACTTTAAAGGGAAAGTCGGCTTTAGACATAGGAGCTTCTACGGGAGGATTTACGGATTGTATGCTTCAAAAGGGAGCAGGTATTGTAGTTGCCATAGATGTAGGTTATGGACAACTTGATTTAAAGATAAGAAATAATCCCAAAGTTATTGTGAAAGAGAGGACTAATATTAGATATCTAAAAAAAGAAGATTTAGATGTAGAAGGAGATTTCGCATCCGTAGATGTGTCTTTTATATCCCTTAGGTTGGTTCTTCCCGTAGTTAAAGAATTATTGAAAGGAGAGGGAGAAATGGTAGCCCTTATAAAACCTCAGTTTGAAGCCGGAAAAAATAATGTAGGCAAAAAAGGTATAGTCAGAGATTATAAAATTCATGAAAATGTTATAATAGGCTTAAGAGATTATTGTGACAGTATAGGAATGGGTATGTGCGGATTGACTTATTCTCCCATAAAAGGGAAAGAAGGAAATACAGAGTATTTATCGTTTATAAAAAAGGAATGGAAGACAGAAGAGGTTGTAGACAATAGCAGGATTAAGGAAGTTATTAAATCTGCTCATAAATTATTATAAAATATTATGATTAATTTCTGTACGAAGGAGGCAAACATGAAAAAGTATCAGCGACAAAGCAAAATTCTTGAACTAATTGAAAATTTTGAAATAGAAACCCAGGAAGATTTATCTAATTATTTGAAAAGGGCTGGAATTGATATAACGCAGGCCACTATATCCAGAGATATTAAAGAACTAAGACTTGTAAAAGTATTATCAAAGAATGGAAAATACAAATATGCATTAATGGAAGATAACAAGGAAGGGACTACGGAAAGGCTTATAAAGATTTTTAAAAGTTCAGTAATCGATTTTAATGTTGCCGAAAATATAATAATAATAAAAACATTGCCGGGAGCAGCTCAAGTTTGCGCTTCAGCAATAGATACTGCTAAAATTGATGGAATAGCAGGTTCTATTGCCGGAAATGATACTATATTTGTTGCGATTGAAAAAGAGGAAAAAACCGATTATGTATTAAAAATACTTACCAGTTTTCTTAATTAAATTGGAGGAGTAATATATGATTGTTGAATTAAATATTAAAAATTTTGCTATTATTGATAGCCTGAAGATTAATTTTTCTGAAGGGCTAAATGTTATAACCGGGGAAACCGGAGCAGGAAAATCAATAGTTGTAGATGCTATAAATTTAATTCTGGGGAGTAGAGCTAATAAGGATTTGATCAGAACAGGATGCGACAGAGCAATATTGGAGGGACTGTTTTATATTGAGAATTCCAAAGAAATCGATGATATTCTTGAAAAGTACGGCATTGAAAAGGAAGATAACAACTCCCTTCTTTTATCAAGGGAAATCTTTTCAACTGGAAGAAGTGTGTCAAGAATAAATGGACAAACGGTTACATTAAATATCCTAAATGATGTGACACAGAAATTAATTGATATTCATGGTCAACATGAACATCAGTCCCTGCTGAATGTAGGAAGTTACATAAAGTTGATAGATGATTTCGGCGACGATAAATTTAATATTTTAAAGAAAAAAATCAGTGAAGAATATAATCAAATTGTTTCTTTAAAGGGAGAGCTTAAAAAGCTTTCAATTGATTCAAAAGAAAAGGATAGAGAAATAGATTTATTAAAATATGAAATAGAGGAGATAGATAGTGCTAAACTTTCTGATGGAGAAGAAAAGAAAGTATATGATGAGTACAATAAAATGTCCAATATTAAAAATATTTCCTTAAATGTAGGAGAGATTATAAATATACTGGATTCGGAAGACTATAACAGCATTTCCGTATCGGATGGAATCAATAAGAGTATAAGTCTGATGAATTCGGTAAAGAGATATGATGAAGATTTAAATCAATATTCATCAGCTTTGGAAAATGTAAACTTTGAAATCCAGGACATTTCAAGAGGACTTAAAAATTATATTGAAAATACCGAATTCGATGAAGAAAGGCTTGCATTTTTAGAAGAAAGGCTGAATCTCATATATAAAATAAAGAAAAAATATGGGAACAGTTTAGAGGAAATACTTAATTATAAAAACAGTATCTCGGAAAGACTTTATCAACTGATTAATAATGAAAAGGAAATAGAGAGAATAAATAAAAAAATAGAGGAAACGGAAAATGAACTAAATAAAAATTCAACCATTTTATCGGAAATGAGAAAAAAAATAGCTAAAAAATTAGAATCGGATATTTCAAAGGAACTTCATACATTGAATATAAAAAATTCTATATTTAAAATAAATTTTAAAAAAATGAAGTATTATGGAGAAGAGGGATTTGATATAATTGAATTTTTAATTTCAACTAATTTGGGAGAAGAATTGAAACCATTATCAAAAATAGTTTCCGGAGGAGAAATGTCAAGAATAATGCTTGCATTTAAAACGGTCATTGCAAAATACGACAGAATACCTTGTTTAATTTTTGATGAAATAGATGCTGGGATCAGCGGAAGAACGGCACAAATAGTAGGAGAAAAGATTTATAAAATATCAAAAGGACGTCAAGTAATATGTATTTCTCATTTACCTCAGATTGCCGCATTAGCTGATACGCATTTTTCTATAAAAAAAGAAATCGTAAATGGGAGGACAAGCACAAAAGTTAAAATACTTAATTATGAGGAAAGAATAGCTGAAATGTCGAGACTTTTAGGTGGAGTGAATTTAACTGATACAACTAAGCTTCACGCAAAGGAAATGTTGGAAATGTCAAAAAAATTTAAAAAAATTACTTAGAACACTTTATAATTTAAAGTGTTTTTTTTTCCAAAAATTATTGTGCTTTACATATCAATAAATAATTACAGAGAATAATTAACTCTCAAAAAGGCTAAATTATATTTGCACAAAAAATTTTTTTTTGGAGGTGAAGATAGAAAAGGCAAGATTGGGAGAGTGATTTTTATTGACTAAACATTATAGACATAAAAGAATTTTCTGTAATTTTTTTCTGATTTTGTTTTTTATTTCCATTATACAATTAATCAGTGTTTACAGCTTACCGGTAGAAATAAATGTAATTAAAGGAGAGAATAAAGTTCTTGATATTCTTTTACCCTTTACCTTTGACGAAACAGAGTCAAATAATCAAATAGTTAAGCCGGTGAGTTATGAAAAAGATAATTCGTCTTTTAAAAGATCTTATAGTATAGATGGAATAGAAATAGGTAATACTGAGTTTCAATTTAAATTACTTGGATTAATACCTGTAAAAGATGTAAAAGTGAAAGTAATAGAAAGACCCTATTTAATTCCTGGAGGAAATTCCATTGGTGTAAAGTTAAATACAAAGGGTGTATTGGTAGTTGCAGTTGCAGATATTATAGGTATAGACGGTAAAAAATATAATCCTGCTAAGGATGCCGGAATAAAAGCAGGAGATAGTATAGTAAAGATAAATGGTCAAAAAATCAGAGATGCTCAACATGTGGTTGAACTTTTAAATGATTTAAAAGATACTCGTATAAAAGTAGAGATAGAAAGGAATAAAGCTAATTTTACAACCGAAGTAAAACCGGTAAAGAGCATGCAGGATAATTGCTACAGGCTGGGAATTTGGGTTAGAGATAAAACAGCGGGAATAGGAACATTAACATTTTATGACGAAAATACGAAAGTATTTGGCGCATTAGGTCATGGAATTACCGATATAGATACGGGCAAACTTTTAAGTGTGGAAAACGGCAAAATTATGAATGCTAAGATTTCTAATGTAGAACAAGGCAAAAAAGGAAGCCCGGGAGAAATAAGAGGAATATTCTATGAAACGGAAGGTACAATAGGAGATATAAATAAGAACACTTCCTTTGGTATATACGGAGATCTATACAATAATAGTCTGAGTAAATCAAAAGCTTATCCCATTGCATTTAAAGAAGAAGTTAAAGAAGGGAAAGCTTATATTTTAAGTACAATAGACGGAGAAAAAGTGGAGAAATTTGATATCGAAATAGTCAAAGCTTATAATCAAACAGTTCCGGAACAAAAAAGTATGATTATAAGGGTTACAGATAAGAAGCTATTGCAGAAAACCGGAGGAATTGTTCAGGGGATGAGCGGAAGTCCTATAATTCAAAATGGAAAGATAGTAGGTGCGGTAACTCACGTATTTGTCAATGATCCGTCGAAAGGATACGGATTATATATAGAATGGATGTTGAGACAGATAAAAAATAGTTATGATAATAGTGAATATTTAGAAATTAAAAGATAGGATTATTTTATCCTATCTTTTTTATAATATACTTTAATGTATACTTGACTTCAGGTGAGTTTCAAAAAAGGCTTCCTTTTTAATAAATTTATATATGATAAAGAAATTGTATATATAAATATTACAAAAAGCTATTTTAAATGATAAATAACTAAGAAAAATTCTAAAAATGAAATTTTAGAATTTTTCTTATTCATATTAGAATTTGAATTATTATAAAAAAAGTAATTTTTATTTACATATCAGTAATTTAAAAATGGAAAACGTTTATTAAAAAAAGAGGATTAAAAAAGGTATAATTGGATTTAATTTATTTATCATTATGATGTCGATTATTGTAAATATCGGATAAAAAAATGATTTAATGCAATAAAATATATTTTTTATAAAAAAATATAAAAAATTTTGTAAAAAATACAAAGAATTAAATCTTAAATTGTGTTAATATTATGAAAAATAAATGGGTTGCATTGAGGAGATGAAAATATAATGAAAAAAGGATTTTCAGCAATAATATGTTTAGTGCTTATTGCAGTTATGTTAGTCGGATGTGGAAATGGGGGAAATGATTCTGAAAAGGGAGAGGCATCTGATAAAAAAATTGCCTATTATGCTTATAGTACGGAGCCATATATAAATTTGGATCCCAGTGTTGAATATTCAAACGGAATAATAGTTTTGCAAAATGTGTATGAAACTTTAACGAGATATGATTATAAGACTCAGAAATTAAAACCGGTTATTGCAGAAAACTGGAAGGCCAGTGAAGATGGAAAGACATGGGTGTTTAATATAAGGAAAGGAATAACATTTCATGATGGTGAAGCATTGAATGGAGAAGCAGTAAAAAAATCTATAGAAAGAACAAAAAATATGAACCTTGGAGCGGCCTTTATTTGGGACAGCGTAGAATCAATAGAAGTTACAGGAGAGTATGAAGTTACGTTTAATCTTAAATATCCGGCTCCCATAGATCTTATAGCATCGGCCGGATATGCAGCATATATAATATCACCTAATGCAATAGATAAAGACAGTGAATGGTTTAATGAAGGAAATGATGCCGGTTCAGGGCCATATAAAATTATGAAAATAACGAAAGGTGAAGAAGTCGTTTTCCAAAAATTCGATAAATATTGGGGAGGATGGAAAGAAGGGCAATACTCTAACGCTGTAATCAAAAAGGTTGCAGAAGGAAGTGCCAGAAGACAGCTTCTTGAAAAAGGTGAAGCACTTTTTGCCGACAGGTTTTCAAATACGGATTTAAAGGCATTAAGACAAAATGAAAATTTATTGGTAGAAAATAAGGATACATGGAGAAATGTAATAGGATTTTTTAACACGGAAAAACCGCCTCTTGATAATGTGGATTTCAGAAAGGCTTTGAGCTATGCATTTCCTTATGAGGAAGCAGTTGTAGATGTGAGGGAAGGACAGGCAAAACAATCTTTTGGTCTTGTTCCTCCGGGACTTTGGGGACACGATGAAAGCATTCCTCAGTATAAGTTTGATTTGGATAAGGCCAAGGAATATCTTAAAAAATCGGGAGTAGACCCAAATGGATTAAAACTTGAGATGACTTTTACGTCAGGAACTGAAGCCTATAGAAATTTTGCCCAGCTATATCAAATCAATCTAAAAAAACTTGGTATTGATCTTGAGATAAGAGAAATGAACTGGGATAACGTGTGGGAAAAATCGAAGAATACGAATCCCCAGGACAGACAGGATATACTTGTTATGAACTGGTGGCCTGATTATGCGAGTCCTATAAGCTGGTTTACAAGTTTAGTAAAATCGGAAGAAAATATAACATTTAACCTTTCATATATAAAGGATCCTAAGCTTGATTCTATGATAGAGGAAGCAGAAAATTTAATTGCTACGGACAGAGAAAAAGCTGAAAAAATACTTGTGGATGTTCAAAAAGAAGTGGTTGATAAATCATATTTTATTAATATATATGATGATCAGTCAACATGGGTTGTAAATAAGAAAGTAAAAGGATTTGAGTCTAATCCTGCTTATGAAGGAGTAATATATTTCTATGATTTGTATACAGAATAAAATTTGAATCACAAAATTTTAAAATTTACCTGCTAATAAGATATTTCCCCTCAAAATAAAAACAGATGCAAATTTAAGATATTAAATAATTATTTGCATCTGTTTTTATAAAAAAATAAAGGGGATTGTGATGTGAAAGATACTTCATGTAAATCTAATATAATTTAATTAAAAGGGGAAAGGCATATGAAAAAGTACATTTTTAAAAGACTTTTGATGGGGCTGGTTGTGCTGTTAGGAGTAATAACCATAACTTTTATTATAGCAAGAATCGTCCCGTCAGATCCCGCTGCAAAATGGGTTGGCGCAAGAGCTACACCGGAACAGATAGAAAAAGCAAAGATAGAGCTGGGATTGAATAAACCAATTCCTGTACAGTTTATAAATTATTTAAAAGATTTGTTAAAGGGAGACCTCGGAAATTCTTTAAGAACTCATCAGCCAATAACGAAAGAACTGGCAACTTACATCCCGGCAACATTGGAACTGGTTTTGTTTGGTTTTATACTTGCAATAATAATAGGTATTCCTATGGGGATATATTCCGCGAAGAAAAAAGATAAGGCTATGGATCATATAAGCAGATTTTTTTCAATAGGTTCGGTTTCTCTTCCAACTTTTTGGGTTGCATTATTTTTGCAATTGATTTTCTATAGAAATCTTGGGATACTTCCTCTCGGAGGCAGAGTAAGTACGGAGACAACCATTTTTTATAATTTACCTCATATTACCGGAATGCTTTTGTTTGACAGTTTGATAACAGGACAGTGGGCAATATTTTGGGATGCCCTCACTCACATAATTCTTCCGGGCATAACTATAGCTCTTTATCCTATTGGGCTTGTGGCAAGAATGACAAGATCAGCTCTCCTTGAAGTTTTAAATGAAGATTATATAACGGCATCAAGATCTTATGGTATTTCGGAAAGAAAGGTATTGTGGAATTATGCACTTAAAAATACATTGGGGCCGACAGCTACGGTGCTTACATTATCTCTTGGTTATACGCTGGTAAATACCTTTCTGGTAGAAACGATATTCAGCTGGCCCGGATTAGGGAATTATGTTTCAACGTCGGTTGTGACTTTAGACTATCCGGCAATAATAGGGGTAACTATATTTTCTGCTACATGTTATGTAATACTGAATTTGATCGCAGATATAATTATAGCTATGGACCCCAGAGTAAGAGTATAGGAGAAGGTGTTGAAGATGGAAAAAAGCACAAATAAAAATGTATTTATAGAAATTATGAAACCTAAGGTAAAGGAATTAAAACAATCATTTTATTTATTACAAAAGAACAGACTTACTCAAATATCCTTTTATGTAATGATAGTCTTGTTCCTAATAGCTGTATTTGCTCCTCTGATAATACCGTATCCTTCTCATATATCTAATGAGGCTAATATAGCAGATAAATTTCTTGCTCCTTCACGTACCCATTTTTTTGGTACAGATGAACTTGGAAGGGATATATTCAGCAGAGTAATTTATGGGACAAGAGTGTCCCTTACTACGGCAGTTCTTTCTGTTGGACTGGCATTAATAATAGGAGTGCCTTTAGGTGCCATTGCAGGGACTGTCGGAGGAATGTTAGATGAAGTCATAATGAGAATTACGGACATATTTCTAAGTTTCCCACCTCTTCTTTTGGCAATAGCCATGGTCTCCGTTCTTGGACCAAGTTTAAATAACGCCATGATGGCTATAGCAATATCTTGGTGGCCTTGGTACACGAGACTTGTCAGAGGGCAGGCCATATCCATGAAAGAAAGAAAATTTGTTCAAGCTGCTGAAACTATAGGGACATCAAAATTTAAAACAATCTTTAAACATATAATACCGAATACGATTTCACCGGTTATTGTACAGGCATCAATGGATATGGGTGGAGTTATTATGACTATAGCATCCCTCAGTTTTTTAGGCCTCGGTGCCCAAGCACCGACTCCTGAATGGGGCTTGATGATAAGTACAGGAAGAAATTATTTCCCTGATATATGGTGGTACAGTATATTTCCCGGGTTGTCAATATTCATAACCGTGTTGACATTTAATTTATTGGGAGATGGGATAAGAGAAATACTTGATCCTAAAACGAGGAACAAATAAAGGAGGAACGGAAAATGGCTTTTTTAGAAATAAAAAATTTAAAGGTAAACCACCATACCTTTGAAGGAACAAAAAATGTATTGGATATAGAAAGTATAAAGATTGAAAAGGGTACTACTTACGGAATTGTAGGAGAAAGCGGATACGGAAAGACAGTATTGGCTCTTACCATATTAAAACTGCTTCAATGTCCGCCGGGAGAAATAGAAAAGGGAGAGATATTACTTGAAGGAGAAAATATACTAAATAAAAATCAAAAATATCTTGAAAGGGAAATCAGAGGTAAAAAAATCGCAATGATATTTCAAGACCCTATGTCTACCTTAAATCCCGTATTTACAGTAGGATATCAGATTGTACAAGTTATAAAGAAAAATAAAAATATAAATGAAAAAGAAGCGGAAAAAGAAGCCGTAAAAGTACTTGAAATAGTAAAGCTGGCAGACCCTGAGAATATAATGAAAAAATATCCTCACCAGTTGAGCGGAGGACAGAGGCAGAGAATAATAATAGCCTTGGCTCTTTCCTGCGGAGCCGAACTTTTAATTGCAGATGAACCCACAAGAAATTTGGATGTTACTATTCAGGCAAGTATATTAAAACTATTGAAAGAACTTCAGGAAAAATTTAATATGACGGTACTTTTTATAGCAAATAATTTGAGCTTGGTTTCTGCATTTTGTGATAATATTGGAATTTTATATAAAGGGAAAATAATAGAACAGGGAAGGACATCTGAAATAATAGACAGTCCGAAAGAGCATTACACGAAACAATTGATTGAGGCAGTAAAATCTAAGAAGAAAAGAACAGAACAAATAAATGATAATGAAGTAATACTTGAAGTTAAAAATCTAAAGAAGTACTTTGAAGTTAAAAATGAGTTAAGCAAGAAAAAGGTGCTGAAGCTAAAAGCAGTTGATGATGTGAGCTTTGAATTAAGAAAAGGTGAAGTTTTAGGCATAGTTGGAGAATCGGGCTGTGGTAAATCCACCCTTGTAAATACCATATTGAAGCTCTTTGAGCCTACAGGAGGAAAAGTTATATTTGAAGGAGAGGATATATACAGCTTAGACAAAAAAAGCATAAGAAATATAAGGAAGGATATACAAATAGTATTTCAGGATCCCTATTGGTCTTTAAATCCAAGATGGCTTGTTAAAGATATAATTTCAGAACCTATAGATGTTCATGAACATCTTAACAGCATAGAAAAATTGGAAAGAGTAGATGCTCTGTTAAAGATGGTTGGATTAAAAGAAGATGCGGCATTTAAATATCCTCATGAATTCAGTGGCGGAGAAAGACAGAGAATAGCAATTGCGCGATCCTTAGCTTCCGAACCAAAGCTTGTCATCCTTGATGAGCCTACATCGTCGATAGATGTGTTTTCTCAGGCACAGATATTGGAGCTATTAAGGAATCTGAAAGATAAATTTGAGCTTACAAATATTCTTATATCTCACGATCTCGGCGTAGTCAATCAGATGTCAAATAAAATAGCAGTTATGTACCTTGGAAAAATCGTGGAATTTGGGACAGCAGATAAAATATTTGAATTTCCTCAACATCCTTATACAAAAGCTTTATTCAATTCCATACCGAAACTTGGTAAAGAAGGAATAGAATCATTGGTTACTTTGGAAGGCAATATACCGAGTCCCATAAATCCACCGTCAGGTTGTTCATTTCATACAAGATGCAAAAATGCAACAGAAGAATGTAAGAAAAGGAAACCGGCAATAACATATTTGGATAAAGAACATTATGTATCATGTTTATTATTTGAGGAGGGGCATAATGCTTAGACAAGTTATAGATTTATATGAAATTATGGATGATAAAAATGTTACAGGACAGGATGTAGTAGATGTTTTTAAAAATGAATCCGGTGATTTTGAATATAAAATAAACAGAGTGACTACGGACAAGGGAAGCACAGATTTTATATATATAAAAATAAAAGGTAGAAATGGAAAATCAATTGGTAAAAGTGCTCCTACCCTTGGGATAACGGGGACTCTCGGAGGTATAGGTGCAAGACCGAAATTAACCGGATTTGTTTCGGACGGGGATGGTGCTTTGACCGTATTGGCAGCGGGCCTTAAGATTCTGAGAATGAATAAAAAAGGTGACAGACTTGACTCCGATGTCATCATTACAACCCATATATGTCCTAATGCCCCTGTTGTAGATCATTTTCCCGTTCCGTTTATGGGATCATCGGTAGATGATGAAGATATAAATGAAAATTGCATATATGAAGACATGGATGCAATTATAAGTGTAGATACAACAAAGGGAAACGAGATTATAAATAATAACGGATATGCTATATCAAACACGGTAAAAGAAGGATATATATTAAGCGTAAGTAAATACCTTTTAGATATAATGAAAAGAACGACAGGCAAGATGCCGGTAGTATTTCCCTTGGCACAACAGGATATAACTCCTTATGGAAATAGGCTTTCTCATCTTAACAGTATATTGCAGCCTTCTACAGTTACAAAAGCTCCTGTATTGGGGATAGCTATAACAACTGAACTTCCTATAGCAGGATGTGCAACAGGGTCGACTCACTTGTTTGATATAGAACAGGCGGCAAGATATATAGTAGAAATAGCAAAAGAATTTCCTAAGAATCCAAATTTATTTTATGACCCTAAAGAATATAACATTATTAAAAGACTTTATGGCAGTCAGAGAAGATTTCAAACTAAGGGAGTTCAGATCAAGAAAAAAGTCGGATTGATTACTATGGGACAGGCAGCAAGAAGTGACATTACCGAAAATATAAATGATATACTTGAGCCTGAATTAGAGGTAATTTCCATAGGAGCATTGGATGGCTACAATTATGATGAAGTGAAAGAAAAATTTTGGCCTGCAAAGGGAGAACCTTTTATTGTGACAATAATAGGAGAAGACAAAATTGTTAAGATATCTGAAAATAGTGCATGGAAATTAGTCCAGAAAAAGATAGAAGAACTTGAAGAAAGAAATATAAAAGCATCAATGCTTATGTGTACAGGTAAATTTAAAGATTTCAATAAGAAATCCATGGTTTTACAGCCCGAGAAGATAATAAGGGCTACATTAGACGCAATTGGAGTGGAAAGAATAGGAATACTTGTGCCTGAGGAAGAACAGATCAGAGATTCATGTAAGCAGTATGAGAGATATAAGCCGATTATAAAGTCAGCAGAACCTTATGAAGATAAAAAATTTATTTCTGAAAAGGCAAAGGAATTTAAAAGTGAAGATGTAGATATCATTTTGATGGATTGTATGGGATATACGGAAGATATGGGAAATATAGTAGAAAAAGAATCCGGTAAAAATGTACTTGTGCCAAGGGTATTGGCAACAAGGCTGTTAAAGACTTTGGCTTGATATGGGAATTGAAAGATAAAACAGTTTTTGCTTAACTTAATTTTCAAATAAAAGGAGAAGATTGAAATGATAAAACTTACAAGACAGGATTTAATAGATATACTTTATGGTGCAACTATATTAGGAACCGGAGGAGGGGGAAGCTTATCTGACGGTATAAAAAAAATTGATGAGGCTTTGGACCTTAACAAGGAATTCATCCTTGTTGATTTTGATGAATTAGAGGATGATGATCTTATTGCTACTCCATACTCATGCGGAGCAATATCTCCCTTAACAGAAGAAGAAATAAAAAAATATGAAGGACTTCCGGTAACAGAAGAAGCTTCCCATGTTATTGCTCTCAGGGAAATGGAGAAATATCTCGGAAAGGAAGTAAAAGCAGTGATATCTACGGAACTTGGAGGTGGAAATACTGCAACAGCTTTTTATAGCGGAGCAATGGCGGGAAAGTATATAGTGGATGCTGACCCGGCAGGAAGGTCGGTGCCGGAACTTCAACATTCGACTTATTATTTAAACAATGTAAGTATTCATCCTATGTCCTTAGTAAATAAATTCGGAGAATCTGTCATAATTACTAATGTGGTGAATGACTTTAGAGCTGAATCTTTAGTCAGAGCTTTGGCAGTTGTAAGCCAAAACAGTATAGCGGTAGTAGATCATGTTGAACCGACAAAGACTTTGAAAAAAGCAGTTATAAGAGGTGCAATAACGAATGCTTTGAAAATCGGGAGAGCATATAGAACAGCAAAGGAAAATAATGAAGATATATCAGAAAAAATAGCGGACTCCGGCAAGGGAAAAGTAATATTTAAAGGATGTATCTTTTCCAATGATTGGGATACATTGGAAGGTTTTACTGTGGGAACACTTACAATAAAGGGAAGTGGTGAGTACAATAATGATGAATTTAAAGTATGGTATAAAAATGAAAATATAATAACTTGGAGAAACGGTAAATATGATGCGGTAGTACCGGATCTTATTTGTATATTTAACGAAGACGAAAAAGAACCATTATTAAATCCCTACGGAAAAGAAGGGATGAAAGTTTCCGTTATAGTACTTCCCGCGCCGAAAGAATGGACTACCGAAAAGGGTTTAAAGACTTTTGGGCCAAGGCACTTCGGGCATGATATAGATTGGAAACCGTATATATAAAGGAGAAAAGATGGAGATATTGCAAGTAACATTAACGCCGGAAGAATCAAAATATATTATAGCCCTTTCAATAAGAGAAGATAAAAGGATAAAGAAAGCTTTAGAGAAAGGGAGAATAGTGTTCAAAGGCGGAAGTACCGTTTCGAAAGTTTGCTATTTATTATGCGGAGAGAAGGTAAGTGTATGTGGAGTTGTAAGTAAAAGAGGAACAAAAATGAATATGGATTTCAGCGTTCCCCATGTAGCTATTTTGGAAGACGGAAAATTCTATGGCATTGATGATACTTTTTTTAGGGATATTAAAAATATAAAAAAAGATGATGTAATAATATGCGGGGCAAATGCAATAGATAATTATGGAAATGCAGCTATGATGGTCGGATCATCTCTTGGCGGAGAAGTACCCTATGCTCTTTCCAACTGGTATGGAGAAGGAATAAACATAATGATACCTGCAGGTTATGAAAAACTTGTTCCAGGAAATATTAATGATATAATAAAAAAAACAGGCAGATTAAAGAAAAAATATTCGTTTGGCATGGCAGTCGGTTTGGTTCCTCTGATAGGTGAAATAATAACGGAAGTAAGTGGAATAGAAAGGTTAGCTAAAGTAAAGGGAACGGTTATTTCTGCGGGAGGAATAGGTGAAGCTCAGGGAAGTATAACTATGGACATATCAGGGGAATCCGATGAGCTGGATAAAATCTATGAAATTATTTTAAAGACAAAACGTATGAAAAAAGATGATTATAATATATCAGAATGTAAATCGCCTAATGAGTATTGTAAGGATCATATTGCCTGTATATATAAAAGGATGAGTGGTGTTTAACTTTGTTTATAACAATATCTGATGCTTTAAAACTTCCTTCTTTAAGAGAAGGAGAAGTAGTTGCAGGGATCGGAGGCTTAAACAGAAGAATCCATAGAGTAAGTGTATGCGAGTGTCCGGATCTGCCAATAGATTTGGAAATAATAGGGAAAGAAAATTTGCTGTTTGTAGAAGGAGAATTTTTAATAACAAGTTTTTATGCATTAAAGGATTCAAGGGATATTCTTCTTGATACTATAAAATTATATAATAAATACAATTCGAGTGGAATTTGCATTGTAAAAAGATATTTTAAAGAAATTGATAAGTCGGTAATAGATTATGCAAATAAGGTAAATTATCCGATTATAATGATCAGAAGGGACATTCCCTATGCGGATATAATAATGGATGTGAGTAAAGCTTTATTGTCAAATCAGGACAGTCAAATAAATATATCCATTTTAAACGATATTTTAAACGAAAATAATACAAAAGAGGAAATTGTGTCCTTGGCCTATAGATTAAATCCGAGATTCTTGGAAAATATAAGCGTATTGTGCATATCATTTGATAAATATGATGAGAGTAAGGCTAAATATTTAATGTCCCTATTTGAAAACAGACCTGATACTTTTTTAACCTTGTACTATAATTATATTCTAATGTTTGTTTATTCTGATAACAAAATAAGCAAAGAAGAAATGGATAGAAATGTAAAGAGGATGGCTGCTATATTGGATTCACAGGTATCAAAATATAATATCGGAATAAGTAATTCCTTTGAAAAGTTGTATCAAATAAAAGCTGCAATCGAGCAGTCAATATCGTCATGTAAAGTTTCAAAGTTTGAGGGCAGTAAAACGGAGTTTTACAATCAGATAGGAACATATAAATTATTGATGACAATAAAGGAAAATGAAATCTTAAAAACATTTTATGAAGAATTTATGCAGCCTTTAATAGAATATGATTCAAATAAAAAAGGAGATCTTGTAAAAACTCTTCTACTTTATATAAAGCATAAGGGAAATATAAAGTCTATGGCTAAAGAAAGTTTTCAACATGAAAATACTATAAGATACAGAGTTTTTAAAATAAAAGAATTATTAGGATTTGAAGATAGAGAATTTGAGTTTTTTGAGAATATATGTATGATATACAAAATATCAAAAATTTTAAAAATGTAAAAGACAATATATCTTAATACAAATTTGATTTTAAGCAGGTTTCAAAGAAGGCTTCCTTAATTTATTAATATTTTAATTGGAGCCTTTTTTATAACCCATAGGAAAATCCAATTTTCATTAATTTATATTTTCCGTTAAATGGGTTTCAAAAAAGGCTTCCTTAGTTTATTAATATTTTAATTGGGGCCTTTTTTATAACCCATAGGAAAATCCAATTTTCATTAATTTATATTTTCCGTTAAATGGGTTTCAAAAAAGGCTTCCTTAGTTTATTAATATTTTAATTGGGGCCTTTTTTATATTATTAAAAACAAAAATGATTAAAATACTACATTATCATAGAAGGAAATTAATTTTGTTTGTCGAATACAAAATAAAGATTAAAATTAGATACAGAGGGGGTAATTGTATTGGGGAAAGTAAACATACTTATTGCAGATGACAATAGGGAATTTTGTGACATTCTTTCAGAGTATGTCAGTATGCATGAAGATTTTGAGGTGGTAGGTATAGCAAAGGATGGTCTTGAAGCAGTTGATTTAGTGGCAAAGAAATTGCCGGATGTGCTTATATTGGATATTATTATGCCTCATCTTGATGGATTGGGAGTTATAGAAAAAATCAACAGCATGGTTTTAGAAAAGTATCCCAAAATTATTGTCTTATCGGCGGTCGGTCAGGATAAGATAACTCAAAGAGCTATTGAGCTGGGGGTGGATTATTATATTGTTAAACCTTTTGACTTTGAAGTGTTTATTAAACGATTAAAACAAATAACAGGTGTTAATGTTGAAAAACCAAGTCAAAGGCAATATATAAATATACCTAAGCAAACCTTTGTAAATCAAGAAAATAAAAATATGGAGGCAAAAATAACAAATATTATACATGAAATCGGAGTGCCGGCACATATAAAGGGATATTTGTATTTAAGAGAGGCTATATTTATGGTTATAGATAATATAGAACTATTGGGAGCGGTTACAAAGGAATTATATCCAAGTATAGCAAGAAAATACAATACTACTCCGAGCAGGGTAGAAAGAGCTATACGCCATGCCATCGAAGTGGCATGGGGAAGAGGGAAAATAGATACCATAGACAGTATTTTCGGATATACCGTTCATACCGACAAGGGGAAACCTACGAACTCAGAATTTATTGCAATGGTTGCCGACAAATTAAGACTGGAACAGGAAATGGCGGAGAGCAAAAGTTAGTAAAATCAAGTTATAATCAGTAAACTTAAAAATTCAGAGACAGATATATTTATTTAAGAATCATAATATCTGTCTCTGAATTTTTAAGTTTAACTTTTTTATAACCTTATGCTATAATAAGATAATAAATATTAATTATAAGGCAATAATTTATGTAATAATAAGTTTGGAGGATAGCAATGATTATTAGAGGGAAGGTTAAGAAGGATAGGAAGACCAAAAATTTAGTTAAAAGATTAAAGCTGGGGGATATAGCCTTAATATCCCATAGGGACTTGGATGAAATAGCGGCCACTTCATTAGTGGAAAAAAAAGTAAAATGTGTAATCAACTTAGATGAAACTATCAGCGGGAAATACCCTAATCAAGGGCCTTCAATTTTATTAAAAGCAGGAATACCCATATTTGAAACAGATAATGAAAAGCTTTTCGATCTTGTTAATGAAGGAGATACTATTGAAGTCAATGAAGATCATATAACAAGAAATGATGAAGTTATTTCTTCATGTCATCTTTTAGATGCGGAAGACGTAAAGAGAGAGTTGGGTATAGGATATAAAAATCTTGAAGAAGAATTGGATAAGTTCATAGAGAATACATTGGAATATGCAAAAAAAGAAAAGGGCTTAGTAACCGGAAATCTTAAAATACCCAAAATTAAAACCAAAATTGATAAAAGGCATGTATTGGTAGTAGTAAGAGGAAAGGATTATAAAAGAGATTTAGAAGCTATACAGGCATATATAAACGAGGTTAAACCTATATTGATAGGAGTGGATGGGGGCGGAGATGCGATACTTGAATTTGGACAGATACCGGATATAGTTATCGGCGATATGGACAGCATAAGTGACAGATGTTTAAAAGCAGCAAAAGAAATAGTTGTACATGCGTATCCTAACGGAGAGGCTCCTGGGCTTAAAAGGGTTAAAGACTTGGGGTTGGAGGCTGTAGTTTTTCCTGCTCCGGGAACAAGCGAAGACATAGCTTTATTGCTTGCTTATTCAAATAATGCGGATTTGATAGTAGCTGTAGGTACTCATAATAATATGATTGATTTTTTGGAAAAAGGAAGAAAAGGCATGGCAAGTACATTTTTAGTCAGACTGAAAGTTGGAGCAAAGTTAATAGATGCAAAGGGAGTAAATAAGCTGTATCATGGACATTTAAAGATGAAATATATTATAGGTCTTGCAGTAGCTGCTTTGTTGCCTATTATTGTTATTACTCTTATGTTTCCGCCTATGAGAGAATTAATTGCATTACTGAAGATAAGATTAAGAATAATGTTTGGACTGTAAGGGGTTGATGAATTGTTACCTAATATGAAGTTTTACATTGTTTCCATAGCTTCAATTTTTCTTGCATTGGCTATCGGAATATATATAGGTTTTAGTTTGAATTCTAAGGATTTTCTGATAGAACAGAAAGAAGGAATTGTAGAGGGACTTGAAAAGCAATTTGCTGATTTAAGAAGTGAGAATGATAATTTGAAAAATGAAATGGAGGGGTTAGAAAAAGAAAATCAATTATACAAGGATTTCTCAAAGGCTGTATACCCTGAAGTCATTAAAAATAAATTAAACGGAATTAAAATAGCAATAATTGAAACTACAGACGATTATGTTTATTCAGGTCTGGGTCAAGATTTAAAAATGGCAGGAGGAAATGTAGTCAGTATAACTACGATAAAAGATGATTTTGATGATGAAGAATTTTTAAAGAAAATATATGAAAATCACAATATAGCAAAGAAGGAAGGCAAAAGCTATGTTCAGCAGGCCATGGAGGATCTGACTAATTATATAATTACTTCTGAAAAAAGCCCTATAATTGATTATTTAAATGAAGATAATATTATAGGTACTGTAGGGGAATATAATGAGCCCGTAGATTATATAATTGTTGCAGGAGGAGCAAATACTGAAGATCCTAATAGAGTTAATCTGATAGATAAAGAAATAATTGAATTTGCCAAAAAAAATAATATTCCTGTAATAGGAATAGAAAAGGAAAATGTTAATTATTCTTATATAAGTTACTATAAGGATCTAAGAATAACAACTGTCGATAATGCAGATACAATTATGGGAAAAACGGCATTAATATTGGCAATGGAAGGAAGGCCAGGGAATTACGGAGTTAAAAGTACAAGTGAAGAGTTAATACCTAATGTTAATTATCCTATAACTAATGAGTGAGGGGATGCGTTTATGTATAAGAAAGGGAAAAGCAGAATTGTTGCGGTGATCCCTGCTTATAATGAAGAGAATACAATAGAAAATACTATAAATGCTTTAAAAAAAATCAGTTTGATTGATGATATTGTAGTCGTTGATGACGGATCTTCGGATAACACATGGAATATAATTAATGAAATGAATGTACAGGCTATCAGGCTTAACGAAAATCATGGGAAGGGCTATGCTATAAAGGAAGCATTGAAGAAAATTGATTTTAATTATTTAGTGTTAGTTGATGGAGATTTGGGAGAAACGAGCAGTGAGATTGAAAAATTAATTTATCCGGTTATAGAAAATGTAGTAGATGTAAGTATTGCAAAGTTTCCCCAACCAAAGAAAAAGGGAGGATTTGGCTTTGTAAAGAAGTTAGCAAGATATGGAGTTTATAAATATACCGGAACTAAAATTAATACTTCTTTATCCGGACAAAGAGTGTATAATAAAAAAGTAATAGATAATATGTGCTATATACCGGATAGATTTGGGGTAGAAGTTGCTATGACGGTAGAAACTTTAAGAATGGGATATACCGTTGGGGAAATCGATGTGAATATGAGTCATAGAGAGACAGGAAGAAGTATAAGGGATTTTACTCATAGAGGTAAGCAATTTCTCGATATTTTTGTAACTTTAATAAAACTAAAATTCAAAGGGTGATTATATGGTCAAAGAGGCTATTATAGTTTTTGGCTTGAGCTTGTCTCTTTCTTGCATTTCAACTCCTTTTTTATTGAAGATGCTTGCTAAAAGCAATTGTTTATGCCAAAATTATAAAAATGAAGAAATTCCGGTAGGAATGGGATTGATGTTTATAATAGTTCAGGTAATTGTGCTAAGCTTTCTGTTTATTATAGAGAGAGATAACTATTTCTTACTGGTATACTCAGTTTCATTTGTATTAATGGGAATGATCGGAATGATTGATGATCTGATAGGAGATAAAAGCATTAAGGGATTTAAGGGGCATATCCGGGCTTTGACTAAAGGAACTCTTACAACAGGAATGCTGAAGGCGTTAATCGGTTTTTTTATTTCTTTGTTTGTTTCCATAGTTATCTCGGAAAACACAGCAGATGGGATTTTAAATATTTTTTTGATTGCTTTATTTATTAATTTTATCAATTTATTTGATTTAAGGCCTGGAAGAGCGTTAAAGATGTTTTTGTTTATATCGATTTTTTTCTTGCTAACTACAAAATTAAATGTGAGCTCTTTGGTTATTTTTTCTTTTTATGGAATAATTATTAGGTATTTACCTTTGGATTTAAAAGCTAAAGCTATGATGGGAGATGTGGGTTCAAATATCTTGGGTTTGACTCTGGGAATTTATTGTGCGTTAAATTATACTTTCCATATTAAATTAATTTATTTAGCGGTACTTATATTGATCCAAATTGTTTCCGAATTTTTTTCTTTTTCGAGTATAATAGAGAAAAGCAGATTTTTGAAATTTATCGATAATTTGGGAAGGTAGGAGGTTTTTAATCTGATTAGTTATAAAAAAGGAACAGTTTCAAAGATATTATCCGAAGATGAGAGTACGGTATGGTTTGAAGTTATCATAGAGGACAAAATAGAAAGGGCAATTAATTATAAATGCCTTACAGGTGAAGTCAGAGTAGGAGATGTGGTGATATTAAATACTACTGCGGTAAATCTTTCTCTGGGAACAGGCGGTTACCATTTTGTCATTTTCAATTACAGTAATTCCTCAAAAGAATTAGAGGGAAAAGGCCATATTATGAAAATGAGATATACCCCTTTTCAGATAAAATGTTTAAGTGCAGAGGAAGAAGACAGTCCATATCATGAAAAATTTAATTCTTTTAAATCCTTAGAGAAGAAAATTTTTATTTTGGCAGAAATTCACAGTATGCTTGCTCCTATTGCTGCTATGATTAAATGGCTGGATCCGACTGTAAAGGTTAATTATATAATGACGGATGGGGGTGCTCTTCCTATTGGTTTTAGCAATACGGTAAAATTGTTAAAGGAGAAGAAAATAATCGATAAAACTGTTACTATAGGACATTCCTTCGGAGGCGATTTGGAGTGTGTAAACATCTATACAGGATTAATTGCTGCAAAGGAAATACTGGAAAGTGATATTACGGTTATATCAATGGGACCCGGTATTGTAGGAACGGGAAGTAAATATGGGTTTAGTGGTATTGAGCAAGGTTATATATCCGATGCCGTTAATAATTTAGGAGGTACTTCTCTGATTGTTCCAAGAATCAGCTTTAAGGATAAGAGAACAAGGCATCAGGGAGTAAGTCATCATACGTTAACAGTATTGGGAGAGGTATCGAATACCAAAAGTACGGTTATTATTCCATTATTAGGGGAAAAGAAAAATAGTGTTATTAATGAGCAATTTAAAGAGCATAATATATTTAAGCGCCACAATGTTGTATACGAGGACGGAAAAGATATTGAGGATGCCATGAAATATTTTGATTTGAATATTACTACTATGAATCGGGGATATAAGGATGATGAAGAATATTTTATTACATTGGGAGCTGTAGGGAAATGGGCTTTAAGTTATTTAAAGAAAGGGAGGTAGAAAGATGGGCTTTGAAGAAAAGACTATGAAAACCGAAAAGATATATGAAGGCAAAATATTAAATTTGAGAATAGATATGGTGGAACTTCCTGATAAAAAATATTCAAAGAGGGAAATTGTAGAGCATCCCGGTGCAGTTGCTATTGCTGCTTTAACTGATGATAATGAAATTATATTGGTTAAGCAGTATAGAAAAGCGGTAGAAAAAGAATTGGTAGAAATACCTGCAGGAATGTTGGAGATTTCAGAGGAACCAAGAGAAGCCGCTGTTAGGGAATTGAAAGAAGAGACCGGGTTTTCGGCCGATAAAATGGAGTATATATGTGAATTTTATACATCTCCGGGCTTTACAAATGAGAAACTTTATCTATTTTTGGCAACTGGATTAAAAGCGGGAGAATCTCATCCTGAGAATGATGAATATATCGATGTTTTAAAATTTAAATTAGATAATTTGGTCGACATGGTTTGGAAAGGTCAGATATTGGACAGCAAAACAATAATAGGGGCCTTTGCTGTCAGCAGTTATTTACAAAATAAGAGATAAATAAGATAGTGATAATATCCTCCTTTTAAGCATAATATTTTATATAAAGCTTGTTCTATTGAAAGGAGGATATATTTTGCAAAATAAATTGAAAAGCGGAATTTATAAATATTTCAGGGAAAATTTTGTTTTATATCTTGTAATGTTTATTTGTCTGATAGTGGGAATTGTTGCAGGTGCGATTACAATTAAGATTTTAAATGATACTCAGAAGACAAGTATCTTAACCTTTTTTAATTCCTTTTTTAAGGTGTTGGAAAATAATGATTTTAACAGTACGGAAGTGTTTAAACAATCTCTTTGGGATAATTTGAAAACAATATTTATTATCTGGGCAACAGGGCTTATAGTTATAGGAGTAGCCGTTATACCAGTTATTTTATCAATAAGGGGTTTTGCCCTGGGTTTTACCGTAGGATTTCTTGTTAACGAATTTGGATTAAAGGGTTTTTTATTTTCTTTATTAGTTGTATTGCCTCAAAATTTATTTATTATTCCAGGTATCATTTCTATATCTTCCGCAGGAGTGTCATTTTCTATAAATAGGATAAGAAGAAGAAAAGAAAGATTATACAGGAATAATCTTATTTCGGATATTATCAATTATTCGTTTATAGTATTACTTTTTGCGATGTTAGTTATCGTTGGAAGTATAATAGAAGGATATGTAAGTCCGATTTTTATGAAATTTGTTACAGAAATAAAGTAATATTTTTAGCATAAAGGGGTATCTATATGATTGAGATTTTAAAAAAATTTAAGAACTATCTTTATGAAGAAAGAGGATTATCACAAAATACTCTTGATTCATATTTAAGAGATATTCAATATTTTCAAGGATATCTAAAAACACATACAAACGTTGAAAAGATGGAAGAAGTAAATAAGACCTTTGTAATTACATATTTAATTCAGCTTCAAAAAGAAGGAAAGGCTTTTGGAACTATTTCAAGGCATTTGTCATCGCTGAAATGTTTTTATCAATATTTGTTTTATAATGGGCTAATAAAAGAAAATCCCACTTTAAATTTAAAATCACCTAAATACGAAAGGAAAGTGCCAAAGGCTTTAACTTTAGAAGAGGTTGATTTACTTCTTTCTCAGCCAGACATCAATAGTTTTAAGGGTCTGAGAGATAAGACAATGCTTGAACTGATGTATGATACCGGAATGAGAGTTTCCCAAATTATTGAATTAAATGTTTCCAATGTAAACTCTGACATAGGCTACATTGAATCAAACTTTGAAGGGGGACGAGTTATATCCTTAGGAAATTGTGCTTTAAAATATTTAAATCTTTACATCGGCAAACTTAGATGTCAAGATTTTAGAGAAGAAGAGGAAGCTCTTTTTGTTAACCTTAGTGGTAAAAGACTTACAAGGCAAGGGTTTTGGAAAATTGTTAAGTATTATAAGGAAAAAGCGGGAATTGATAAAAATATTACCCCATATACCTTAAAGAAATACATCCAAAATAATGGGAGGGAACATTATGAATCTATTAGAAAAAATTAAGGAGAGCGGAGATTATATTAAAGGGAGAAGAGATGATAATCCTTCAATTGGACTGATATTAGGGTCGGGACTGGGCATTTTGGCAGATGAGATAGAAAACAGTACCGTTATTCCTTATAAAGATATCCCTAATTTTCCCTTATCTACAGTTGAAGGACATAAGGGACAATTGGTATTGGGAAATTTACAGGGGAAAAAAGTGGTGGCAATGCAGGGTAGATTTCATTATTACGAAGGATATTCTTTGCAGGAGGTTACTTTTCCAGTCAGAGTAATGAGATTTTTAGGAGTTGAAAATCTTATAGTTACTAACGCAGCGGGAGGAGTGAACAAAGATTTTAGGCCCAAAGATCTTATGATTATAAAAGATCATATAAATTTAACTGGACAGAATCCCTTAATCGGTAAAAATTATAATGAATTGGGGCATCGGTTTACAGATATGACCCAAGCATATGACAGAGGGTTAATAGATGCGGCAAAAGCCGCCGGGGAAAAATTAAATATAAATTTGAAAGAAGGAGTATATTTGTGGCTTACAGGTCCCAATTATGAAACTCCCGCAGAAATAAGAATGGCTCGTGTGTTAGGAGCAGATGCGGTAGGAATGTCAACTGTTCCGGAAGTAATAGTTGCGGTCCACGGTGGTATGAAAGTACTCGGCATTTCTTGCATAACTAATATGGCCGCAGGTATATTGGATAAACCTTTAAATCATGAGGAGGTTATTGAAACTTCGGAAGTGATTAAGGATTCTTTCATTAAACTTGTTAAGGAAATCGTTAAGAATATTTAAAGAGGTGCTATTAATGAGAATGTATGACATTATTAAGAAAAAAAGAGACGGGGAGGAACTTTCTACTGAGGAAATCAACTTTTTTATAGAAAACTATGTTAGAGATATAATCCCTGATTATCAGGCATCTGCTTTACTTATGGCTATATATTTAAAAAAGATGAATGAAAGGGAAACCCTTGATCTTACGAAAGCAATTATTAATTCCGGAGAAACTGTGGATTTATCCGATATTAAAGGAATTAAAGTTGATAAACACAGCACAGGAGGAGTAGGTGACAAAACCACTTTAGCTCTCGGACCAATGGTTGCCGCTTGTGGAGTGCCTTTTGTCAAGATGTCCGGAAGAGGATTGGGTCATACAGGAGGAACGTTGGATAAACTTGAGTCCATTAAGGGATTTCGAGTAGAATTAACAAGAGACGAATTGATAGATAATGCAAATAAAATAAATATTGCTATATGCAGCCAGTCTTCCAATATTACTCCTGGAGATAAAAAATTATATGGATTAAGGGATGTAACTGCTACTGTGGATGATATTTCTCTAATAGCAAGTAGTGTTATGAGTAAGAAACTTGCTATTAAATCTGATGCCATCCTTCTTGATGTGAAGATAGGCAAAGGAGCATTTATGCATGATTTGAAAGACGGAATTGAGCTTGCAAAGGAAATGGTTAAAATAGGTACAGGATACGGAAGAAAAACCATTGCTGTACTTACCAATATGGATGAACCATTAGGATACGGAGTAGGAAATGCCTTAGAAGTAAAAGAGGCGATAGAAACTCTCAAGGGGAGAGGGCCAAGGGATTTTACCGAACTATGTCTTATTCTCGGAAGTAAGCTTTTAATTTTATCCCAAAAAGTAAAAAATGAAGACGAAGGCAGAACTCGAATAAAAGAAGTAATAAACAACGGAAAGGCTTATGAAAAGTTTTTGGAATTAGTGAAATGCCAAGGCGGAGATGTAAATTTTGTAGAGAATACGGATTTACTTCCAAAGTCTACTTATATCTTTGAATTGAAATCAAACAAAGAAGGACATGTGAGATCAATAAATGCAGAGGAAGTAGGAAAATGTGACATAATATTGGGAGCAGGCAGACAGGTTAAGAATAGCCCCTTAGATCTTTCAGCCGGAATAGTATTTAGTGTGAAGGTTGATGACTTTGTTAAAAGGGGAGATACTCTCTGCTATATCCACAGTAACAGTATTGAAAAGGAAAATGAAGTGGCGGAAAAACTCATAAAAATAATAGAAATCGGAGAGAAAAATCCTGTTGAGAAAAAGCTCCTATACGGAGAAGTAACTAAAGATGAAGTAAAACTTTATTAGAAGCAGACAAAAATATTTTGAATTTTAAATTTTGTAAAGAATTAACAATTAAATTTATACCTCCTTATTTTTAAATTTGAATAAGTAATTTTTTTATGGTTAAGATAAAAGTGAATATTTATGTGAGGAGGTAATAAATTGGATGAAATTCTATAAAAAAGTAGCTGTATTGTTATTGATAATTCCATTATTTTTTTCTGCTTTTAATATATCTTATGGAGACGAAAATTTTGATATAAAAGCAAAATCTTCCATACTCATCGATTATCATACCGGTGAAATTATTTATGAGAAGAATGCTCATGAGAAGTTGCCTCCGGCCAGCGTTACTAAAATAATGACTTTGCTTCTTACTATGGAAGCCATAGATAAGGGTAAAATAGGTTTAAAAGATGAAGTGATTATAAGTACAAATGCCTCTAAGATGGGAGGAAGTCAAATATATCTGGAAGAGGGAGAATCTCAGACGGTTGAGGATCTAATCAAGGCCATCTGTTTAAGATCTGCCAATGATGCCAGTGTTGCTTTAGCAGAGTACATCGCGGGAAGTGAAGAATTATTTGTTAAAGCTATGAATGAAAGAAGCAAGGAATTGAAGATGAATGATACCAACTTTGAAAATTCTACGGGGCTTCCACACGAATCCCATTATACATCTGCTTATGACATAGCCTTGATGTCCAAGGAGCTGATGAAGCATGCTAAAATACAGGAATGGCTTACCATTTATATGAGTGACATGAAGGTTGGAAAGAAAAAGGATATAGTTCAAAGTTTGGTTAATACCAATAGGCTTATAAAGGATTATCAGGGAGCTAACGGTATAAAAACAGGTTCTACTTCGGATGCAAAGTATTGTCTTTCTGCGTCAGCGAAGAGGGGAAATCTTCAACTTATTGCAGTAATAATGGGTGCCGAAACTTCAAAGGTAAGGTTTGAAGAAAGCAAAAAATTATTGGATTACGGATTTGCAAATTACGATTCCGTGGTTATAGGTAAAAAAGGAGATATTATAGGTAAAGTACCTATAAACAAAGGAGACAAAACACATCTGGAAGTAGTTCTTAAAGATGACAGCTATATTCTTATACCTAAAGGATCTTCCGGAAAGGCTGAAAAAGAAATAATACTGCCGGAGGTGTTAAACGCTCCCATAGAGAAGGGCAAAGAAGTGGGAGAATTAATTCTTAAAATCGACGGTAAGAGTGTAGATAGAGTGAAATTGATAGCTAAAGAAACCGTTGATAAGGCAGGATTTGTGAATATGTTCAAAAAAGTTGTGAAAGGCCTTCTTACGAATAAATAATTTATTTTTAGCTGGATATGTTTGTGTTTTTGCGAAAAAAATTATAAAATATATCTAGCTAAAATTTTTTGAAAGAAGGTTGAAAGATGATTGCAGATAAATTGATTATTCTTCCGGGACTTTTAACGGCAATAGTATTTCATGAATTTGCCCATGGGTTTGTTGCTTATAAGCTGGGAGATCCTACTGCAAAGAATGCAGGAAGGCTGACTTTAAATCCCTTTAAACACATAGATTTGATAGGATTTATTTTTTTAATGGTTTTTAGATTCGGATGGGCAAAGCCTGTGCCTATTAATCCTAACTATTTTAAAAACAGAAAAAAGGATACCATTTTAGTTTCCGCCGCAGGCCCCATAATTAATTTTATTATTGCTCTATTTTTTTCTTTAATTGTATCTATGGATATCATCCATAATAATTTAATTTTGAATATTGTTATTATTACGATATGGTATAATATTATGCTGGGTTTGTTTAATCTTTTGCCTCTTCCTCCTTTGGACGGTTCCAAAGTTTTAGCAAGCATGCTTCCAGATAAATACGAATATTATTTTTATAAATATGAGAAGTATTTATATATAATACTCCTTTTGCTGATAGTAACCGGATTAATAGATAAAATATTAAGTCCTTTAATTAATATTGTACTTAATATTATGGTAAAAATAATAAACTGAAGAGGTTATTTATATGCAGGAATATAAAGTTGTTTTGGAAAGATTTGAAGGCCCTCTTGATTTGTTAATTCATCTTATTGATAATGCTAAAGTGAGTATATATGATATACCTATTAAGGAGATAACCGACCAGTATATCGAATATTTGAATAAAATTAAAATATTTGATTTGGAGGCTGCTAGCGAATTTTTAATTATGGCTTCCACTTTATTAGAAATTAAATCAAAGATGCTCCTTCCGGCTAATGATAAGAATAAAGGTACCCAGATGGAAATGGAAGAAGTTGACCCGAGGTTGGAACTTGTACAGAAACTGGTAGAATATAAAAAATATAAAGAAGTTTCATCTCAGCTTAAATATTATGAGGAAATTCAAAATAAGGTATATTATAAGTTAAAAGATGATTTGAATGACTTTGAAGAGGGAAAAGACAAGATTGATGAATTGAATATTGATGATTTGGTTCAGGCTTTAAATAATATAATCAAAAGAAAAAACAGGAAGAAGAATAAGATTTTAAACATTAATGAAATACAGAGAGAAGAGCTTCCTTTAGAGGAATGTATAAAAAAAATAAGAGGGGAATTGCAGAAAAAAAGTAAAATCAAATTTAGCTTTCTCATAAAAGATGATGCAAGCAATTCTTATATAGTTACAAAATTCTTAGCTATCCTTGAAATGACAAAGTCAAAGGAAATAAAAATCAAGCAAAATGAAGATTTTTCAGATATACTTATTATGAAAATATAGGATTATGGGGGATAAAGTTTATGGAAATATCTGATATAAAGTCAATAATCGAGGGCCTTTTATTTACATGGGGGGATCCTCTGAATATAAAAGATATATCTAATATTTTGGAAATGAAAGAAGAAGAGGTAAAAAAGATACTTAAAGAGATGACGGATGAGTTTAATTATAATAAAAGAGGAATAAAAATTGTTAAAACAGAAGATTATTATCAGTTGAGCAGCAGATCGGAGCATTATCCTTGGATTAAAAAGTTGTACATGCCTAAAGAAAATAAAAGCTTATCCGGAGCATCAATGGAAACCTTATCCATAATTGCCTATAGACAACCTATCACCAAAAATGAAATAGAAGCTATAAGAGGGGTTAGATGTGATAAAGCAATAGAAAATTTGTTGGAAAAGGATTTAATTGAGGAGAAAGGGAGGCTTGAGAAGACCGGAAGGCCTATATTATACGGAACGACTATAGAATTTTTAAAACATATTGGAATAAGTGATTTAAGTGAACTTCCAAAAATAGAAGAATTTAAAGAAGATGATACAGAGGAAAAATAATACGGTTAATGTATTATTTTTCTTTTTTTATGGGAAAGATAGGTAGTAATCGGTAATTCCGTAAGGGGTGAAGAAATGTTTTGGAGGTTATTAATACTATTTGGATTTATTCTGGGGATATTGATTACACCTGTCAAGGTTAAAATTTTATATAAAAAAAATGATGAGAATGTTTTGGATATCAGAGTAATATTTTTATGGGGATTGATTAATATTCCTCTAAATAAATATTTTAAAAACAGAAAAAAGGATACCGCACATTATAAAAATAAGGGAGAAGAAATATTAAACACATTAAAAAAATCTAAAAAAAATTTTAATATATACAAAAAAAAATTTTTAAAATACAGAGAAAAGATTCTTATTGAAAAATTCAATTTTTTTATATCTTTGGGATTGGAAGATCCGGCAATGACGGGAATTTCTGTAGGATTTTTGTGGTGGATTGAAAGTATAATCTCAGGGTTTATTTTGGGCCACAATGATGTTAAAAACTTTAAAGTAAAGATAAATCCGGTATTTTATAAAAATCATTTTGAAGTATATCTTGACTGCATAATTAAATGCAAATTGGTTTATATTATTATTGGAAGTATTCATAGTTTTAAAATTAAAAAAGGTGGTGAATAATTTGCCTGAACATCCAATAGAAGGTTTAATGAAAACTACGATGTCAAGCTTAAAGGAAATGGTGGATGTAAATACAATAATAGGAGATCCTGTAAGTTCTGCAGATGGGCTTGTTATTATACCCATATCAAGGGTTTCTTTCGGATTTGCATCGGGAGGTTCGGAGTACAGTACTGGCAAAGATGTTAAAAATTCTTATGAAGATGAAGAAGGAAAATTTCCTTTTGGCGGAGGAAGCGGTGCAGGAGTATCGGTACAGCCTGTAGGCTTTATAGTAGTGGGAAATGAACAAATAAAATTGTTGCCGGTAGATGAAGGCAGCAGTGCTTTAAACAATCTGTTCGATTTTATGGGTAAAGTAATCGATAATTTTCAAGGAATGAAAGACAAGGATAATAACAAAGATAATGATAAAGATAAAGAAAGTACAAACATTACTCAATGAGCAGAAATTTTCTGCTCTGTTGTTTTTATACAGGAGGGTAAAATTTGAAATTTAAAAAAATACTTACATTTATGATAATATTAATTTTTTTTGCTTTCAATTTTCCTGTCCATGGAGACGACCTTGAAAAAAGCCTCGAAATCAATGCTAAAAGTGCTATTCTGATGGATGAATATTCGGGCAGAATATTGTATTCACTTAATCCTTACGAGAAAACATCCATAGCCAGCACAACCAAAATAATGACCTGCCTTATAGCTTTGGAGAGAGGAAATATAAAAGATATGGTGAAGATTAGCGAAAATGCTGTAAGAACAGAAGGCTCAAGTATATATTTAAAAAAGGGAGAGAAGGTATCCTTAGAAGATTTGTTGTATGGTCTGATGTTAAGGTCTGGTAACGATGCGGCTGTCGCTATTGCCGAACATATAGGAGGCACAGAGAAAAATTTTGTTGATTTGATGAATAGAAAATCAGAGGAGTTAAATCTTACAAATACACATTTTTCAAATCCTCACGGTCTTGAAGATGAAAATCATTTCTCCAATGCCTATGATCTTGCTTTAATCACAAGGGAAGCATTTAAAAATGAAGAATTCAAGAAAATAGTAAGTGCCAAAACTTGGAAGGCAAACAGAGAAGATAACAATTACTTCTGTAATAAAAATAAAACCCTATGGGATTACGAAGATGGCAATGGAGTTAAAATAGGATATACAAAGAAGGCCGGAAGGTGTCTTGTTGCCAGTTCCAATAGAAACGGAATGCAACTGATTGCAGTAGTTTTAGACGATGGAAATTGGTTTGATGATGCTTATAAGCTGATGAGCTATGGATTTGAGAATTACTATTATTGCAATATATACGATAAAAATAAAATTATCGATAGTATAGATGTTGTTGACGGGGATAGAAAAAAAATAAATGTATCAACAAAAGAAAGTTTATATTATCCTATTAAAAAAGGAGAAGAAAAAGATATTAAGATATACGTGGAAACCGATAATAAAATTTATCCGCCTATATCCAAGGGAGCTCGGATAGGAAAGATAACCGTATATTTAGATGGAGAAGTAATATCGGTAAACGAACTGGTTTCTAAAAATACGGTGAGAAAACTTAGTTTTTTTGAAAAGATAAAAATGATCTTCACAGGATAAAAACACATCGCAAAAAGTGAAAAGTCTGTTTTTAACAGACTTTTCACTTTTTTTGTAACAAAAAATATTTATATCAATATTCTAATATTAAGTGGTTTTTAGGGGGGATAAATTTGAACAAATCTTTTGAATGTATAGATGCAGGAAGTATATATTGCCCTTGCAAATTGGCAGATACTAATAACTGCATATCTTGTTCCCATCTTAATGGGGGAGATTGCTGTGACTGCAGATGGAATGGAGTATGTATTTTATATGAATACTATATGAATGGGAAAAAAACAAAGCCTATGAGAAAAGAGTTCTCATGTAAAATAGATGAAAGGAATTTAATAAATGAGAACCTGATGCTCTTGAAGATTGAAGGAAATGAAGATATGGCGGAAGAATTGAAAAACCCCGGAACATATGTATTTTTAAGAAATTATGAAGATGTTAATTACTATGATTCTCCCATGTCTGTAATGGATATATGTGAAAATAAGATAATTATTGTTTACCAGATAAGAGGGAATAAGACTAAAAGATTATCCCAGGGGGATAAGGTTATAATAAGGGGCCCTTATTGGAATGGGATATTGGGGGTAAAGAGTTTAAATAAGATATACAATTCAAATTGTCTCATTGCTGCAAGAGGTATTGGACAGTCATCTGTGGTTTTGGTTACAAAGTTTTTATCTGAGAGGAATAATAAAATCTATCTTTTGATAGACAAGGGAAATATCAATTCCATATATATAAAAGAATATATTGATAAATTAAATAATGTAGAAATAATAGAAAAGAATTTAATGGAAAATGAAGGGGAGAAATCAATTGATGAAATTTTTTCAAGGGATCATATAGCTTTGGTATTTAGCGCAGGGTCGGATATTTTACATCAAAGAGTATCAGATATTATAAAAAAATGTCCTAAAGATCTTAATTTTATGGTAACAAATAACAATATTTTATGCTGTGGAGAGGGAATATGCGGCTCCTGTGTTAAAAGGCTTAATTCGGGATATAAAGTGAGAGCTTGTAAAACTTCAATAAATCCTAAAGAAATATTTAAATAGGGGGTAACAATATTGAAAAAGGTAATAGTAATCGGGGGAGGTTGGGCAGGATGTGCAGCGAGCATTTCTGCCAGAAAAACAGGTGCTGAAGTATTATTGATAGAGAGAACCGACATGCTTGTAGGACTTGGTAACGTAGGGGGAATAATGAGGAATAACGGAAGATTTACAGCTCAGGAGGAAAATACGTTTTTGGGGGCAAAAGAACTTTTTAACATAACGGATAAACTTTCAATTCATAAAAATATTAATTTTCCCGGCCATCATCATGCTAATTTATATGATGTAACGAATATCGAATATGAGGTAAGAAAATTAGTAAAGAGTATGGGAATAAACGTATTGTTTAAAAGCAGAGCCATAGACGTAATAAAGGAAGGCAGTAAGATTAAAAACATAATATTGAATAATGATGAGATCGTTGAAGGAGATGTTTTCATAGATACGACAGGATCCACCGGACCTATGGGGAATTGCTTAAAATATGGAAATGGATGCGCTATGTGTATTTTAAGATGTCCTACCTTCGGACCGAGAATAAGTATCAGCGAGAAGGCAGGGGTGAAAGATATACGGGGATTGAGAAAAGACGGTTCCTTTGGTGCTTTCAGCGGGTCTTGCAAATTAAATAAGGATTCTCTCGGAAAAGACGTAAGAGAAGAACTTGAAAGAGAAGGTGTTGTGGTACTTCCCGTTCCCAAGGATGATATAAAATTAGATAAATTAGACAAAAAAGTGTGCCAGCAATATGCATTAAAAGAGTATGCTGAAAATATAGTACTATTGGATACTGGCCATGCGAAAATGATGACTTCTTATTATCCTTTGGAAGACTTAAGAAAAATTAAGGGACTGGAGAAAGTTAAATATATCGATCCTTATTCTGGAGGAATAGGAAATTCAATAAGATATCTGTCTATGGCTCCGAGATATAATACAATGCAGGTAAAGGGAATAGATAATCTTTTTTGTGGAGGAGAAAAATCCGGACTGTTTGTAGGACATACGGAAGCTATAACTACGGGGAGCCTTGCCGGTTATAACGGCGGAAGATATGCAAAAGGTCTTCCTCTTATAGAGCTTCCGAGAAATTTGGCAACGGGAGATATTATAGCTTACGAGAATGAAGCCATTGAGACAAAGGAAGGGTTAATGAGGAGATATACCTTCGCAGGAAGTATATATCTTGAAAGGATGAAGAATAAGGGCTTATATACCATTGATAGAGACGAAATCGGGAAAAGGGTTCGGGAATCAGGATTTTCAAATGTATATGAATAAAAGGAGTTTATATTTAAGCTTTAATAAATTAGGGGAAAAGGGATTTTCCTATGGGTTATAAAAAAGTATTTGAATTTATCGGTAAAGGGATTAAAATGTATATATAAACTAAGGAGGAAATATTATGAGATTGCAAAAATATTTGGCTTCCTGCGGAGTAGCTTCAAGAAGAAAATCCGAAGAATTAATAGGAGAGGGCAGAATCAAAGTCAACGATCGGATAATTAAAGAACAGGGTTTTATAGTTAATAAAGGGGATATAGTAAAATTCGACAATAAGATAGTGCAAATAGAAGATAAAAAAGTGTATATTCTACTTAATAAACCTGTAGGGTATGTAACTACTGTAAAGGATCAATTCAGAAGGAAAAAGGTGATTGATTTGATACAGGGAATAGATGAAAGAATATATCCTGTGGGAAGACTTGATTATGATACTTCAGGATTGCTGCTTCTTACAAATGATGGAGATCTGGCATTTAAGATTACTCATCCCAGTTTTCATATAGATAAGACCTATATGGCAAAAGTGAAAGGTATTCCAAATGAAATGGAACTTAATGATTTCAGAAATGGTTTAAAAATTGACGGATATGTGACTTCCAAATCCGAGATACGAATATTGGAAAAGAATAAAAATACATCTCTCCTTGAAATAAAAATACATGAAGGCAAAAACAGGCAAATAAGAAAGATGTGCGATATGATAAATCATCCCGTTATGGAACTAAAGAGAATAGCTTTGGGAAATATAAAGTTAGGGAAATTAAAGACCGGAAAATGGAGAAATTTAAACAAAAACGAGATAGAGTATATTAAAAACATTTAACAATTGAGCATGTTTTCTTTATGCTCTTTTTGTTTTATTATAGAATTAGGAGGAAAAATCAAAATGATAAAATTAACTTCGGTTAAGTCTAAAGAAGAGGAGAAGGCTGTTATTGAATTCTTAGAAAATTATTTTTTACGGAATAATTTTGATACAAATGGTTTAACTTATATGATGATAGAGGATAATAAACTCGTGGGAGTGTGCGGAGTTGACATAGAAGGATATTTTAACGAACTTAAATACGTTATTGTATCGGAAAAAAGAAGAGGATTAAATTATGGTGAAGCTCTTTTGAGAAGTGTAATGTTTAATATGGAGGATATGGGATATTTTCAAATCTTTTATCAGGATAAAAATGATTATCTTTTAAAAAAAGGATTTTCAGAGACCAATGAATCAAATGGAGAAAAGACTTTTTCTTTGAAATGTGATATACCATATATAATGAATAAAAAATGTTGTAACGGAGCTGGTAGTAATGGGATATAAATATTTAATAAATGCTGTGGTTACATACAGATATATGGTTGAACAAATACTTAAGGAAGGAGATACGGCTGTTGATTGCACCGTAGGAAATGGAAATGATACCGTATTGTTGGCAGAAAAGGTAGGTCCTAAAGGCAAAGTTTACGGATTTGATATTCAGAAAAAGGCTTTGGATATTACTTATAATAAATTGAAAGAAAGAAAATTGGAAGACAGAGTTATTCTTATCAATGATGATCATAAAAATTTAGGCAAATATATTAATAATATGGTAAAATTGGGTATATTTAATTTAGGATATCTTCCGAAAGGAGATAGAAGTATTGTTACAAGAAAGGAAACAACTCTACAGGGTATTTTACAACTATTGAATTTATTACAGAATAACGGAATGGCTTTTATAGCATCCTATACCGGTCATAGAGAAGGGTACATTGAAAATAAAGGTATAGAGGATTTTTTAAAAAAATTAAATCAGAAAAAATTTGGGGTAGTAAAATTTGATTTTATAAATCAAATAAATAATCCCCCGATTTTATATGAAATAGAGAAATTATAATATTTTTTTGGAGGGGTCTATTTGAAAAAAATAAAAATTACCGAAACAGCCTTTAGAGATGCACACCAATCTTTATTGGCAACAAGAATGAGAACTGATGAAATGCTTCCTATAGCTGATAAAATGGACAGAGTTGGATATTATGCCATGGAAGTATGGGGAGGAGCTACTTTTGATTCCTGCCTAAGGTTTTTGAATGAAGATCCTTGGGATAGGCTCAGAAAATTAAGAAAAGCTTTTAAGAATACTAAGCTTCAGATGCTACTAAGAGGACAAAATTTATTAGGATATAAAAATTATCCTGACGATATTGTTGAGGAGTTTGTAAAAAAATCTATAGAAAACGGAATAGACATAATAAGGATGTTTGACGCATTAAATGATATGAGAAATATTCAGAAAACTCTTGAAGCAACAAAAAAATACGGCGGTCATGCTCAAATTGCTATTTCCTATACTGTAAGCCCCGTACACAATATCGAATATTATGTACAACTGGCAAAAGAGATGGAGAATATGGGTGCCGATTCTATCTGCATTAAGGATATGTCGGGAATACTTCTTCCCTATGTGGCTGAAGAATTAATAAAAAAACTTAAAAAAGTAATAAAGATTCCTATAGAAATTCATTCCCATTTTACAAGCGGAATTGCAAACCAAACATATATGAAGGCCATAGAAGCAGGAGCAGATATAATAGATACAGCTATTTCTCCTTTGGGAATGGGAGCAAGTCAGCCGGCGACAGAATCCATGGTATCTTCTTTAAAATATTCTCCTTACGATCCGGATTTAGATATGGATTTACTTATGGAAATTGCGGAATATTTCAAAGGATTAAAGGATAAATATATTAAGGAAGGTTTATTAAAGCCTAAAATTTTTGATATCGATGCAAGGACATTGAAATATCAGGTTCCGGGAGGAATGCTGTCAAATTTATTATCTCAGCTTGAATATCAGGGAGCTTCGGATAAATTTGAAGATGTATTGGAAGAGATACCTAAAGTAAGAGAAGATTTAGGATATCCTCCGTTGGTTACCCCAATGAGTCAGATGGTAGGAACTCAAGCTCTTTCTAATGTATTGATGGGTGAAAGATATAAACTTGTTTCAAAGGAGATAAAAAACTATGTAAAGGGTTTATATGGAAAACCTACTGTCCCTATTAGGGAAGATATAAAGAAAAAAATAATAGGAGATGAAGAAGTATATACAGGCAGGCCTGCAGACCTTTTAAAGCCTCAGCTTGAACAATGTAAAAATGAAATTAAGGAATATATGGAACAGGATGAAGATGTCCTTTCCTATGCATTATTTCCTCAGGTAGCATTAAATTATTTTAAATACAGGCAAGCAAAAAAATATAAAATAGATTGTTCTTTGACAAATGAAGAATATAAAGTTTATCCCATATAAAAATAAAAAACCATAGGGTTCTTAAAAACCTTATGGTTTTTTATTTTTTGATAATGATGAAATAAAACTTGCAAAAATAAAAAAGGCTAATTAAAAATGAAATAAAACTTGCATTTGTGATGGGCTTTTGATATTATTTACTTAGACAAATTTATGCTAAGGGGGAAGAAATCTTGCAGCCAAAAGAAAAGATTTTGTATATTGACAAAAATTGGTGCAAAGGTTGTGGTATTTGTGTCAGTTTTTGTCCCAAAGATGTCTTGGAATTAAAAGATGAAAAAGTAAACATAAAAAATATAGATGCATGTATAAAATGTGGGCAGTGTGAGTTAAGATGCCCAGATTATGCAATTTATCTGGGAGGTAAATAAGATGAGAAATAACATTAAATTATTTCAGGGTAATGAGGCTTGCGTAGAAGGTGCTATTGCTGCAGGAATGCGTTTTTATGCAGGGTATCCTATAACTCCGTCGACGGAAATAGCGGAGGAGTCCTCTGTGAAATTGCCAAGGGTAGGGGGAAAGTTTCTTCAGACAGAAGATGAAATTTCGGCTATGGCCGCTATAATAGGAGCTTCTCTTACAGGAATGAAGTCCATGACTGCCACAAGCGGTCCGGGATTTTCACTGAAGCAGGAGAATATTGGCTATGCGGCTATGGCTGAAGTACCCTGTGTAATTGTGGATGTTCAAAGAGAAGGTCCGAGTACGGGACTTCCTACATCACCATCTCAAGGGGATGTAATGCAATCGAGATGGGGTACTCATGGAGATCATCCTATAATAGTTATATCTCCTTCTTCGGTGAGAGAAGTTTTTGATTTAACTGTCAGAGCCTTTAATCTTTCAGAAAAATATAGAACGCCTGTTATATTGTTAATGGATGAAATTGTAGCTCATATGAGGGAAGGTATTGAAATTCCAAAAATGGAAGATTTAATGATTATCAATCGTAAAAAACCTAAAGCCGGAGATAAAAATTATTTGCCTTATCATGTAGAAGAAGGAGAGCTGGTTCCTCCTATGGCATCTTTCGGTGAAGGCTTTAGATTTAATGTTACGGGCCTTGTGCACACCGAATCCGGATTTACGACAAATAGTACTGAAGTGGCCGAGTCTCTTTGTACAAGACTTATGAAAAAAATCGAAGATAATGTAGATGATATTATAACTTATGATGAATTATATACAGAAGATGCGCAAACCATAGTAATAGCTTATGGCGGAACGGCAAGAAGTGCTAAAAGTGCAATAAAACAGGCAAGAAAAGATGGCCTTAAAGTCGGAATGTTCAGACCTATAACTATCTGGCCTTTCCCGGAGAAAGAAGTTAAAAGAATTGCAAAGCAAGTTAAAAATATAATTGTAGTTGAGCTTAATCATGGGCAATTGGTTTTGGAAGTTGAAAGAGTTGTAAAGAACGAATCAAATGTTTTTTCTTTAGGAAAATTTAATGGTGATATCATTACCCCTGAAGAGATACTTTCTAAGATTAAGGAGGTAATATAATATGGCAAGTCCATTAGTTGAAAAATATTTAAGAATGGAGAATTTACCCCATATATGGTGTCCGGGATGTGGCCATGGAATATTAATGAGGGCTGTTATACAAGCAATAGATGATTTGGATTTGGATAAAAATAAAGTATGTGTCGTGTCAGGAATAGGTTGCTCTTCGAGGGCTGTAGGATATATGGATTTTAATACTCTCCATACTACTCACGGCAGGGCGTTGGCTTTTGCAACAGGAGTAAAGTTAGCCAATCCTGAACTGAAAGTTATCGTGATCTCAGGAGACGGAGATGCTGTAGCAATCGGAGGAAATCATTTAATTCATGCGGCAAGAAGAAATATTGATATCACAACAATTGTGTTTAATAATAATATTTACGGAATGACCGGAGGGCAGTATTCTCCGACTACACCAAAGGGTGAACGCGGCACTACGGCTGTTTATGGTACTGTTGACAAAGCTTTTGATATTCCGCAGCTTGCCATAGGGGCAGGAGCTACATATGTAGCCAGAAGTACTGTTTATCATGCTAAACAATTAATCACATTTATAGAAAAGGGTATTCAGAATAAAGGGTTTTCTTTAATAGAAGGTGTCAGTGTATGTCCTACTTATTATGGAAGGAAAAATAAAAAGGGATCTGCCGTGAAGATGATCGAATGGTTAAGGGATAATACTGTTAGTATAAAAGCTGCTGAGACTTCTTCTCCGGAAAATCTTCAGGGAAAATTTTTAATCGGGGAATTTAAAAATACTACAGAGCCGGAATACACTGAAGAATATCAAAAAATAATAGATATGTTTGTAAAATAAATTTGAAGGAGAGAATTAATTATGAGTAATCGATTGGAACTAAGACTGACGGGTTCGGGAGGGCAAGGACTTATCTTAGGCGGAATTATTTTAGCCGAAGGGGCAATAATGGAAGGTAAGAATGCTATTCAATCTCAGTCTTATGGACCTGAAGCCAGAGGCGGATCCAGCAAAGCTGAGGTAATTATAAGCGATGAAGAAATAGACTTTCCAAAGGTTAGAAGAACAAATTTATTATTGGCATTAAATCAAAAATCTTGTGATAAATATATTAATTCATTGGATGAAGAGGGAATATTACTTATAGATTCAACTGTAAATGTTCCGGATACCAATAGAGCCAAAAAAATTGTTAAAGTTCCTATATTGGAAACTGCGAGGGAAGTAATAGGCAAACCAATGGTAGCTAATATTGTTGCGATTGGTGCAATCAACGGCATTTTGGATATTGTGCCAAAAAAAATTCTTGAATCTGCCGTTTTAGATAGAGTTCCAAAGGGAACGGAAGAATTAAATAAACTTGCTTTAAAAAAGGGATATGAATTAGTCGAGAATTGTAATAGAAATAAATTAAATTAATAAGAAATATGAGGATACTATAATGAAAAAAAATTTGGATTTAATTAAAACACTTCAGCAGAATTATCGTACCTTTAGTAAAGGACAAAAAATAATAGCTGAATATATAATGGAAAATTACGACAAGGCTGCTTTTATGACCGCTTCTAAGCTCGGGAAAAGCGTTAATGTAAGTGAATCTACTGTAGTAAGATTTGCAAACACCTTAGGATATGAAGGATATAGAGATTTGCAAAAAGAATTACAGGATTTAATTAAAAATAAACTCACTACAGTTCAAAGGATTTCTTTAAATGATGATTTTTCTGACAGACAAAATTCTTTGAAAAAGATCCTTAAAAAGGATATAGAAAGTATAAATAAAATAATAGATGAAATTGACTATGATGCTTTTGAGAAAGCTGCTGATGAAATACGAAAAGCAAGAATAGTTTATGTCCTGGGATTAAGGAGTTCATCATTTTTGGCCGAATATTTAGGATTCTATTTGAATTTTATAATAGACAATGTAAAGGTAGTGAACTTAGGTCCTAATGATATCTTTGAACAGTTAATGAAAGTTACTGACAAGGATTTGGTTATTGTTATAAGTTATCCGAGATATTCAAAGAGAACATTGGAGGCATTGAGATATGTTAAAGAAAGGAATTGTGATATTATATCTATAACCGACAGCTTAATTTCTCCTGCAGCCCAAATTTCTGACATAACATTAGCAGCCAGAAACAGTATGGTATCCTTTGTGGATTCTTTAGTAGCTCCCATGAGTTTAATAAATGCGTTAATTATAGCGACGGGTTTCGAAAACGAAAAGGATATAATTCGGAAGTTTGGAGATTTGGAGGACATATGGAATAAATACAACATTTACGATAAAAATAATCCTAATCATTAGGATTATTTTTATACCTATAAATATCATAATAAATTTTATCATAAATGATAAATTGAAAAAAAAACAACATCTGATATAATAAAATATATAAAAAAACAAACAAATAAACTGGAGGACAAAAATGAAAAAAATATTCTTAGTTCGTCACGGAGAATCTGAATGGAACAAATTAAAAATGATACAAGGGCAAAGTGATTTACCATTGACTGATTTGGGAAGAAGTCAAGCAGGTAAGATTGCTAAAAGGCTTAAAAGCGAAAAAATTGATATAATCTATTCCAGTGATTTAAAAAGAGCTGTTGAAACAGCTCAGATTATTGGCAAGGAATTAAATTTAAATGTGTCTCCCGATAAAAGGTTAAGAGAAATTGATTTTGGACCATGGGAAGGTAAAAAAAACAAGGATATTCTCTTAAAATATCCTAAGGAATATACAACATGGTTACAGAAGTCATACAAATTTAAAATTGACGGAGCAGAAACACTAATGGAAGTACAGAATAGAACTATGAGCTTTGTAAATGAGACATTGGATAAGAATCCTGATAAAAATATATTAATAGTTTCTCATAATGTTGCTATTAAAAGTATGATATTAGGAATTTTAAATATAGATATTGTTAGTTATAACAATATATCCTTAGATAATGTAAGTTTAACAATAATTGAATTTGGGGATTATAATAAAATATTAAAATTATTAAATGATACATGCCATTTAAGGGAGGATTAATAGATGGCCGAAACCGTAGGAGTTATTGGCGGAGGTCCTGCCGGAATAATAGCAGCAGGAACGGCTGCCTCTAACGGAAGAAAAGTTACTCTAATAGAAAAGAATAATAAGATAGGAAAAAAATTATATATTACCGGAAAGGGAAGATGTAATATAACAAATAGTTCTCCTATAGAAGATTTTTTTGATAATATTGTGACTAATTATCAATTTTTATATAGTGCCCTATATAGTTTTACAAATACTGATATATTAAATTTATTAAGTAAATATGGACTTAAAGTTAAAGTTGAAAGAGGAAACAGAGTATTTCCCCTTTCGGATAAATCAAGTGATGTAATTAAAACATTTGAAAAGTTTTTAAAGGACAATGGAGTAGAAATATTATTTAATTTTGAGGTTAGAAATATATCAAAAAAAGGTAATAAGTTTATGATAATGGGGAAAAATGGAGAAAAATTATTTTTTGACAAAATAATAATATGTACTGGGGGCAAATCTTATCCTTCTACCGGTTCCACAGGAGACGGATATAATTTCGCTCAAAATTTGGGGCATAGGATTATACCTTTGAAACCGTCCCTTGTACCTTTTGAAACTGTTGAGAGCTGGGTAAAGGATCTCCAAGGGTTAACTCTTAAAAATGTCAGATTATCTGCTTATTCGGACGGAAAAAAAATATATGAAGATTTTGGAGAGATGCTTTTTACTCATTTCGGCATTTCGGGACCAATAGTATTAACAATGAGTAATTACATAAATAAATATGATGGTAAAAGAATTGATTTAAAGATTGATTTAAAGCCGGCTTTATCAATAGATAAACTTGATGAAAGAATACTGAGGGATTTTGATTTATATAAAAATAAACATATATCAAATGGGTTAAAAGATCTACTTCCTAAGAAGATGATACCCATAATATTGAGATTGTCTAAAATTGATGAAGAAAAATTTATAAATCAAATAACCAAGGAAGAAAGAAATAATATCGTAGATTTAATAAAAAGCGTTCCCTTAACATTTAAAAAATTTAGGCCCCTTGAGGAAGCTATTGTAACATCAGGCGGAGTATCAACGCTGGAAATAAATTCTTCCACAATGGAATCAAAGATTTTAAAGGGATTATTTTTTGCTGGAGAAATTATAGATATAGATGGATTGACAGGAGGATATAATCTCCAAATAGCATATTCCACAGGGTATCTGGCAGGAAAAAACTGTTAACATAAAAGTTTTAGTACATTATTGCTTATTTATATGCATACAATATATAAGTATGAGCAATATTATATTAAAGGGGTAAAATTAGGTTGCCGGGGGGCTTTTATATGGACTTATTCAACAAGATGGAAAAATTCGTATTGTTTCTGTCAATTGTTTTTTTCGCTTTTACTATATTGATTCAGGTTTTAAATTTAAAAGGTGAGGATTCAATTTTTACATCTCAATTTACTAACAAAGCTAAATTCATTTCCATTAATGATATTAATGAGGAACAAAAAGGAACGTTAATAATTAAATTGTTGGATGAAGAATATGATGATGTTAAAATATTGGTAAACGGAGATACTGTTTCTGATTTTTCAAAAAATAATGAAATAGAACTCAGTGTATTTAACAATGACCTGATTGAAGTTGATGGAAGTAAGTATATAGATAACATTAGAGTTAAAGTAGTAGGAATTAGCAAAAATATTGAATCTCCGAGTTTAAATACATCCGCTACTACAAATCAAAGCATTGAAATTATAGGCAAAGTCGTATTAAAATAGCTTGTTAGATTTACATATTTAATATATAATAAAAAAGAAAGTTATATTGCATATAAACGTTTATATGCAAATTATACATGTAAAAGGATGTGCGATATTCGTGGGTATTGTTACTATAAGAGGAGCTACAACGACAAATAATAATCAAAAAGACATTCTGCTTGCTGCAAAAGAATTATTGGAGGAAATACGGGGAAAAAATAAATTGGATAAGAAAGGAGTAATAAGCATATTGTTTTCCGCAACTCAAGATTTGGATTCAGTATATCCTGCCAGAGCTGCAAGAGAATTAGGTTATACTAAGTGTGGACTTATGTGTTTCAACGAAATGAAGGTTATAGGAAGTTTAAATAAATGTATAAGACTCATGATTCTATATAATGGGAATTTAAGTCAGGATGAAGTAAAACATGTGTATTTAAGAGATGCTGTAGTATTGAGACCGGATTTAGTTAAATAAAGGCATTACTCAACCACCACAGGTGGTTATAATTTTGTATAATATGAGGAGGAATTTTTAAGCATAATGAATAAAAGAATTACTATTGCTATAGATGGACCTGCCGGTGCCGGGAAAAGTACTATAGGTAAAATAATAGCTCAGAAAATAAATGCTGATTATATAGATACAGGAGCTATGTATAGAGCTCTTACTCTTAAATTGATAGAAAATAATATAGATTTGAATGATACATATTCATTATTAAAAGAACTGAACAACACTTCTATTGATTTTAGAAATGGTCATATATATTTGGATAAAAAGATAGTAGACAAGCAGATAAGAGAAAATATTGTAAGCCAGAATGTATCTGATGTTGCTAAAATAAAAGAAGTAAGAGAAGAATTAGTTAAAATACAACAAAATATAGCTTCACAAAAAAGTGTGGTAATGGATGGAAGGGATATTGGAACAGTGGTATTACCTAATGCTGATTTTAAATTTTTTGTCATTGCTTCTATCCATGAAAGAGCAAAAAGAAGATTTGAAGACTTGGTTAAAGCGGGGGAAAAGAACTTAACTATAGAAGAAGTGGAAGATCAAATTTCAAGAAGGGATAAAATAGATAGTACCAGGGAAAAATCTCCTCTCACTAAGAGTGATGATGCATATGAAATCGATACTACCAATAAATCCATAAATGAAAGTGTAGATGAAATTTTAAAAATAATTGAAGGGAGGTAGAAAATGGTTTTCTATAGATGTACTCAATTTATAGGTAATATTTTAGTGAGAATACTATTCAGAGTAAAAGTAATAGGAAAAGATAATATACCCAAAAATGGCAGAATAATAGTATGCGCTAATCATGAAAGTCTTCTGGACCCAGTAATTATTGGGATATTATTTCCAAGACCTATACATTTTATGGCCAAAAAGGAATTATTCAAAAACAAATTTTTAAATATAATAATTACAGCTTTAGGAGCCTTTCCTGTTAATAGAAAATCCGCTGATCTATCAGCTATAAGAACTTCTATAGATATACTAAGAAAAGAGAAAGTTTTAGGTATTTTCCCGGAAGGGAAAAGAATCATTGAAGAAAATATTGAAAATGCGAAACCTGGAATTGCATTAATTACTATTAAAGCAAAGTCCCCTATTGTACCAGTTCTTATACAATCAAAATATAAGATTTTCAGTAAATTAACCATTAAAATTGGTTCCCCGATATATTTTAATGAATATTATGGGAAAAAACTTTCTACAGATGAATATAGAGTGTTAAGTAAGGAAGTAATGAAAAATATATATTCTTTGAAGAATAATTGGGAGGAATAGATTTGTGAATATCCTAATCGCTGAACATTTAGGTTTTTGCTTTGGAGTTAAAAGAGCTGTAGACTGTGCGGAAAAAGAAATTAAAAATAAAGGAGAAAATCTTTATTCTTTAGGACCATTAGTACATAATCCACAGTTAACAGATCGTTTAAAGGAACAAGGTCTTGGGATAATAGACGATATAAAGGATATAAAGGCTGGAAGAGTTATAATAAGATCTCACGGTGTTCCTTTGAATATTTATAAGATAATAGAAGATAATGATTTGAAATTAATAGATGCTACTTGTCCTTTTGTTAAAAATATACAAAAAAAAGTTAAAGAATTTTTTGATAAAGGCTATAAAATAATAATAATAGGTGATAAATATCACTCAGAGATAATCGGCATTAATGGATGGTGTAATAACGAAGGCATAATCGTAAATAATAAAGAAGAAGCAGATGCATTACCGGAGTTTGATAAAATATGTGTTGTTTCTCAAACTACAAATAGAAAGGAAAAGTTTGACGAGATATCTAACATAATTTTAAAAAAGGGAAAGGAAGTAAAGCTCTTTAATACTATATGTAATGCAACGGATTTAAGGCAGACGGCTTGTAAAGAAATTGCTGAAAAGTCAGATGCCGTGATAGTTATTGGAGGATTTCAAAGTTCTAATACAAACAAATTAGTGGAAATAAGCAAGAAATATTGTAAAAATGTTTTTCATATAGAGACAAAAAATGATTTACCTATAGAGAAAATCTCAAAATTTAATACAATTGGAATAACTGCAGGTGCCTCTACACCTGAGTGGATAATTAAGGAGGTTATCAGTACAATGGAAAATTATAATAATGAGGAAGATATAAGAAAAGCTCTGGAGGATTCTGTTATAAGACTTCATAGAGGAGAAATAGTTAAAGGAAAGATATTATCAGTGACAGATAATGAAATAATGGTAAATGTAGGATATAAGTCCGATGGAGCGATTCCAAAAGAAGAATTGTCGAATGATCCCTTTGTAAATCCAAAGGATTTATATAAAGAAGGCGACGAAATAGAAGTATGTGTATTGGATTTAGACGATGGAGAAGGAAACGTATTATTATCGATTAAAAAAGCTCAGGAGAAAAAAGGCTGGGACGAAATAGAAAATATATTTAAAGAAGGAAATGATATTGAATGTAAAGTAACGGAAGTAGTCAAGGGAGGAGTCATAGCAATTGTCAATGGAATAAGGGCTTTCATTCCGGCTTCTTTGGCTTCAATGAAATACGTTGATGATCTTGACGTTTTTAAAGGTAAAACAATTAAAGTTAAAATAATAGATATAGACAGAAATAAAAATAAAGTGATTCTTTCAAGAAAGGCTGTAGAAAAAGAAGAATTGGAAGAAAAGAAAGAGTCCCTATGGAATACATTAAGAAAAGGTGACATTATAAAGGGAACAGTAAAGAGGTTAACTAATTTCGGAGCTTTTGTAGATTTAGGAGGATTAGACGGTCTTATACACATATCGGATTTATCCTGGAGTCATATTAAACATCCATCGGAGGTAGTAAAAGAAGGGGATAATGTTGAAGCTGTAATTTTAGATTTCAATAAGGAAAACAACAGAATATCTCTTGGATTAAAGCAAATAGTTCCTGAACCGTGGAAAGTGTTTATAGATGAGAATAAAATAGGAGACATTGTTGAGGGAGAAGTTGTGAATTTGCTTGATTTTGGAGCTTTTGTAAGATTAAAGGAAGGAGTAGACGGTCTTATTCATGTATCTCAAATATCAAATGAACATATAAATAAGCCTTCTGATGTATTAAAACTTGGAGAAATAGTCAAAGCTAAAATTATGGACATAAAAGAAGATGAAAGAAGAATAAGCTTAAGTATTAAAGAAATAGAAAAAAAAGAAGAACCACTTAAGGAAGAAGAAAAGGTCGATATTCCTAAGGAAGATATGAATGTTACTATAGAAGATGTTATTAAAGAAGATAAATAATATTAATAGGGGCTTGAATAAAATTAAAATTTTTGCAGATAATAACTATTGACCTCACAAACTACATCAAGACCCCCTTTACATTATTTCTGTGGCTTAAAAGCCGCAGATTTTTTTATGGGTATAATTTTAAATAATTGAAAGACGACAATTAAAATGATAATATAATTATAAATTACCTGTTTAAATAATTGTAAAGGAGTTAATATATGGACAAGTACGAAGATTTTAAAAAGCAAATAAACAGTCTCTTAAATATTGATTTAAACTATTATAAGGAAAAACAGATGAAAAGAAGAATTACTTCTTTACTTACAAGAAATAACTATAAAGATTTTGATGATTATTATTTGGGAATTAAAAACAATAAAAAGATATTGAATGAATTTATTAACTATCTTACCATTAATGTATCGGAATTTTATAGAAACCCAAGTCAGTGGCATGTTCTTGAAAATTATATTTTACCTGATATTATAAAAAAATGTAAAGGCTCCCCTAAAGTATGGAGTTCGGCTTGTTCAACCGGCGAAGAGCCCTATTCAACAGTCATGCTTTTAAGTAAGTTCTTTGATTTGAAAAATATAAAAATTTTGGCAACGGATATTGATGAAGAAGCAATGAGGAAGGCTAAAATTGGTCTTTACAGTGAAAAATCTCTTCAAAACCTTCCTCTGGAATTTAAAAATAAATTTTTTGATAGGATAGAAAGTTCTTATAAAATAAAAGATACTATTAAAAATTGCGTTGATTTTAAAAAAATCGATTTACTAAAAAATCCTTTTCCAAGGGATATTGACTTATTAATATGCAGAAACGTAATGATTTATTTTACGGATAAGGGAAAGGAATTATTATATAAGAAATTTTTTGAAAGTCTAAGTAATGAAGGGGTATTATTTTTGGGAAGTACAGAACAAATTATACTTCCTGAAAGGTACAATTATAGGTCCATAAAAACATTCTTTTATAAAAAAATCTTCTATTAAAGCATTAATATATAAGGTCAAGTATAAATTATGGTTTATAAAAAATATTTAATTAATTCAAATAATTTTTTATGATATAATATTTTTGTAAATATGTAAAGGGGGGGTTCTTTTGGAAAGTACAGAATTTTTAGAGAGATTGTCCAATGGTTTTGGCCCATCAGGATATGAATATTCATTGAAAGACAGTATAGCTGATGTGATGGGAAAATATGCTGATGAATTAAAGGTTGATAACCTTGGCAATATAATTGCAATTAAAAGAGGAAATAAAAAGGAAAGCAAGATCAAAATAATGGTTGCAGCACATATGGACGAAATAGGACTTATGGTTACGGCCATTGAAGACAACGGATTTTTAAGATTTACTCAAATTGGAGGAATAGATCAAAGAACTCTTTTAGGACAAGAAGTAATAGTTCATGGGGAAAAGGACCTATTTGGAGTTATTGGCGTTAAACCTCCTCATTTGCAAACTCGCGATGAATTGGACAAAGCAGTTAAAATGGAGGATATGGCTATAGATATAGGGTATTCCAAGGAAGAAGTTGAAAAGATAGTAAAAATTGGAGACGTTATTACTATAAGAAGGAAGTTAACTCATCTCTTAAACGAGAAATATACAGGCAAAGCTCTTGATGACAGGACAGGAATAATTGCTCTTTATGAATGTATTAAAGAATTAAAAAAATTAAATCATGAAGCTGATGCTTACTTAGTTTCTACTGTTCAAGAAGAAGTGGGGACAAGAGGTGCCTATACGAGTACTTATGGAATAAATCCCGATATCGGTATTGCTGTAGATGTAGGATTTGCTTCATCTCCCGAGATACCGAAGGAATATACCTTAGACATTGGAAAGGGGCCTGGTATCACTATCGGCGGTAATATTCATCCGGGACTCAGAAAGAAGCTTGTTGAAATAGCAAAGGAATACAATATTCCTTATCAATTTGAAGTAGAGCCGGGGCCTACAGGAACGGATGCAAGAGCTATACAGATAAGCAGAGAAGGAATTCCCGCATTATGTATATCTCTTCCTTTAAAATATATGCATACTTCTGTAGAAGTTATAGACATGAATGACATTAAAAATACCGGAAAATTACTTGCTTTATTTATTGCTTCCATTTCAAAAGAAAATTTGGAGGGATTACTATGTTACTAAAAAAATTAACTGAAGCTTCCGGAGTATCTGGTAATGAAAGAGAAGTCAGAAATATTATCTTAGATGAAATAAAAGATTATGTCGATGAAGTTAAGGTAGATAGATTAGGTAATATTATTGCTTATAAAAAAGGTGAAACAAACAGTCCAAGGCTCATGGTAACCGCCCATATGGATGAAGTGGGTTTAATGGTTACCGGTTTTGGAGAATCCGGATTAATTAAGTTTACTACAGTAGGAGGAGTGGATAAAAGAATACTGGTTTCCAAGCCTGTACTTGTAGGAGAGAAAAAAATCCCCGGAGTCATAGGTGCAAAGCCAATTCATCTTCAAAAAAAGGAAGAAAGAGACAAGGCTTTAAATTTGGATCAGCTTTATATTGATATAGGAGCTGACAGTAAAGAAGAGGCTCAAAAAAATGTTGAAATAGGGGATTATGTTTCATTTCAAAGTAACTATGTTGAATTTGGTAAAAGTCTTGTTAAAGCAAAAGCATTGGATAACAGAACAGGATGTAGTATACTTGTTAACCTGTTAAAAGAAAAAACAAAGATGGAATTTTATGGAATATTTACAGTAATGGAAGAAGTAGGGCTAATAGGTGCAGGTCCTGCCGCTTATGCTATAGAGCCTGAAAGAGCTATTATATTGGAAGGAACTTTATGTTATGATATGCCCGATACTGACGGCCATCTGACTTCTACTACCTTAGGAAAAGGGCCGGCAATTTCTCTCATGGATAGAACTACTGTATTTGACAGAGATATGAGAAAAAAAATTGAAGAAACTGCTAAAAAATATAATATCCCTTATCAGTACAGGAAAATAAGTTCAGGAGGAAACGATTCGGGAAAGATTCACCAAGCCAAAGGAGGATGTGTTACAACAACTATATCTGTTCCATGCAGATATATTCATTCGCCTATATCCGTAATGTCTAAGAATGACTATGACAATACTTTTAAATTAGTAAAATCTGTTATTACCGAAATGGAAAAGGGGGATTTTTAAATGAATTTTAATGGAGAACTGTTAAAAAATCTGGTTAGCATATATTCACCTTCCAGTAATGAAGAAAATATAAGAAATTTCATATCAAAAGAGATAAAAAACTATGTAGATGAAGTTGAAGTAGATCCGCTGGGGAATTTAATTGCTCATAAAAAAGGAAGCGGAAAAAAGATAATGATAGCAGGTCATATGGATCAAATAGGACTTATGGTAACAGACATCGATAAAAACGGATTCTTAAGATTTACCAGTGTAGGAGGCATATCTCCTTTTGTATCACTGAGTCAAAAAGTGGTTTTTGAAAATGGCACTGCAGGAGTTATTTTTGCAGAACATATGGATGATATTTCTAAGCTTAAACTTGAAAATATGTTTATAGATATCGGGGCATTAAATAAGGAAGATGCGGAAAAGAAAGTATCCATCGGAGATATATGTGTGTATAAATCGGATTATGATGAAAACGATAATGCGGTATTTACAAAATGTTTAGATGACAGAGTTGGATGCTTTATAATGATTGAAACTCTTAAAAATATTAAAAAAACCGTTAATGATTTATATTTTGTGTTTACCGTTCAGGAAGAAGTAGGAACAAGAGGTGCCAAAACATCCGCTTATAAGGTTAATCCTTATATGGGGATTGCTTTAGATGTAACAGGGAGCGGAGATACTCCAAAAGCTAAAAGATTTGCCATATCCTTAAATAAAGGAACTGCAATTAAAGTAAAGGATAACTTGGTAATAGCTCATCCTTTAGTTAAACAGCTTATGATTGATACGGCTAAAGAAAATGGTATTCCATATCAATTAGAGGTATTAGAATATGGAGGAACAGATTCAGGGGCAATTCATCTTACAAGAGAAGGAGTTCCGTCAGGAGTTATATCCGTACCCACAAGATATGTTCATTCTACAGTGGAGATGGCGGCAAAAGATGATATTTTAAATTCCATCAAGCTGCTAACTAAATTATTGGAAAAAGAAATCTAAAATAAATTTAAAACAAAATGAATGGTTAGACCATTCATTTTGTTTTTTGTTATCTGATTTTATATAAATTTAAATAATAACAAAAATTCATGTCAGTATTTGATATAAAAAAATAGGAGGAAATATCGGATATATAAAGAACTACTAAATATTAGGATTTTAATGAGGGGGAATAGAGATGTTGGAAACTGACAAAGAATATACTATTTCTGAAGTATCTGAAACTACCGGATATCCTCCACATGTTTTAAGGTATTATGAAAAAGAATTTGTGCTGGATATTCCAAGAAATGAATCAAATCATAGATATTACACGTATAAAGAAATAGAATTGTTTCAGTATATTAAATCACTTCAAGAAAAGGGATTTAGTAATAAGCAAATAAAGCTTATAATAAAAACTCCGCAAATGATGATGTCAGACCAAGATGAAACAGCCATAACCAGCATAGTGCCAAATAAAAGTTTTGATGTGGCAAATATTGATACAACGGAAATATCTAAAGAAATCAGCGGAAATGTTCAGCAATTACTTTTGGAGGAATTGGTCCCTATATTAAAAAACGGAAACGAACATAGCATTAATACCATAAACGAATTAAAGGAAGAAATAATAATGTTGAGAAATGAAATAAACAGTAAAGAAAGGGATGTTCTTATATGTGAAAATGCTAAGCTTAAAATGAAAGTAAAAGAAAAATCATATGAAGTAGCAGAATTGAAGGAAAAAATAAATAGGAGAGAAAATAGTGAAAGCAATTTTTTTAAGAGAATATTCAAGTTTGGCAAAAATGAATGAACGATAATTTTAAATTTCATTTTGAAATTGTCATTCAAAAATATTTATTTGTATTTGCAATATTCAAAAACAAATTATGCATTTTTTTAAAAAATCATTGAAATTTTTTCGATTATATGTTATTATTTTTATAATGAACCAAGGGGAGCGAATAGCTATGAAGAAAAAATGCATAGAGAAAAAAAGCAAAATTAAAAAAATATGTGATTATAAAAAGTGCGGAGCCATAACTTGCATAAATAATAATAAAGGTTTTTGTGATTGTGATGTATGCGAATTATATGAAAATATTCTTATTCAAGAGGATTAATTTATGAAATTCGTTATATTGCACATATTATAAAAATACCTCTGATTAAGTATTAATTAGAGGTATTTTTATTTTTTAAAACATTTATTTAGACCATATCTTAAATATATCTTTCATAAGTATCCATATAAGAGCAACAGAAAAGAAAAATATTGATATTGTATACAAAATAATTACTCTTAATAAATAAAATTTAGTAGACTCCCTCTTCTTTTTTGTTAATATTACAATTTGAATTAGTGGCAATATCCCCCCAATCCAATGGTACAAATACCAAGTATATATATTTTTTCTTGTATAAAATAACAGATAAATATTAAGTATTTGCATAGCAATTAATAAAATTTCTGGCATATGTCACTTTACTCCTAATATGGATTTCAAAAAAGATTTTCTTAATTTATAATATTTTTTTATCCGGATAAACCTTTAACGCTTCATTGAGTATATACATAGCTCTCTCCAAATCCTTTACGTTCAAGCAATAAGAAATTCTTACTTCATCAATTCCAAGGCCTTTTGTGGCATAAAATCCTTCTGCTGGAGCCATCATTACAGTTTCATTATCTATACTAAAATCAGTTAAAAGCCAGATAATAAAATCTTCTGCATTTTTAACAGGTAGTTTGGCCATAACATAAAAAGCTCCATGGGGTTTTTCACAGATAACTCCTTTCATCTCTTTCAATGCATTATAAACCGTATCTCTTCTTCTTACATATTCATTTTTAGTTTCTTCAAAGTATCTCTCGGAAACATTAATTAAATTACAAGCACCTACTTGTTCTAAAGTTGCAACACAAAGCCTTCCTTGACAAAGTTTCAATATTTCCTTAATCAGCTTCTTATTCTTTGAAGCAACACATCCAATTCTAGCCCCGCATGCACTATACCTTTTCGATATACTGTCTACTAAGATAACGTTATCTTTTATATCATCCAAATAACAGAAACTAATGTGTTTTAACCCATCATATATAAACTCTCTATAGACTTCATCAGCAACTATGTATAAGTTGTATTCTTTTGCTATATCTCTAAGCATATATATTTCTTTCTCAGTATATACTGTTCCAGTGGGATTTCCCGGATTAGACAAGAGTATTCCTCTTGTTTTAGAAGATATTAATTTTATTATTTCCGATTTGTCAGGTAAATGAAATCCGTCTTCTGCTTTTGTAGTTATTGGAATTACCTTTACTCCTGTCATAGTACTAAAACCGTTATAATTTGTGTAGAAAGGTTCTGGAATAAGTATTTCTTCGCCATCATCACATATGGCCATTAAAGAAAATATAAGAGCCTCACTTCCGCCATTTGTAATAAGTATTTCATCCTCATCAAAATAGATGTTATGCTTTTTATAATATTCAATAAAACTTTTTATTAATTCCGGCATACCTGTAGACAACTCATAACTAAGAACTTCTTCTCTATAATTTTTTATTGCGTCAAAAAATTCATCAGGAGTTTTAATATCAGGCTGACCTATATTGAGATGATATACTTTCTTACCTTTTTTCCTTGCCTCTTGTGCTATAGGAGCTAATTTCCTAATAGGTGACTGCTGCATAGAAATTATTCTTTTAGAAAAATGCATTGGAAAAACCTCCTTAATAAAAATTTCGAAAATACATTTACTATATTAATTATCCATATTTATGATAACACAAAGCTCAAATAAATGATATACTTCTATATAATTAAATATTTAACATAAAATTCATAAATTATTGTTAAATATTTAAAAATATTTTTAAAATTGATGGAGTTATGGATTAATTTAATTCAAATTATTGCAAAACAGCTATTCTAAGGATATAATAATTATATAAATAAATTTAATAAAAATGGTTGGGAAAATAATAATAAAAGCGAGAAAACAACAGCCTTTTAAAGATTTTCTGCAAAGAATAATTATGTATTTCAGAGTAGTTGAACCTTAACATAAGATGTATTGAAATCACATATTGGAAAAGAAACGGTTCAAAATCTCTGCAGTTGAACCTTAACATAAGATGTATTTGAAATTTGATTGATGTAAATAAAAATTAATTTTGAGGAAGATATAAATGTTTATTAACTTTAAATCAGTATTTAATGCTTTAAAAATTATTTCTTTTCTTTTATTTGTATTTGCTTTAGCTCAAGTACTTACTCCTTTAAAAATACAACTGTATGGTTCCGAGTGGTTGTTTATGTATTCATGCTGTATTCTTGGAACTATTCTGGGTATCATTGGTAATAAAAACAAGAATACAATACCATCTATTAAAAAGATAGGGAAAATCGGAGTGTTCGGAAATCTAATAATGGTCATTATGTTCTTTCCTCCTTTGTATTTTATTTGGGGAACTTGGCTGGAATCTATATTTTGAATAACTGCCTAAATAAAAAGTAGTTGCTTTACATTTAAAAATAATCTTGTATAAACATGAATATTTTGGTAAAATAGAAGAGGAGTAATCGGAAAAGCAAAGTAAACAGGTCCGATTACTTTATTTTTGAATTATTAATTTATAATTTAAATATATGCCATTGAGCAGTAGAAGTCGGTCTTACAATTCTTTTTAGTTTATGTTTTGCTTATTTTGTAAAAAATATGCTATAATTAAAACATATAAAAAGATAGGAGATAAATAATAAATGAAACAAAGTTACTATAAAAAAGGTAAATATTGTATTTTTACATATGGTTGTCAAATGAATGAACACGACAGTGAAGAAATAGCTTGGATGCTGGAGAATATCGGATATGAACATACAGATAATATTGAAGACAGCAATTTAATTATATATAATACATGTCTTATAAGAGAAAATGCCGAATTAAAAGTGTACGGTAAACTGGGAGAATTAAAAAAATTAAAAAGAAAAAGACCTGATATAATATTATGCCTGTGCGGATGTATGATGCAAAGAGAGGAAATAAGAAATATTATATTAAAAAAATATAAACAAGTTGATATAATATTCGGAGTAAACAATATTCAGAAGCTCCCTCAATTAATTGACACTCATCTCCAGACGGGCAAAACCATCGTAGATATTGAAGAGGAGTCCAGACAAATAGAAGAATCTATAGATGCAAAGCGAAAATATTCTTATAAGGCTTTTATAAACATAATGTATGGATGTAATAATTTTTGTACTTACTGTGTAGTGCCCTATACAAGGGGAAGAGAAAAAAGCAGGGAACCGGAAGATATCATTTGCGAAGCGGAAAAGCTTTCAAAAGAAGGATGTAAAGAGATCACCTTATTAGGACAAAATGTTAATTCTTACGGAAAAACTCTAAACAGAGATTACAATTTTTCAATGTTATTGAGAAATCTTAATAACATTGACGGTATCGAAAGAATTAGATTTATGACTTCCCATCCTAAAGATCTTTCTGACGATTTAATACTTACTATGGCTCAGTGTGACAAAGTATGCGAGCACCTTCATCTTCCTGTTCAGTCCGGAAGCAACAAAATTCTTAAAGCTATGAACAGAAACTATACAAAAGAAAAGTATTTATCATTAGTATCCAAGATTAAGGAGAGAATACCTAATATTGCTTTAACGACGGATATAATAGTAGGATTCCCGGGAGAAACAGAAGAAGATTTCGAGGAAACAATCGATTTGGCTAAAAAATGTAAATATGATTCTGCCTTCACCTTTATATATTCCGTAAGGGAGGGGACAAAAGCTGCAGAAATGAAGAATCAAGTCCCGGATGAAATAAAACATAAAAGATTTCAAACTTTGCTGGACGAACTTTATCCTATTTTTAATGAGAATAATTTAAAATACAATAACAAGACTGTAGAAGTTCTGGTCGAAGAAATCAGCAAAAATAACCCAAAGATGCTTACTGGAAGAACGAGAACAAATAAATTGGTACATTTTAAAGGAAACAAAGATCTTATAGGAAAACTGATCAATGTTAAAATAGATACCACCAAAACTTTTACTATGGAAGGACATATATTGGATAACAGCATTGCTGGAGGGGATATCTTTGAGTAGTTTAACACCGATGATGAATCAATATAAAAAAATTAAATCTAATTATAAAGACTGTATTCTTTTTTTCAGGCTTGGAGATTTCTATGAAATGTTTTTCGAAGATGCTCTTACTGCGTCTAAGGAGTTGGAAATTACTCTTACTCAAAGGGATTGTGGCCAGAAGGAAAAGGCTCCTATGTGCGGAGTACCTCATCACGCGGTAGAACCTTATATTGCGAAATTAATTGATAAGGGATATAAAGTCGCTATCTGTGAGCAATTGGAAGATCCTAAATTTGCAAAGGGTATAGTGAAAAGAGATATAGTGAAAATCATATCTCCAGGAACTATAACTGATACAAACGCCTTAGATGAGAAATCAAATAATTTTATAGCATCTTTATATATGAATGAAGAAGGGGTAGGCCTTACTTATGCCGATATCTCAACAGGAGAAGTATATACAACGGAATGTATGGGAAATGAAAAGGATATTTATAATTTTATATTAGATGAAATAGGGAAAATAAATCCTTCTGAGATATTGGTCAACGAACTTCTTTATAACAATAAAAAGATTATGAATTTTATCAGAAATAGGATAAATGCTTATATAGATAAGTATGATGACGGTATAATAGATGAAGAGGATTATATAGACAAAGTTCAGAAACATTTTAATATAACCGTTAATGAAAAAAACAGCTTATTTAATAAAAACTATTCCATAAGGTCTATGGGAGTGCTGTTAGATTATTTATACAGTACCCAAAAAAATTCTCTTGACCATTTAAAAAATATATCCTATTATGAATTCAATGAATACATGATTTTAGATATTAATGCAAGAACAAATCTGGAGATAGTGGAAACCATAAGGGGAAGAGAAAAAAAAGGTTCTTTATTGTGGATACTTGATAAAACTTCTACTGCAATGGGAGGAAGACTTTTAAAAAAGTGGTTGGAGCAACCTCTTTTAAGCATAAGGGATATAAATAAAAGGCTTGATATAATAGACATTTTTGTAAATGATATTATATTTATGGATAAGGTCAAAGATTCCTTAAGTAAAATATATGATTTAGAGAGATTGTCAGGTAAGATTTCCAATGGAAACTGCAATGGAAGGGATCTAATTTCATTGAAAATTTCTCTCGAAAATTTACCTTTAATTAAAGACCTTCTTATTAATTCCACTTATGAACCGTTAATTACATTAGGAAAAGAAATCGATTGTTTGGAAGATGTTTATAATCTGATAGACAAATCCATAATTGATGACCCTCCCGTATCGTTAAAGGACGGAGGGATAATAAAAAGTTCATATAATGAAGAGTTATGTGAACTGAGGAATCTATCCCATAATGGGAAAGGCTGGCTAAGTAATTTAGAAGAATCCGAAAAGAAAAAAACCGGAATAAGGTCATTAAAAGTCGGATTTAATAAAGTATTCGGATACTATATTGAGGTATCCAATGCAAATTTAGATTTAGTACCTGATAATTATATAAGAAAACAAACTCTATCCAACGCGGAAAGGTTTATAACTCCCGAATTAAAAGAAATGGAAGCTAAAATTCTCGGAGCAGAAGATCGAATGATTAATTTGGAATATAAATTGTTTGTACAAATTAGAGATGATATAAAAAAGGAAATGGATAGGATACAAAGAGTAAGTAGGATTATTTCTAAATTAGATGTATTGAATTCTTTATCTCAGGTATCCTATAAGAATAATTATGTAAGACCTCATATAAACAATGAAGAGAAAATAGAGATTAAAAACGGAAAGCATCCAATTGTAGAAAAGATGTTAGAGAATAATGATAAATTTTTTGTTCCCAATGATACCTGTTTAGATGAAGAAAATAAAATGCTCATTATCACAGGACCTAATATGGCCGGAAAATCTACTTATATGAGACAGGTTGCTTTAATCACATTAATGGCACAAATAGGATGTTTTGTGCCGGCAGATTCGGCGGATATCGGAATTGTAGATAAAATATTTACCAGAATAGGTGCTTCAGATAACTTATCTCAGGGAGAAAGTACTTTTATGGTAGAAATGAATGAAGTAGCTAATATAATTAAAAATGCCACGGAAAAAAGTTTGATAATATTAGATGAAGTGGGGAGAGGAACGAGTACTTTTGACGGATTAAGTATTGCAGGAGCAGTTGTAGAGTATATAGCTCAACATATTAAAGCTAAAACTCTTTTTGCCACCCATTATCATGAATTAACTCAATTGGAAGATAAGATTGACGGGGTTAAGAATTTTACGATAATGATACAAGAAGAAGGAGACAGTATTAAATTTTTAAGAAAGATTGTCAGAGGAAGCAGTGACAGAAGCTATGGAATAGAAGTTGCCAAACTATCAGGAATAGATGAGAGTATCATTAACAGAGCAAAGGAAATATTAGCAGAGATTGAGATGAAGAATTCCGGTATCACAGATGATAAAAAGTCATCTTCCGAGACAAAAATAAAAAAGAAGAATAAAAATAATCAAATTGATCTCTTCCAAATTAAAAAGGATAAATTAATTGAAGAGATTAAAAATATAAATATATTAAAACTTACTCCGATGGATGCCATGAATATATTATATAAACTGGTTGAAAACGTAAAAAATCTATAGGGAGAAAATGGTATGTCAAAAATTAAACTGTTAGATGAAAAAACAAAAGCTCAAATTGCGGCAGGAGAGGTAATAGAAAGGCCGGCTTCGGTCGTAAAAGAGCTTATAGAAAATTCAATAGATGCGGAATCAAAATTTATAGTGATTGAGATAAAAAATGGTGGGAAGTCCTATATAAGAGTTACCGACGACGGAACAGGAATAGACAAAGATGATATAGACTATGCTTTTTTTAGATATTCTACAAGTAAAATAAGATCTGTTGAAGATTTAAATCATATATATTCTTTGGGATTTAGGGGAGAAGCCTTAGCAAGTATATCCACCATAGGGAAAGTTGAAGCTTTGACAAAAACTCGTGATAACAACATGGGTATTCAGGTATTGGTAGAAAACGGGAAGATTAAAGAGAAGAACATTATAGGTTGTCAGGATGGAACCACCATGATCGTAAAAGATATTTTTTATAATCTTCCTGTAAGGCAAAAATTTTTAAAGGATGAAAATGTAGAATCAAACTATATAGGCAATATAGTTAATAAGTTATCCTTGGGAAATCCAAATATATCTTTTAAATATATTAGGGATAACAAAATGACTTTAAAAACTCCTGGTAATGGAGATTTATCTTCCTGCATATATTCTGTTTTAGGTAAGGAAATTTTAAAGGGATTGATTGAAGTTAAAAGCACTTATGACAGCATAAAAGTATATGGTCTCATATCAAACAACAACGTCTACAGAGGGAACAGAAGTCATCAATATATATATATAAACGGCAGATATATAAAAAGCTATTTTTTATCGGGGATAATACAGGAATGTTATAGATCCCTAATCCCTATAAACAAATATCCTGTCTTTATATTATTTATAGAGATGGATCCACAGTTAATAGATATAAATGTTCATCCTACAAAGCAGGAAATAAAATTTAAAAATGAAAAAGCTGTTAAAGATGTAGTTCAAGGAATTATAAGAGATAGTTTAAAAAGCGGTTTGAAAATACACGATATAAATTTTACAGAAAGTAAGAAAGATGAAAAATCCAAAGAAAATATTGATTATATAGATATAGTTACAGAAAATAGAGATGATAAACATTATAATGATAATGTTTATGATTATTATAATGAAAAAATTGAAGAACAGCAAAAAAATGGCTATAATAATTATAATGAAAGAGAAATAGTAGTTATCGATGAAAGAGAAAACAATACCCAAAAACCTCATGAAGAATATAATTTTATAGATAATAATACCGTCCAAATCAAAAACATTTTTAAAAATTGCCGTAAAGTTGGAATATTGTTTTCAACTTATATATTATTGGAAGACAGAATTAATGATTATGTATATTTGATAGATCAACATGCTGCTCATGAAAGAATTATGTATGAAAAGTATAAGAAGGAATATGAAAATGAAAATGTGGCAGTTCAAATGCTTATCAGTCCAGAGGTCTTAGATTTAACTAATGATGAGCTAAATTTAGTAAAGGATAATAAAGAACTTTTTAACAAGCTGGGCTTTGAAATAGAAGATTTCGGATATAGCAGTATTTTAATAAGAGGAGTGCCTTTAATATTTGGAAAACCCAATAATAAGGAATTGATATATTTAATAATAGATTCGCTGAATAATAATATTAAAAGTAATTATGAAGTAAAAATCGAAAAAATCATGAAAATTGCATGTACAAGTGCAATTAAAGGTGGAGATAAAATTCATGATATGGAAATAGATAGTTTAATCAATGAACTTGGAAAAGCAGAAAATCCTTTTACTTGTCCTCATGGAAGGCCTGTATTTATAAAGATGAGCAGAAAGGATTTAGAAAAAGAATTTAAAAGAATTATATAATTAAATAAAATAGTAAGGATGAGCTTGATGCCTAAAAAAATTCCTCTTTGTATTATAGCAGGACCGACTGCAGTAGGAAAAACCGACATATCCATATCCGTAGCTGAAAATTTAAATGGAGAAATTATCTCGGCAGATTCCATGCAGATATACAAATATATGGATATAGGAACCGCAAAAGTAAAATTTGAAGAAATGAAAAATATTCCTCATTATATGATAGATATAGTTTACCCAGATGAAGAGTTTTCCGTAGCGGATTACAAGAAAAGAGCAAAATACTATATCAATAAAATAGACCAGAATAATAAATTACCTATAGTTACAGGAGGAACAGGATTTTATATTAATTCTCTTATATATAATTTATCTTTTACTGAAGTTCCTTCTAATCAGGAATTGAGAAATAAATATGATTTATTGTGTAAAAATTATGGAATGGAGTATATTTATGAAGAATTGAAAAAAGTAGATGTTTCCTCTGCCAAAAGGATAAATCCGAATGACAAAAAGAGAATAATCAGAGCATTGGAAATATATTATACTACCGGAAAACCTATGTCTTATTATTATAAAGATTTCAGAAAAAGGAATAATTCTTATAATGCTGTAATAATCGGAATAACTATGGATAGGGAAAAATTATATAAAAGGATTAACAAAAGAGTTGAAAAAATGATAGAGGAGGGATTAATAGAAGAAGTAAATACGCTGCTTAAAATGGGTTATGGCCCAGAATTGGTTTCTATGCAGGGTATAGGATATAAAGAAATCATTCCTTATTTAAAAGGAAAGACTACATTGGAAAATGCCATATCATCTATTAAAACTAATTCCAGAAGATATGCAAAAAGACAACTGACTTGGTTTAGAAGGGAAAAAAATATCGAATGGGTTAATTTAGACAATTACAAAAGCATAGAAGAGGTTTCCGATCATATTATTAAATATGTTATAAATAAATTAAATCTAAACAAAAACAAGGAGGGTTAAATTTTGAAAACAGCTATTAATTTACAAGATGTATTTTTAAACAGGGTAAGAAAAGAAAATGTAAGTATAACCGTATTTTTGATTAATGGTTATCAATTGAGGGGATATGTAAAGGGTTTCGACAATTATATAATAATACTGGATACTGATGGAAAACAACAGCTAATATATAAACATGCTATATCAACTATAGTTCCAACTAAGGTTCTTAACGTTTCAGGAAAAATTTTGGAAGAAGAGGACTAATACAAAACCGGAAGGACGAAAATAACAAATGAACAAGTACACAATGAATGTATTATGCAAGGAATTCGGAATAAAAGAAGAAGTTATTAATTATACACTTAAGAGGGAAAGTTTAATCAAGGATAAATTTAATGATATTAATGAAATAAAGGAATACAATCAATATAAAGTCATTAACGCAATGCATAAGGCAAAATTAAGTTCATCAGATTTTCATTGGACAACAGGATATGGTTATGGAGACATAGGAAGAGATAAGGTAGAAAAAATTTATTCCTATGTTTTTAATGGGGAAGATGCTTTAGTAAGACCTACTATTGCATCGGGGACTCATGCCATTACATTAGTGCTTTCCGGAATATTAAGGCCTGAGGATGAATTTATCTGTATTACAGGGAGTCCTTATGATACTCTTCAAAAAATTATAGGAATTAAGGGACATGCGAAAGGAACTCTATTAGAGTATAATATAAAATATAAAGAAGTCCCTTTGGATAAAAACAACAGAATAGATTTAAAAACTGTACTTGAAACAATATCGAAAAAAACCAAATTGATACTTATTCAAAGATCAACAGGGTATAGTTCTCGAAATGCACTAACTATTGATGATATAAAAGAAGCAATAAAAGAAATAAAAGAGAAATTCCCCAATATAATTATAATGGTAGATAATTGCTATGGTGAATTTACTCAAAGATTGGAACCTATTGATGTAGGCGCGGATATAATGGCAGGATCATTGATAAAAAATCCAGGAGGAGGGATAGCTCTCTCCGGAGGATATGCAGTAGGGAAGAAGGAGTTAATAGAACTGGTAGCCTGTAGAAGTACTGCTCCTGGATTAGGAAAGGAATGCGGACTTACCTTTGGAACTACCCGCTCTACATTACAAGGGCTGTTTTTGTCGCCTCATGTAGTGTCGGAAGCCATGAAAGGAGCACTGCTAATGGCTTCTGTTTATAAAGGTCTTGGATTTAGAATTGTTCCGGATTTAAATGATGAAAGAAGTGATATAATCCAGGGAGTACAGTTAGGGACTCCTGAAGGGGTAGAAGAGTTTTGCAAAGGAATTCAGCAGGCTTCTCCTGTCGATTTCTATGTCACTCCGGAGCCATGGGATATGCCTGGATATGAAGATAAGGTTATAATGGCAGCAGGAGGATTTATAGATGGATCTTCTATTGAGCTTAGTGCCGACGGACCTATGAGGGAACCTTATTTTGCTTATTATCAAGGAGGGTTAACCTATGAGCATTGTAAGCTTGGAGTGATGATAAGCTTGAACAATTTATATAAAAAGAATTTAATAGAAAAATGTAAGTTGATTTGATCGGCTTACATTTTTCTATTATTTAAATAAGCTCTACATTTACTTTATCCAATATATTAGCTATATCTTTACCGGGATAATCTTCCGTTACTATAGCATCTATGTCATTCAGAGTAGCAAATTTAAAACTGCCGTCAAAATAAAACTTTTTATTTTCCATGACAAGATAGATAGTCTTACTGTTTTTTATTACGGCTTTTTTTGTATTTCCATCGTCAAAATCAAAAGTTGTAATACTTTTATCAAATATATTTATACCGCAACTACCTATAAAAGCTTTGGAAAATCTATAATTTAAAATGCTTTCAATTGTCATGGAACCTGTAAAACCGTTTAAAGCCTTATTTACTATACCGCCCGGACAGATAATCTTAATATCATTTTCATTACTATTTATAACCGATATAATATCCAGCATATTTGTTACTACCGTTAATTTTTTATCAGATTTTGAAATAAGTTTTGCAAGAAGTATATTGGTTGTAGATATATCTAAAAATACAGTTTCATTATTTTCTATTAAATTAAAGGCTTTTTCAGCAATCATGGCTTTAGATTCTAAATTTAAATTTCTTCTCTCGTCTATATTTTCATACAGAGCAGATTTTCGTATAGGGACAGCTCCACCATAAGTTCTTTTCAACAAATTTCTTTTTTCAAGTATTTTTAAATCCTTTCTGATGCAATCCTTAGTAACGTTAAATTTTTCACTCAAATCGTTGACGACAACTTTCCCTTCGTTGTTTAATACATTCAGTATTTCATTATGTCTTTCTTCTGTGAACATTTTAGACATCTTTTTAAATCACCCTTTTGTTCTAATAAATTAATTATATTATATATTATTTTAATAATAAAAAACAATAATACTCTATTGAAATATATATAAATTAGTAGTACAATAATAAAGAATAAACAATAATAAAAAATATTAAACAATAAATTTGTATATTATTATGTATAAATAAAAGGGGAGAGTAGAAAAATGAAATTTATGTTTGATACGGCTAATATTGAGGATATTAAAGAGTACAAAGATATTTTTCCTATAACAGGTATTACAAATAATCCAAGTATTATAAAAAAAGAAGGTAAAATTGATTTTTTTAATCATTTTAAAGAAATACGAAAAATATTGGGCTTTGAAAAAAGCATCCATATTCAGGTTGTGGCTGAAAATTGTGAGGGTATAATAAAAGACGCAGAAACAATACTTGAAAATATAGATAATAAAATATATATAAAAATACCTGTTACCGAAGAGGGATTGAAAGCTATGAGATTATTAAAATCCAAGGGAGTAAATATTACTGCAACGGCAGTTTATACAAAAATTCAAAGCCTTTTGGCTCTTGAAACAGGAGCTGATTTTATTGCACCGTATTTTAACAGAATGGAGAATATAGGTATAAATCCAAGAGAGGTAATAGAAACAACAGCAAATATGATAAATAAATATAATTATTCAACAGAAATACTTACAGCAAGTTTTAGAAATATAGGGCAGGTCGTAGATGCATTTTCTTCAGGTTCACAAGCCGTAACAGTACCACCTCAAATTTTACATGATTCACTTATGATGCCTTCAATACAAAAAGCTATAGGAGATTTTACTTTAGATTGGGAAAACATCTTTGGAAAAGAAAAGTCTATCTATAATTTATAAATAAAGGGAAGAGCTTCGATGAAAAAAATAATAGAAAATGATATTAACATATCTGCTTCTGTATCATGTATGGACCTTTGTCATCTAAAAAAGGATATGGAAGAAGTAGAAAAGAGCGGGGTATCTTTTTATCATTTTGATGTAGTGGACGGAAAATTTAACAGGTGTTTTATCTTAGGTGAACCTACTTTAAAATGTATGAGCAAAGAAACCGATTTACCTATTGAAGTACATTTAGCAGTATATGAGCCCGAAAAATTTATAGAGAATTACGCTAAAAATGGGGCGGATTATATAGCAGTTCATTATGAGGCTGTGAAAAATTTCAATAAAATATTTGGTATGATCCGCCATTACGGAGCAGAACCAATACTTGCCTATAAATCAACAACTCCGCCGGGAGAGGATTTTATATCATTGGCAAAGGAAGTCCCGTGGATATTAAAGCTTACAGTTAATCCGGGATTTTCGGGACAAAAAATGCAAACTACAGCAGTTAAACATATTCGTCAGATGAGAAAAATGTTAAATGATGCAGATTTAAAGACAAGAATTCAAGCAGATGGAAATGTTAATGTAAGTACAATTCCAATAATTGTAAAGGCAGGGGCTGATATTTTAACAGGTGGAACGTCAGGATTGTTTTTAGAAAATTATACAGTAAAAAAATGCTGCTCCAAGATGATTGAAGCTGCCAAAAATGCTATGTAAAGAATTACATTTTTCTAAACAATCCTATGACTTTTCCCAATACTATTACATTTTTAACGATTATAGGATCCATTGTAGGATTTTCAGGTTGAAGCCGTATATGGTCTTTTTCCTTAAAAAATCTTTTAACGGTAGCACTTTCTTCGTCAATAAGTGCTACGATTATATCACCGTTTTCGGCAGTAGTCTGTTGCCTTACTATTACATAATCTCCGTCGTATATTCCCGCATCGATCATACTTTCTCCATAGACTTTCAACATAAAGACATCATTATCTGCCACAAAATTTTTAGGCAGGGGAAACATGCCATCAAAATTTTGTACCGCAAGAATAGGCTGACCGGCAGTAACCTTTCCTATAATGGGGACTTGAACAGTTTTTCTACTGGAATTGGTATAATCACCGTAAAGTATTTCTATGGCCCTCGGTTTAGAAGGGTCTTTTTTTATGTAACCCTTTTTTTGAAGTTTTTCTAAATGAGCATGAACGGAAGAAGTAGAACTTAGTTTTACAGCACGGCATATCTCTCTGACAGAAGGGGGGTATCCTTTCTGATTTACTTCATCTTTAATAAAATTTAAAATTTCAGATTGTTTCGCATTTAGATCTTCATACATATAGAACACTCCTATAAAAAATTTATTACAAGAATTATAACATACAAAATTACAAAATTCAAACATAAGTTCTATAAGATTAATCCTTTGTCTTGATTTTAGAGAGAGGATTACTTTTTACAGCTTGTCTCAATCTTTCGTCATCTATATGGGTATATATTTGAGTAGTAGCTACGCTTTCATGGCCTAAAATTTCCTGTAAAGCTCTGATATCAACATCGCCGTATTTATACATCAATGTAGCTGCCGTATGTCTCAATTTATGGGTAGAATAAACAGATGTATCTAAACCCGCATCTTTTAAATATTTATCAACCATATGCTGAACAGCTCTATTGCTGATTCGCTGCCTTCTTTTGCTCAAGAATAAAGCTTCCTTTTCCTTATCAGAATAAGGGCGGACATCAATGTATCTGCTAATAGCTTCTATACATGATTCATTTAAGTAAATAGTCCTTTCTTTATTTCCTTTTCCTATTACTGATAAGGTATCATTTCTAATCTTATCCATGTCTATACTTACAAGTTCGGATAGTCTGAGACCGCAGTTAAGAAATAGGGTAATAATTGCATAATCTCTTTTCCTATATATTTCATTTGGATTTTTTTGTACAACATCCAAAAGATTTTCTGCTTCTTCTAAAGTTAAATAAACGGGTTGGCGGTTATCCTTCTTGGGAAATTCTAAATTTTCAGCGGGATTTTCTTCTATAACTTCAATTATGCTAAAAAGATAATGGAAAAAAGAACGGATGCTTGCTACTTTTCTTGATTTTGCATAATTGCCGTTGTTTCTCTGTTTATCTATATAAGAAATATATCCGTGGAGGTCCTGAAGACGAATTCTTTTTATCAATTGGATATCAACATCATCAATATTTATATTGTCGTAAGAAATATTTTTATCCACTAATTTAAATCTTTTTTTCATAAATCTAAGCATAGTTCTCAGATCAAAGTAATATTCCTTTACCGTGTTTGGAGATTTTCCCTTAATTGTCTCCATATAATCCAAGTAATCTCTTAGTATAGCCGGCATGTTTTCCATATCATATCATTCCCTTTCGAAAAAAGTTTAAATCTTAGTCACAAAATAAACATTTTGTGACTAATGTTATATATTCGATAAAGAATTGAAAAATCCTTCTTTAGAATATAAAAATATTTTTATTAGCATAAATTATTTTAGTTTTATTCTATAAGTTTTATAATTTTGTCTAATAACCATAATAATTATCCTGCTGTTTACTTTATTTAGTAATTTATTATACTGTAATTTTTAATATCCACGGAATTTACTTTGCCAATGATATAAAATCTTTTTTATCTTTATTCTTCAGTTAAAAAATCCTCAATAAGTTTTCATAATTTTATTATGTAAACCTATCGAGGATTCTTTATAGCCCAGAGGAAAATCCAATTTACCTTAAAAGGGTTTTTTTAATATATTTAAATATATAATTAACGCTCCTACAAAATCACATTCTTTATTTCGTTTTAGACTTTAAATTAATGGTAAAGCTCTCTCCTACTTTTTTAAATTCTCCGCTTACCTTACCGCTCTTTTTAGGAAATTCCCGGGCATAAGGAGTTAAAGTAACAGATGCAGCTTTATCGGATAAATCTCCGTAAATATTTTCATAAGCAAGTATAAAATTTTTATCACTCATCCTTCTCAATGAAAAAACCACCTTATTTCCTAAATTGTCCTGACCTCTCAGATCCAATTCATAATCTTTGTCGGACTCTCCTCTAATTTTTCCGATTATCTTTTGATTTACCGGATTATATCTGAATTCCTCCAAATTATAATTTAAATTGTCTATATTAAATGAATAGTTCATTGGCAATGTATAAGTATCAGCTGCAAGTTCGTCGCCATTTGCAGTAAATTCAAATTCCCATTTTCCGCTTATCTTTTTTTCATCTTTCCCGTCAAAATAATTCATATTTCTTAATATAATATTTATATCTACATCTTTATTTAATTCGATACCTTTTACATCAACAGAATCAACCATAAAAATTGTTTCTTGAGAATCGTCTATTGCTCCTCCGGTTCCTGACATACTATAATTTGTAAGTTTTTCTCCGTTTATAAAAATTTCAGTATCAAAACGAGCAAATTCTACGGGCTTATTTGCATTTACTATGGTAGAAAAGATTAATTCATCTTTATCTATAATCACTTCCCCTAATTTTACTTCAACTCCATTATCTTCTCTCACTTGTCCGACTACATTTGAATAAGGCTCAATATTTCTTTCAATGCCAAGAGATTTTCCGATAGAATATGATATTTTTGAAACCTTTGACTCAAAAGCGGCATATACATATTTACCGGTTTCCGTTTGACTAAAAATTCCTACAGTTAAAACTAAAGCTGCCGCAACAGTAACAATCTTTTTAAAATTAAGCTTTTTCTTCTTAAAATTATTTTTTAAGTTTTGCTTCTCTATATCACTTAATTCTTGTATTTCATAGCCTTCTAAGTTGAACTCCATGTTATTTATCAGTTCATACATGTTTTTAGACTTTTTCACTATCCTTACCTCCTTTTAAATTAAACAAATTCTTGATTTTGTTTCTTCCGCGGGAAATCCTATTATATATTACTGATTTAGTAAGCCCTGTTTTATCGCTTACCTCGTCCATATTAAATTCTTCAATATATAGTTTTTTAAAAATATTTTTATCTTCAGGAGACAATAGATTCAGCATTTCCTCTGTCTCTTCACTTATTTCTTTAGAAATGATTTTTTCTAAAGATTTATCTTCTACGGGAATTATTTCATCTTCAATATTTTTGTTCTTCATTTCTTTCAGATACTTTCTTTTATAATCTATAGCTTTATATTTAGCAATTCCACCAACCCAATTTTTAAAAGCAGATATCTCGGGACTATATGAATCAATATTCTCCCAAATTGCAAGTAAGCAATCATTCATACAATCCTCATAATAATTTGGAATATAATGAAGATGATTCTTAAGAACAGTTTTTATTATCCAAGCATAATTATCTATTACATAATCTAAGGATTTTTCATTCCCTGATTTCATCTCCTGTATAAAATTTTCTTCGGTTATTTTCAAAAATTTCACCTTCTCTAACTAAAATTAAATCCTACATGTAGTCATCTTTTAGTTCCTTCACCTATTATTTCGTAATAAAATTATAAAATCTATCTCCAAACAAAAATAAATTCCCAGAAAAATTTTCTAAGAATTTATTTTTGCTTAGGAAGACGATTATTAGTTTACATAATAATATTATGTAAACTAATAATCGTTTTTCAATATTGTTATATTACTTTATATTACCCTACTATAAAACATTTCAATATGAGGTATGTTATCTTCCAAGTATGGTTCAGAAACTTCTTTAAATCCAAAACTTTTATAGAAATTTACAAGATATGCTTGAGCTGAAATTCTAATTTCTCTTTCTTTTAAACTTCTTTCAATAAAATCTATTGCCTTTACCATCATATTTCTGGCTATATCTTTTCTACGATATTTTTTATCCACAACAACTCTCCCGATAGAAACTTCTTCATATGAAACTCCCCTTTTTAATATTCTCAAATATGCGATTATTTCTTCATTATTCTCTAAAAATAAATGATAGGCATCTTTATCTCTATTATCGCAATCCTCATAAGGACAATTCTGTTCCACAATAAACACTTGATTTCTTAATCTCAAAATATCATATAATTCCTTATTATTTAAATCTTCAAATTTTCTAATATTCCAGTCCATTTTATCAGTTACCTCCTTGACTCTAACCCTTATTATACTACAATACAAAAAGATTCAATAAAAAGCAATAGATGATTTATTATTTAAATAAGGTTGTTTTTTTGTTATTTTATATGTTATAATGATAGTGTTTTGTGTTATATTATAATATATAGTTCTATAATATAACACTAATATTGTTAGGGGGTATTCAATTGGATAATGAAAAAATTATACAATCGGTAGACAGAGCAATAAAAATATTAAATTGCTTTGAAAATAATGAAGAATTAGGAGTTACGGAGATTAGCAAATTGGTAGGGCTTCATAAAAGTACTACCTTTGGTTTAATTTCTACACTATATGCAAATGGTATTCTTGAAAAAAATGATAATTCAGGAAAATATAAATTGGGTCTTAAGCTATTTCGATTAGGTACCAAAGTGAATTCGTCTCTAAGACATATAGTTGTCCCTTATTTAGAACGATTAGTTAATATGTATCATGAAACAGCTAATTTAGTTATATTACATGATTTATCGGTAATATATCTGGAAAAAGTAGAAAGTCCTCTTTCCATTGCTATCAGTACTTTAGTGGGAGGAAGGCAACCTCTTCATTGTACAGCAGTAGGAAAAGCTATACTTGCTAATCTTTCTTCTGAAATATTAAAAGATAAAATTAGCAGGATGGAATTAACCAAATTCACAAGCAACACAATATGTGATAAAAAAACATTGATTGAATCTTTGGAAAACATAAAAAAGAAAGGATATGCGGAGGATTTTGAAGAACTTGAAATTGGATTACACTGTATCGCAGCACCAATACTAAACCATAATAATATGCCTTTTGCAGCAATCAGTATTTCAGGTCCTACATCCAGGATGAATGAAGATCTATGTAGGGAAATAGGCTTAAGTTTGGTTCAATACACAAGAGAAATTTCACAAAAACTTGGTTTTATCTAAGAAATCTTCAAAGAGGATAAAAGTTATTTCTTTCCTCTTTGAAAATTTGAAAACATGTTTATCTTACTATTTGTCAACATCAATTTGAAAGAATTTCAGATATTCTCCATATCCTTCTTTTTCTAAGTCCTCTTTTTTTATAAATTTCAGGGAAGCACTGTTTATACAGTATCTTAATCCCCCCATTTCCTTGGGTCCGTCGTTAAAAACATGGCCCAGATGAGAATTGCCATATTTACTTTTCACTTCTGTTCTTATCATGCCATGGCTTTTATCTGATTTTTCTATAATATTTTCATCTTTTATAGGCTTTGAAAAGCTCGGCCAACCGCATCCCGAATCAAATTTATCCTTGGAAGTAAATAAAGGTTCTCCGGAAACTATGTCAACATATATTCCCTCTTCATTATGGTCCCAATATTCATTTTGAAACGGTCTTTCCGTCATGTTTTGTTGAGTTACTTCATACTGAATAGGAGTAAGTTTTTTCTTTAGAGTCTCTCTATCCGGTTTGGAATATTCTTTGTCATTCATATTTTCACCTTCTTTAATTAATATTAAAATTTTAAAGTTTTACAAACTACATTTTATATTCGTTACCATTTCTCTTTCTTTTATACTATCACATAAGCTAAAATATTTTAATATCCCATACTCTTCCCTACTTTGTATAAAATATAAGGAATTTCGTCAAAAAAATAAACTGAATAGCTTGACATATATCCTTTATTGTTGTAAACTATAAAATAATACAATTTAATAAAACCTCACTTTTTCAAGTGAGGTAGAGGCGCGATATTCTAACAGTCTTTAGCGGAGTTCGAGAAAGCATTGATGCTAAGGAGAAGGAGATATCGCCGAAGTTTATAATATTTCTCAGTATTATTTGCTGGGCCTGCAGTTAAGAATTGCAGGACTGTCTCAATAAACACATATCCCAAGTTTATTGAGTTGTGCTATCTCATTAGGGGAAAAGAGAGGGATTTAAGGTTAAATAATATATAAAAGACTTAAGTTCACCTTATGTCTTTTTTTATTTGGCAAAATTCCCTAAAAATCAGATAGTACTATATATTACAACTGTATTCAATATAAAGAGGAGATGGATAGACATGAAGAAAAAGATATTATTATTAACATTAGTTTGCATGATGACACTTGTACTTTTAACAGGATGCGGGACAAGCAATGCTTCTGAGAAAACTGAACCTTTTAGAGTAGGCCTTGAAGCTTTATATCCTCCATTCAATTGGACTCAAATGGACAGCTCCAATGGTGCTGTAAAAATTGATGGAAGTAAAGAATATGCAGGCGGATATGATGTTGAAATAGCTAAAAGAATTGCTGAAGGTTTAGGAAAAAAATTAGTTATTGTTAAAATTGAATGGGACGGCCTTGTGCCGGCACTAACTTCAGGAAAAATTGATGCAATAATAGCAGGTATGTCCCCTACCGCTAAGCGAAAAGAAACCATAGATTTTTCAGATAACTACTATAAATCGGATTTGGTCATGGTTGTAAAAAAAGACGGAGCTTATGAAAAAGCAGATTCCTTAAATGATTTTAAAGGAGCAAAAATAACGGCCCAGTTAAACACATTTCACTATACAGTAATCGATCAGATTAAGGGTGTAAAAAAGCAGCCTGCTATGGATAACTTTTCAGCAATGAGAGTTGCTCTTAAATCGGGAATAATAGATGGATATGTATCGGAACGTCCCGAAGGAATCAGTGCGGAAACTGCCGACAAGGATTTCAAAATGGTAGAATTAAAAGACGGCTTTACTACATCTGATGATGATACTGCCATAGCTGTAGGAATTGCAAAAAATAGTGACCTGACTGAAAAAATCAATAAAATATTATCAAAAATTTCGGAAAAAGAACAAAAAACTCTAATGGATAATGCTATCAAAAATCAACCTATAGCCAATTAAGAGGTGAAAAAAAATGAGTTTAGAATGGATAATAAGGATTGTCTCGGAAAACTGGCCTATGTTCCTTCGCGGAGCAGGAATGACTCTTTTTATTTCCACAATAGGTACTGTTATAGGTTTCATAATAGGCTTATTGGTAGGAATTATTCGTACCATTCCGCTTCCTGAAAGAGGAATAAAGAAAGTTTTTCTTAAAATTATTGATGCTGTTCTTTTTATGTACGTAGAGTTATTCAGGGGAACACCCATGATCGTACAGGCAATGGTTATATATTACGGTTCTGCTTTGGCCTTTGATATAGATATTAATAAGTTGTATGCAGCAATTATTATTGTTTCCGTTAACACCGGAGCATACATGGCGGAAATTATCCGCGGAGGCATCGTTTCTGTTGATGAAGGTCAGTCTGATGCAGCCCGTTCTATAGGAATGAATCATATTCAAACCATGTGGAATATAGTATTGCCCCAGGGAATACGAAATATTTTGCCGTCAATCGGTAACGAATTTGTAATAAATATAAAGGATACGTCCGTACTCAATGTGATTTCCGTATCGGAATTATATTTTCAGACGAAATCAATTTCAGGCAATAACTTCAGATACTTCGAATCATTTTTCGTTGCATGTATCCTTTATTTTATAATGACCTTTACAGTAACACGAATCTTATATTTTGTTGAAAAGAAATTGGATGGTCCCGAAAACTATTCTATATATACCGCAAATGTAAACAGGAATTTCTAAAAATTTTTAAGTAATTTAGAAGGGATGAGGACTATATGAAGAAAATTATTGATATTCAGCATTTAAACAAATCATTCGGAACCCACGAAATACTAAAAGATATTAATTTTTCCGTAAATGAAGGAGAAGTAATTTGTATCATAGGTTCTTCCGGATCAGGTAAATCAACGCTCCTTCGCTGTGTCAATCTTTTGGAAAAACCGAACGGAGGAAAAATCATATATAAGGGCAGAAATATTTTAGATGACATTCATGACATATACGGATACAGAACAAATTTAGGCATGGTTTTTCAGCAGTTCAATTTATTTAATAATTACAACATATTAGATAATTGTACCTTAGGACAAATAAAAGTGTTGAAGCGTTCAAAGGAAGAAGCTAAAAAAACAGCTATGAAATATCTGAAAACAGTTGAAATGGATAAATATATTAATGCAAGGCCAAAGCAATTATCCGGAGGTCAAAAACAGAGAGTAGCTATTGCAAGAGCTCTCTCTATGGAACCGGATATTATGCTGTTTGATGAACCCACATCAGCTCTTGACCCAGAAATGGTGGAAGAAGTTCTGAAAATTATAAAAAAACTTGCTCAGACCGGACTTACGATGATTATAGTAACTCATGAAATGAAATTTGCAAAGGATGTTTCGGATCGGGTAGTCTTTATGGATAAAGGTATCATTGAAGAAGAAGGAAGTTCAGAACAGATCTTTAGCAATCCGGTAAAAAAACGAACCAGAGAATTCTTAAAGCTTGCAGTACAATAATCAAATCAGGATACTATATACACGATAGTATCCTGATTATTATTTCTACTTATATTAAGGGAAAATCAAATATGAATTTTTTAATGCTTTATAGAGTGCATGGTATTGACTAATTCTACTCGAATATTAACATCATTTTCGGAATCCGAATTTCTGTAGCGATCTTCATACTTATAATATACTTTACTTATTATGCAGCCCACATAATAACAATCTTCGGTCTCCGTATACCAATCTACTAAAACGGTTCTGTCTGTAACTCTACATGCATCGTCTACATATCTTGAATTTAAGTTTATCAGTTCATCATCAGACAATTTAGACAGTTCACTGTCAAACAGCCTGAGTTTACATACATAGTAGTATTCTCCCTTTGAAAAAGTGGTATTTATAACCTTTATATTCTCATTTCCGTTTTGTTCCTCCCCTATATAGATATTTCTTTCTCCGTCCTTTTTTTTCACCAAATTGGTCATGTTCTCAAAATCCTTTTCATAATAATCTCCTATGGCCTTTTTAGTCTCGGAATCATACTTATTGATATAAAAACTATACTGAATGTCAGAAGGATCATTATTTTTATAGCATAGAATACCAAAGCCTCCTATGGGAAATTTATCGTACAGTTCTTTAAAGGTTGGTTTTCTTCTGAAATAGTTTATTGCTTTATCCAACGTTTCTCCTCTGTAAGGCTTTCCGGGAAGATCGAAGTCCATATTTAAGTTATAAGTTCCATCCTCAATTTCCATACTTCCGCAAAAACTTTCATCCAAATCGGACAAGCTGCTTACAGTCGTCCTGTATTGATTCTGAACATAAAAATTAATTTGTTCCGGGTGTTCGTTACTGAGCTCATAAAAAACATATTCTCCGAAATCCAAAGAATTCATATATGTAGTCATCTTATTCACCGATGTTTGTACGTTTCCATTCAACAATTTATCTGTTTTGGTCCGAGCAATTTGCTTGATAAAATCAAAGGACATATTCGAGATATCCTCCAATTTGTCCATATCTACGGCATCTGCATTATCCTTTGATGTATTGGGATATAATGTTTTCTCATAGTCCATATTATATATATAAATATAATTTGTAAAATTAACATGGTCTGAAAGATACTGATTGTCTTCTTTAAGGGAATACTTATCCCCAAAGATATTATTCATATTCTTCTTTATTAAATCCTCTGATATGCTGTTCGACATTCCGTAGTATACGGTATCAGTCCCCTTTTCTCCAATACAATCGAAATTTATATCTATTACATTATTGTATTTTAAATTCATCAAGGTACTGAATTCTTTGCTTCCCGAAAGTCCTTCTTCTTCAGCATTAAGGAACGCAAAGACTATATCCTTATCCGTATTTATCTTTTCATCGATTGTCCTATGGAGGCTGTCCAATACAACGGCTACTCCGCTTCCGTTGTCGAGTATACCTTTTGAATACTTTCCTTCACTCTTTCCTATTGAATCAAAATGAGCACTCAATACCAAGGCATCCTTATTTTCATTTTTCCCATATATCATATAAACATTTTCCAATTTGACATCCTTTATATCCGCTTCTAATGATATCTCGACACTCTTATTGCTGAATTTTTCTGCTTTTTTAAAACTTTGTTCATCTACACGCAGTCTCATAGCATCTTCCTTTACTAAAGGAGGTATACCGTCATTTTCAGCCCCACCTAAAACGATAGTTGCAACGATATTGGCATAATACTGGCTTTTGCCTAAATTTTTAATATCACTTATTAAATATATATAGTCTTCTTCCTTGTTATTTTTAATCTCATTTAAATCATCAGTAACCACAGCATTATGTATTTTCATCTTTTCTGTATTTAAAGAGGTAAATTTGGCATTATCCATATCAAAAGAAATACCGCTGTCCTCGTCGGATATGATGAGTTTCGGATTTTCCCCCATCTTCACCGTAAATTCCTGGGTATACATCTTCAGATTATCGCTTTCCAGGCTTCTCAAATATTTTTTCAGATTATCCGTAAATTCATAGTTTCCCTTTGCATTAATTCCCCTGTATTCGATATCTTCTAACGCATATAAAGTACTTTTTACCGTTGAAAAATCAGGCTTTAATGTTTCTTTGGCACACCCCATTAATAAAAGAAGGGCGGCTGACAATAATATTATTTTTTTTATATTTTTTCTTACCATTTTTTCTCTTTTAATCATTTTAACTTATTCACCATCTTATATACATCATTTATATATTTTGAATTTAATTTCATCAGTTCTTCATCGGATAACTTGGACAGTTCATCATCAAACAAATCAAATGTACATACATAGTAGTATTCTCCTTCTGAAAAAGTAGTTCTTATACTTTTTATATACCTGTTTCCGTTTTGTTCATTCCCTATATATATATTTCTTTCTTCATTTTTCTTTTTAACTAAATTATCCATACTTTCAAAGTTCTTGTCATAATAGTCCCCTATGGCCTTTTTAGTCTCGGAATCATACTTCTGGAAGTAAAAACCGTATTGGTGCTGGTCAAGGTCATTATTTTTATAACATAAAATGGAAACTCTTTTTATAGGAAACTTATTGTATAGCTCTTTAAAGCTCGGAGTTTCGTCAAAATAATTTTCTACTTTGTCTAACTTTTTTCCATCATAAGGTATCTCCGGTAAGTCAAAATCTATATATAGGCTATAACTTCCATCCTCAACCTCCATATTTCTCAAGGAATTTTCATCTATATCAGATAAGCTGTTTACAGTCATTTTATACTTATCCTGAATGTAAAAATCAATCTTATCCGTATGTTCATCTTTGTATTCATAAAAAACATATTCTCCAAAATTTAATGAATTCATATATGTAACTTCTTTATGAACCGATGTTTGGACATTTTTCGTCATCAATTCGTTCGTCTTGACTTGAGATATCTGTCTGACAAAATCAAAGCATTTTTTTGAAATATCCTCCAATTTATTTATGTCCATAATATCTATATTATCTTTTGATGTATGAATAATAACGGAGTCCGGATATTTCATATTATATATGTAAATATAGTTTGCAAAATTTCTATGGTCCGACGGATAATAATCATATTTTTCAACAGGGTATTTATCCGAAAAAACCTCTTCTACATTTTTCTTTACCAAATCTTCGGATATGCTGTCGGACATCCCGTAGTATATAGTATCGGTTCCCTTTTCTCCGAGACAGTCGAAATTTATATCTATTACATTACTATATTTTTGATCCATCAAGGTACTGAATTCTTTACTTCCCAAAAGCCGTCCTTCCTCGGCATTAAAAAATGCAAAGACTATATCCTTATCCGTATTCAGCTTTTCATTGATTGTCCTGCGGAGGCTGTCCAATACCACGGCTACTCCGCTTCCGTTGTCGAGTATCCCCTTAGAATATTTTACTTCACTCTTCCCTATTGAATCAAAATGAGCACTCAATACCAAGGCATCCTTATTTTCATTTTTCCCATATATCATATAGACATTTTCCAATTTGACATCCTTTATATCCGCTTCTAATGATATTTCTGCACTCTTATTGTTGAATTTTTCTGCTTTTTTTAAAGTTTGTTCATCTACAAGAAGTCCGGGAATCCCGTCTTCTACCATAGGAAAGATATCATCATTTTCAGCTTTGCTTAAAGCGATAGTTGCAACGATATTGGCATAATACTGGCTTTTGCCTAAATTTTTAATATCCCTTATTAAATATATATAGTCTTCTTCCTTGTTATTTTTAATCTCATTTAAATCATCAGTAACCACAGCATTATGTATTTTCATCTTTTCTGTATTTAAGGAGGTAAATTTGGCATTATCCATATCAAAAGAAATACCGCTGTCCTCGTCGGATATGATGAGTTTTGGATTCTCCCCCATTTTCACCGTAAATTCCTGAGTATACATCTTCAGATTATCGCTTTCCAGGTTTTTTAAATATTTTTTTAGATTATCCGTAAATTCATAGTTTCCCTTTGTATTAATTCCCCTGTATTCGATGTCTTCCAATGCATATAAAGTACTTTTTACCGTTGAAAAATCAGGCTTTAATGTTTCTTTAGCACAGCCTGTCAGTAAAAGAAGTATGATTAACAAAAATATGACTTTTTTGATATTTTTTCTATTCATTTTTTCTCCTCCTTTATCTTTAGGTATAATATAAAAAAATGCCATATGCTGATATTTTAATTAATTAAATATGATAAGGTTAAATTTATTAATGATTTATTGAATGCCTTGTAGAAATCAGTGTTCTTCGCTCAGCACTATCAGTATGTCCACAATACGTACATCTGTAATAATCTTCATATAGTTGATATGTTTTGGTCACTATACAACCTTCATAATAGCAATCTTCAGTTTCTGTTTCTTGACCTCTTTCAACTGTATCATATTTTAGAAAACTCCCTCTTCCACATTCAGGACATATTGGTGACATGATTTCTTCTTGACCTTCTATTTGACTATCATCTGTGTCTGCAAATACTGGAACAAATATTGCAAACATTAACAACACAACTAAAAAAACAGATATATATTTTTTCATCATATTACTCCCCTTTTATTATTCTTTCTATTGTTATCTTAAGTCTCTATTACCCTTTGATGTACTCAGCATATGGCATTAAATAAAAAGCTCTTTTTATTTTCTTTTCCTTGTTATCTCTATATCATAAGTGAATATCGTATCTGCCATATTTAATATCGTAATTTTATATTTCTTTCCATGCTTTGCGTTTATGGTAGTTATATTGATGTCGTTCCGATATATTTTGCTGTATATTTCCTCTCCTCCTTCTGTAATAACGAGCTTGTACTCCTTCTTATCTCCTGGCGATGAGGTGCTGTGTATCTCGGTTCTGAATTGATTATAGTCTCCGGTCGTGAGGGAATTCATTTTAAAGGAATAGCTTTCATTGTCATAGGAATCCAAAATATCGTGTTCAGACATACTATGCTGTATTAAATCACCATCATCCTTTTCGGTATAGTTTTCTATGGTTTTCGGAATTTTTCCGTATCCTTCTGATTTAACAAAAGAAAGCATGAAGAATAATACCGTTATTACACTTATGATCCGTGATAAAACTCTTGACTTTTTATATTCCACGATAGCCTTTACTCTTTCCCTCGTCGGATGAATACCAAAACCCGATGCAAAATCTTTAAAATCATTCTCTTTTTGGGATAGAAATAATATCGTTTCAATATATTCTTTTTTTATTTTATATCCCAACTTGTCCAAAATTTCCTTATCACATGTAATTTCCAAGTCTCTGTTGATATACTTATACATAACCCAAATCAGAGGGTTAAACCAGTATATGCATATTATTATATTTATAACTATTTTCCAAATTTGATCAAATCTCTTTATATGTATAAACTCATGTTCCAAAATGTATTTTAAGTTTATATTGTCATTATTTAAAACGTTTTCCGGAAATATTATTTTTGGTTTGAAAACCCCATAAGTAATTGGAGTCCTAATATCATCATTTTTTAGTATCACTATCTTCCTTTTTGAAAGATCGCTTCCCATCCAATATTTAATTTCTTCACTGTAGTCAACTTTCGTTGATCGCCTTAATCTTTTTATTTGCCAATGTATATGAAGAATTACATAAATGCCTATAATCAATATGGTTATATATTGATATAATCTCGGAAACCTAAAGTTGAAATTATCTTCGAAATTATATATGTATAAATTCAATCTGGGCAAAATGGACCCAGTACTGTTTTTTAAAAAATCCTTCTCTGGAATTTTAAAGTCCGGTTGAATATAAAACGGCGTTATCAATCGGAGAATAATGATTACCCATAGAACCATAACAGTATATTTAGGCGCTCTATAAATTAAGAATTTTCTTAATAATACAATAACAGCAATGAATATCCCCGCTATAAGACCTCTTTCGATAATATACATAATTTCACTTCCAAACCGTTTTAAGCTTTATCCAATTTGTCAAACATCTTTTTAATCTCTTCTATATCCTTCGAAGATAATTTTTTTGTGCTCAAAAATGTTGATAGATAATTTATTGCAGAACCTTTAAATATGCCGTCAATTAATCTCTCTGTTTCAGTTATTGCAATTTCTTCTTTAGATACCAATGGTTTAATGGTATAGTTTGGATAATACCTTTCTATAGCCCCTTTATCGATCAGCTTCTTTAAAACAGTATAAGTAGTATTTCTTTTCCACCCTAATTCTTTTTCCAATACCTTTGCTACTTCCAGGGCCTGTATTTCATTTCTTTCGTTTATATACTTTTCATTCCAGATTACTTCCATAACATTTAGCTCGGAATTGCTGAGTCTCATATAATGAACCTCCTACATATTCATTCTATTATTTAATACTATTCTATAATCATCTACTGAAATTGTCAACTCTTTTTTTATCCCACAGCTTTACTGCTATAAAAAACAAAAGTATTGACAATAGTGTAAAGAAAATTCGGTTTATAAATATACTGTTTTCAAAGGTTTTAAACTCAGAATAAGGGACTATCCTGTTAAATCTGATTATATATTTATTGAATTTGTTGTCCATGTTTATACTATATATCCAAAGTATAAACTGTATTATTATAGGTATAATACCATTGTCAAAGATAAGCTGAGATACATAGCTTAAGGATGACACAAACATAATAGTAGGTAAAATCCACAAAGCCGTATATTTGAAAAATGCCCCGTAGGATATGGGATCTCCGTTTAATTTTGAAAATTCGTAAAACATAAAGGTAGCATGGCCTGCCGCCAATAACACTATAAAGAAAGATATCAGTACATCTGCCAAATATTTTCCTCCCACATATTCAAAAGAAGAAACTTGACTTGTATATATAAATTCATTTACACT